>NZ_NFIN01000025.1 GCF_002161765.1 Bacteroides sp. An322 | reverse complement strand
TTCTCATATGTAGAATTGTTTTTATTCAGTATAAGTTCTATATCTAAAATGGAGTGCTTTTTATAAATTAAAGACACTTTTTTAATCTTAAGTACATCTTCTTTTTTGTTTGATTTTGTAAAAAGTAATTCAAATGATAAATTAAAAGTTTCATCTTCTATCTGTATGATATCTTTTACATTTCTTAGAAAATCATATAATAATTCTATATGTTTTTTTTCATTGAGTAGAACCTCTTTTTTGATATTTATTAAATAGTATCTTAATTTATCAGAATACGTATTGCTACTATTATTCATGATAGATTCTATAGTTGTATATAATTTTATAAATTTTTGTTTTGAAGCATAAACTTGGGTGTCTATTTCCTGTTTCTGATTAAGGAATTGATTTATATTTATATTTATATTATTCTTTAATCTGTAATCAGGAAAACTAGACAGAAGTTCTATTGGCTGAAATAAAATATCAATAAAATCCTCTAATAAACCACCTTTTAATAGTTCCAATAATGTTGAATTATTAAAATCAAAACCAATAACTATATTATTTTCAGTTTTTTTATTTCTAAATATATTTTCACATTCACCCATACTCACGTTTTCACCATGTAATCTAAGAGCTGATTTGTAGTTTCTTGAATTAGCCGTTTGTTGTAGCATTAACAATAAATTAATTATACTACTTTTACCAACACTATTAGCTCCCAATAATATGGTTATAGGCTTTATTTTTATTTCTCCTTTCTCAAAGGCTTTGTAATTCTGAAATGAGATTTTTTGTATCATAAATAATAAAAATAATTGTTTAATTTAGGACATCCCTTTTGAAAAGACACTAAACAATGCCCTAAACCGAGTTATGTTAAAAATTAGTCTTGAATAATTAATACAAGGTTGTAGCCAAGGCGATTTTTGCCGGAATCCTATTCACTTACAGCCTTCTAACGAGTTTAGAAACGCCAGCATCTGAAATTCTTTGTAACTCGGTGCCTTTCCCGTTTTCTCTGTGATGGACAGAATGGTCGGCAAACTGTTGGAAAGCGACTCACGTACACAATCTGGCATCAGCATCTTCCATTCATTGGCCGCGAAATCTTCGAAAGTCAATATTAGCGCGTATTTCTGCAACTTATATTGTGTCTTACGCATTTTTTTGGTGAGGTATTGGTTCGGACCTGCCTTCACAAACTCGTCCACTAATTGCAGTTCACTCTTGCTCAGGCTACACAGCACGGCAAGGGGATTGTCTAAAATCTCCTGCGCAATGCGGCGTGCCGTCTCTTCCTTTCTTAGATTTGGGCTGACATAGAGACCGAGTTTCTTGCAGGTATCCAACATGTTTTCTTTTGTGCAGACCATCAGCATGGATGCCAAACTGATGTCGGACGTGAAATCGGTGTGTTTGATAGTAATCATGATTCTTATTCGCAACGAAGATAAAGCTTTCAGTCAATGGCTGATTTTGGGCTGATTACCTACTTTTTACGAGTATCTTTAATGTTTACGATACAGGTTTCAGAATAGGTTTTCCATTATTTACTTCCCATCGTCGTATATTTCCATAAAGCAATGTTCTTTGAAATGCATTCATATCGAAACAAGGATATAACGCAAACTTAATCTTTTCCTCATTTAGGTTATTTTTATGATGGGTAGATTTCAAATAGAAACATAATCTTTGAATAAAATCATGCCCATTTATAAATTCCCAATCAGAACACTCTTGATGTCTTTCTATAAAATCGTCTAAATCGTCCTTCTCTATCAAACCATGACTGGAAGCTGGGTTATAACAACTTGTATGCAAAAAGTCATAGTTTTTCAGTTTATCAGCGGTCATTTTCCTTTAATGCTATTTTTGCCTGAGATTGTAATGTTCCACTTAAGTCTACAGTATCTTTGTCTGATAACAATGTATAATCAAGCTGTGCAACAGCAGACTTTTGTATTTCTATATATTTATCCGAATCAAACAAAATTAAAATCCGCCTAAACTCTAAGAAATAAAAAAACCAAAATTCACAATTCAATAAATGCCTGATAATGTTTAATATCGTTGTTTTACCATAACCATTAGGACCGGTAAGAATGCTTACATTCTCTCCCTGAGGTATCTTAATATCATAATTATAGATGCCAAATAACTTTTCTATGGCAATTCCTTTAATCATAATTCATAAAGTTTTTTTAGCTCTTCCACTAACTTTTGATTGACGGTATAATTGGCCTCAGTTTGAATGTTCACGCTCTTTTCTGATGTGACAACAGCAAGATAATCGGGGAAATCATCACCCTTGCTTCTATTATTTTGCCAATTCATCGGACGTAAATTGATAAAATGATTATCTCCTCCTTTTGCTGTAGGATAAACATGGTCTATTTCCCATCCCAACATACTTTCTGTATTTCCATATTTATCTCGTGCAATCCATGCACCGGCAAAATCTTGACGATATAAATTTGCATCATATCCATCAACAGATATTCCTTTTTCCCAAATTTCCTGAATAACGTCTGGAGCGGTTATATCGATTATCATATCATTATCGATCATATTCATGATTTTTTTTGCAAATATAAAAAGTTTTATCAAAACATCACTGGTATATCATGTGGATTTATTGCTTCTTATCATATTTTAGTAAGAAAGTTTATGTAAGCACTCTATTTAAGGCATTCCAGTTTTTAGTACCCTCTGGAGAAAGCAAATAATCGTCAGCATTAGACATACCTTTATTCCATTCTTGCAATAAAAGAATAGAATGTTCTACCTGTCTTAAAGTCAACAATATTCTTTCTTTCCGCTCACGACAACACATAGATACGGTCTTTTTCGATTTCTTTTTGTAACAAGGCATTCATATTGCGATGCATACGAACTACGTCCACACGACTGTCTAACAATTTTTCAAGAAACATACCTAATTCCACAAAACGATAAAGCTTCGGTTCCATTTCTACACAAATATCTACATCACTATCTTCTGTTTGTTCGTTTCGGGCTACGGAGCCAAACAAGCAAAGTGTACGGACATCAAATTGTTCACGCAAAATCGTTGCACACGATTGTAATAACTTGATATATTCATCTTTTGTCTTCATGTTAGCTCCTCCTTTTCTGCAAATATAAGCATTTATTCCGCCAAATGCAAGCAATCGGGAATATTTCGGCGCTGCAAACGCAGCTAGCTGCATCGGGCTACGAAGCCGGATGATTGGGGAAACGAAGCAGGCTTCGGAGGCGGATGAAGCCGTATGCATTTTTGTCAGCTAACGGCAGACATTCTGGCAGGCTTTATTCTTCGTCTTCCGTCTTCTCTTTTTGAGGCTCTAGCCTGTCTATATAATCGAAAAACAGCTTATGCAACAGGCTTTTTGCCTCTTCTTCGGTCAACTTAACCCCTTTTGCCTCAGCTTTCTCGCATAACTCATCGACCAACGTTTTTTTACCGTCTTTCTTTTTCGTGCGCCACTCCAGAATCTTCAGATGAAGCCCGATACAGAGCAGCACCCCTACCACATAACCTATGCTCAACAAGACATCGGAACAAACAAACGAATCAGCCATCGGGATATGCCATGCTTATACATTCTCCAAAAACGTGCGGCCAGCATTCGCTCGATGAGTGGCTTCATTCTGCAAAAACCCAGTTTTCCGGCTGGGCGTTACTTGTCTTCGTTGATGGTTTGGGAAGAATCCTTGCCTGTGCTTAACTGGTGGATTGTCCCTCTGTTTTCTATGTCAATATGGTTGGTGGTGCTTGAAATATGAAAGACGGCATGACGTTTCTTCTTGCCGCGCACCTTCTTTCTTTCCGGAAGTATCAGGTCTAAAAACCAAACGACAACCGCCAACAATACCGTGTAAGCGATTGCATGCCATACCAATGTCCCGAAAGTATATCCACACAGCATTTCATCCTCTATTTCGAAAACATAGATGCAGACCGTAACGAACAGCCACCCGAGAGTGACCCGAAACAGGTCTGAAAGGCAAATTTGTAATTTGCGGTGCACTATCGTTTCCATTTATTTTGGTCTACCATTTTGTTGATTTGCTCGCGTACATTGTTGACGGAATTGCCGTGGGTAAGATTCGGCGTAAAAGACAACAAAGAGTTGATGAAATCTTTCTTTACCACGACATAGCGGTCGATATTGGGAAGGTCGGACAGGGAAGCCACTACCTTGAAAGCAATTTCACGGGCTGTGGTGACCAAAGCCAGTTGGGCTATAACCGCCTCGCGCCGAGAGGCTTCCTGCAAATAAACCGCCAATGCCTGCTCTTCGGGAGAACAACTGAGCTTTTCTTCGGAGACAGTACCGTCTTTCTCCTCCTTATTATTATATATCAATGTAGCATGATCGCCTGTACTAAGCTGATGAATAGTACCGAAATTATTGAATTGTTCCATAGAAATAGGATTATGAATACCTCTTAAACGCAGGATTACCGAACAAATCCCGAACGGATTTTAAACGGTTCCGAACGCGCTTTCTTTCGCCTCATCCCCGCTCTATCTTTGCATTGTCAATCAACGACAAACGGTCTATGACTTATTGAAATTGAAAATTGAAAATTGAGACGAAGGATATCAAACTATCAATTATCAACTCTCAACTATCAACTACAAATTATTAACTATAAACTAATAAACGTATGGAAAAGAAAAACATTTGGGGTATTATTATCCAAACATTAATCACAATCCTCACAGCAATCGGTACAACATTAGGTATTACCAGTTGCATGTAACCGAATGACAAATAACCTTTTAAATGAAAATCTATCTAAAAACAAACCTTTTTTATAAACCTAAAAAACTTTAAGCTTATGATTAATTATTCTGTATGCCTCTTAGGCAACCCTCAAGACGAAATGGCACCCGAAAAAGCGTATGCAAAACCGCAAATGGCTGAACTTATGTCGTTCAACAAGTTCGTGAAACACATTGCCGACCACAACGGCGTATATACCCGCGGTACGGTGAAAGGCGTTATCTCGGATATGTGCGAATGCCTGGTAGAAATGCTCTTGGAAGGCAAGAAAGTGCAACTGGGCGACTTGGGAAACTTCTGGATTTCCCTCAGTTCGGAAGGTGCCGAAAACCTCAAGGCGTTTACTGCTGCCAATATCACTTCGGTCAATATCATTTTCACGCCTGGCGATGATTTCCAAAATCTGCTGTCACGCGCCGAGTTCAACCCCGTCAGCAGCCGTTCTGCTCAAAAAGCTACGTTGAAAGCAGAGAAGGAAGGACTAAGCACGGTAGACCTGGAAGCCGCAAAAGCGTAATTCTTTAAATTAAAAGTTGATAATTGAGAGTTGATAGTTGATAATACACCGCGTCTCTACCACTTAAAACTTAAACACCTATGCGAGACATTTCTTTAATCATCATTCATTGCTCCGGCAATCAGGAAGGCAGCCCTTTGCGCTGCAAAGACATTGACAACTATCACCGTTCGATTGGCTGGAACGGGTGCGGCTACCATTACGTGATACCTACCAGCGGAGCCATTGAAGAAGGACGCTCTCTGAAACAAGCCGGCGCCCATTGTAAGACACATAACCGGCATAGCATCGGTATCTGTTACATCGGAGGACTGTCGAAAGAAGGCATGCCTAAAGACACACGCACTTCCGCACAACGTACAGCCCTACGGCGTTTATTGGAAAAACTGCACCGGGAATATCCGCAAGCCCTTATCGTGGGACACCGGGACCTGAATCCACAAAAGACATGCCCCTGTTTCAACGTAATTGCGGAATACCTGGATTTGGAACCGTAAGGGAGGAAGTCAGAGCAACTGGATAAACTCCGGTTCTACCTCTACGGTTGCAGCCAGAAGCGAAGGCAATTCGACCAACAACCGCTTGACCTTTGAGCCACGAACCGTTATCAAGCTGCCTTCGTATCCGTCAAGTTGTCCTCCGATCATGCGAATCTTACGGTTGCGCATATCGGGGGTAACTTCCTCCGGAAGATAATATTGAGGAGAAGCTGACGACTCTACTGCCCGTATGAACTGCTCCATATCCTTTTCGCGTACCGTCATAGGCACCCGATAAGTATGGCGCAAGAAACGGTATTGGAAAGTAGGAACTTCTTCGACGAGAGGGTCAATCACCGAACGGGTATCGTAAACGAAAAGCAAGTCTTGCATGTAAGGCACTTCTCTCCGCTGCCGCTTGCCCTTGCATACCTGTATTTTCCAAATCATCGGAGTGAAATACCGGATTCCTTTTTCCCGCAACATCAAGTATGCCGGATGCTTGGCATTCGGGCGAGTCAAGTCGCGCATGACAAACCATTGCTTCGTTTGATTATCCATTTAACGGATGATTTATTAAAAGACAATTCTACCAATCCTACCGGCTTCTCTATCCATTTAAGAAACAAGCAGTTACAACAACACTCCTAAAAAGTTCGGATCTTTTTTCCACATTTACAACATGCCTATGCATTGTCATCTTGAATACAATTTATCACCTTTTCAACATGACAAATAATCTTCTGAAGCTCATTTTTGCTTAAACAAAAACAGCTACAACAAATGCAAAAGTAAAAAATATATTTGAAAAGACGATTATAAGTTACAAAAAAAAGACTTATTTCAATAAAACTGCCGAAATTAAGACCCTATTGTAACACCAATGTAGAACAACCGGAAATATCCTCATTTATGGGGATTGCAAGTGTCGAAGATTTGGCGTTACTTTGCAGGCGGTTTTTCTCACCACAGATTACACAGATTAAAACAATTAAGATTAAATCCTGCGATGATAATCAATTTTCTTAATCTGTGTAATCTGTGGTAAACCTCAAAAGCATAACACAGAAAGAATATATGAAGACAAGACTTATCTTTACGACCCTTGCGCTTGCCACGGCGGCATCGGGATTTGCATCCGGACCTATCGCCCCGCGCGACACGGTAAAAGTTATCGACATCGAAGAAGTGGTGATTATCGCCACACCGAAAGAAAACACCCGCTTACGCCAACAAGCGCTTTCGTCCAACTCGTTCTCGCAAGCCGACATACGGAGCGGGCAAATCGGGTCGGTGAAATCGCTTTCGGGACGGGTGCCCAATCTATTTATCCCCGATTATGGGTCGAAGCTCACCACCTCGGTCTACGTGCGGGGCATCGGTTCGCGCATCAATACGCCTGCCGTAGGATTGTATGTCGATAACATCCCGTTCATCGACAAATCCGCTTTCGACTTCAACTACTCCGACATTGAGCGCATCGACGTGATGCGAGGTCCGCAGGGCACACTCTACGGACGCAATACGATGGGCGGGCTTATCCGCGTGTTCACTAAATCGCCCTTTACTTACCAAGGAACCGATGTGCAACTCAGTGCCGCCTCCTATAATAACTATAAGGCGATGCTGAAACACTATCACCGCATTTCAGACCAATTCGCGTTCTCGGTAGGGATGTTTTACGAGCACAAGGGAGGCTTCTTCAAGAACGCCTACAACGGGAAGCGCATTGATACCGATGATGAAGCGGGAGGGCGTGTGCGTGCCATCTGGTTTCCTAACGAAGACCTGAAATTGGACTTCACCCTCAATTATGAATATACCAACCAAGGCGGCTATCCTTACGCCTACACAGGACGGACAGACGGAAAGGAAGAAAACCGCGGGGAACACATCGGTGAAATCGCATACAACCACCCTTGCGGATACAAGCGCAACTTAGTGAACGGGGGATTGAACATCGAGCATCACGGAGAAAACTTCACCCTGAACAGCGTGACGGGATTCCAATACCTGTATGACCAGATGAACTTAGACCAGGACTTTACCGAAGCCGATATCTATACGATGATGCAAAAGCAGAACTCGAAAACCCTTTCGCAAGAAATCGTATTGAAATCGAAGCCGGGCACGCGCTGGCAATGGACCACGGGCGTGAGCGGATTTTACCAATGGCTGGACACGAATGCCCCCGTGACTTTCGAAGACGAAGGCATCCGGAGCCTGATAGAAGACAACATCAATGCAGGCCTCTCCCATCTTCCGTCGAGTGCGCCCAAGCTCTCGGCACAGGTCACTACCCGTCCGCTCACCGTTACGGGTTCTTTCCAAACTCCTGCATTGAACGGCGCCATCTATCACCAGTCTACCTTGAACGACCTCTTCACCGAAGGGCTTTCGCTCACCGTAGGGCTCCGGCTGGATTACGAAAAGCTTTGGCTGGATTACGATTCGCAATGCGCCATGGGATTCGACTTTGGTGTTTCGGCTCCTTTCCTGCCCCAAGACATCGTGCGCCCTTTGGAAGCCTTGACCCAATTCATCGGCAAAGAACGGACCGATTACCTGCAATTGCTTCCTAAATTCACCTTGCAATACGCATGGAACCGGCGAAACAATGTCTACGCCACGGTGAGCAAAGGCTACCGCTCGGGAGGCTACAACATCCAAATGTTCTCCGACTTAGTGCAGAACGACCTGCGCACGGCTATGATGGATGCTATCAAGCAAGACGAAGTGCTGGGAAACTTCGCGGGAATGATGCCCGACTTCCCCGCCTCGGATGTAAACGTATCGGAAGCGACGCTTTACAAACCCGAATATTCGTGGAATTACGAAGTGGGAGCACACCTTACCTCCACGAACGGAAAGCTACAAGCCGATGCGGCTTTCTTCTATATGGACACGCGCGACCAGCAAATCTCCCGCTTTGCCGAAAACGGATTGGGACGCATCACAGTCAACGCGGGAAAGAGCCGGAGCATCGGAGCGGAAGCGTCGGTACGTGCCCAAGTGACCGATGCCTTCAGCCTGAACGCCAACTACGGATACACGTATGCCACGTTTACCGATTACGTGGTAAGCGAAGAAGAAACCTACAACGGGCGTTACGTGCCTTTCGTTCCGAAGCACACCTTCAGTGCGGGAGGGCAATACCGTTTCACCCTGCGGCGGAACACAATACTTGACCATATCACCCTCGATGCCAACTACCGGGCGGCAGGACGCATCTACTGGACGGAGCAAAACAACGCCAGCCAGCCGTTCTACGGTACCCTGGACGGACGTATCAGCTTCGCCAAAGGCAACGGGCAAATCGCCTTGTGGATTGCCAACGCCCTCAACAAGCATTACCAAGCATTCTATTTCGAAACCATGGGCCGCGGGTTCGAGCAAGCGGGACGCCCCTTGCAAGTGGGCATCGACCTGCGGTGCAACTTCTGATGTTCTTTCACCACAGATTACATAGATTTAAATAATTAATAATGAACAATTCATAGTTAATGACGGCTAATTGAAGAATTCTTCGTTATTCATTATTCACTTTTAATTCTTAATTATTTAAATCTGTGTAATCTGTGGTGAAAAACTCACTCATTCAACGCCCCGCAATGCGGGCAGATACCTTTGGCACGCATCTTTGCCCCGCACGCCCCGCATACATACGGATAGCGGTCTGACTTGCTGAACCAGCGGATGCAACCCGCACCGTAGGCGGCAAGGCATACGTAAGCGATGTAAATATTGAGGTAAGTGAAAAACACATAAATGAATATGCAGCACGAAACCAGCCCTACCAAGTAAAAGAAAGCCACTTCCGCCTTTGTCTGATGAAACAAATCATCGAGCACCGCCACGCCTACCAGCACAATCAACCACACACATACAATGAAGAAACCCAAGATGAAAGGCACATCGAAGGGGTTCAGCGTAGGCTCATAATAATACCGTTCCCACGTTTCGGGGACGAAATGCTGGATGCTGTTATACGTAGTGGCGGCTATCGCCATCAAGAGCGACAAGAGAAGAGGAAACACGCTATCGATATCGTTCAGCCAAATGAGCTTGATTTGCTTGCGCCGTACAGCCCGATAGACAAACCAAAGGAAAAACACCGCTAATACCAAGAAGAAAGGCAAGGTATGGGCATTGCTAAAGAGATGAATAAAGCGCGAAATCGGGTCGACGGGCACAATGTTTTCCAGCAAGCGGCGTTCCTGAATCCAACCGATGGTCTCTTGGTCGCGTGCCACCTTCACCCACACTGAGTCCACAGAATCTTGCGGATGCACATCGAATTCCGCCACCACCACTTCATCTCCTTGCACCAATGCCACGGTGTCCATAAACGGAAGTACATGGAGCCATAACGTATCCGCCTCTACCTGAAAATTGCTGTTCAACGCATACGCCCGCGTATTGATACGGGCAGAATCGCCCTCCTCCCCGCTTTCGGGAATGTACATCGGGCGGTAATGGCAAGCCGCAAGCAACGCCAGCAGAAACAAGAACGGAATAAGGTATTTACTCTTCAGCATAATCTATCGTCTTTTTTACCACAGATGAAAGAACCTTCATCCGGCACGCCTTGCAATCGAACTCTAAGCGGAAACGTCTGCCGTCTGCGCTCACCAAGTAGAAAGGCTCGCGGAAAGGAGCACGTTTCTGATGATGTACCGGACACCAGCCCATGCTATACCGCACACAATGCTTGCATTCCATCAATACCGCGTCGCGCGGAGGGTCTTTCTCGAAAGCGGGAGCGATGCGTTCCACGCCGTGCGAACGGTAAAACGCTTCCGCCTCACGGTTCATTACATTGCCCCGATAATCCAACACCTTTGCCGGAAACGGATGAACGGTCTCTGTCCACCTTCTCCGCTCCTGAGGATAGGTAATGCGGCGTGCCGAAAGCAAACGTTCCACGCCCCTGCGCCGCAAATCAGAAAGCTCGGACGAAGGGATGAACCAGTCTTCCGTAAAGCCGATGCTTATCTCTTCCGCCACGAAAGGCGTATTGCCCAACTTGCGCAACTGGGCTTTCAAGTTCTCGGCTTGCGAAGTGCGGGCAATTTCCTTTTCCCGTCCCAGCACCACGCTCACACGTACCCCGTCTTCATCGGTCAAGGTAAGGGTGAAGCCGAAATTGTTCTCTTCCAATCGCATGTCTACCGCTATCTTCCGCTCGGCGGACTTCTTCTGCATCGCGCGCTCGAAAGCTTGGTCGAAGTTGCGGTAGAGCACCGTCTTCGGACGGATGCGGCGGGGCATCTCCTGCGGGAAGAGCTTGTTGTCCTCCACACGGTTCACCCGGAAGCCCTGCAACTTGCCTTGGTCGTCCACGTAGCACAAGCCGTCTCCGTTGGCAAAAGGCTTCACGCCCGCCACGGTCAGACACGTAGCACGCACCTCCTTCACCGTTCCCACTTCCTCGCCCAACGATTTCGGCGTGTTCAGGTTGAAGATGCCGGGATTGCGCCCGTGAAGGAAATAATCGGTAAATCCACGGCTGAAGCTCTTGTCCAACTGAGGACGGAATTCCACCCGCACGTTTCCAGACGAAGCCCGCACGTATTCTTTCCTCCGCTTGAAAATGTTGTCCAGCCGCTGGCGGTAATAAGCCGTCACGTTCTTCACATACGACACGTCCTTCAGCCTTCCTTCTATCTTGAGCGACGAAACGCCCGCATCGAGTAGTTCCTCTAAATTTTCGCTTTGATTCATATCCTTGAGCGAAAGCAAGTGTTTATCGTGGGCGATGACCTTCCCGTCGGCATCCTCCAAATCGAACGCCAGACGGCAGAACTGGGCACATTCCCCACGGTTCGCGCTTCGTCCGAAACACGCTTGGCTCACATAGCATTGCCCGCTATAGCTCACGCACAACGCTCCGTGTACGAAGACTTCGAGCAACGTGCCGGGACAGGCGCGGTGGATTTTCCGAATCTCTTCCAAGGTCAGTTCGCGAGCCAACACCACCTGACGGAATCCCGCCTCAGCCAAGAAGCTCACCTTCTCTGCCGTGCGGTTATCCATCTGCGTGCTGGCATGAAGCGGAATGGGAGGCAGGTCGAGGCGGGTAATGCCCATATCCTGCACGATGAGCGCGTCTACGCCAATGCGGTACAAGTCCCAAATCATCGCCTCGGTATCTTTCAGCTCCTCATCCTTCAGAATGGTATTCACCGTCACGTAAATACGCGCCCGAAACAGATGCGCATAACGCACCAATTCCGCGATGTCCTCCAACGAGTTTCCCGCGGCGGCACGTGCCCCGAAGCGGGGTGCCCCGATATACACGGCGTCCGCCCCATGGTTGATAGCCTCTATCCCGCACGCCAAGTTTTTCGCGGGAGCCAATAGTTCGATTGTCATGTCTTTTAGTTAATAATTAATAGTGAACAATTAATAGTGAATACAAGCTACAGAAAACGACAGAATGTCATTCATCGTTATTAACTATTAATTATTCACTATTAATTGTCATTGGATTTCATTAATATCATACGGTGTCTCCTGATAAACATAATAGTTCAGCCAGTTGGAGAACAAAAGATTGGCGGTGCTCCGCCAGCGCACCAACGGGCCTTTGTCGGGATCATCGTCACGGTAATAGTTCTTCGGCAGGGCGATGGGCAAGCCTTTCGCCACATCGCGCCGGTATTCCCCGTCGAGGGTGTAAGGGGCATATTCCGAATGTCCCGTCACGAAAAACTCCCTTCCGCCGCGCGCCATTACGATATGTACGCCCGCATCGTCCGACTCGGAGACAATCTGAAGTTCGGGATGCTTCTCAATATCTGCACGGCGCACTTCCGTATGGCGGCTGTGCGGAACGAAAAACACATCATCGAATCCACGAAAGATAGGCAGCTTCTGGAAACCCTCGCACACGTGATGTTCGAAAATGCCGAACATCTTCTTGCCGAGCTGGTATTTCGGCACGCCGTAATAATGGTACAGCCCCGCTTGCGCAGCCCAGCAGATATAGAGCGTAGAAGTGACGTGCGTGCGTGCCCAGTCGAAAATGGTCTGAAGCTCGCTCCAGTAGTTCACGCCCTCAAAATCGAGGTGCTCCACAGGCGCGCCCGTGATAATCATCCCGTCGAACTTCTCGCCCCGCATCAGGTCGAAGTCGCGGTAGAACGCCTTCATGTGCTCTATCGGCGTGTTCTTCGAGGTGTGGCTCTTCAGCTTCATAAAGCTCACCTCTATCTGCAAAGGCGAGTTGGAGAGCAGGCGGATGAGGTCGGTCTCGGTGGTAATCTTAATCGGCATCAGGTTGAGGACGACGATTTTCAACGGACGGATGTCTTGTGTACTCGCGCGAGACGTGTCGATAACGAAGATATTCTCTTCCTTCAACAAATCAATGGCGGGCAATTTATCAGGTAAATTCAGTGGCATAAATTCATCGTTTTTTTAATCAGGCACAAAGATAGCGTTTTTTAGTGAATAGTTAATAGTGAACAGTTAATAATGATATGCAAAACGCCAGTCACTATGAACTGTTCACTATTAATTATTCACTCTCAAAGCCTATTCTTATAAATCTCCGCCATCAGCTTCTGGTACTGGTTTTCCAGTTCGATGTATGCCTGCAGGTTGCAGTAGACGTTGTCGGCTTCGGTATAGAACTCGATGACGGAGAGCTGACCCGCGCGGACGGCTTCGTGGAGCAATGCCAAGGTGCGGTGCATCAGTGTTACATCGTATGCCTCCATCGCCTCGCGCAGGCGGCACATCTCGTTGAAACGGCTATGCACCTCCGATTCCGCTTTCAGGCGAGCATCGTCTGCCGCCAGACGGGCACTCACGGCTTGGGCACGGGCGATGCGGGTCTTCTTGCGGTTGGAAAAGAGGGGGAAACTTCCGCCTACAAGAAAACCGTTGCTTTTCTCGTCGAGCGAAGTGTTGCGCCGGTATCCCACCTCTAGCTTCGGAAGCCAGCTTTGGCGGTTCACCTTCAGTTCCTGTTCGGCGGCACGGGCATTAGCATCAGCTTCGAGCAAAGCCGCATCGGTCGCCATTACCTCATCGTAGAGGGCATTGGCATCGTTCGGTTCCTCCATGCGGGGATAAGTGTCGGCATCGAACGTGAAGGGCAGGTTGCCGTTCAGGGCGAGAAGCCCTTGGAGAGCAGTACGGTGGGCAGCAGAGGTTTGCGCCGTCTCGGTCTGCACGCTCATCCGCTCCATCTTGATTTTGTTCACTTCAAGGATACCCGCGTCGCCTTCCTGCAAGCGTTTCTCGAAAAGGGCGAGCAGCTCGTCGGCATTCTTCGCCCGCTCGTCGAGGAGGGCTTGCTTCTGGCGGAGCATAATCAGGTCGAGGCAGAGATTCTTGGCTTGCAGAAGGATATCACGGCGCACCGCCTGATAACGCCGGTCAAGGGCTTCCTGCTTCACCTTCCCCGACTTGCGGCGCGCGCCGTAGAGGGTGGGAAAATCGAAGCCCTGAGTCACCACCAGTTCCGAACTGGACATCCCCGTGATGCCCCGCGTATAGAAAGGGCTATACTCCACCGAAGGGTCTTCGAGGTTGTTTTCCGCCTGCACTTCGAGTTTCGAAGCGAGCGTGGCTTGTGCCTGTGCCTGAAGCTCCTTGTTGTTTTGCTCCACCTGGCGGAGCACGTCGTCTATCGTTTGCGCCTGCATCGGGACTACCGCAAAGCAAGCTATGGCTAATGTGATGTATCTGTTCATTGTTTGTGTATGTTTGTTTTTCACCACAGATTACACAGATTTATAAAATTATTTTCCAATGTATTCTGTGGTTAATAGTCAATTATTTTAATCTGTGTAATCTGTGGTGGAAGACCGGTGCATCCATTCGTAGACGATGGGGACGATGAAGGCATTGAGGAAGGTCGATGTGAGCAGACCACCGAGGATAACCTTCGCCATCGGGCTTTGGATTTCGTTGCCCGGCAGGTCACCGCGCAAGGCAAGCGGAATCAATGCCAATGCTGACGAGAGAGCGGTCATCAGAATCGGGTTCAGGCGGTCCAGCGAACCGCGCACGATACACTCGCGCAAGCCCAAGCCTTGCTCTTCGCGGAGCAGGTTGTAATGGCTGATGAGGAGCATACCGTTGCGCGTGGCGATGCCGAAAAGCGAGATGAAACCGATGACGGCGGGGATGCTCAGTTCGCCCGAGGTGAGGAGCAGCACGAACACGCCCCCTATCAACGCCAAGGGCAAGTTGAGAAGGATGACGGCACTCTGGGCGGCGTTCTTGAACTGCCAGTAGAGCAGGAGGAAGATGACCACGATGCTTATCGCCGAGGCGAGCGCCAGGGTGCGGCTTGCCGCCTGCTCGCTTTCGAACTGCCCTCCGTATTCGATGTGATAGCCTTCGGGCAGGTGTATCTGTTCGTCCACACGGGCACGGATGTCGTTCACCACACTCCGCAGGTCGCGCCCGCTGGTGTTGGCTGAGATGACAATCTTACGCTTCACGTTCTCGCGGTTAATCGTGTTCGGTCCCATAGCCGACACCACGTCTGCCACATCGCTCAGGGGGATTTTCCGCCCCTCGGCATCGTCTATCATCAGGTCTTTGACACGCTCTATCGAGCCTCGGTTGTCTTCCGAGGCACGCACCACGAGGTTGAACGCCTTGCCCTGCTCGTAGACTTGCGACACCGTTTCGCCCGCCATATTGACCGTGACGAACTCGCGGAACGCCGCAAGCGAAATGCCGTGACGCGCCAGCATCTCACGCCGAGGCACGATTTTCAGTTCGGGACGCTCTATCTGTTGCTCCACATTCAGGTCGGCAATGCCTTCCACGTCTTTCACCGCATCCTTGATTTGGTTTCCGAGGGTGAACATCCGGTTCAGGTCGTCGCCGAAAAGCTTGATAGCGATGCTTGCCTGCGTGCCGCTCAGCATGGCGTCAATGCGATGGCTGATGGGTTGGCCTATCTCGATATTGGCTCCCGTAATGACCGAGAGCTTATGGCGCACTTCGTCTAATAGCTCCTTGTGCGAACGGTCCTTGAGTTCGAAGGGAGCTTCCAGTTCCGACACGTTCACGCCCAAAGCATGTTCGTCCAGTTCAGCCCGTCCCGTCTTCCGCGCCACGGTCTGTATTTCGGGAATGGAAAGCAGGATTTCTTCGGCTTGCCGCCCTATCTTGTCCGACTCTTCGAGCGAAATGCCCGGCAAGGAGCTTACATTAATCGTGAACGAGCCTTCGTTGAATGCGGGCAAGAAGCTATGCCCCAACGTGAAGAAGCATCCCAATGCCACGAGGAAAAGAGCGAGCGTGCTCCCCACGACCGTCCGCTTGTGTGCCAACGCCCACAGCAATCCGTTCTCGTAATGCTTGCGGAGCCATACGGCAAGAAAGGCTTCGCGAGGCAAGCCGTCTTTCTTCGAACCGCCTAACAGGTAGCTGCACAACACGGGAGTAAGGGTCAACGCCACCACTGTAGAGGCAAAGAGCGACACGATGAAAGCGATGCCCAGCGGCACCAGCATCCTGCCTTCCATCCCGCTCAGGAAGAACAAGGGAACGAAGCTCACGATGATAATCAAAGTAGAGTTCAAAATAGGCATACGCACCTCGCGCGAAGCGTTGAACACCACTTCGAGCACGGGACGGCGTTCGCCCACAGGAAGCATCCGGTTCTCGCGCAGGTGTTTCCACACGTTTTCCACATCCACAATCGCATCATCCACCAACGAGCCGATAGCGATAGCCATACCTCCGAGGCTCATCGTGTTAATGCTCAAGCCCATATAGTGGAGCACGAGCACCGCCACCACCAGCGAGAGAGGAAGCGTGACGAGCGAAATGAGCGTAGTGCGCACATTGGCAAGGAAGAGAAAGAGGACGATAACCACGAATACCGCGCCTTCGAGGAGCGAATCCTGCACGTTGCCGATGGAGTTTTCGATGAAGCGCGACTGGCGGAAGGTATCGGTAGAGACACGCACATCGGGAGGCAGGTTCTTCTGCAGGTCGTGCAACGCCGCCTCTAATTTTTCGGTCAGTTCGATAGTGCCCGTATGGGGCTGCTTGGTCACGGTGATGAGTACGGCAGGCTTTCCTTTCTCCGAAGCCGTCCCCAACTTAGGTTGTTGTGCCCCGATGCGTACATCCGCTATGTCTTCAAGCGTCACGGGCG
The DNA here is from genome assembly GCF_002161765.1 of Bacteroides sp. An322. GTDB lineage: Bacteria > Bacteroidota > Bacteroidia > Bacteroidales > Bacteroidaceae > Phocaeicola > Phocaeicola merdavium. The sequence goes on along the minus strand of NZ_NFIN01000025.1, from coordinate 27,547 downwards.
CACCTCCCACGGTCTTGATAACCGCACGAGCCATTTCCTGCACCTCCTCGGTAGACACCACCCCGCGCACGATGTACTCGTTGCCATACTCGTAGATGACGCCTCCGTTGGTATTTTGGTTCATTCCGCGGGTCACCTCCATTACCTCACCCAATGTCACCCCGTAATGTTTCATCCGCTCGGGATGAAGCAATACCTGATACTCCTTGATATCGCCTCCTAATACTGCCACCTGAGCCACGCCTCCCGTAGAAAGCAAGCGCGGACGGATAGTCCAGTCTGCCAAGGTGCGGAGGTCGAGCATCGAAGTGCTATCGGCGGTCAAGCCCACAATAAGCAATTCGCCCAAGATAGACGATTGGGGACCCAAGGTAGGATTTCCCACGTTATCGGGCAGGTCCTCTCCCACCGTAGCCAATTTTTCGGACACAATCTGACGCGCCAAATAAATATCTGTGTCCCAATCAAACTCCACCCATACCACGGAGAATCCCGTAGTGGAAGACGAACGCACACGACGCACGCCCGTAGCTCCGTTTACAGCGGTCTCAATAGGGAAAGTAACGAGTTGTTCCACCTCTTCAGCCGCCATTCCTCCCGCCTCGGTCATCACCACCACCGTAGGCGCATTGAGGTCGGGAAACACATCCACCTCGGTATGCCAGGCGGTGTACGTCCCTCCCACAAGCAGAAGCACCGATGCCACCAACACTAACAATCGGTTCTGCAATGAAAAACGAATTATCTTGTTCAGCATAAGATCTATTTACTATTTGGATTTTGAAACGCAGATTGACGCAGATTTTCACGGATTATTTTAAGCCATAAAACAAAATTTTAAATTATTGTCTGCGTAAATCTGAGCTAATCTGCGTTTCAACTCTTCATTCTTAATTTCAATGATTATGTGTATGCGCCGGAATGGCATTGCTTGCCGAAGCTAATTTGACGTGGATAGCACCTTGGGTGACTAATTTTTCACCCTCTTTCAAGCCCGAAAGAATTTCCACACGCGCTCCGTCATCGGCTCCCGTCTTTACTTCCCGCTTTTGGTAGCACTCGGCGTCCAGTTGCACATAGACGAACTTCACGCCTTGCTCCTCGGTAAGTGCCGAACGAGGTATGCTGATGATGTCTTCCCGCTCGCCCGACAACAACCAGACCTCGGCAAAAGCACCCGGAAGCACTTCGCCCCGATTATCGAACTCGAAAGTAACAGGAATATAATAAGAGGTACCGTCCGTAGATTTGCCATACGAAAGCAAACGTCCGTTCAACGAATCGAGTTGATAAACATGATCGTTATAAGAAGTGCGGAAATGGGCGGAAGACACTCCGCGCAACATCGGATAATACCGCTCCGGCACGTCCGCACGCAACCGCAGGCGGCGGGTCTGGGTGACCGTCATCAAGGGTTGGCCTACAGTGACATAATCGCCCTCTTTCACTAAGCACGACTTAATATATCCCGCAATGGGAGACACCACCGACACCCCCTGCCCGTCTGCACTGGGCGAAAGAGCCTCGTAAGCGATGCGGGCATTCTCGTAAGCCTCTTTCAAGGCGTTGAAATCCTTTTGCGACACGATTTGTTGGTCTACCAATTTCGATGCACGCTCGTATTCGGCTTTAGCGGTCTCGTAAGCCACGCGCGTCCGGTTGATGGCGTCCCCGTCTTGGATGCGGCTTCCCGATACGGTCAACACCGCCTTATCTTCCGCTACCGCCATTCCTTCTACAAGCGGGCGCACAAACGATACCACCCCCGACGTACTTGCCACCACCGTGGCTTCATCGCCCTGCGAGGCAAGTATCTGCCCACTAACTTGTATTACTCCGCGGAATGTGCCCGCTTGTACCGTTTCGGTCTTCACACCCGCCGCTTCCGCTTTCTCGGGTGCCAACACAATTTCATCCGAAGCACCGTGTGCGGCTTCTCCGGCATGAATATCTTCTTCGTGGGAATGCGTTTCTCCTCCCCCACAGGAAGCCAATGCCAGCAAGGCAAAGACTCCCGTAAAAATCCTTTTCTTCATAAGTATGTCTTTTTGATTTTATTTTCCTGATGCAAATGTAGCGTATATCCCCCGCAACCGGGTTGCAATGTATAAGACTTAACAAAAAGGAGGGGCACGCAAGCCCGTAGCACACGCCACATCTTGCGCATGAAGATTTTCCACATACACGGCATCCGCACGCGAAAAGCATTCGGACACCCGATGAAGAAGAGTATCGAAAGTATAAAGAATCAAATAAAAAGAATAGTCGGGAGATAGATGCGGGACGGCATCATCGGGCGTGCCGCTTTGGATATGCGTGACGCATCCTGCCGAACACGTATGGCGGTCGCCGTCACCCTCGTGATGCATCCCGTCCGTATCGCAATCTTCGCCCGCACAAGCCGTCAGGTCGGCATGCAGGCAAAAGAGTTCCGAGTGGTGGTGATGGGGGAAAACGGAAGCTATCTGCATCACCATGCAGACCAACAAAAGCCAATATGCTATGTACTTCCGTCTTTCCTTCATCGCAATTTCATTATTCGTTATCTTCTGTTTGCCTTTCCGTAGCAGGAATAGTCACCAGTACCTTGTCGATGCGGGCACCGTCCATATCTACGATTTCCAAGTTGAAACCGTTCCATTCCAACGTTTCTCCACTCACGGGGATGTGTTGCAATTGCTGCAAAATCAATCCGCCAAGCGTGTGGTATTCGGAGTTCTCGAAAAGGTCGCTCCGGTCGAAATAACACAAGAAATCGTATAAAGAGCACTGACCGTCTACCAACCAGCCTTCCTTGTTCATCCGCTTGATGATGTCGGGCTCCTCACCCGGACCGTCCATATTGCCCACCAAGCCTTCTAAGATGTCTCTCAACGTGATGACACCCATGCAGATACCGAACTCGTCGCACACTAATGCACGGCTGATTTTGCGCGCTTTCATCTGCTCTAATGCCTTATACACGTTCATGCTCTCGTGGAAGAACACCGCTTCGTGAATCAACGAAGTAAGCTTGAAATCAGGCTCGTACAAGTGAAGCACCAAGTCTTTCAGGTTTACGATACCCTTCACGTGGTCCAAGTCGCCATCGGCTATCGGATAAAACTCATAGAGCTTCTCGCTCAACACCTTCTTCACATCATCCGCCGTCATGTCCGTGTCAAGCCATACGATGTCGTTCTTATGCGTCATGATTGAGCTGACTTTCAGGTCGCCCAACAGGAACACACGCTCCATGATGTCTTGCTCTACGGGTTGCACCTCGCCGTCTTCCGTACCTTCCTGGATAATCGACTTGATTTCCTCTTCGGTCACCTTATTATCCGACTCCTTGATGCCCAAGAGGTTGAATATCACCTCTGTGCTCTTCGAGAGCAACCATACGAAAGGCAATGCCAGCACCGAGAGGAAACGCATGGGGCGCGAAACGGTCTTCGCCGCTTGTTCGGCTATGCTCAATCCGATGCGCTTGGGCACCAGTTCACCGAAAATGATAGTGAGATAAGTCACGATGACCACGATGATACCTTGCGCCAACGTGTCGGCATACGAAGCAGGCACCCCCCACGAGGTCAATACCCCCGTAAAGTCGCTGGCGATTTTATTTCCCGAATAGATACCGGTCAGGATTCCGATTAACGTAATTCCGATTTGAACAGTCGAAAGGAAACGGTCAGGGTCGTTCGCTAATTTCAGAGCCACGCTTGCCGCCTTGCTTCCTTTCTTCGCATCGGTAGAAAGCCGAGTTTTTCGGGCTGATATTAATGCCACCTCGGACATGGAGAAAATACCGTTAAGTACTATCAACCCGATAATTATAAAGATCTCGTCCATAAAAAATATAAAAGTGTTTTCGGTCGGCAAATATAGTAGAATGTTCAAAGAAAGTAAAAGAGAAGCCAAAGTATTAAATAGTTTTAACGAAAATAATCCTAGAACCATTTATAAATCGAATAACGAAATAAGGTTCATCAGCCGATGAAGCAGTATGCATTTCTGTCAGCACTTTTCTGACATTTTGACAGAAGCAATTTTACCCGATAAACACTTATCAAAATAAAACCGTTTCTTTAGTATATTGACCCACTTTTCTTCACTACCGGAACGAAGAAAGAATAGAAATTGCAACTCAGACGTAACAAGAAACGGAGACACTTTATCTCTATAAAAAGACTCAGTGCCTCCGCTTCTTTTTCTATATAAAGGACGAACAATGTCACGCCACAATCTCTGGCTGAGTGTCTGCCTGTTCTTTTTTCAATCCACCGTCATCACCCATCCGTACGGGTCGGGTTCGTCGCCATACTGAATGGCGCGTAGCTTGTGATAGAGCTTTTCGCTAATGGAACCCGGCTTGCCGTCTTTCGAGATGACGTAAGATTTGTGGTTCTCTAAGTCGTCGATGCGCTCTATCGGGCTGATGACCGCCGCTGTGCCGCATGCTCCGGCTTCTTCGAAGGTCTCCAGTTCTTCTTCGGGGATGGGACGGCGTTCTACTTTCAAGCCCATATCTTCCGCTAATTGCATCAGGCTCTTGTTGGTGATAGACGGAAGAATAGAAGTAGAGAGCGGAGTGACGTAAGTATTGTCCTTGATGCCGAAGAAATTGGCTGCACCGCATTCGTCGATGTATTTCTTTTCCTTGGCATCGAGGTAGAACTCGCACGCATAGCCTGCATCGTGCGCCATTTTGTTGGCACGAAGGCTGGCTGCATAGTTTCCGCCTACTTTATATGTACCTGTACCGAGCGGAGCGGCACGGTCGAACTCACGGATAATCACATACGAGTTGGTGGCGAAGCCTCCCTTAAAGTACGGTCCTACCGGAGTGACAAAGATAACGAACAAATATTCGCTTGCCGGATGAACGCCTACCTGCGCTCCCGTACCGATGAGCAACGGACGGATATAAAGAGCGGCACCGCTTTCGTAAGGCGGAATGAAACGTTCGTTGGCTTTTACCACCTTACGCACGGCTTCGCAAAACAACTCGGTGGGAAGTTCGGGCATCAGAATGCCCCTGCAGGTGCTTTGCAGACGCTCGGCATTGGCTTGCGGACGGAACACACGGATTTTGCCGTCCTTGCCGCGGAATGCCTTCAATCCTTCAAACGCCTCTTGCCCGTAGTGCAAGCAAGTAGCCGCCATGTGGATATTCAGCGTTTCTTCCGAACACAGTTCCAATTCTCCCCATTTGCCGTCGCGGTAATAGCAACGCACGTTGTAATCTGTCTTCATATACCCGAACGGCAGATTAGCCCAATCGATTTCTTTCATACGATAATCTATATTTTAATGTTAATGTTTCCGTTTTCAGGTTCACCACAGATTACACAGATTAAAATAATTAATAATTAAAAGTGAATAATGAACAACGGTATGTGTTTTTCGCCTGTCTTTATTAACTATTAATTGTTCATTATTAATTATTTTAATCCGTGTAATCTGTGGTAGAACGAAAGCAAAAGTACGGTTTATATTTACAATATCCAATTCATTCGGCATTTTTTTCGTCATCCTGCCCTTCTTCGAGCATTTTTTTAATCTCCACGTCGGCCTTGTAGAGCTTTTCGCGGCAATACTTTATCAGGCGTTGCGCTTCCTTCAGGCGGTTCGCCAGCTCGTCGATGTCCAGTTCGTTGCTCTCAATTTGCGACACAATCGCCTCCAGGCGCTTCATCGCTTCGGTGTAGGTTTCTTTCTTTGTTGCCATATTTTTTATTTTTAAACGCAGAGACGCAGAAGCGCAGAGTTTTTATTTATTGAGAGAACAAAGAGCGCAAGAGAGTGGCTCCGTGTCCTTTTGCCTTCTCTAAAATATTTTCTTTGCGCCTTTGCGTCTCTGCGTTTGATTTTCATTTACTCACTTTGCTTTTAAATGTCCCTTTCGCCACACGGGTCACCACTTCATCGCCCGGACGGAGGGCAGAGGCATCGGTCACGGCTTTCCCGTCTTTCAGTGTGATGCTGTATCCGCGCGCCAACAAAAGGTCGGGAGATGCCGACTTGACTTGTTGCTCCAACAGGCGCAAATGCTGGCTTTCCCGCGTCAGACGGGACTGCAGGGCAATGCTTATCCGGCTTTCAAGTTGCAGGCAGTAAGTCTCGCGCATCAGGCGGGTCTGCCATGCTAAGTGGATGCGCTTCATCAGCCGTTCTTGACGGAAGCCTTCGTTTTGGATGCGCATTTGCACCCGTGCCGGAATGCGTGCCACCCACCGTTCCAACCGCTCCTTTTGCCTGTTAAGCCAGTCGGGCACTTCTTGAGCGAAGAACGAAGCGTACCCTTCCAACCGTTCGGCGGTCTTGCGCAAATGATTGATTAAGAACTCGGCGGCGGCGGTAGGCGTCTTTACACGCGTATGAGCCACCGCGTCTATGACCGTATCATCCCGCTCGTGACCGATTCCTGTAAGGATAGGCAAAGGGAACTGGGCACAATTGGTAGCCAGTTCATACGTATCGAAGCCCGACAAGTCGGAAGCAGCTCCTCCTCCCCGGATAATCACCACCACGTCCCAACGTCCGTGTTCGGCATTTATCCGGTCTAAGGCACGGATAATGGAAGCCTCTACCTGCTCGCCTTGCATGATTGCCGGAAACAATTTGGTATAGAACGCAAAGCCAAAAGCATTACGCTCCAACTGGTCGCAAAAGTCTCCATAGCCAGCCGCCGTGGGCGAAGAGATTACGGCAATGCGCTGGGCAAGTTCGGGCAGTTCCAACTCCTTATTTAATGTAAGCACGCCTTCTTCTTCCAAACGCCGGAGAATTTCCTTCCTCCGCCTCGCCATGTCGCCCAACGTATAAGTAGGGTCAATATCGGATACCGTAAGCGAATAGCCGTATAGTTCGTGGAAATCGACCGTTACCTTTACCAGCACTTTCAGCCCAGCCACAAACGCCTGTCCGGTCTCACGCTCGAAATAAGGCTTCAGGTTGCAGAACACATTGCTCCAGATGATGCCCCGCGCCTTGGCAAGCAAAGCGTTACTTCTCGGGTCTTTCTGCACAAACTCCACATAGCAATGTCCCGAATAATTGGTGCGCACATCGCTCAATTCCGCTTGCACCCAATAGGCGTCAGGCATGGACAAGCGCACGCTTTGGCGTACTAAGGCATTCAGTTCGTATAATGATAAAGGATTCTGTTCCATGAATTAATATTAATAATGTTATTATCTGTTTTTAGAACGCAGATTAACGCGGATTTCCGCGGATTATAATTTAATTATTAATTCTATCTGCGCTAATCTGCGAAAATCCGCGTTTCTCCAAAGTAATCGGTCACAATGTACACCATAAATTAAAGCAACTCCGTGCAAAGATACAATTATTTTGCTTACCTTTGCACCCGAAAATCAAAAAGGTAAAAAGAGTTTTATGTCACAAAAAGGAACAGCAACCGAACTGGGCGAGCAGCCTATCGGCAAACTATTGACGCAATATGCCGTCCCTGCCATCATTGCTATGACGGCTTCTTCACTTTACAACATGATTGACAGCATCTTCATCGGGCACGGTGTAGGCGCAATGGCTATCTCAGGACTTGCCATCACCTTCCCCTTGATGAACCTTGCCGCCGCATTCGGCTCGTTAGTGGGTGTGGGTGCCTCGACATTGGTATCGGTGAAGTTAGGTCAAAAAGATTATGCTACCGCCCAGCTTATCTTGGGGAACGTCGTGTCCTTGAATGTCCTTATCGGTATCGGATTCACGATTCTTACCCTTTTATTCCTCGACCCGATTCTGTATTTCTTCGGAGCGAGTGAAGCGACCCTCCCCTACGCACGCGATTACATGATAGTCATCTTGTTAGGCAACGTAGTGACCCACATGTACTTAGGCTTAAACTCGGTGCTCCGTGCCGCCGGCTATCCGCAAAAGTCGATGTTCGCCACGATTATGACCGTCATAATCAACACCATCCTTGCCCCGATATTCATCTTCGTGTTCCATTGGGGCATTCAGGGAGTGGCAATGGCAACCGTATTGGCACAAATCATCGCCCTGACGTGGCAAATCAAGCTCTTCTGCCGCAAGAACGAATTGCTCCGCCTGAAGAAAGGCATCTACCGCTTGCGGAGCCACTTGGTGCAGAACATCATCGGCATCGGGCTGGCACCGTTCTTCATGAACATAGCCGCCTGCATGATTGTCATCCTTATTAATAAAGGATTGAAACTATACGACGGAGACCTTGCCATCGGAGCGTTCGGCATTGTGAACCGCATCAGCTTCCTCTTCGTGATGATTGTAATGGGGCTGAACCAAGGCATGCAACCCATTGCGGGATATAACTACGGCGCACGCCAATACCAGCGCGTAAACCAAGTGATGAAAATCACCGTCATAGCCGCCACAATCGTGACCACCACCGGATTCTTAGTGGGCGAACTGATACCCGAACTGGTGGCAAAAGCCTTTACCACCGACCAGACTTTGATAGACCTTTCGGCACGAGGTCTGCGTATCGTGATGATGTTCTTCCCTATCATCGGCTTCCAAATGGTCACGTCGAACTTCTTCCAAAGCATCGGCATGGCGAAGAAAGCCATCATCCTTTCGCTGAGCCGCCAAGTGGTGATACTCATCCCGCTCTTGCTCATCCTGCCGCTCTTTTGGGGCGTAGACGGCATTTGGTTCAGTATGCCTATCTCCGACCTTGCAGCCAGCGTAATCGCCGCTTTCATGCTTTATAACCAGTTTAAGAAATTCAAGCTGCAAGCGGTAAGTTGATTCTGATTCAAACGCAGAGACGCAAAATCGCAAAGTTTTTATTTGGAGGAAGCAAAGAGCGCAGAGAAATTAAAGATATGATGCCGTACGGTATTTTAATTTAAAGAACTCCGTGCACTCTTGCCTCCTCTAACGATATTTTCTCTGCGCTTTTGCGCCTCTGCGTTCGAATTAGACACACAAAATCACACCAAACGCTTCCGAGTTTCCATTTTTTTATTTACATTTGCTCTTACATAAGAAATTAACCAAAAACAAACGCTATGAACGATTATTATGTAATTAACCTGGGCAGACAATTAGGAAGCGGCGGGAAAGAAATCGGCGAAAAGCTGGCAAAAGACCTCGGCATCGCTTTTTATGATAAAGAACTGATTAACCTCGCTTCGAAAGAAAGCGGACTCTGCAAGGAATTTTTCGAAAAAGCCGATGAAAAAGCATCCCAAGGACTATTAGGAGGCTTGTTCGGGACACGCTTCCCCTTCATAACCGAAGGTGCCTATCCTTACAACTCTTATCTGAGCAATGACTCCTTATTCAAAATACAGAGTGATGTTATCCGGCATCTTGCCGAAAAACAATCGTGCCTCTTCGTAGGAAGATGTGCCGACTATGTATTGCGCGACCATCCGCGATGCGCCAATGTATTTGTATCGGCATCTCCTCAAGCCCGCATCGAACGCTTGACCAAACGCCTGAACATCAGCGAAGAGAAAGCCGAAGAAATTATGGAAAAAGCCGACAAGAAACGTTCCTCCTATTATAATTATTATAGTTACAATACATGGGGAGCCGCCGCGACCTATCATTTATGCATTGATTCGTCGGTATTGGGCATTGACCAAACAGTGGAATTTATTAAATCCTTTGTAAAACAAAAGCTGCAACTTCCCTAATCCAGAAGCAGGAATGCAAATATGACTAAAATCGGACTTCTATCGGACACACACGGCTATTGGGACGAACGTTACCTAAAATATTTCGAGCCGTGTGACGAAATATGGCATGCGGGAGACATCGGCTCTATGGAAATTATTGAACGCCTGGAAGCGTTCCGTCCCCTACGTGCCGTATATGGAAACATCGATGGGCACGATATCCGACTGATTTATCCGGAAATCAACCGTTTTACGATAGACGGAACCGATGTCCTGATGAAACACATCGGAGGCTATCCGGGCAGATATGACGCTTCGGTACGAGCCACTCTGTATGCTCATCCTCCCAAACTCTTCATCAGCGGACACTCTCATATTCTGAAAGTTAAGTTCGACCCAAAGCTAAATCTACTCCACATCAATCCGGGAGCCGCAGGGAAATACGGCTTCCACCAAGCGCGTACATTGGTGCGGTTTTGCATCCACGAAGGAAGTTTTTCTGACCTGGAAGTAATAGAATTAAACGGATAATGCTTGGTTGATTAAAAAAAGTTTGCGAAATTTGCACCGCGAAAATAAAGTGACATTATGAAAACTTATTTAGTTACAGGAGCTGCCGGATTTATCGGTGCCAATTATATTAAATACATACTTGCTAAACACGAAGACATACGGATTGTCGTACTGGATGCCTTGACATACGCGGGCAATCTTGCCACCATTGCCAAAGACATCGATGACGAACGTTGCTTCTTCACCAAGGGGAATATATGCGACCGCAATCTTGCCGACCAGCTATTTTCCGAATACAAATTCGACTGCATCATCAATTTTGCCGCCGAAAGCCATGTAGACCGAAGCATCGAAGACCCGCAACTGTTCTTACAAACCAATATCTTGGGGACACAAAACCTGCTGGACGCTGCCCGCCGTGCATGGGTAACGGGCAAGGATGAACAAGGATACCCGACTTGGAGACGCGATGTACGCTTCCATCAGGTATCAACTGATGAAGTATACGGTTCGTTAGGCGAAGAAGGGTATTTTACCGAAGAAACCCCGCTCTGCCCGCATAGCCCGTACAGTTCATCAAAAGCAAGTGCCGATTTCATTGTACTTGCCTACCGCGACACCTATAAAATGCCGGTAACCATTACCCGATGCTCGAACAACTACGGCCCATACCAATTCCCCGAAAAGCTGATTCCGTTAGTAATCAAGAACATCCTCGAAGGCAAACGCCTTCCGGTGTATGGAAAAGGCACAAACGTGCGCGATTGGCTTTACGTGGAAGACCATTGCAAAGCTATTGATTTGGTAGTACGTAATGGAAAGAATGGCGAAGTCTACAACGTAGGCGGACACAACGAAAAGCAGAACATCGAGATAGTCCGGCTGATTATCGACACGATACGTCAGATAATGGAAACAGAACCCGAATACCGGAAGATGTTGAAAAAGAAAGAACTGGACGAGAGCGGACAGATACGCATCGACTGGATAAACGAGTCGCTCATCACATTTGTCAAAGACCGCCTCGGACACGACCAACGCTATGCTATCGACCCGTCGAAGATTTCACGCGACTTAGGCTGGCTTCCCGAAACCAAGTTTGAAGACGGCATCGTGAAAACCGTACGCTGGTATCTCGATAACCAAGACTGGGTGAAAAACGTGACAAGCGGAGAATACCAGAACTATTACGAAAACATGTACAAGAATAAATGAAAAATTGAAAATTGAGAATTGAGAATTACATGCCGCATGGATATTTTTCAATTCTCAATTTTCAATTTTTAAAAGCCTCCTTGCCTCTCCCTTCACCTGCACATCGGGACGGAATGTTTCCGCCTCTTCTTCCGTCATCAAGCCTTTTGCGGCAAGCCGGCGGGCTATAACGCGATAATACTCCAACTGGTTCTCGCGCAACGTGGCATCGGGATTGAATACCGAACGGAAATGCTTGGGCTTAGGAATAATCGATGCCAAGAAAATAGCTTCGCTCACGCTCAGGTCCGCCGGTTCTTTCTCGAAATAGAAACGGCTCGCTTCCGCCGCACCATAGACCATCGGTCCCCATTCGATGATATTCAGATAAACCTCATACATGCGCTCTTTCGAAGTGAGGCGTTGCGACTCGATGAGCCATACGATGAGTGCCTCTTCCAGCTTGCGGGCGATATTCTTGTGCCGGTTCAAAAACACGTTCTTTACCAATTGCATCGTGATAGAGCTTCCCCCTCGCGCAAAGCGTCCCTTTTGTAAATCGTATGCCAAAGCCTCCCCGATAGCACCCGGATAGAACCCGTCGTGATAGAAGAAACTCCCGTCTTCCGATTGCAGGATTGCCATTTGAAGCAAAGGCGAAATGCGCGAAAGCGGACGGAAACCGGGATTGGAAGGTCCGATAGAGAAAGTGCGCACGGGCTGGTCGTGCTCGTATGCCGTATATTCGAATTCCCCGCTCATCCGGGCAAGGTCGGTTGTTCCCATGCGGGTGATACGGAAACCGTGCCCGCGTAAATCCGATGAAAACTCCAGGCTATCCAACCGGTTGAAATCAATATCCGCCCGAAGGTCATAACTCAACTCTCCGCTCACTTGAATCCCTTGCAGATGCCGGAACAAACCAGCGGGAAGCGAGGCGAACAGGTCTTGCGCCGGAAAAGGCGGACGATGTATGGAAGCCGTGAAATGCCAACGCCCCTCCTTCTCCGCCCGCACGAAAGGATGAAACGAAAGGCGGTTGAAACACACCGTACTGGCACTATCCAACTCAATGAAACGTTCTCCCGCACGAAGCGCATAGTCGATTTTCCCTCGGTTCAAGTCAATCGTATCGGGCGATAAAGCCGCATGATGCACCTCCAGCCCGCTCACTTCGGCATGCCCTTTCAAAAGCTGGCATCCACCTTCGGGCTTCATTTGCGCCAAGCTGAAAGCAACGGAATCGAACGCCACCGCCGCCCCATAATGCGGACGGACGTAAGGCATCACCACACACTTGCCTCGCTCGGCGGAAGCCAAACTCCCTTTCACCGACCGCATCCCGCAATCCAATGCGCCTTCCACGTGCCATTTGCCCCGCATATCCCCCTCCGTCACTTCAATGTCGGAAACATACACCCGGTTATCCAACACAAACTCCGGCATATAGAAACGGGTGCGGAGCGAATCGCGCTCGCCTACCAACACCGTACGGCGCATCACGGCATCTTCGGGAAGCAAGCGGAACAACAAGCCCAACGCACGGTCTATCCGGTCGGCATAACCGAGCGAAGCCCCGGCATCCGAAGCGGCACGTTTCTTTTCGGAAGAACGGAACAAGAAATCATAATTCGACACCGTCCCCTGTTTCATAAACGTACATTCCAGCCCCTCCGTATCGACTTCCCGTATCGAAATATCGCCCCGCAACAAAGAAAAGAAATCAATCTTCACCTCCGCCGAAGCCAGCCGGAGCAAGGTGTCCCGACGGGCAGGAACCACACTCAGCCCCTCCACCCTTACGGCAGAAAGCGAAGGCATCCGCAAAGAAGCATAAGTTATCCCGATATCGTAACGGGCAGACCAAGCCGCTATCCGCTTATCGGCGACATGACGCAACAAGACGCCGCGCGACAAAAAAAGCCCTGCCCCCGAAAGTATCGCGAGCAAGGCTATCCAAATCCCAAGTCGTTTCAGTTTACGGTTCATAATTTTGCTTATTGTATAATAGCACACAGCCATAAAAACATCCACGCCAAAGATACATCATCTTCAGGTTCTACGCAAATGTCCGCCTTCTCTTTCTTTCGAAACATTCCGGTTCGGACGCGGACGGGCTTGCGGCTTCCTGTCGGGACGAGAAGGCTTCACCGCCGGCTTCTTGTCAGGCCTGTTCGGACGCGAAGGACGCATCGCCGGCTTCTTATCGGGACGTGAAGGCTTTACCGCCGGACGCTTGCCGGGCTTATGAGCAGGTCCCGCTTCGGGACGCAAAGGACGTGCAGGCGTAAAATGATAACCCGGACCCTTTTGAGGCGGACGCCCCGGCGCGAAATCATGCTTCCGGAAATCGGGACGGCTATGGAAATTCCCCGCATAAACCGGATGACGGTATACCTTCGGATGACGCGCCCGGTAGAAGCTCCGCCCCCCTAAATGACGCCGGCTATGCCCTCCGCAATACGTAAGGTAATGCGCCGGACGCCCGAAATAGAAGAACGTCCGGTTGGGATAGACCTGATAAATACGCAGGCTGCACACGCGGTTCAAGATATAAACCGGACGGAAAAAATACTCCAACGCCATGAAGCGCACATACTCGGCACTGGAAAGCACCCAGCGCAAATCGTCGTTCCGCTCGTCCAGATAGCGGTAATAAGCATCCAGCGCATACGCCTCCTGCCGTGCCATAGCCGACACATACGGGTCGATGCCGCTGAAAAAATCATAGTTCACCTCATACAAATCATTGTATTGGGTCTGTGTCAAGTTCAGTTCGAACGCCATGCGGTCGGTCAGGAAACGGGCATTCACCCGGATGTCGCCCAAACCGGAAGCCACAGCTGGAGCCGCCAGACAAAGGGCAAGCATCATTCCCATGAAAAATCTTTTCGCTTTCATAATCATAACGGTTTAAGTTTCTTGACACAAAAATAGGAGGATAAAAATCCTCCTGCAACAGAATCTCCCCAAACGTCGGTAGGGACTTCCCTATTCGTGATAGGAGTTTCACTTTTTGGTTTCACTCCGCCGGCTCTTCCTCCTCCGATGCCGAAGAAGCGGTGCTGATAGTCTTGCGGAAACGGACCACGATAGCATTCACATCGTCTATCACTTTTTCCAAAGCAGTGGACTTTTCGGCGTCTTTCGTCACCAGTTCGTTGGCTGCATAGAGGGCGTTTATCGCCTTTGCCAATTCATTGAACGCATCGTCGGTCACGGGGCGGAGGGTCTTCATCGTGGCACCCAGCTTGCGGTCGCGCTCCTCGGCGCTGCGCTTCAGATAAACGGCATTAAAAGCATCGTTCGCCTCGGCAATGACCGTAGGAGCGTCCGACAAGCCGATTTCAGCCAAGGCTGCAGCGTAAGGTTCCTGCTTCAGCTTCGCCGAAAGGTCGGAAAGGATAGCAGTCTCGCTGGCATAATCACTCTTGGCGACATCGCCCGCTTCCTGTATGGCGAAAAGCAGCGTCCGCCCCGCATTCTTTTTCACCTCGTCAGGACAATAGTTGGCATACGCCTCGATGAGATGTTTGTAAAAATAAAAAATGTTGTCACGCTTGTTGTCGGAAGCCTCGATTTCTTCGGTGCCCAAATAACCGCGGTCGGGCTGGAAACAATCCTGTTCGTCGCCTGTAGCCGAGGCGAACACGGTGCGCTGCGGGGCGAATCCCTGCGCGGTTGCCGTTTCTTCGGGCACGGCTGCCAATACATCGGTGGCAAACTGCACGTGCTGTGCGTTGCGTGCTCTCGCTTTCGAGAAGTTGTAGAGAATTTCTTTCATGGTTTATCCGTTTTTTAATGGTTATTGAGTAAAAATCGATGTAGGGGCGTATCGCATACGCCCTGAATGCGCCCACTTGTCATTGCGTATGTATTCGGGCGTATGCGATACGCCCCTACGGTTGATTGCTGCAATTTGCCGCTCCTGATGGGAGGAGATTTTCGCAGCCTGCAATTTGCCGCTCCCAGCGGGAGGACGGTTTCGCAGCTTGCAATTTGCTGCTCCCAGCGGGAGGACGGTTTCGCAGCCTGCAATTTGCCGCTCCCGACGGGAGGACGGTTTCGCAGCCTGCAATTTGCCGCTCCCAACGGGAGGACGGTTTCGCAGCTTGCAATTTGCTGCTCCCGATGGGAGGACGTTTTCGCAGCCTGCACTTCCGCAAAGTTAGCATAATCGGCGGATTCGCCAACATTTCGGCAGAGAAAATCGGCTTCAGGAAGCGGATTTTTTGTTTTGCGGTCGGATTTTCGGGCAAAAACAAATCCGCAGGAGCCGGAAACGGAGCTGCTGCGGATTCGGTTTAGAGTTCGAAGATAACATAGCAGGGCTTGTAGTTGATGCCGAAAAGGATTTTATACAATCCCTTTTTTACCGAAGAGGCGGAATAATTGTAGAGCGGGATTTCCGTCGTGTAATCCACTCCGGCGAAAAGCGGGGACTCCCCCATAAGGGTATTGCGGAATGTTTCCAGCAACTCGGGAGCAATCGTCTCCTCGGTGATGTCTTTCCATTGCCCGTCTTCGTAATGGTATAGTGCATATACCTCTCGCCCATGTGCCCATGGATACACAGAACTTCGTGTCCAAGTCACGTTATCAAGCGAATAGTTAAAGATTACTTTCAGTACGACTTCGCATTTTACGTCCATTTCCTTTGGGAAACCATATGCGCCCGGCTGCGGCACTTCGACCGTCTTCTTTTTTTCCGCCTCTTGCGCCTTGCCTCCGCAGCTGAGGAGGCAGAGGCAGAAGAGCAGCCCTAAAAGCTTAAGATTTTTCATCGTGATTCATTTTGATGTTGAACGTCCTCAAAGGTAGCTTTTTTTTGACAGGTCGTTATGCCATCAAGTCTTTTAACACTGCGAACACTTGCTTATCTGCGCTAAGGCAAACCAATGAGACTTCGGATTCTTTTGCGGGGAGGGCATAAAAAAGATTGTAGGGGCAGGGTCTGCCTGCCCGAAAACACCCGTGCGGCTGTATCAACCGATATATCTGTGAGTGCATTCGGGCGGGCAAACCCCGCCCCTACAATAATTATTTCAATCTGTGTAATCTGTGGTGAAAAACTATCTCCGCCTTCTGCGGCGCGAGGTGCGTTTCCGCTTCCAGCGGAGCCAGCGGCGGCGGACTTGCCATGCGCTGAGGAGGGCTATGACTATCAGTATCAGGATGACGATGCCGCTATTCAGGTTGTCGCCCTTGACGCGGCTCCATATTTCGAGCACGTCTACCGTCTTGTCGCCGAAATCGCGTATCATGGAGCAACGCTCTACTACGGAGCGGTCGGGATACTGGGTGGGGCGGAGCTTGACATCCGTTGCTTCGGGGCCGAAGAAATAGCTGGCGTCTACGCCTTCCGGCAAAGTGGAGTCGATGCTTGCCTCCATGATTTCGGGCGAAGCGATGGAACATACATAACCGGTAGCTTCCATGTTGCGCAAGGCAATGTCGGGACGGCACAGGAAATTGATGAAATAGCTTGCCGCCTTCCGGTTCTTGGCATACTTGGGAATGACCCAGCCGTCGTACCAGATGTTGCTTCCCTCGCTCGGCACCCGGTATGCCAATTCCACGCCTACGGTGCGGGCTTCTTCTATCGCCCATTGGGCATCGCCGCTCCACGTCATGTTAATCCACGCCTTGCCTTTCGTCATCATCTCCTTACCGAAATCGGCTTCCCAGCCCGCCACGTTGGGTTTCAGGAGCTTCAGGTATTTCTCCACCGTGTCCATTGCCGCAGGCGAATAGTCGTTCATCAGTCCGGGAACGGTGGCTTTCCCCTCTGCCAACTCCTTGCGGTGGGCATAAAGCAACGCCGTGCCGTAAGCGTCGCGATAGGAATCCTTCATCAGAATCTTTCCGGCATACCGCTTGTCCCAAAGGCATCCCCACGTAGACATTTCCTCGGCACTGACATAAGCCGTGTTGTAAAGCAAGCCCGCCGTGCCCCACATGTAACATACGGCATAACGGCTTACGGGACGCTCCGCCGTACCCAAGCGGTCGAGTTGGGCACGGATGTAAGGCGCCACTCCTTTCATATAGTTGGGCGAACGGGCGAACACCGTGTCGATAGGCAAAAGCAATCCGCGGCGGAACATCCGCTCGATGATGTATTCCGAAGGACAGACTACGTCGAAGTCTTCGTGCCCCTTCTCGATTTTGGTGAGCATGATTTCGTTGATGTCGAACGTCTGATACACGATGCGGATGTCTTCTCCCGTCTGCTCTTTATAGTAGGTGCAGAAGTCATCGAGCACGCCTTCGCCGATGTAGTCCGCCCAGTTATAGACTTTCAGCACATTCTCGCGCGACTCGCTGGCGTTGTAGCACCCAGCCAACGCCATACACGCCATTATCCAAGCGATAAGTATTTTTTTCATTGCCGTATATTAATTTGGGAAACGCAGATTAACGCAGATTCCCGCAGATTATCATTTTAATCTTCTGCTCAATCTGCGTTAATCCGCGGAAATCTGCGTTTTTTTATCATATCAACTATTGTACACATTCTTAATTCTTCACTCTCAATCTCCCTGCCCGACGGTTAATGATAATCAGCAAAACCAGTATCACGACAAAAATCAGAGCGGAAAGCGGACGGAGTTCGGGCGTCAATCCTCCCTTGCGGGCATCGGCATAGATGTAGGTGGAGAGCGTCTCCAATCCCTGATTGCCGATAGTGAACACCGTCACGGCAAAGTCGTCTATCGAAATAGTCAATGCCAAAAGGAAACCGCTCACCATGCCCGGACGTATTTCGGGAAGGATGACCTTGCGCAACGCCTGCATCGGAGTTGCTCCCAAGTCGAGTGCCGCCTCGTAAAGGTTGGGATTCATCTGCTTGAGGCGAGGCAATACGCTCAGCACCACGTAGGGCGTGCAGAACGTGATATGCGCCAATACCACCGTAGTGAATCCTTGCGTAATGCCCAACGAGACGAACAAAAGAAACAAGGAGATACCCGTAATGATGTCACCGTTCAGAATGGGAATGGTATTGATGAAGCCCATTGCCTTGCGGCTCCGCACACGCATGTTAAAGATGCCGATAGCGGCAAGGCTTCCCAAAAGAGTAGAAACCGTAGCGGCTATCAGGGCTATCAAAATGGTATTGACAAATGCGTTCATCAACGAATGGTGCGCACCGGTATGGAACAACGATTCGTACAGTTTCAGCGAAAAACCACTCCAGTTGCCCAAGACTTTCGCCTCGGTGAACGAATAAATCACGATAATCGCTATCGGAGCGTATAAGAGGATGAGAAGCACCCATACATAGACCTGCTCGACAATCCGCCTTACCATGTCACACCTCCTCCTTTCTCCGTCTCGCCCTTATCTTCGGCACTGAAGAGCGAAGTGGCGGCTATGAGGAACAGCATAATGAGGGAAAGTGCCGCCCCGTAATTCCACAAACTGTTGTTGATGTTTTCCTGAATGGTGGTACCGAAGAGCTTGATGTTGTTCATGGTAAGCAATTCGGCGATAGCAAAAGTGGAAATGGTAGGCATGAACACCA
The DNA here is from genome assembly GCF_002161765.1 of Bacteroides sp. An322. Lineage (GTDB taxonomy): Bacteria > Bacteroidota > Bacteroidia > Bacteroidales > Bacteroidaceae > Phocaeicola > Phocaeicola merdavium. Next base: position 8,695 of record NZ_NFIN01000025.1, on the reverse strand, counting down.
TCATGACACCGCTCACCACACCGGGCATCGAAAGCGGGAACACCACCTTCCAGAACACTTGGAACGAACTGGCTCCCAAGTCTTGCGCCGCCTCGATATAACTCCGGTCCATTTTCTGAAGCGTATTGTAAATGGGGTAAATCATAAAGGGGATGAAATTGTAAATCATGCCGAATATCAACGCACCCTCGCCCAAAGGCAAGCGGCAAAAATCGAATAAAGCCACCGTGGCAAGCGTACGCACAAGGATGTTGACCCACATGGGGAGAATAAACAACATGATGAGCGTGCGGGCATATCCTAACTTCTTGCAATTGCTCAATATCCAAGCGGCAGGATAGCCCAAAAGAATGCACCCGATGGTGGTAATCATCGCTATCCCAATGGAATAGACAAACGTATTGACCGCTTCGGGATGCTCGAAGAACTTACTGAAGTTCTCCAACGTCAAGTGTCCCGCATCGTCGGTAAAGGCATATACGACAATGAGCACCAAGGGGACAATCACAAACAGAATGGAAAAGAGGAGGTAAGGCAACGCCCAGCTTTTCCGCGAAGATATAAACCGGATAAATTTTGTCATTTGCTTCTTATTTACATACAAACACGAATGGCTTCGGGAGGAATGGTGATTCCCACACGGTCGCCGTCATCCCATACATCGTTGGTATCGACATACACATTCTCGTCCCAGTCGGAAAGTACCGTCAGGTGATAGTGGTTTCCTTTATAGAGAATGAATTTCACTTCGCCCGTAAGCATACCGTCTTCTTCGTTATCCTGAAGAACGACTTTATCGAAATCCACCTCTACCTTGACTTCCTGCCCGCTCTGCAACGAAGCGGGGATAGCCGAAGGAAGGCATTCGAACGTACATCCCAAAAACTCTACATGGGTCTCGTCTGCAATCTTCGCCTCGAAAGTATTGCACAGACGTTCTTTCTTCATGATGTGGATGTCATCGGGCTTGACCAGCAAACCTACTTCCATGCCCGCCTCGAAAGCGTGATAATCTTGCACGATGAACTCGTAATCGTCTACCGCCACCGCCATTTCATAATGTACGCCCTTGAAGATGCACGATTGAACCACGCCCTTCAACTGGGCTTTATCAGACACCGGGAAGATATACAAGTCTTCGGGACGAATCACCACATCGACGGGAGCTTCTTCGCCGAAACCCTCATCCACACATTCGAACTCGTGGCCGCAAAAACGCACCAAGCGGTCGCAGACCATCGTACCGTTCAGGATATTGCTCTCGCCGATAAAGTCTGCCACAAACGAGTTGACCGGTTCATTATAAATATCGGTAGGCGTGCCGATTTGCTGGATGCGCCCCTCGCTCATCACCACAATGGTATCGCTCAAGGTCAATGCCTCTTCCTGATCATGGGTGACATAGACGAAAGTGATGCCCAAACGGCGGTGCATCTCCTTCAGTTCCATTTGCATATCCTTACGCATCTTCAGGTCGAGCGCGGCAAGCGGTTCATCGAGAAGCAACACTTCAGGCTCGTTTACGATAGCACGGGCAATAGCCACCCGTTGCTGCTGGCCTCCCGAAAGCGAATCCACATCACGGTATTCATAATCGGTCATCCCCACCATGCGCAATGCTGCCTTCACTTTCCGTTCCATGTCGGCACGAGGCATTTTCTTCAGTTTCAATCCGAAAGCGATGTTGTCATACACGTTCAGGTGAGGGAACAAGGCATATTTCTGAAACACGGTATTAATCGGACGACAGTAAGGAGGAGTCTGTGTCACCTCGTTTCCACCAATGTAAATCTCGCCTTCCGAAGCCGTCTGGAATCCCGCCAACAGACGGAGCAACGTGGTCTTTCCACATCCCGAAGGCCCCAAAATGGTAAGAAACTCGCCCTTGCGGACATACAAGTTGACGTGGTCGAGCGCGGTCTTCTCGCCGAAATATTTGGATACGTTCTTTATTTCAATAATCGGTCTGCTACTGGTTTGCATAACGGTTTTAATTTTCAGCGTGCAAAGGTAACGAATATCTTCCGTTTCCACATTACAAACCAATGATTTTTCCGCTCCTACAAGAAAGATTTATAAAATACTCCGAACCAAGAATCAGGGAGATTCAAGGAGATTATCCCACTCGAATAACATAAATAATGTTAACGGAAAATTCTCAAAGATTTAAAACATTACCACACAAATCATTACTAATGAAAGCAATAAGACATTATCAGCCTCACGCAATATGCAAAAAAGTGTTTCATTTCCCCATTCCGTAAAATTTGAATTTCGTATTAGCAATTATAAACTAAAAACGGAATCATGAACGGAATCGCATTTATCAAATCAAAGCAACGGAATTGGGCTAAACGGAATGGAATCGCATTGACATCTGAATTTGCAGGAAACGAATACGAAACGGATTATCTTGCCGAATTCAATCTAAATCTTTTCGAACCTTTATCGGAAAAGAATGCCAAACTTTTCGGGAAAATCGATAAAAAAGAAATGAAACAACTCTGTTCGACTTCTGCCGCCTGCCTCAACCTCTTCCAATATTGGCAAGGAAAAGACGTTCACCCTTTATTGAATGCCCTCCGCTTGCCTTCAAGAAACAATTCGGCTAAACAGATAAAGAACTTAGGAAGCAAACTTCCGGAAGCAATCTCCGTAGATACCCCGCTTCTTTATCCGGTCAAATTGAAGCAAAAGTTCGAATTCGATGCACACAAAGCCATTTTTCCTCACCCGGTCACGATAGACGTGCTTATCAATGCCGGATTCGATTTCGCTATCGAAACCCAATTCACCGAGCCCTACAGGGACATCTATAAAGGGCTGGAAAGCAAATACATCGAGCATGAATCTTTTTGGAAAAAACTACCCAACCTGCGCGAACTGGCAAAAGAAATCTCGCCACACAATTACTGGTTCCGCCACTTGGATGTAGCCCGGTTGATAAAAGACATTATCGTATTGAGAAAAGCCTATGAAGAACCGATACGGGTCGTGACCCAAACGATGAAATATACCGTGCAACGCCGCTTTTTTCTTGTCTATCTTTGGTATGACACACTGGGAAGAGACGGAGCCGCACACCGGAACGAAATAGAAGAATTCGCCAAAATCGCCGAGAAAGATTTCATCGACTTCCGCCACATCACTTACCAGGAAGTAATAGCCAAACTCGCCAACGATTTTTACGAAGGAAATGAAAAATATTGTGATTACATGACCGGAAGATACTTATAACGCCAACCGCCATATTGGCATACAACTACTGACAAAAATGCATATAGCTTCATCGCCCATCGAAGCAGGCTGCATCGCCCGATGCATACGGCTTCGAAGGCTGATGAAGCCTGCTTCGTGAAAAGACTTTGTCAACATAAACAGGCACTCCGAATGACAAATCAGTTTCCGATTATTTCAAGTCAATCACCTTATACCGCTCTCCGGTGGATTTCACCAGTTCTTTCAGGAACTCTTGGGGATAGCCGGGACGGTCGAGGGGTGCGGAATTGCCGGTTTCGGGACGCACGAGCTTGCCGTTCTTTACACGCTTCACTACACCATCATTATAACGCACGATGAGGAACTCGCCTAACTTCTTCCATGCGTCTACCGCCGACTGGGCGCTCATACCCGTGTAATTGGTCAGGAAGTCCTTTGCCTTTTGCGGATTGTCGGCATAGAGCTTCATAGCGGTGCTTTCTATTCCGGCTTGCACATCGGCGTACATGTCTTCCAATGAGTTCTGAACGGTGCGCATATCCTCTATCATCAGGCTATAGCGCGGACGAATCATATCCGCCACCCAATTATAAATCCAGAACGCCGAGTTCCATGAGAACGTCACGCAATCGCCCTCTCCTTCGGCATACGAAGCCGGCACCTTATCGGTATTGCAATACACGGGAGTGAAAACCGTCATGTTCGCATCGTCCAAGCCGAACCACAAGACACCGCCAATGGCGTCGGGCATCGTGGAACGCATCTGGGATACAAACGTAAAGGCACTTTGCTGGGTCGAGATAGGACGCTCGTTGAAATATTCTTGCCCGTCCACTTCGAAAGTCAGCGGAGACAAGCGGTAAGGCATCCGGAACGCTCCGGCACCCAAATCGTTCGTAATGTCGAGGGGAGTGCCTTCGTAATGGTCGCGCATGGCGTGCTGGATATCACGGACAGACACCTTGCGGTCGGGCTTCACGTAAAGCGGCATCGGCTCTTTGCTTTGCCCCTGGATATAGGGAAGGTATGCCTGACCAGTGGTTTTGCTGAACATATTATAGAAACTCCACACACGGGCTTCGCACGCACGAAGTCCGCTGAAATCCAGCGGGCAATAGGCATCGGCAAAGCTGAAGTCCTTGTTCATCCCGTCGAAATATCCCTTCTCGCGGGCGAAGGAAATCACATCGGGCGAGTAGAGGCAATTGTCCTTATCGTTCAGGTCGAACTTATGGATACGGCTTTGGTTGGCATGTGCCGCGATGCAATCATCGGGAATGCGCACCGCAACCCATACGGCACCCTTCACACCGGGTCCTTTTCCTATCATCTCCATAATCCAAACCTCGTTCGGGTCGGCGATAGAGAATGATTCTCCGCTGCTGTAATACCCGTACTCCTTTACCAAGTCGGTCATTACCTTAATGGCTTCCTTTGCGGTGCGCGAGCGTTGGAGAGCCACGTAAATCAGGCTTCCATAATCCATGATGCCCGTTGTGTCCACCAGTTCGGGGCGTCCGCCGAAAGTGGTCTCGCCTATCGTCACCTGAAACTCGTTCATGTTCCCGATGACATTATAGGTCTGCTTCGCTTCCTTAATCTGACCTAAGTACTTGCCGGTGTCCCATTCGTAAATGGGGCGCATGGCTCCCGCTTCGTGCGTCATCGCCGGATAATGGCACAAGAATCCGAACATGCCATACGAATCCGCCGAATAAGAGACGATTACCGACCCGTCGGCAGAGGCTTTCTTGCCGACAATCAGGTTGGTGCAAGCCCAACCGTTCATCACACATATCGCCAATAGCATGGCGATTAATCCAATCTTTTTTCTCATTTGTTATAATTATATTATTAATTAAAATCGAACACAGAGGCACGAAGACACAGAGAAAATTAAAAGTTGAGAATTAGAATTAGGATGCCGCACGGACAACTTTTAATTTTTAACTTTTAATTTTTAATTGAATTCATACTCCTCACGCGCCTCGTTCCCGCATCCGTCTCTTACGATTACTTCCAGCCGATGAGGATGAGGGACTCCTTTCTTTATCCGTTGCGGGTCTTGAATAACCAAGATGCCCTTCTTCAATCCGAACAAGACGAACTCTCCATCCACATACACCTTATACGAGGCGATGCCGGTCTGCGTATCGCTTACGCGGAAGCGGATATTCCGGTTGGTCCGCCAAGAGCCTTGCCCCAACGGAGTGATGCGGGGAGCGACGGTATCTATCTGCACCGAGAACGTGCCGAGCGTGCGGACTTTCGCCCTTACCCATCCGTCGGCATATTCGCCTCCTACCGATGCCTTCCACTTGCCCACGCGTTGCTCGATGTAATATTTCGAGGTATCCGCCACGGGCAACCGGCGCACCCCTATCTCTAAGGGGCAAAAGCCGTGCAGAGGCGTAGGTCCTGCATCGAGCACATAATCGAACGATACCCGCCCGCTATCGCTCACCACACGGGTATCTAACTCTGTATCTTCATACACCATTCCTTTCGGCACCACTAAGTTCAAGCCCGGTTCTTGCACCACATTGGTCTGATTCCAACGCAACATCCGCTTCGCCTGAGGTTTGTAAGGAGGAATGTCCTGCCGCTTTCCGGACACCGTGAAGCGGTATGTACGCTTGTTCCCGAAATTATCCTCTAATACATAACGGAAATGATAATCGCGCTCCTCGTCTATCGTAACGATGCCCCTTGCGTCATCCGTTTCCAACAAGCGCAAGCTATTGCCCGGTGCCTTATACGAGCGCATCACCAGCCGGCGGGTCTTCGCGTATTCCCCGTAATCGATAAAGCCGTTTATCATCCGGTTCTCGTTTGCCGAGACCTCATCGGTCAGACTCCGGAAAACCTGAGCCGAATCGACATAAAGCGTCACCGAATGCACGCCATAGAAATTAGAAGTCCCGCTCATATAATCCTTAGCGGCAATGCCCGTATAGATTTCACCCCATGCCGTAAAGCGTTGCTTCAGGTTTCCGGCTCCAACCAACTTGCGCCGCTGGCTTCCTTCTATCACGCCTTTGCCTTTTACGGGATAAATCCCTATCAGGCTCGCTACGGGTGCCTTGTCATCTTTCAGGTATCGCCGAAAGTAAGGCATCGGGTCGACATAATCCCCGTTATCATTCCGGCGCAATTCCAAATGCAGGTGCGGACCCGCCGATGCGCCTTCGTTTCCGCTCAAGGCGATTATTTCACCTTTTTCTACGGGAAGCACTCCCGGCTCGATACGGATATCGCATACGAAGGTCTCGTGTTCGTATTGATGCTTGCGGACATATTCTTGAATCTTCGGAGCGAACGAAACCACATGCCCGTACACCGAAGTAAACCCGTTGGGATGGGTCACGAACAAGGCTTGCCCATATCCTCCGTGCAGCACCATGACGCGCGACACATAGCCTTCCGCCACACTATGAATCGGTTTGCCCGTTACGCCTCCGGTCTTGATGTCCAATCCGTTATGAAAATGATTGGGGCGCAATTCCCCGAAGTTCGCGCTCAACAGAAGCGGGAAATCGAAAGGCGAACGGAAATCGGCTTTCATCTCTCCTTGCGCACGAAGGGAAAGCACCGCCAGCAATGTCAGTGCCATTATGATTTGTCTCTTCATTCTTTAAACTTTTTGAAAACGGGAGCAAATATACAATTTCCTTGCAAAAAACACGTCATAGAATTTGTAAAGTATTTAACTTTTTCGTATATTTGAAAACTTTCGGATAAAGCCGAAGTGTAAACCGGAAACCTTTCCTAATACGAAGATTCTCTTTACATTTTTACTTGTTTTCAATAGGATTACATATAATTATCGCAAATAGAAAAGGAAAGGGAAACGGACTTGAACTGCTCCTCTTCTGAACGGATGATGAATCTGTGAGGTATGACTCTTTATGCATGGATGTTGCAAGCGGAGGCACGCTTCTTCCGCTTGCGGCATGCGTGATTATAGCAATTTTTGATTTGATAGAACACAGAGACACAGAGGCACTGAGTTTTTATTTTAAATTAGAGAGGACAAAGTCCACGGAGAAAAAGACTGGCTCTGTGAGCTTTGTCTTCTCTATATTTGTTTTCTCTGTGTCTCCGTGTCTCTGTGTTCCATAAAAAAAACGTACACCTTTTCGCAAATTCTTCCCACTATTTCCTCCTCTTTTTGCCTTTCCCCGCTAAAGAATACGCAAAAAAGCCCTACCTTTGCAGCCTAATTTAAAAACAATACGTATTATGTTTGAAAAAGGAACCAGAGGAAATACCCTTCACGGTATCTTGCTTATCGCCCTCTTCTCATTCGCGGCTTTCTATATCGCCGAAATCCCCTTTGTACGGAGTCTCTCGTTCAGCCCGCTCATCGTGGGAATCATCTTAGGCATGCTCTATGCCAATAGTTTACGCAACCGCTTGCCCGAAACATGGGTGCCGGGCATCAAGTTCTGCACCAAGCAAATCCTTCGTGCGGGCATCGTGCTTTACGGTTTCCGCCTCACCCTTACGCAAGTGGCGGCGGTAGGGCTTCCAGCTATCATCATCGATACCATTATCGTATGCGGAACCATCGGGCTGGGCGTATGGTTAGGACGTGCCTTGAAAATGGATAAAGACACTTCGCTCATGACCGCTACCGGAAGCGCGATATGCGGTGCCGCGGCGGTATTGGGAGCCGAGCCTGTAGTGAAATGCGAAGGGCATAAGACCGCCATTGCCGTATCTACGGTGGTTATCTTCGGCACAATATCGATGTTCCTCTACCCGATTATGTACCGTGCGGGATTATTGGATTCATTAGGCAATATCGGCACGGCTATCTATACCGGAAGCACGCTTCACGAAGTGGCTCACGTAGCCGGAGCGGGGAATGCCATGGACCCTACCGATGCCTTGGGCATAGCCGGAACGGCTACTATTACGAAAATGATCCGCGTGATGATGCTCGCCCCGGTATTGGTCATTATGAGCTTCGCGCTTGCCAAACGCAAATCAGCGGAAGCCGGAAACGCTTCGGGCAAGAGCAAAATCACCATTCCCTGGTTTGCCTTCGGATTCATCGGCATCATCTGCCTCAACTCGTTCCTCCAATACCTGTTAGGTGTAGAGAGCGTGAAGGAAATCCCGCTCAACGGTGCCATCGAATACATCGATACATTCATGCTGACCATGGCTATGACGGCATTGGGCACCGATACGAACATCGAGAAGTTCAAACAAGCCGGAGCCAAACCGTTCCTCCTTGCCGGACTTTTGTACGTATGGCTGGTAGGCGGAGGATACCTGCTCACGAAATGGCTGGTCCCGGCGTTGATGTGATTTTCACAAAGAAGTATTTAAACGCAGATTAGCGCAGATTTACGCAGATTAAGAAGCTGTTTTGATTTCATTCGATAAATCTGTTAAGCATGATTTGGATGAATGCAATCTGTACCATAGCTTCTGCGGTTTCAGCAAGGAATTCATAATCGATGGT
>NZ_NFIN01000024.1 GCF_002161765.1 Bacteroides sp. An322 | reverse complement strand
ATCGAGTTATGTTAAAAATTAGTTTTGAAAATTAACACTGGCTTGCAGCCAAAGCGATTCTTGCCGGAACCATATTCACATAGTCCCTGCACCCGTTAAAGATTTTTTTTAAAAGTTCCGATGAAATCCCAAGCTGAACTGCCGCGAAGATAAGCATTCTATTTTATAGTCCTAAATTGAATGCTTACAGTTTGTAAGATATTTCTTTAGAAATTCTTTTAACGGTTGCAAATATGCTGAATCTAAATCCCAGTATTTGGGATTTTGAAATGCCCAATATCCCTTGCCGAACTTTTCATTTTCTTTTCTGGTTTTTCTTAAAGATGCAATGTAACTGAATATTTCGCCTTTTCTTCCTGAGGTTTGATAGAGTTTTTTTCCTCGATCTAGCCGTGTGACACTCTTTTCATACTTCCGGTAGCAATCTATAAGACCTCGATGTTCATGTTGGGTTATTTGCAGTAACATTGATTCAAAATCACCATCTGCGTGATTGTTGGGCCATAAGAATAGGTCGAATTCGATGTTGTAGTCTTCTTTTGCTTTGAGAATTTCAGCTTTTCTTTTGGAGAATCCGCCTTTGTTACTCGATGTATCGGCATCAAAAATTACAATATTTGTACCTCCGTCTATTGTGTTTTCAATAAACTTAAGTGCAGTATTTCCTAATTTATCTTTTCCACCAGTACCAATGATTTCAAAATCTTCTAATCTCATCTGAGGGAAATGATATAAGATAAACTTTTCTACGAAATCTTGTTCATTCGTTGTCTCTTTGCCTCTATCTAATGCCTTATTTACTCCGCTTTCTATGAAAATCCGTATCATCTTATTTCAATTTCTTGATTGATTAAGTGATTGAATTGTTTATAAGTGCTCTTAATGGCTTTTAGTGTGTCATCACTTGTTTTGCGTAAAGTGTAGACTCTTATATTTTCTTCCCACAATGAATCTTTTTTTTCTTCCACTACTTTACAGAGGGTCTGTAGAGAGTCAATGTTGTGTGTGGTGGCAAAGAGTTGTACGTTGTATTCTTTGGCGGCTTTGAGGAGGGCACGCCACATGACAGGCATTGATTTGTAATGTATGCCATTGTCTATTTCGTCAACGAGCAGGATGCCGTTGCTGCAATAGTAGATGCTGATAATGAGTGAAAGCAGTTTGCGTATGCCGTCACCTAACACCTGAATGGGAATGCGTTTGTCAAACCCCATGTCTACAAGCAATTCTCCGTCTGCAAGTACAATGTCTTTCAGATTAGGTTCTATTTCTTTTAATATATCTATGACAAACTTTTCTTGTTTGTTTTTCAAGATAACGGAATAAAGTTGGGAATTGTCATGATAGGGATCTGAAGCAGTCTGGTAGATGCAGTGCAATGTTTCTTTGTAGGTTTTAGGCGCATCTTTGACTACTGTATTTTCTGGATGTGAGCTTGACGCCTGGATTGCTGTTTCGTATGTTTCTGTAGATTTATCCGTATGTTCTATTGTGGTCTTCATGCTTAAAGTATAAATTTTGTCATTTCCGGCAGAGACATTATTTCGCGGGACTTGCAGGGTAGGCGAAAGCTCTTCGTGGTATTTAATTGCCACACTGCGTTTGGTTTCGTTGTCATAAATGCCGTTCAGGTGTATAGTGGCGTCCGGATTCAGTTGATAGAAATTTAAAATCATGTTATCCGGACCATTATGCATATATCTCCGTACCCAGTTGATAGTCATTGCGAAGCGGGGATTTGTAGAGCTGGTATAGAGGAACAAAGCATCGAGAACAGACGACTTTCCACAATTATTGTAGCCTAAAAGAAGATTGATTCGTTTTAGGTCATCTATTGTACAGTCTTTGATGCCTCTAAAGTTTTGTATATGAATGTTGTTTATCATATTTTGCTCTTTTTTGTATGTATTTACTTCCCGTCCGGGCACGCTTCGCGGTTACCAGTCCCATTGTGCTTTAGGGAGAGGTAAACCCTTATCTTGGTATTTCCGGTGGCGAAGGTAATGAATTAAATTGAAAATTTCAAAAATTGGAAATTGAAAACGGAATTGAAAGTTGAAAATTAGGGCTGAAAATACATTGTGATTTCATTTTACACATAAAAAGTTCTTTCAATTTCTCTTCTTCTGCATCATATTTATGCGATTTTAGATAAGCTAATACATTACCTAAGGCAATCATTTCTTTTGTATGTTGAAGCTGTTTGAATAGTTTTTTGAATCTGGTGTCATTCTTAGATTCTACTTCTTTTGTTATTCGTGTAAATGATTTTAGGTCGTAGGTTAATCCGTATTCTTCTAATTGGATGTTTGCTTCTTTTACGCAGGATAGTATAAAGGTATCCATAGCTGGGGATATACGAAGAAAATAGTGATTATCTTTACCGTGTTTGAGCAAGGTGATATGTTCGGTTCGGGCGATGACGGCGCATGCTTCTACATACGAAGGTTGTCGTTTGTCAGCATCTACTATGCCTAAAGCAAATTCATTTTTTAGGGTCATTCATGGTTTTAACTACCGTGTTGCATCCCTTTTGATGGTTGACTCCTTCTGTGTAACAACCTTTTGTGTTGAGTATTGTCTCAATCAGGTTGGTGTCTATATAGCATTCCGGGATGATATCTAAATCTTTCATTATTTTGCAAAAGTTTCAAGGTTAAAGAATGCATCCACACCATAATCATAGATTTCTTGCATATCGACTTCTGTTGCGGTTTTAACACTTAATTTCCCTTCTTTTATTCCGGTAAAGAATAGTCCTAAGTCGATATCCTGTTTTTCTAATAACGAGGTAAGGACATAAGGACTATGGGTCGCAATGGATAAATTGCTGGCATGAGGTCCTTCGGTAATTTCAAGTAACCAGTTGATGAGTTGCGTCTGAGTAGGAGGAAAGAGGTTTTCTTCCGGCTCTTCCAGAAAGATGTCGCAGAAATGGTTGCTTGTATAATTAGAGAGTATTTCCTTACACCGATTTGTAGATGCTTGGTTAGCAAATAGAATGCCAACCTGTTCAGAAGAATTGTTTGTTAAATTGAAGTATACTCGTTCCGGGGATTTTCCAGATGCTATAACTTTCTTAGTCTCTTGTTCGAAAAGTTCTTTATATATTATTGTGAGCAAAAGCAGGTTTTCTAATCCACTTTTTACACTTTCGTTTTTTTCTTGTTCATACTGTAACTTATTCAAATAGTTGAGATGTACATATAACGGGATAAGCGATTGCAATCCGCTTGACGTATTGGTAAAATCCAGTTCTTCGCCGTTTTCGATTCTTACTTTATCAGCATGGGATGATTCTTCGTAATGATATGCAATGCCCAAATTAAGTACATCCAATTGGTTTAGGGTAGCCTTGCGTGCTGTTTCCCAATCGGACATAAAATCACGGATGTTGTCATCAGCCAATTTAACATCGAACCAATTGGGGATAACAGCAACCATGTTCCGCTCTGCCGGAATATAAGTTACTTTAGAACGTGTATATTCCCAGCGGGCATCTTTCCAGTTGAATTGGAATTTCTGATTTGAATGATCGTATGAAAAATGCATGTAGTCTGACTCATATTCCACGTATGTGTCGGGTTTGATATAGCCTTTTAGTTTGTGGAAGCGGACCAATTCGTTGATAAATACATTTTCTTTTTGGAAATACTCTGGTTTTTGGGTCAATTCGATACGTTTCTCTACCCATGTGCAATAACATGCCAATTTGAGAACACAGCTTTTTCCCGAACTTTGCGGACCGATAATGACGTTGACTTTTTTCAATTCGATGTCAATTTGGTCTAATGGTCCGATATGCTTGACTATCAGATGTTTCATTTTGTTTCTGCTTTTATTATTTTTCAGAAATGAATTGCGAAAATCATTTTCTAATTGCGAAGGTAATGAATTAAATTGAAAACTTCAAAATTTGAAAATTGAAAGTTGAGAGTTGGAATTATATATGCAACAAAAAACGCATTAGGGTTCGTTGCTTGATGAATCCTAATGCGTGGGCTGATGAAGCAGGCTTCGTCGGGCGATGAAGCCGTATGCATTTTTGTCAGTACTTTACTGACTGATTGACAGGAGGAGTGTGGGTCAGTCTCTGCGGAATATGTCGCGGGTGTAGACTTTTTCTTTTACATCGTCCAAAGATGCATCATACCGGTTGGCTATGATTGCCTGGCTTTGGCGTTTGAATGTGTCTAAATCGTTGACTACCTTGCTTCCGAAGAACGTGCTTCCATCCTCTAAGGTCGGTTCGTAGATGATGACAATGGCGCCTTTTGCCTTGATGCGTTTCATGACACCTTGGATGCTGCTTTGGCGGAAATTGTCGGAGTTTGATTTCATGGTCAGCCGGTACACGCCGATAGTGCATTGGCGTTCTTCGTTGGGATTGTAGTCTCCCCGGTTGTAATAGTCGTAATATCCGGCTTTGTGCAAGACGCGGTCGGCTATGAAATCTTTTCGGGTACGATTGCTTTCCACGATAGCCTGAATCAGGTTTTCGGGGACATCGGCATAGTTGGCAAGAAGCTGTTTCGTGTCTTTAGGCAGGCAGTAGCCTCCATAGCCGAACGAAGGGTTGTTGTAATGCGTTCCGATGCGGGGGTCGAGGCAGACTCCGTTGATAATGGCTTGCGTGTCAAGCCCTTTCATTTCGGCGTATGTGTCCAGTTCGTTGAAATAGCTCACCCGCAAGGCAAGGTAGGTATTGGCAAAAAGCTTTACGGCTTCTGCCTCGGTCAGTCCCATAAACAGGGTGTCGATATTTTCTTTGATAGCTCCTTCCTGAAGGAGAGCTGCAAAGGTATGAGCCGCTTCGTCTAGCCGTTGGTCGCCTTCGGGACGTCCTACGATGATACGGCTGGGGTAGAGGTTATCATACAAAGCCTTGCTTTCGCGAAGGAATTCCGGAGAAAAGATGATGTTGTCGCTTTGCATCTTTTTGCGGATATTTTCGGTATAGCCCACCGGAATTGTGCTTTTGATGACCATAATGGCATTCGGGTTGACCCGCTTAACCAGTTCAATCACCTCTTCTACGTGGCTGGTGTCGAAATAATTCTTTACCGGGTCGTAGTTGGTAGGGGCAGCGATAACGACAAAATCCGCATCGCTGTATGCCTTGGTTCCATCGAGGGTTGCTGTCAGGTTCAGTTCCTTTTCAGCAAGGTATTTTTCGATGTATTCATCCTGAATGGGAGACTTGCGTTGGTTTATCAAGTCTACTTTTTCAGGAATAACGTCAACTGCTGTTACCTGATGGCGTTGGCTCAGCAGGGTGGCGATACTCAAACCGACGTAGCCTGTGCCGGCTACGGCTATCTTTAAGTCTTTCATTTTAGGTGGTTTATTTATCTTTTGTTTTTCTTTTCGTCGCTATATCCATATCCGTAGCCATAGCTTCCGTAGCTGTAATATTTGCTTCCGTATCCGTATTTGGCTCCGTAACCGTAGTAACTGTTCTTACGTTTGTTCATGTCAATGTCGTTGATGACTGTTGCCAGTTTCGGGAATTTCTTTTCGTCGCGCAACAGGTTGATGTAGCGGAATCCGGCTTTTGGAGTCACATCGGCACGGCAAATATATACACACAAATCGGCAATCCGGCTGATAATAGCCGTATCGGTCACCATGCCAATCGGCGCTGTATCCAGGATGATGTAGTCATAACGTTGCTTCAACTGTTCCATGGTGCGGTCGAGAATTTCGCGTGCCACCAGTTCGGTCGGGTTGGGCGGTATGGCTCCACCTACCATGATGTCAAGATTCGGACTGATTCCCGAAGGCTGAATCACATCGGCAAGGTCTACGTGTTCCGGGTCGGAAAGGTAATTGGTGATGCCTTTGGCATGGTGCTGGAGGTTGAACACACGGCTCAACCGGGGCTTGCGGATATCCAGACCGACAATTAGGGTTTTCTTGCCCAAGAAAGCAAGGCTGACTGCGGTATTGGCTGCAACGAAAGATTTTCCTTCACTGGGTTGTGTAGAAGTGAAAAGAATCACTTTCTGATTGTTTTCCAACATGAAAATCAAGTTGGTGCGCAACCGCCGGAACGCTTCTTCCATGATTTCGTTCTTGTTTTCCCGTATCACGATAGAACCGGTTTCCGGCATTTTGCAATGGGGTAGTTCGGCAAGAAGCGGAACCGAGGTAATGCTTTCCACGTCTTCACGGTTCTCGATTTTATATTTTAGCAAACTGCGCAAGTAGATAATGGCAACGGGAATTGCCAAACCGATGACCAGGGCAGCCAGCAGGATGATTTTTTTGTTGGGTGATACCGGAGCACTGTCTGCCAAAGGCTCTTCGACGATGCGTCCGTTGTTTGCTGTGGCTGCAAGCGTAATGGCGTTTTCTTCCCGTTTTTGCAGCAACATTGTATAGAGGGCAGCCTTGATTTCTTGTTGGCGGGCAATGCTTAGGAATTCTTTTTCTTGCAAAGGGGCATTGCTGATACGTCCTTCGTATTTACGGGCTTGACGCTCGATGTCTGTCTTGGCGATGTTCAATCCTTTCAATACGCTGGCTACCGTAGTCTGTACACTGTGGCGCATGGCTTCGATTCCCGTATTCATGTTGATGACAGCGGGGTTGTTTTCAGAAGAAGTGCGCAACAAGCGGTTCCGCTCGATAATCATCGTATTGTATTGGTCGATGGCGGAAGTCAGGTTCTGGTCTTGCAATCCGACATTGGAAGGGATAACTTCATCGTTGTTTTTCGGGTCGAAGATGTAATTGCGCAAAAACTCTACCAACTGGATTTGCGTGGCATTTTCCATGCGTTGTTGTTCGTATCTGGAGCTTTCCGATAGAGCCAATTGGGCGTCGCTGGTTAAGTCAGTCAGTCCCGAACGTTGCTTAAAATCAGCCAGTTCGGTTTCGGCTGTACCCAATTCGCGGTTGATGATGCCGATACGCTCTTCGATGAACTCGGCAGTTTTCTGTGCCACTTCGTTTTTTTCGTCGTTGGCATCGCGGTTATAGAAAGCCACTAAGCAATTGATGAAATCGACTCCTCGTTGCTTATTGGTATTCTGCACATTGATTTGGGCAATGGTTGTTGTTTTTGAAGTTGCTTCTACAGACGTGCTTCCCATATAGCCTTGTGCGGTAGCTGTAGGCGAACTGATAGAGGCAGTCAGTGTGACGTCTTCTTTCGGCAACCCTTGAATCGAGTCGTTCGGAGTGAAGTTAATGACTCCTACCGGAGTGGGCAAGGCTGCAGGCAGTTTCAAAAACGTCTTGTCTAATTCTTCGATTTCTGTATCTACCATGTATTCAGCGTGGACTGTCAGTTTGCCGGTAGGGGTATAAGTCATTTTCAAAGTAACCGGCATTTTCAGCTTGTCGGCTTGTTCGGGTGTCATAAACACGTCTACCGGAGAATTTTTGTAAAGCGGAATGTCGTATCCGGTTACACGGTTTTCTACAATATTGGTATAAAGGTGCAATTCGTTGACCGCTTTCTTTATTAAGGTACGCGAATGGAGGATTTCCACTTCATTGTCGAAATTGCTGGTCATAGAGAGCATACCCAAATCCTGAATGGCAGCCAGCGGGGAGGCGGCAGAGTTGCCTCCTTTTTGTTCTTCTTCCTTAATTAATACGGCAGCTGTGACGTTGTATACCGGTGCCTGATAGCGTAAATAGAGAAATGCTAATATGACGCATACTATTACACTTACGATAAACCAGGGCCAATAGGCGAGGTATTTGAACAAGATTGCATACAGATTGATGCTTTCTTCGTTGTTCAGTTCGTCGATGTTTTGTTCTTCAATCATACGTTATCTATGTGTTAATTATCATTTTAAAATGGTTACCAACAGACTGGCGAGGGAGACTAAGACCGATGTGGCAGATAAGAGGACTGTCGTCGTATTGCCCACATCCGAGTTTTTCGCTTTGGTCTTATTGGGAGTCACATAAAGCACATCGTTTTGGCGCAGGTAGAAATAAGGAGAGAGCACGATGTCGCTTTTGGTCAGGTCGAGTTCGATAATTTCTTGTTTCCCTTGGGCACTTTCGCGGATTAGCTTGACATTGGTACGGACACCGTAGACCGTCATGTCGCCTGCCATGGCAAGTGCTTCGAGGACATTTACTTTTTCGTTGCTGACGGTGAAAGTTCCGGGGTGTGCCACTTCGCCCAATACGGATATTTTGTAGTTTACCATGCGGACAGTAACAATCGGAGTTTCTTTCAGGTAGGGCTTAAGCCGTTCACGAATCATGTCTTCAGCTTCGTTTTTAGTCATTCCGCCCACGTGCAGACGTCCTAATACCGGAAAATCAATGTCTCCTTCGTTGCTTACCAAGTATTGTTGAAGGGTTGGTTGTGAGGTGACGTAGCTATTGGGTTGTGACAAGTTTATAGCCGTTTGCATCGTTAAATTGAATGGTGCAGCAGCCTGTGGGTCGGATGTATTGACTGTGATGCTCAGCAAGTCTTTCGGCATGATTTGTGCATCGTAAAGCGGAATTTCTTTTCCAAGTTCATTCACCAACTGCGGATATTGCAGATAAGGCACATCTTTATAAGATGTACATCCTGTAAAAAAAGCTGAAACAGCTATAGCGAAAAGGAGTAGTTTTAGTTTCATGTGAAAGTTAAATCTCTATTTATTACAGTTTTACAATTTCGGTCTATTTGAAGAGACTGGCAAAGAATCCTTTTTTCTTTTTGTTGTTTGTCTGTTCCTGTCTCTCGTAGAGGGCAAGCAAATCTGCATAAGTGAGTTGCTTGTTGATCATTTCATAAATAACGCCCCAGTCGGGCAGTCCTCCCAAATTGCGGTCGTCAATAAAGAGGTCAACCTTAAGTTTCCGCGAATAATATCTGTTCTGTTCCTTTTCTTCTTCGGGATATTCCCGGTTGACTGCAAAAAATTCCAATCCTCGTTTCCGGCAAAAGTCTACGGCTTCATCCAGCAGCTTGCCTTCTCTTACGGTCCAAAGTACCAGCTTATGCCGTTCGGCTGCCAGCCTTTTTAATGTTTCGATGGCAAATGGGATTTCCGGTCCAATTGCCGGATACTTGTGTTCGACGATGGTTCCGTCAAAATCAACGGCTATCAGCATAGTTGCAAATTGTTATGTTCATTACTTTATCTAACCTTTCATTTACTTGTGTATTTGCCGTTAGTTGAAAATAAGAACAGCAAACGGCACGTATTGTTCATGAAAGCCACGCAAAAATACAACTATTTCGTGAATGCGCAAAAAATGCGGCTGCTTTCTTTTTCCTTTTTATATTAAGCATTCATTGGCTCTGCTTTCTGTATCTATCTTTTGTAGCAAATACTAAAAAACTCGAAAACTGTTGGTGTATGTGCAGGCATTTTATTATTTTTGCCGTCACAAATTCTTAAAAGCGATTATGAAACGAATAAAAGAAGGAATTGCAGCGTTGTTTTTGGCTGCCTTATTTTTATCAAGCTGTGATGACGGCAAGACGTATGCTGAATACCGGGACGATGAAATAGATGCAATAGAATCATGGATTTATACGCATAATTATCAGATAATCAGTGAAAGTGACTTCTATGCACAAGACACGATGACCGCCGAGAATCAGTTTGTCCTGTTCGAAGAAAGCGGAATCTATATGAATATTATCGAAAAAGGAAAGGGCGAATCTGTTTTGCCGGATGGTTCGTATGCCATTCTTTCGCGTTATTTCGAGATAGCCATGCAGGAACGGGACGAAATGTTTCATTTGGGAGATACGCTGACAGGAAACATGAATTTGCTTAATTATCCGGGTTATATTGTGGATAGTTCTTGGTCATTGCCCATGTATATGTTGCATCCCGAAGAATATAAGGTGACCATCAATGGAACTTCTTATTCGGCAGCTTTTACAAGCAGTTATATAATGTATCCTGTTTATGGAACAACTTCGGTGCCAACGGGCTGGTTGTTGCCTTTGCATTATATAAAACCTTCACGTACAGCTTCTTCGGATGATGTGGCGCGGGTGAGGTTGCTTATTCCTCATGCAGAGGGTACCGCGAATGCTGTGAAGTATGTTTATCCGTGCTATTATGAAATTACGTATAGTTTAGGAAAATAAGATTTCCGTAAATCCACAAACACAAAAGTTATGGCTTTAATAAAATCAATTTCCGGTATTCGGGGAACAATCGGAGGCAAAGCGGGAGAAGGGCTGACTCCGTTGGATATGGTAAAATTCACTTCTGCCTATGCGACACTGATTCGTCGTATTTCTACGGTAAAAAGCAATCGGATTGTAGTAGGGCGTGATGCACGCATGTCGGGCGAAATGGTTCGTCGGGTCGTATGCGGAACGTTAATGGGAATGGGATTTGATGTCATTGATATTGGTTTGGCTTCTACGCCGACTACAGAACTGGCAGTAACAATGGCAGAAGCTTGCGGCGGCATTATTTTGACTGCAAGCCATAACCCGAAGCAATGGAATGCGCTGAAATTATTGAACGAACACGGCGAATTTCTGAATGCAGAAGAAGGACAAGAAGTATTGCGCATTGTTGAAGCCGAGTCTTTTGATTATGCTGATGTTGAGCATATAGGCAGTTATACAGAAGATTTAAGTTACAACGAGAAGCATATCGAACGGGTCCTGGCATTGGATTTAGTTGATGTGGAAGCAATTCGTAAGGCTGATTTTCATGTAGCCATTGATTGCGTCAATTCGGTGGGTGGTGTAATTTTGCCTCAATTGTTGGAGCGTTTGGGCGTGAAGCATGTAGAAAAACTGTATTGCGAACCAACCGGTAATTTCCAGCATAATCCGGAACCTTTGGAAAAGAACTTAGGGGATATCATGAGTCTGATGAAAAAAGGCGGGAATGATGTGGCATTTGTTGTAGACCCAGATGTAGACCGTCTGGCAATGATTTGTGAAGACGGTACGATGTATGGCGAAGAATATACATTGGTCAGTGTGGCTGATTATGTGTTGAAACATACACCGGGCAATACTGTCTCGAATTTAAGTTCGACCCGTGCCCTGCGTGACGTGACCTGTGGTTATGGTATGCATTATTTTGCATCTGCCGTGGGAGAAGTGAATGTTGTGGCTAAAATGAAGGAAGTAAATGCCGTAATTGGCGGTGAAGGCAATGGCGGAGTGATTTATCCGGCTGCTCATTATGGACGTGATGCTTTGGTAGGCATTGCTTTGTTTTTAAGCCATTTGGCACATGAAGGAAAGAAAGTAAGTGAACTTCGGGCTACTTATCCGATGTATTATATGGCAAAGAACCGTATTGATTTGACACCTGAAACTGATGTGGACGCAATATTGGAAAAGGTAAAAGAAGCGTATCATAACGAGGAAGTGAATGATATAGACGGTGTGAAGATTGATTTTGCAAACGGTTGGGTTCATTTGCGCAAAAGCAATACCGAGCCGATTATCCGTATTTATTCGGAAGCAGGCACAGTGGAAGAAGCCAATGGGTTAGCTAAGAAAGTGGCTGGCTTAGTTGAAGGCAGATTGTAATTTACACAATAGAATACAGAAGCACAAAGGCACAGAGAAAATAGTTCTCGTAAGTTTTAGGAACTAATACTCTGTGCCTTTGTGCTTCTGTTTTTGATTCTTATTTTATGAGGTCTTTTTCGATTTCCCGATACGATTCAGTCATCAGCATCTGCAAGTTTTCTTCCCCTTTCTTGCCTAACGGATAAATCGGGGCATGGATAGTCAGTGTTAGCGGATGCCAGGATAAGATTTTTCCGGTGCGTGGCAGAATCTTGAAAGAACCGTTGATAGTCAATGGGACAACCGGCATTTGGAGTTGGTCGGCTATGAAAAATGCTCCTTTCTTAAAAGCATTCATTTGTCCGGTATAAGTGCGTGCCCCTTCGGGGAAAACAACCAGCGAAGTTCCTCCCTGCAATACTTTTTCTGCATCTTTAATGGTCTTGTATATTTTGCGCGGGCTTGTCTTATCGACAAAAATAAAGCCGGCAGATTCACACGCTTTTCCGACGAAAGGGATTTCCCGAAGGCTTTTTTTCATCATCCATTTGAAGTTGCGCCCCAAGAATCCATAAATAAGGAAAATGTCGAAAGCACCTTGGTGATTGGCTACAAATACATAAGAGGTTTGTTGGTCAATCAATTCTTTCCCTTTTACTTTGACAGGCAATAAAAATAAGTAGCAAGTCAGTTGTGACCATAATTTCCCGGGATAATATCCCCAAAAATGTCCGTTTCCCAGCCAGCATCCCAGCATGGTAGTGAGTGCAGTAAGAAGAGTGGCTGCTAGAAAAATGGGCAACCCAATGCAAATTTGATAAATAATGTAGATAAATTTCATATTCAATCCTCAATTTTTTATTTTTAATTCTTCATTTTCAATTCTTTGTTTTCAAAGTGATTACCGTAATTTCGGGCCAGGCTCCTAAACGCATGGGAAACATGACATAGCCTAATCCTATATTGACATAGAGTCCTCTTCCGGCTTCCAGATACATCCCCCGGTGTTCGGGATAAACGAATTTAGAAAAAGAGAAGCCGAATAAGTTGACTTGCATGTCGTGGGTATGTCCTGCTAGCATCAGTTGGATGTCTGTACGGGGCAAAACTTCCCGGCGCCAATGTGTAGGGTCATGGCTTAGTAAAACCTTAAACATGTTTTCTGTTCCTTTTTGTGCCTTAGGCAGATTTCCTCGGTCGGGAAAAGGAGGATTCCCGCTGTTTTCAACTCCGATGATAGCAATGGAATCATTGCCTCGATGCAGAATGCGATGTTCGTTCATCAGCATGTCCCAACCCATTTGTTTTTCACGGGATATTAATGTGTCGATATTGGCAAGCCGCTCAGCTTCGGTATTCCAATGTACGTATGTACCGTAATCGTGGTTGCCCAAAACCGAATAAATTCCGTCTGTAGCCCGTAGCTGTGATAGAATGGGCATAAAAGGCTTTAACTCATCAGCCCGGCTATTGACTAAATCGCCTGTAAATACAATCAAGTCGGGGTGTTGTGCGTTGCAGAGGGATACGGCACGCTGTAAAGCATTTCCTTGGTCGGTCCAACTGCCGGTATGCATATCGGATAATTGCAAAATGCGGTAACCGTCAAATGCCGGGGGCAAATCTGCAGATATGAAAGTCACTTCTTTTACCTGAAAATATTCTTTCCCGAAAATGGCTCCGAATACGATGTAAGCACATGTGGCAAGAGATGCCAATAGCGGAAGACACACTTTAAATAAGGTGTATAAACGGGCTACAGGCAGCGATACAGAGAGCTTGAATATGCTTTGCACCAGTTTTTTACAAAGATAAAGAAAGGTATCGCATATCATGAAAACCATTTTAGGCACTGCAATACAGAGTGCTATAATCAGGTAGATACTAAAAGCGTGTTGTAAGGAATGGGAGGCGGCTAAGAACACAAGGAGTGCCAAAAGCAATCCGATAGTGGGCACCCACCATAAACGGCGTTTCCATTTTTTTGCACTTTGCCGTATATAGAACCGGTAAATATACCAGTCGGGCAGTAGCAGTAATATCAGAAAAAACAAAGAAATGCGTAGTAAAACCATATCTTAACCTGTCAATATTGTAAATTCGTTATTAAATAGTTCCGAAGGTATGCCACATCTTTCCCGCGGCGGGCTGCATAATCGGCGAGTTGGAGCTCGTCGATTTTCCCTACGGAAAAATAATGGGCTTGCGGGTGGGCAAACATGAATCCGCATACAGAAGCGTGAGGCTGCATCATGCCGTTTTCAGTCAAACGGATACCGATGCGTTTCATGTCTATCAGTTCGTCTAACAGAAAGCTGATGGATAAATCGGGCAGGGAAGGGTAGCCTATTGCCGGACGGATGCCTTGGTATTCCTCATTCAGTAATTGTTTCCGGGTGAGGCGTTCGTCCTTGGCATATCCCCAAACCTCTTTCCGAATGGTTTCGTGTAATTTATCAGCAGCTGCTTCTGCCAATCGTTCATTCAATGTCTGAACCAGCAAATGCCGGTAAGGGTCATGTATAAACTCTTTTTCTACACTTTCGTCAGCAGTTGTGGCAAAAGCCCCTACAGTGTCAGCTATGCCTTGTGATAAGGGTCGGACAAAATCGCTCAGACACAGATAGGGGTCATCTGTATGGATATGGGTTTGCTGACGTAATAAAGGAATACGTTTTCCGTTTAAAATTAAGTCATCACCGTCTCCGTAAGCATCCATGAGTCGGTAAACGGCTTTTACTTGGCAAACCTCATCCAGTTGGCGTAGCATACGCATGGCTTCTTTATGCAATTGCATCGCCTCGGAGGCTTTGGGAATATCGGATGCTGGAAAACTTGCCAGCCATTGGGCGCGGCAGGCATCACATCCATGGATATCGGCAATTGACGCAAACCGTGGCTGAAAGTCCCATGCATGGAAAAAATAAATCCAATTGATGTAATCAGCCAAATCGTGGATAGCGTATGTGATAACGTTAATTTCTGTTCTCATATAAAGGCTTATCGGTTGAAAAAGAGTACTTCTCCACGATGGGATGTATTTACCGTGCCGTCTGAATAGACCAAATCGCCATTAACAAATGTTTTTTCCACTTTTGAATGGAATGTCTTGCCTTCGTATGGACTCCAGCCACATTTGCTTAGAATGCAGTCGGGGGTGACAGTCCATTCGCAATTCGGATTGACAAGTACCAGGTCGGCTTTATATCCCGGACGGATATAGCCTCGTTTGTCTATCTGGAATAAATCGGCTGGTGCATGACACATTTTTTGAATGACTTGCTCGATTGTCAATACTCCGTCCCGTACCAATTCCAGCATACAAACCAATGAAAATTGGATGGATGGCATTCCGGATACGGCTTTCAGTGCCCCACCTTGTTTTTCGGAGAGCAGATGTGGAGCATGGTCTGTAGCTATGACGTCAATCGTATCGGAATTTAGCGCACATCGTAAGATTTCCCGGTCTACTGCTGTTTTGATGCTTGGATTGCATTTGACACGGGCACCCAGTGTAGCATAATCTTTGTCGCAGAACACTAAATGCGGAACACAGACTTCTGCCGTGATACGTTTTTCTGCAAGTGGCTTATCTTCGAATAATTCCAATTCGCGGGCTGTACTGATGTGGAGTACATGCAGACGTGCTCCGGTTTCTTTGGCTAGTTGTACGGCTAAAGCGGATGATTGCCAACAGGCTTCTTCACTGCGTATTTTTGAATGAAATGCAATATCCGGGTCATCTCCGTATTTCATTTGAACCAGGTCCGAATTCCATTGGATGATACTCGGCTCTTCACAATGGGCAGCAATTAGCATATCGGCTTTGCTGAATATTTGTCTTAAAGCTTCTGGTTTTTCTACCAACATATTGCCTGTACTGGCACCCATGAATAATTTGATGCCACAAACATGTTTCTTGTCCAGTTGGGAAAACAAGGCTGCATTGTCATTGGTTGCACCGAAATAGAACGAGTAATTGACGATGCTTTTTTCGGAAGCCAAGTTGAATTTATTTTCCAAAGCCTCAAGTGTGATAGTTTGTGGATTGCAGTTGGGCATGTCCATAAAAGAAGTAACACCTCCTGCAGCAGCTGCTGCGCTTTCGCTGAGTATGTCTGCTTTGTGGGTCAGTCCAGGGTCCCTGAAATGCACATGGTCATCAATCACCCCTGGTATGAGGTAACATTGTTGTGCATCAATCACATTGTCGCATGACGTGCCTGATTCTGCTTCATTTGTCTGTATAGCACTAATGATGCCATTCTCAATAATGACAGAACCAAGTGTCTTTTTTCCTTCGTTTACGATAATTGCATTTTTAATACATGTTGTCATAGAGTGAGAAAATTATTGAGTCTTGGATTGAAACAATTTGCATTAATTCTTTCGTTATAAAAACTTATCCTTCTTATTTCCTAATTGGATTTAGGTATTTGTGGATAAGTTTTAAATAAACTATCCCATTTTAGCCGGATAACTCCGAAAACGGCTTCACCGAAAATACTGCTGTTCATTTTCGAAGTGCCCAACACTCTGTTGACGAAAACAACCGGAACCTCTTTAATTTTGCAGCCGCATTTATATGCTGTAAACTTCATTTCGATTTGGAACGCATATCCCTTGAAACGGATTTTGTCAAGAGGTATGGTTTCCAAAGCACAGCGGCGGTAGCATTTGAATCCGGCAGTCGTATCGTGAATGGGAAGCCCTGTTATCATTCGTACATATTTAGAAGCAAAGTAAGACATTAATACTCTTCCCATGGGCCAGTTGACTACATTTACTCCACTGATGTAGCGTGACCCGATTGCAATATCAAAACCTTCGTCATGACAAGCCTCGTATAGACGGGGCAGGTCGTTAGGACTATGGCTGAAATCTGCATCCATTTCAAATATATAGTCGTATTGATGTTCGATAGCCCATTTGAATCCGGTAATGTATGCTGTTCCTAAACCTAATTTTCCTTTCCGCTCAACCAGAAACAGGCGTTCGGGAAATTCAGCCTGCAACTGTTGTACAGTTCGAGCGGTACCATCGGGGGAGTTGTCATCAATAATTAGAATATGGAAACATTTTTCTAGTCTGAACACTGCCCGGATGATATTTTCTATATTTTCTTGTTCGTTGTAAGTCGGTATGATTACAATACTGTCACTTGCCTGCATAATACATTCTATTTTTTTGCAAAGATACAGAATGAGGTTGATTATACAAAGCATAAAATTGGTTTTCATAGAGAGTGTGTCCTAGTTTTTTTAGGACCTTCTGTTTTAATACGAAAATTCATACGCCAGAGAGTAAAATAGTGCTTTAAGAAGCCTTTAAAAACATTCCTAAATCGTGCCTAAATAAATTTCTTGTAAGATTTGTGTCGAAATATTTGGCTATGTCAAATAAAGGTTATACATTTGCACCCGCAAACGAAAAAGAAGTTGCACTCTTAGCTCAGTTGGTAGAGCAACTGACTCTTAATCAGTGGGTCCAGGGTTCGAGTCCCTGAGGGTGTACTTTAGAGGGTTTGCACGGGAAATTTGACAATTTATAGTTATGGATGCACTCTTAGCTCAGTTGGTAGAGCAACTGACTCTTAATCAGTGGGTCCAGGGTTCGAGTCCCTGAGGGTGTACCAAGCCGTGAGGTTGTAGAGAAAAAAGAGGAGGCTGTCTCATTTTTGAGACAGCTTTTTTTGTATCTGCAAAATTGTTTCTTATTTTTGTAATCTAATGAAAAATACTTAATCCACTGAGTAAAAAGTAATAGCATATATAAGCGAGCAGAATATCAAGTAATTACAGATAGAATGAAAGAACCTCGTAGTTGTTACTGCAGTTTTTTAGAAATGAAAGTTTATGGCAAAAGTAAAAATCACAGAGTTTTGAGCAAATGGATGTCCTGACGCATTTTAGGAGTATAGAAGAACTTACCAAAACACTTTCGCGTGAGCAAAAGTTGCTGAGTGAGATGTTTGAGAAACGGAAACTCATGAAGTTTCCGCTGGGGCTTGCCATTGACCTTGTCGGAGGAAATGAAGTTAGGTTGAGAAAGTTGATAGAATATGGCGTACTGGTGGAGTCTGGCAATATGGTTGAAATAGAGAGTGATTATTTGAATTTCTTTGAGGAAGTGCTGAATGTCAACGAGGAAATTAGCGTATTGAGCGTACAGGAGTGCATCAACACTTTGAAAGAGTATATCGGATATTTCCTGCAAGAGACGAACTCTAACCGTAAGGCCGGATATCAGGATAATGTACGGCAACTTTTAAAGAAGACCGGATTCAGGACCTTGAAGAATGTGGTAGACTTGAAGCGTAATATGGATAATGCCTATAAACAAGAACCCAATTATATCATTAAAAAGAAGAAACTGCAGAATCTGGATGAAAAGAGTCATAGCATTCGTGCCATGATACGTGAATGTGAAAAGTTGATGGATAATGAGCATGCATTTTTTATCATGGCTAACGATCCGCACATGGCAAAGACCTGTAGCGATGTGAAACATGATTTTGTTGAAGCTTATCATGCGTTAATGGAGATTGACAGACAGATTATTTTCTACATCAATCAGATTGACCAGCAAAATCAACTTTACAAAAAGATCCGGAAATTGAAATATCTGCAAGATCAGCTGCTTATCAAGACTGATACAAACCTTGTGCAGGTGCTGGAAGAAAGGAATCCTCTTTGGATGGAATCACGCCAATATAACAAGGTTCGTCTGTCTTTAGAAATGCTGAGAGAAAATGAACAGGTTGTTAAGTTGCTGAGACGGATTGCTGAGCGTAATGGCACACAGAAAACCATAAGGACAGAAGCCGGTCCGTTGACAGAAGAGGATTTGCAAGAGCATATTCAACAGCTGAAGGAGGTGGATGCCGCGGAAGTATGGAATGCGTTTTTAGCATCAAGCTATGATTTGTTTAAATTCATCTTGAGGTATGACTATAAAGAAAAGCGTAGTATTGAAGATTATGCGGCTCTCTTCTGCCAGTTGGTTATCTTGCATCCTGATGAATGCCGGATGACGGGAGAATATGCGATTTATCAAGACATTGAATATCCTATAATTTATGCGGAATAATACACAAAGAATATACGAGCGTTTAAGTCGGGGCGAATTCCTTTCGGTAGACAGCACAGATACCGCTGTTCGTCATTTGTATGAGGACATCGAGGAGAATGTGGAGGATTATACCGATTATTTCCGGGAAATCGGCCTGCAACTGGAATCTGGGGATGGTTATTTCTATTTCTCACGGATAGGAGAGAGCAAGCAGACGATAGAGCAGAAATTGGACAGTTTTTCAAAATGGCTTGACTATCTGGACTTCCTGAAATGTTATAATCAGTCATGTACTGCCGGATACCAGTTTCGTAAGAGTCATTTGATGGAACAGATAAGTTTGGATATCGAATTGAAGGAGAAGGCAAACCATTTGTTCAAGAAATACGGAGCGGGGTCTCGTATCGAGATAGTCAACAAGCTGCTTCAGGAAATGCAAAATATGGGCTTTGCAGAATGTGTAAGCGAACTTGATGAGACTTTTAAGATTACTTCGGCATTCCGTTATGCCGAGGAATTGGTTGAAATCATTCAAATAGCAAACGAAGATGAAGTGCCTGAATAAGATTATTTTTATAAATAGCGCCAACATTCCATACGCGGAGATTTCCGTAGATGGCAATGTGCATTTCACAGGAACGCAGGGTGTGGGTAAAAGTACCGTATTGAGAGCATTGCTGTTTTTCTATAATGCCGACAAGCAGCGTCTGGGCATCCAGCAGGGACAGAAGCCGTTTGATGAATTCTATTTCCGCCAGTCAAACTCCTACATCCTTTATGAGGTGATGCGTGACAATGGCGCATATACCATATTGGTCAGCAGGTATCAGGGACGTGCTTCATGGCGGTTCATAGATGCGCCCTATCAGCGTGAGTGGCTTATTACCGACGATAATCAGGTATTGAGTGACTGGGTGAAGATTCGGGAACGCATAGACCGGAATATCGCTGTTTCCACGAGAGTGGAATCGGGTGTGATGTTCAAGGACATTATTTTCGGCAATACGCATGACCATAAATATACACGTTATGCATTGGTGCAGAGTTCGCATTATCAGAACATTCCACGAAGCATCCAGAATGTTTTCCTGAATACGAAATTAGACGCGGACTTTGTAAAGAACACGATTATACAGTCTATGACGGATGAAGAACTGCCGATTGATTTGCAAACCTACAGGCGGCTTGTAACGGACTTCGAACGGGAATATGACGAGATAGACTGTTGGTTCCGTCAGACACGTGACGGGATTTATCCGGTGCGGCAACAGGCATTGAATATAGCGGAACAAGGCCGTAAAATTGTTGCGCTCGACCAGCAATTGCAGGATGTATGGCGTATGCTGAATCATGCTGTAGCTTATAGTGAACAGCGCCTGCCGCTTTTAGAGGTTGAAGCGGAGAAAGTGAAAGCCGACATTGAGAAAGAACGTAAACGTGAGAAAGAACTTACGGAAGAATATGAAAAAGAAAAAGACTCGCTCAATCAAGAACTTGGTGCTAATCGAAGCAAACTGAAAGAAATAGCACAGGCAAGAAAGGATTTCGAGGCAAACGGCATTGAGGCTATACTCGCTCTTGCCGAACGAGAGACTGCTATCAAGCAGGAAGCGGCAGAGAAACAAACATTGTTGGATGATTTATTGAAAACCCATGCATCGATAGAGGAAAAGTACAACATCGCAAGGGGTAAACTGGAGAATGCACGTCAAGCATTCGAGAACATTCAAAAGGAGGCATATTATCAGAAACAGGCAGAACTTCAGATAAAACGCAACAGGCTGGAAGAGGAACGCGCAAAGAATAGGAATCAGGTTATGGATGCTTTTAACAGCTGGCGGCATGAATCTGACGAACGCCTGCAAATGTTGTTGGCTGAACAGAACAGAGCCGACAATGCGCTGAAGGAACTCCGCCAGTGGCATCCTTTGGCTGATGAAATAAAGCGGATAGATGAACGGCTTTTGCAGTTGGATTGGACTGAGAAAGAAAATACTGCCCGGCAGACTGCCGTAAAAAGCCAGATTGCTCAGATTACTGCCGAGTATGAGATGAAAGAGTCGGAAATGAAACAGGCCTCTCAGCATGAGCAAGAACGTCTTGAGGCTGACCGTACGCAAATTCGTGAACAAATTGCGAAGATTGATGAGTTGCTTGCCCGTTTGGACGGCTCTTTTTACAAATGGCTCTGCGAGAATAAGGAAGGCTGGGAAAACACGATAGGCAAAGTGGTTGACGAGGAACGGATTCTGTATGCGCAAGGGATTGAACCTCAGTTGGACGTAGCGTCCGGCAGCCTGTATGGCGTAAAGTTGGACTTGGATAATATCGCATCCGTGCACCGCACGCCTGACGAGTATAGATTGGAGAAAAAGGATTTGGAAGAACGGGTACGGCAGATTAACCGCCGGCTCATGCAATTGCCCATAACCCTTCAGGAAGAAATAGCTAAACTTGGCAAGAAATATGCGGCTCGACTCAACCCTCTTCGTCAGCAAGCTACATTATTAAAGGTCGAAGAAGAACAGATTCCTGTCAAACGGCAGGATCTGCAAAACCGTCGACATCAGCTGGAAATGGAAGAGCAGGAGCGGATTGCTCAGGAAAAAGAGATTCGTGAACGTCTTTTCAACGAAGCATTGCTGAAAGTGCAATCGGAGAAGGATGCTCGTGAGAAAAGTGAATCAAAGAATAAGAAAGACCTTAAAGAACTCGATTCGTCATTCAACAAGGCTTTTAAGGCACTTGATGAGGAGTTGCGCATTTTTAAAGAAGCACAACAGTCAGAAGCGGAAAGGCGTGGAAAAGAGTTTGCGGCTCAAAAGAGACAGCTTGATGAACAACAGAAAGCGGAACTTGCGGGTAAAGGTGTTGATACCATTTTGCTCGAACAATATCGCAGGGCTTTGGAAGGTCTGATGGAACAATTGAAAAGAATTGATAGAGAGCGTCCGATAGTTATCAGATACCGTGATGCGGAAAAGAACCTTTTCGCCAGGGAACCGGAAATCAAAAAGGCAATCAAGGCTATTGAGCAGCGGCTATTCATGTTGCGCCAGCGTTATGAAGACAGGCGGACACGTATCGGGAAAAAGTGTAAGGAAATGGAAGAGCGTCAGAAAACACTTCTTAAGGAACTGACATATAGGAGAGAAGGATTGGAACTTTACCGCCAGATGGTAGAGAATGAACATTTGGTGCCTGATACGTTCCTCGCTGACGGCAACACGATGAATACAGAATTGTCTTGCCAGCAACTATTGAGTCAGCTTAGAGGTACTGTTAATCAAAAGCGCGAATCAATCGACAAGCTGAAAGACATCGTCGTCAGCTTCAACCGTAATTTCAAGCCTCAGAATGCGTTCCATTTTAATACAATGCCTGTAACAGACAATGATTATCTGCAGATTGCTGTGGATTTGCAGGACTTCATGGACAACAATAAAATCGAGGAGTTCCGCAGACGCACCAGCGAACATTATAAAGATATCTTGGGACGTATTTCGACAGAAATTGGCTCACTGATGAAGCGCAGGTCGGACGTAGACGGGGTGATACTTGATATAAACCGGGATTTCGTGGAAAAGAATTTTGCGGGAGTAATCAAGAGTATTGAACTCAGAGCGAATGAATCATCCGACAAGCTCATGCAACTGCTCATATCTATCCACGATTATGCGGTGGAAAATGCGCTCTCCATTGGCGAACTGAATCTTTTCTCCAGTGATAACCGGGATGAGGTGAACCGTAAGGTTGTGGATTACCTGAAGAGCCTGTCTCATCAGTTGCAAAATGAACCCAATCGCCCGGCAGTATCCTTAGGCGATGCCTTCCGTTTGCAGTTCCGTGTGAAGGAGAACGACAACGATACAAACTGGGTTGAGCGTATCAACAATGTAGGTTCGGATGGGACAGACATCCTTGTAAAGGCAATGGTCAATATCATGCTCATCAATGTCTTTAAGAAAAAGGCAGCCCGGAAGAGCGGTGATTTCATCGTACACTGCATGATGGATGAGATAGGACGCTTGCATCCTAACAATATCAAAGGAATTCTGCAATTTGCCAATTCACGGAATATCTATCTCATCAACAGTTCGCCGACGTCATACAATCCTTACGACTACCGGTATACCTATCTCTTGAGCAAACATGGAGTGAAGACGAGAGTAGAAAAATTGTTGAAACGAATAAAATAAGTTGGAGATCGTATGGTCGTAAGTGCATCTATACAGGCGTTAATAGCGGGAGAACAAGTTGCGGGCTCAAAGCTAAACAGCAAGTTGCGTGACGAACTGCTGGCTGAAGGCATGCTGCTGGTTACTTCCCGTGGCTCAAGAAAATCATATCGTGCCCGTGACACCGAGGCTTTAAAAAGATTTCTTATAGATAAGGATGAGAACTATCGCATGCTTGAAGTAAATGCTTCGGATTCCCGTGCTTCAATGGCGGCGGAAACAGGGAACTCCAAACTTGTTATGGTTCGTTCCTGTCCAGGATTCCCCGTAAACAGCTATGAACCGATTGAGTGTCTTCTTGATGGAAAGCCTTTTGTGGTAAATCCGCAGGAAGGAAGTTTCCTTTTTGTCTCAGACTGGGAGAAGTTTGCCATTCCGGAAGACGTGGTTGTGACGGGCATTGAGAATATGGAAAATTTTAGGATGATTCGTAAGCAAAGAGTATTCTTTGAGGAATATCTTCAAGCGCATAAGCTTTCTGATAGGGTGCTCTTCGTGTCTCGGTACCCACAATCCACTGATCTTAGAAGATGGCTCTGTACGATTTCCAACCACTATCTTCACTTCGGTGATTTTGATTTGGCTGGAATACACATCTTTCTTTTTGATTTTCAACAATATTTGGGTAAAGAACGTGCTTCGTTTTTAATTCCGGGCGATATTGAATCTCGCTTGAAGTCAGGCTCCAGCAAAAGATACGATGAGCAGTATTGCCGTTTTAAGGATATTAAATCGGATGTGTGCGAAATACAGCAATTAATAGATTTAATTCATCGTGAGCGAAAAGCGTATGATCAAGAAGGTTATATAGGGTTGTAGTTAATGGATGGCTTTTTGTCAAACAGGCAATATGCGGCAATGGCGGAAACGAGGTTCATTCGCTTTCCATATCTCCTTTTCAATGCCGATATCTACCGTATTTGTTTTTTAGCCATATTTTTATTCTTGTTTTACAGAATACGAATTAATGCATGATTGAATGGGTCAAATTCTGTTTTAAGCAATCTTTCTTTTACGTTTTCCGTTCCAAAACCGTACGTTCTCCGTCCCAAAACCGTACGGTTTCCGAACCAAAAACATACGGTTTTGGGACGGAAACCATAAAAGGATGCTATCTGAACCTACAATATAAATCCGGCAGACTTGATAGCAAGCACAAAATTGGTAAAAGTATATTCGTTCATGAAATCGATAACTCCATCGGTGAGCAATCTGAATGAATCTTCGGCTATAGATTCTTTGTATTCGCGGGTCTCAAAATCACGTCCACCTAGCAAACTGACCAAGTCTTTCATTTATGATTTTCTTACCTTCTGCTAAAGTCCCGTCTTTTAATTTAATGTTAGGGCTTTGTGAGATGATGAGGTATCCTGTTGGATATCCCGTATAAAGTGAGTCGATAAGATCTCTCACTTGTCGAGGTTTCCATACGAAGGGGCGTTGAATCTCTGGTATGGCGATTTCGCCAGACTTGATATAGTTTAAAATCTGTTCTAATGCAATATTGGATGCGTTGTATTTTTCAGCCATTTTGCGAAATGTCCTCTCCCATGCACAAGGCATTAATTGGCAAAGGCTTTCTCCGCAGATGTTACAGAACGCTTGTATGTGTGCAAAGATATAATTTTTCTTTGTAAATCCATGATAATTACTCGAATATATTTGTTACCTTTGCATTGAGCAAAAATACTTAGTCCACTGAGTAAAATGTAATAGTATGTATAAACGAGCGGAATATCAGGTAATTATAGATAGGATGAAAGAGCCACGGAAATTCATACAAGTGGTGATGGGTGCCCGTCAGATAGGCAAATCCACTGTGGTCAAGCAAGTGCTTCAGGATTTGGATATGCCTTATCAGTTCTTTTCTGCCGACAATGTTCCGGCTACGAACAGTGCTTGGATTTCCGATTGCTGGGCGGCTGTGCGCAGCTTGAAGGCAAGTCGGGGATGGGAGAGCGTTATCCTTGTGATTGATGAGATACAGAAGATAGCCAACTGGAGCGAGGTGGTGAAAAAGGAATGGGACGATGATACGTTCCATGACCGCGACATCAAGGTCTTGCTTTTGGGAAGCAGCCGTGTATTGTTGGAAAAAGGCTTGTCCGAATCCCTTGCCGGACGATTCGAGGAGATACGCATGAGCCATTGGAGTTATCGGGAAATGCAGGAATGTTTCGGCTTTTCGCTTGATCAATACTTGTTCTATGGAGGCTATCCCGGTGCGGCTACCTTGATTGGTGATGAAGACCGATTCAGCCAATATATCCAGTCGGCCATTATCGAGGCTACCATCAATAAAGACATTCTGATGGATACACCGATAAGCAAGCCTGCCTTGCTCCGCCAGACCTTTGAATTGGGTGCAGCCTATTCGGGAGAGTTGCTTTCGTTGAATAAGATGTTGGGGGCTCTTCAAGATGCCGGAAACACGGTGACCTTGGCAGGATATATCAACCTGTTGGATGAAAGCGGATTGCTGTGTGGACTCCAGAAGTTCAGTGTGGATATGGCTCGGAGACGTGCCAGTATTCCCAAGTTGCAAGTTTATAACAATGCGTTGAAGATGGCGTATAGCCCGTTGACCTTTGAACAGGCCATTCTCAACCGCAAGGCATGGGGACGCATCTTTGAGTCAGGCATCGGCGCCTATTTAGTAAGCCAAGCCTTTGTGCATCGCTTTGAAGTGTTCTATTGGCGCGAACGGGACGATGAAGTGGATTTCATCTTGCGCAAGAAAAGTTCGGTGGTAGCCATCGAAGTGAAAAGCAATGCAGAGAAGCGTACGGACGGATTGGATAAGTTCCGCAAACTTTTCAATCCGCAATCGGCGTTCATCGTGGGAGACGGCGGAATCAGTGCGGAGGATTTCCTTTCGATGGATTTGAGGAAGTTGTTCTTTGTCTATTAAAGAATTGATAAGTAAACTCAAAGTGAAAGTTGCGAGCTATGGATTATCAAGAAGCATTCTCATGGGCAGAAGATAAGAGAGGCAAGATGGTTTATGTAGATGATGTTCCAAGAGGGGTAGCATGCAATTGCATTTGTCCTTATTGTCGTGAAAACTTAATTGCTCGTCATGGCGCAGAGAGGGCGCATGGTTTTGCTCATGCAAGCAAAGAACGTGGTGCCAATCTGAAGATTTGTCTAAAGGTAATAGTTTTTAAGCTTGCAGAGCAAATAATTAAAAGCGAAAAACGAATCTACATGCCTTCTTATTATGGAATATTCAAACCGAAATCTGTTGAGTTTAAAACAGTTGAAATCAATGGTGACTTTGAACGTGAAGATAGGCAGCCAGATATTATTGCTACAACAAAAGATAATCAGAAATATCTAATTGAATTTTGTTTCAAAGATTATGTGAGACATAAGCAGAGGATTGATTTCGAAAATCTGAATTGCCTTGAGATTGATTTGGTTGGGCAGAAAATAGATGACCGTGATTCGTTGAAGAAATTCCTTTTGGATTGTGACGGAAATAGAAGATGGCTAAACAATGACATTTATTTCAATTTAATAGAAAAGAAATACGAAAATGCGGGGAAGTCAATCCGGATTGTATCGGATGAGGAGTGCGCAAAATGCCTTTTGAAACATGAATGCTGTACAGTCATGGATAAAGATAACTATTGGCGTTCCTTGACAATCTTTCAAAATGGAAAAGAATTCCATCTTTGCAAGGCTGAAGAATATACTGCTAAAATGGATGTTTATCGCAAACGACAAAAAGAATACGATAGGTGTCGAGAAGAAAATCAGAGGAGATACCATGACATTTTACACAATCGTAGAAGAATGGATAGAGAAAAGCCCGTTGCAGTTTTTTCTAAACCTGAGACGAAACAAGTTCTCCAACCAGAACATTTGCAATCAGATATGAATGATAACGCCGTTGAAAAAACTTGTTTCGATTGTAAAAAGAATCTCCAATGGGCAAATAGGGATGGATGGGCAAATTGTGGTTGTTATGGAAGTTTAAAATTACCTCAACAAAGGGTAAACCCTGAGCATGCAAAAGTTTGTCCAGCTTTTGAAAGGAAAGGTTGACGCACTCTTATCTGTACTGATGATAAATATCCGAAAGCGTATTATAAAATCCCCAACCACAATTGCTGGCATTATCAAGCAAATTCTCTATCCGTTCATAATAAGTGGCTAACAAGCCATGCATGAAAATAAACTTCATGGCTTTGTCGAAATTGTTTTCCAAAGTTGTGTAATATTGCTCCCACATGTCGCCGAAAGTTACGGTATATTCGCACCCCTGTTCAATGTAGAATAGCATTAGGTCAGCGACACAGACGGGGTCTGGTTTCAACTTTTGGAAATCGGAAATGACTTTCCGACACTTGGTGAATGACGGCTTTTCAGAAAAGCCACGGGTAGGGAAGAACTCCTGACGGATAGCTTTCTTGCATTTCTCCAATTCGGCATTGCTGTCAGGAGTCAGATAGAACTCCAGATATTCCTTGGCTTCTTTTCGTGCGTCATAAAGTTCAAGCATCACTTCTATGACTTGTTCTTTGGACAGCGTTTGCAGGTATTTCTTTAGTTTTGCTTTTGACATATTCGTTTGTTATAGGATTGTTGTATATAGTCTTTCTACCAACGGCACATAATACTCCCGTACCTCTTCTGCCGTAGGTGTATGGGCACCGGGAAAGTGATAAGCATGGGTATAGTGTTGTAGGAACAACGGTTCAAAGTGTGCCAAATGGTCATTCTCTCCGAATAGTCCCCAGATGCGGTTATCCAGTTCCGGTCGGTAGGCATCCCATTGTTGGACTTGTATGTCGGCAAACTCGTCTATCAGCAGTTGGTCAATCACGAAATGTTGCCGTCCGTCGGCTCGTGGTGATTTGTACTCATGCGCCCCAATGCGTTCGGAGAGGAAACAAGTCATTTCAAAATGGGGATTTCCCAACAGGGCAGGTATTCCCAAACGTGATGCCACTATCTGTCCCAAGAAAGAGCCGTTGCTATTGCCCACCAATACATTGGGATGCTCGCGTTCGCAAAGTTTTGTAATAAAAGCCAACGCTTCGCGAGGGTGAAGCGGGAGGTCGGGCGTGAGGACTTCCGCTTTACCAGCAAATGCTTGCTTCAATGCTTGGGCAGGTATGCAGCTGCCCGAAGCAAAGAAACCGTGGAGGAAAAGGATTTTTGTAGTTCTCATTGTATATACGTTGTTGTACCATGATTCTATTCTGTTAGTTTTGAAATTCTTGACCTGATTGCTCCTTCGTTTCTTCCAAAGATTTCCATAAGTTCATATAAGTTTTTCCCTTGTGAATAAAGAAACAATAATTGCTGGTCATCGTCTTGTGTCCAAGGTTGATATGCATTTGGGTATATTGCTTTTTGCTGATCCATGTACGAAATCTTTGTACTATTTGGATATGTGGATGATTTTACGGGTTCTGAAGATGTATAGTTTTTAATACCGAATATTTCTTTTATGTCGTTTATAACCCTTTGTTGGTTCTCTTCAACTGTTGCTGGTGTCCATTCGGTTGGATACGTCTTGTAAATCTTTTGAGTATGTGCGAATGATCCGATATTCTTTTCAAAGTATTTTTTCAACTTTTCTTGGTAGTCAAGATTGCCTAAAGATGAGTTCTTTCTACGGCCAATAAGGCATAGATTTCCAATCCGATGAGTATAATAGTTTCTTTGTTCTTCATCAAAATCTATAATCCATTTGCTGTTTGCTTTGGGATTCTGTGGTAATATGTGTTCTATTGATATTGTACCGAATTCTTTCCATTCAGATTTGTCTTTATATTTATATTCCAACATCATTAGCAAGGCATAAGTATATCTACGTCCATATACCTCTGCTTGTATATTTGCCATAAAGATATTTTCGTTGAAAGAATAGTAATCTTTGGCATTTAGTACTGTCTGATAATCGATGGATTCGTTTATTAGGTTAATGATGTTGTTGAGGTTGTCAATGCGATAAGATGGAGTTTTTCCACATACAGCATCTGCAATATTTTTGCATGCGACTTTCTGTGTGAATGTTAAAAGCCCATTATTTCCGTACTTTCTCCCATAAGACAGCACAACAGGAATCCAATCCGTTGAAGGCATGCAGTTAATGAGTATGCGAATTAAAGTGCAATATTCCACATCATCATTATCATTTAAGTTAATCAGTCTATTATAGTCTCGGTATACATTAAATACATAATTGAAGAACTCTTTGCCTTGCTTTATCAGTCCTGCTTTGAATATCTGTTTGTCATATTCATCAAGCAGGTTCATCTTCTGACGTTTTTTGAGGAGCATGGTTCTTACGTATGCCAAGAAACGGTCGAAATCGTTTCCTAGGTCTTCTTGCATATTCTCCCATTCACGAGCATAGTTGTTCATGTCTTTATCGTCATCAATCTTTTCAAGATTAGATGATTTTAGAATGTCGGCATTGCTCAACTTCTGACCACGGTCATTCATTACAGAAAACAGCCTGAAAGCATCTTCCAATGAGTCTGCAGAGATGTATATCATCACGACATTGTTAAGTATGAATCCTAAAAAAGCATCTAAATTGATGTCCGGATGTTCCATAAAGAATGTGTTATAACAAATGAGTGCATTACACATCCGTTGGATAGATGTGCTTTCTGTTTTATCGTTGGCTTTCTTTTCTATTTCTGACCAATGGTTGGTTATGCTTCCAGGAGTCATCAAGTATTCCTCGATAAACTTCTTTACGTTGCCTCTGATTTCATACGACAATCGAATGCGCTCTTCTATATGTCTTATCTTGTTTGCTTTCTGAAAGATGAGTGCTTCGCAATTTTCCTTAACATCTTCCGATGACTTACTATAGTCTCTTAAAAATGCAAAAAGCAAGAAGAGGGTTGTGATACGTTGTTGTCCGTCTAACAAATCGTTGTTTTTGTCTTTGCTTTGAATAATATACGAACCAAGAAAATACTCTTCGTTATCATGCTCTATATAGTTCGCAGAAAAATCTTCCAACATATCATTGACATTGTCACTTTCCCAGACATAGTGTCTTTGATAAGATGGGACTGTATACCATTCTTCAAATACTTTGGCGATAGTTTGCTTGCCAAAGCCTATTTCCTTATAGCCAGATTTCATAATCCTTCTATGGTTATTGATTTTATTTTATTTTCACCAACACATCTCCAAACCTCCCATAATTGCCGTTCGTTAATTTCTTTTGTTACTCATATCATATCGGGTAACAGAATTGTAACACAAAAGTAGCATATTTTGGCATACGCACAGCATCGAAACGGAAAAATCTTATTTTTATTTGTATTGTTAAATCATTGTTAAATCATTGATAGTAGTGCATTTGTTCGTTTCTTAATTCTCTTCCTCCTTCCTGCCTTAACTTGACTTTATTATTCGCATATATATGTGCGGCTTTAAAGTCAAGTAGCAGGAATGGACGAATATGTTTCTTTTGGCCAGCAAGTATTCTCGGGAGTAAACCATTATTTTTTGATGTAAACCTATCATTAAATAAATAAAAAGCATTATTTTTACATATTATATGATTGGTTATGACTAAGAATACAATGGGCACCAAGTTGCCACGGAAATTGGAACAAAAGATGCAAGTGGTGGGAGAGCAGATAAAGTTGGCTCGGTTGCGCAGGAATCTGAGCGTGGCTCAGGTGGCGGAACGGGCAACCTGTTCTCCACTAACCGTGTCACGCATAGAAAAAGGTGTTCCTACGGTGGCAATAGGCATTTATCTCCGGGTGCTTTACGCCCTGCAATTAGATGATGATATTCTGTGGCTGGCCAAGGAAGACAAGTTGGGAAAGGCTTTGCAAGATTTGAGCCTGAAGACAAGGGAACGGGCATCTAAAAAGGAATAGGCGATGAAGAAACTTTATGTATATGCCGATTTTGACTGGCTCAAGGAAATAGAGTTTGTCGGAGAGTTGGGGTATGAATCGCTTCGTGGTTCCGACAGCTATAGCTTCTCGTTCCATGATGAGTGGTTGAGGAAGCACGGCGATTTGTTTCTGAGTGAAGACTTGAACAATTATCCCGGGATACAATATACGCAGCCGGGAAAAGACATATTCGGGTGCTTTTCGGATGCCTTGCCAGACCGTTGGGGGCGTACCTTGCTTTTGCGACGGGAGCAGATAGCCGCATTGGAAGAAGGCAGGCCGGTACGTCGGTTGTCATCGTTTGACTTTCTGACGGGCATAGACGATTTCTCACGTATGGGAGGTTTCCGTTTCAAGGAAGAGAAGGAGGGGGATTTCATCAACGTGGACGAATCCTTGAAGATTCCCCCTTTGGCGGATGTGTGAGAACTGATAGCGGCCAGCATGGAGATTGAGAAAAGCGAGGAAGAAAACCTGCTGCCAGCCAAGAAATGGATAAACCAGCTTGTGATTTCATCTAACACACTTTTCCGCCTCTTAAATTCATCGAATTCACGTTACTTATAAACTTCTCCCTAATTGATAGGCTTGCTGCGGATAATCCGTATTCCTGACGCTACCTGCCGTCCATACGCCTGAAGCCACCACTTCGCTTACACTTGTCCAGCCGAGGTAATCCATCAGCGTATGGTAATGCACCAGCATCGGCTCCGCTTCCTTCTTGGCGGTATCAGCGTAGGTCATCAGGAAAGCGGCCTTCTTCGACGCTCCCTTTATCTGCCCGTTGATGGCATAGAAACGGTCGATAACCCGTTTCATCTGTGCCGAGATGCTGAAATAATACATCGGCGTAGCGAACACCACCATGTCCGCTTCTATCAGGTGCGGACGGAGTTCCTGAAAGTCGTCGTTGAAAATACATGGCCCGTCCATGCCGCAACGGTTGCAGGCGCGGCACGGCTCCACCTGCTTGAAAGCACAGTCGAAACGGAACACGTCGTGCCCTTTTTCTTCCGCGCCTTTGATGAACTGTTCCGCCAAATAAGCAGAATTTCCGTTCTTACGGGGACTGCCCGTCAATACTACTATCTTCATTTTTTCTGTCTTTGATTCATTATCGTTTACGAGGTTGAAAGCCTGCACAATCCCTGTTCCGGCTACGGCTGTACCCAAAGCAGCGAGTGCAGACTTCTTCAGAAATTCTCGTTGTTCCATAGGTGTCCGAGATTAAAGTCCTGTCATCTTCTCCTGGTCTTCGGGATAACGTCCTCCGATTATCTCTATGTTGTCCAAATGGCGGCGAATGTCCGCCAATTCTTCGGGCGTGAATTGTATGTCCGCACCACCTATGTTCTCCTCGATACGCTCAATGCGCTTGGTTCCCGGAATGGGGACTATCCACGTTCTCTGCGCCAGCAGCCAGCCGAGGGCGATGCGGGCAGGAGTGGTTTCTTTCTTCTTGGCAAGCTCTTCCACATATTCTACCAATTCCATGTTGTGCTTCAGGTTCTCACCTTGGAAGCGGGGAATGGCGGAGCGGAAATCGGTCTTGTCAAACTTCGTGTCCTTGTTGAAACGCCCAGTCAGCATCGCCTTGCCCAGCGGACTGAACGGCACGAAGCCGATGCCCAATTCCTCCAACGTGGACAGCAGTTCCGCTTCGGGTTTCCTGTACCACAAGGAGTATTCGCTCTGCACGGCAGTCAGCGGACATACGGCATGGGCACGGCGCACGGTGGAGGCGGCAGCTTCGGACAAGCCCCAATGCAATACTTTGCCGTCCTTTATCAGTTCGCCTACGGTCTCGGCTACTGTTTCGATAGGCACATTCGGGTCAACCCTGTGTTGATAGTAAAGGTCGATGTGGTCGGTACGCAGACGGCGCAGTGAGCCTTCCACTGCCTTGCGGATGGTTTCCGGACGGCTGGAGAGCGAAACGGGACGTGCCGATGTCGTCAAGTCTGGCGTTTCGGACAGGTCGTAACCGAACTTGGTGGCAATGACCACCCGGTCGCGCACAGGCTGCAACGCTTCACCTATCAAGTCCTCGTTTTGGCCGTAGCTGTACACTTCGGCAGTGTCGAAGAAAGTAACGCCCAAATCCACCGCCTTGCGTATGGTCTCTATCGCATCCTTACGGTCGGGATACGGGGGATAGCTTTGCGTGAAGCCCATGCAACCCAATCCAATGGCAGATACTTTTAGCCCGTCTTTTCCTAATATTCTTGTTTTCATTGTTGTTCCTCCTTTCTGTATGCCTCCCCGAAACTGGTGCACTTACCGATGGTCTCGCCAGTGCGCAGATAGGTGTAGTTCGGCATCTCGAAGAGCACGGGCTTCAGCTTGTCATAGTCGGGCTTGCCCTTTTCGTTCAGGCAGTCCTCGTCCACATAGGTGTTCGTTATCTTGCAGATGAAGTTGTCGAAGGTGTCCGTCTCGTAGTTGTCCACCACCTCGCACTCCATCACCAGCGGACTTTCGTCAATGACGGGTGTTCCGGCTTCGCCCTTGTGATAGATAAATACATCCGACTTGTCTGCCTTTGCTCCGCCCACGCAGCCTACATAGTCAGCTCGCACAAGCATCGCCTCGTTCACCATATTGACGGACACCTTGCCCGTCTGCTTTACTCCTTCGTTAGAGTAATGTTTCTTGAATAAGCTCAACATGATTTGGTCATGCCCGATGATGCCCACGTGGGCGACCAGCAGCCAGTTTACCTTTCCGTTCACTTCCGTACCCACGACAACTGCGGGCGTGGGGTACAATGCCAATACATTTCCGATGTTCTTCTTCATTGTTATCTTGTTTTTATGTTCGCAATTCTATCATCTTTGACCAGTTCAGATAGTCCTTTCAGTATTTCGACTTCGTTATCCTCCAAGGGTATGGATGTATCCCCACAAAGGAAATGGCGCAAGAGTTGTTGCGGTGTGACGTGGTGACGGTATGCGATGAAGCACACCGCCTCGTCCGCGCACAATTCTTCAGGTAATTCTGTTTTCTGTTTCATTGTATTCTTGTTTTTATCTGATGCAAAATTACACCGGAACAAGGAGGAACACCGTAACCATAAGTGGGGGAAGCGTACCATTTTTACGGAAATTGGGAAGGGAGCTGCATCGGGAAATAAAAAAGGTGTGCCATGTATCTGTTACGGCACACCCTGCATGTAGGCTTTTCTTTCGGTAATCCCGCAGAATTTGCCCCGAAAATGCCTAGGACAGAACCAATCCGTCCCGATTGATGCTGTCGGAGGCTCGGATGATGCCAATCCTGCAGGATATATGAAAAGGGATGATTAATAAGTCCTTTTCAAGACAAGCACTTGTTTATACGCATTCTCTTCACCCGTTGATTGCTCCAATTCCATAGCGTCCTTATTGAAACTTTTCAGAAACCAATAGCCGTCAAGCCAATCGG
Organism: Bacteroides sp. An322; assembly: GCF_002161765.1. Taxonomy (GTDB): domain Bacteria; phylum Bacteroidota; class Bacteroidia; order Bacteroidales; family Bacteroidaceae; genus Phocaeicola; species Phocaeicola merdavium. Next base: position 12,565 of record NZ_NFIN01000024.1, on the reverse strand, counting down.
ATTTATCTACCGTAAAGGTTATCAGATTATCAGTGATGCTGTACGTAAAATAACTTTTAGTGTGATAACCATTTTCATCCGTTGTACTGGTTATTCCTGAATCATCGGTCAGGAATGAAATGCCGTAACTGTTTTCTCCTGTTACTTCTCCATTAGAATAAAAGTACATTGTCCCACTCCATTGGGTTTGCTCCAAAGATTCGCCATTGAATGCGATGTCGTTTGAATCATCACTACAGCTTACAAAACCAGCTATGCACAGGCATAGCAAAAACATTTTCAGTACCATTTCTTTTTTCATATTTCTATCTATTTGTTGATTTCAAAGCCAAAAGTAAAAATAACAATGCGATGATAAGACAGGTTAAGAAAGCAGACTGTCTTCTATCTGGCCATTTCTGCTTTTTGCTTTGCGAAGATAGTGAAAATCAGGGAGCGGGGCAATGGGAATGGGAAAGAGAAACGTTATCTTTGTACAGGTTTAACGGAAAGAACTATGAGCAAGATACTGAAAGTAAGGAACGTCAACGACTACAGTCGCTACGTTGGATGCAAAGAGCAGCACCCGCTGGTCAGCGTCATCGACTATGCCGAAGTGTCGCCCGTGCGCCACAGCCTGAACGATTACGGCGTGTACGGCATCTTCTTCCACGATGAGGCGGAGATAGACCTGGCATACGGCTGCGGCAAGTATGATTACAAGAAGGGTACGGTCATCTGTGTGGCCCCCGGGCAGATAGGCGGCAAGAAGGACAACGGCGAGGAGGTGATGCTGACGGGCTGGGCACTCTTGTTCCATCCCGACCTGCTGCACGGTTTCCCGCTGGAAAGGCGTATCAAGGAGTATTCTTTCTTTGATTACCGTATCAACGAAGCCCTGCACATGACCGATGAGGAGCACGACATTCTGTCTTCCCTGATGCGTCAGATTCGCGAGGAACTGGGAAAGAAACCGGACGAATTTCAACGAGCCATCCTCGTGGGCTACATCGAACTTACGCTCAATTTCTGCCAGCGGTTCTACAACCGCCAGTTCGTCACCCGAAAGATAGAGAACTCCGACATCCTTGTCCGCTTCGACCGCCTGCTCCGTGAGTATTTCGAGGACAAGCTCCAACTGACCCTCGGTCTGCCCACCGTGCAGTATTGCGCCGACAAACTGTGCATGTCCGCCAATTACTTCGGCGATGTCATCAAGAAGACCACCGGAGACACGGCGAGCAACCACATCCGCCAGTTCGTCATCCAGCTTGCCAAGAACGGGCTGGCGGCAGGGGGAACCGTCTCCCAAGTGTCCGACCGCCTCGGCTTCGAATATCCCCAGCATTTCAGCCGGATGTTCAAGAAGCAGGAGGGGGTTACGCCGTCGGAATACGTCGGGAAGATGCGGCTGTGATGTCTTGTGTCATCTTTCATCAATAGCGTTTCCCTCAAACAGCCGCTCCGCATTCTTCCACAGTATATCCTCCCTGTAAGGAGCCAATTCCTCATCCGCAGCCAGCATCTGTTTCAGCCTTTGCAGATTGGCTTTCAGTACGGCATCGGGTAGATAGGGGTAATCCGAACCGTAGAGGATGTGGTCGGGCGTGGTGATGGTGAGCAGCGAATGCAGGACTTCGGGGGTAGGATTGCCTGCCAAGTCGAAGTAGAGGCGCGACAGGTTGGCTTCCCAGTCTATCGGTTGCATATAGTCCTGCGCGACCATTGCCGGGAGGATGGATTTCATTCTCGGCAACGCCAACGGCAGGAACGAGCCGCAATGAGGCACGACCACTTTCAGGTTCGGGTAGCGCACTAGTATATTCCTTGCCAACATATTCACCACGGCGCGGGTGGTCTCCGCCGGATATTCGTACATCGCCAGCGGTGTGGTGGATATGATTTTCTCCGGGTAAGGCGTGGGGCGGTGCGGATGGATGATGATGACGGCGTGACGCTCGTTCAGTACCTCCATCAGCGGGTCCAACGCCTCATCGCCCAAGTATTGCCCCCGGCTGTTGGTCGCCAGCTTCACGCCGTCCGCTCCCAAGGTATCAAGCGCGTAAATGACTTCCCGGATGGCGGCATCCACATCTGGCAGAGGCAGGGCGGCGCAGAACTTGAACCTGCCAGGATAGTCCTGCTTCACCCTTGCCGAAACCTCGTTCACCCGGCGGATGCACTCGGCACTTTCCTCCGCATCACCGTAATACGGCTGCGGGGCGGGCATCGTCAGCACGGCGGTACGGATGTCGGCGCTGTCCATAAAGGCGATATGCCGCCCGGCATCCCATTCGGGCAACGGGAAGGTCTCTTCCAATTCCGCCCCGTGCGCTCGCAGCACCTCCACGTATTCGGGGATGATGATGTGGGTGTGGACATCGACCGTCTGCCCGCAAAGAGGTACGGAACCAAGAGACATTCCCGCAAACAATAAAGTGAGCAATCTCATTTCCCCAACCGGTTATATTCTTCGTCGGTCACAGGCTCCAGCCATTCGTTGGACGTGTTTTCTCCGGGCACCTCAAAGGCGAGATGCGCAAACCAACTATCCGCCGCCGCTCCATGCCAGTGCTTCACATTCGCCGGAATGTGGATGACATCACCCGGAAGCATCTGCACGGCAGGCTTGCCTTCCTCCTGATACCAGCCCTTTCCGGCTACGCAGACCAGCATCTGCCCGCCGCCTTTGGTGGCATGGTGAATGTGCCAGTTGTTGCGGCAGCCCGGCTCGAAAGTGACATTGTTGAACGGTATCTGTTCCTTGGATATGGGAGCCAGATAGCTGTTGCCGATGAAGTACTTGGCGTATGCGGTGTTCGGTTCGCCGATAGGGAATATCATTTCCCGCTGGAAAGCGGCCTTTCCGTCCGCTACGGTTTCTGTAATCTTTTCCTGTGCCATAATTCCTTGAATATTAGTCATTGTTGCTACGAATAATAAAAACAGTATCTTTTTCATGTGTCGAACATTTTATTTTATAAAGTTGTTGATTCGGTTGTCGGGATTGAGCGGTGTCTGGTCAGTCAGTTCCAACGATTTGACCATGTGCAGCGTCCCTTGCTTGTATTTCTGGAAATGTGCGGAAGCGATGTGCTTGTCGTATGCCTCCCGGCTCGCGTATGTTTCAAGGATGGTTATTTGGCAGGGATTCTCCTTTTCAGCAACGGCATACATAGTCAGCACGCCCGGTTCGGTACGCAGGGAGATTTCGCCCACCTCGGTCACATATTTTATGTATTCATCAACGAACTGCGGATAGACCTCGACTTTCGAAAGGCGCACGATGCCGTCGACAGCCATTTCTTCCTTGGCGCACATGCCCGGCTGCGTTTTCCTCTCTGCCCCGTCGCACGACAGCAATCCGAACAAGAGCAATGCGGTTAATAGATTCCGTATCATATCAATTCTGTTTTAGTTGACCATTCACTTTGCAAAGATACGGCGGCACAAGCCGAAACAGAATAGACATATCCTCTGCGTTTGTACCAATTTCACTGAAAATGCAAATGGTTTCAGAATACCGTTCAGCAAAGGTCAGACCTTAGGGTATCTCAAGACCGACCTGAGGTAGTCTCATGTCCGGGATGAGATAGCCTCCCCTCGAACAGGAGCAATCCTGCGGGATAAGCATCGTCCGAGACCTCCGACAGCACTAATCCTACAGGATAAGCTCTGTCCGAGCCGTCGCCAATGCAAATCCTGACGGATAAGCGGAAAACAGAGCGGGGACAGCCCTTATCCGCGCCGATTGGCATCGTCCCCGCCGGGGAAAGTGCTTATCCTGTAGGATTGATACTGTCCCCGCCGGGAATAGTGCTTCTCCGTCAGGATTCGCGCTGTCCCCGCTGGGGACGGCGGTTGTCGGGGCGGATTGGACGATTTTTTGACGTGGCAAGGGATTTACCGCTTTATAGCAATCTGCCATTATCATTCCACTCACCATACATCACGCCGAGGCGGGTGTTGTCAATGAACTTTTTCAGACGGTTTTCAAAGAGAGGACGTTGTTTTTTCTTGATTTGTATCGTGTCAATGCGCACACGCCGGTATAAGGGTGGGAAGTTTTGGAAGTTCCGCCACACAATGGGGTCTTGCCGGAGGGCTGACAGGATTTCCTCGTCGATGGTGAAACCTCCGGGCGACATGTCGGGCAGCACGTCGCGCCCCGCATCCGTCATGCGCCCCAACCGCTCCATGCGGCGGCATCGTTCCTTGTTCAGTTCCGACCACAGGCTGCCTTTCGCGCGTGGCGCAAACCGTTGGTATGCCTCGCCGTCCAGCCGTTTCAAAGTGCTGTCAATCCAGCCGAAACACATCGCTTCCTCTACTGCGTCGATGTACCAGAATGTCCCGTCGTCCATAGGACGCCCGCGCTTGACCTTCACCCAACACTCCCTTTCGGTGGCATGATGCGTCATAAGCCATTGGCGAAATTCATCGCGGTTTTGTATGGATAATATGTTTTGCGGTTTAATGGTACTCATACTTTTTGCTGGTTGTTTCGTTTGCGAAGATAAGGAAAATCGGGGAGCGAGGCAAGGATTATTTTCCCATTGTTTCCTTCACCCTTGCCAGCAGAGTGGGAATATCCAAATGCTGCGGGCATTTCGCCAGGCATTCGCCGCAGGCGACGCACGAAGATGCCGGGTCGCCACGCTGGACGGGCGACATCGAAACGGTATAGTCCGCCATTGCCCGCTCCTTGTTCCGGTGCAGGATATAGTTGTTGTACACGTAGGCGAAGATGTAGCCGATTGCGACATTGTGCGGGCAGGGGATGCACTGATAGCAGCCCGTGCAGTCGATGTGTCCCGGCGCGTGGCGGTAGGCATAGATGGCAGCTCCCAACGCCTCGCGCTCGGCAGGGGTGAGCATGTTGGGACGGGCTTTGGCGGCGTATTTCAGATTTTCCTCTACATCTTCCATACTTCCCATGCCGCTCACCGCCACGCTGACTTCGGGAATGTCCCACAGGTAGTTCAACGCCCACTCCGTGTCGGGCTTGCGGATGCCCGTGGAGGCAAGCGCGTCACGCATCGTCTGCGGCAGGTTGGCAAGGAATCCCGTGCGGACGGGCTTCATCACCGCCAGTCCCATGCCGTTGGCGGCGGCATATTTCGGGCCGAGCACACCCGCCTCGTATTCGTAGTCCAAGTAGTTGTGCTGGATGAGGCAGAAGTCCCATGCAGGGGTATATTCCACCACCCGCTTGAAGAGTTGCAGGCTGTCGTGGAAAGAGAAGCCCATGAAGCGGATTTTGCCCTGCGCTTTCAGCCGCTCCATCTTCTCGATGAGCTTGTAGGGCAGCACGTAGTCCTTCCACGCACGGTGCATAATCATGTGGATGTGGTAGAAGTCGATGACATCCGTGCCGATGGCGCGGCGTGACTGGTCAAAGAACTTCTCAAAGTCGTCCGCTGACCGCATCTCCCACCACGGCATCTTGGACGTGACATACACCCGGTCGCGCCAGCCTCCTGCAAGGGCTTTGCCTACCGCCTGTTCGCTTTCTCCGCCGAGATAGACACGCCCCGTGTCGATGTAGTTCACCCCGCCCTCGATGGCACGGCGCACCATCGGCGTGGTCCGGTCGAAATCCACGTGCCCGTCCTTCATCGGCAGGCGCAACATGCCGAAGCCCAACGCCGACACGTTCACGCCCGTGCGCCCCATCGGGCGGTATTGCATCTGCGGATTGTAATTCAGAATATCCTTGACAAGCTGTTCCCGCACCGCCTGCTTCTCGGCTTCCTGCGCAATGGCTTTCGGGCCGTTCATGGCTCCTACGGCTGCGGCAAGAAGTCCGCTTTTGATAAAATCCCGTCTGTCCATATTCTTTTTTTATTTATCCAACCTATCAGCCATACCGGATTGCGACGGACAAGCAGGTCTATGTCGCTTTGGGAAATTCCGACGGCTTGCAGTTTCACGATGCAATCTCTCATGCCCTCAATGGGACGCGGCATCACCGCCTGTCCCAAGTCCGTAGAGATGAAACTCCGTGTTGGATCGATGCGGACGAACGAAGCGAAATCTTCGATGCTTTGCCGTTGGTATTGGGGCATCTTCGTTCCCTCTCCCCAAAGGCAAGGCAGGTAACAGTATTCAATGTATGCACCAAGGTCGATGCACCGCTTGATTTGGTCGGGTGTCATTGTCCAGATATACGAATTGGCATGGGTAACGACAATACGTTTCACGCCGACTTCCTTCGCCTTGCGGACAAGCGTAATGCTCTCTTTCGGCGAGGAATGTCCTGTCGCAAAGATGATGTCCGCCTCGGCGCATATTTCCATTACCCTGACCACTTCCGGCAAGACTTGTCCGTTATCGTCCAGCACCGGAATGCCTTTCTCCTTTCGTCCTTCACTTTGATATTGGTAGGCGGCATCCAAAGTCGGCATCCAAATGCAGCGGCACAGCCCGCCGCTCGTTTCGACCGCCTTTTGCGCTGCAAACACATTCACCCTGTCGCCATGCACCCGGTTCATGCAGAAACTGCCGAAGCACTCCGCACCCGGCAATGCCTGACGGATGATGTACGCCCGGTCGTGGCAACTGAAATCGTTGGACTTGAACATCACGGCACGGTAGCCTGCCGCCATTGCATCTTTTATAAAGCCGTATTCATCCACCGACCGCTCCCGCGAATCCGGGCGGCAATGCAGATGGATGTCGCACACGCCTTTCAATAACTCATCATTGGTAAACTTGTTATCGTTCTTCTGTTCCTGCAATAGATTCATCGCCTGCCCCGGTATCGCCGTGGAAACAAACAATGCTCCTCCTGTCAGGGCGGAAGTCCTGATAAAATCCCTTCTGCTTATTTTATTATCTATATTCATAACGCTTCTTCTTTGGGTGCAAAAATAGCGGTATATGCTGCAAAAGGACGTAACAATTCCACGGAGGATTGTGACGGTTTTACTGATTATGACTTAAATAGGAATGCCATAGGCTTCCACATCAACGCCAAATGCTTCCACGAAAGCACAAGGTGATTGACTTTCGCCAGCCTTGCCTTTACTTTGCATTGCCAAGCGGAAGGATATCTAAAAGTGAGTCGCCGTAGCTTGCTGCTTGCACTGGCACTCCCATTCGGCCTTTAGGTCAGATGGGTTATTAGGCTACCCCAATATAAAATGTGGTGGGCAATGGGCAAGCCCATGCGTAAGCTGCGTTTGGTTTTTTATATTGGCTTAATCTGCAAAAACATAAGAACTTCCGTCTACATCTCCGATAGGAACTACGGAAAATTATGAGTGCTGTCCGAAGCTTCGGACGGCACTTGCGGAAAATTTTTAGCACTGTCCGAGGCACAGATGATGCTTGTAGAAGTTTTTAAGTACTGTCTGAGGCTTCAGACGATACTTGCAGGAAAAAAGAAGCTTTGGTCTTGCCACGGACAGGGCTTCCAGAAGTTTTTTAATTAAATAAGGTAATATTTTTGATATTTACAGAGGGGATTTTGTATTGTTAAATGCAATATAGTATATTGTGGACGTGAATATTGTATATTGAGGCGGTCAATATAGTATATTGCGAAAGGTTATATTTTATAAAAGGCGGAGGAAGCGTCGCAAATAGAAAAAGGTAAATGTAAACCTTGTCCAAGAAGTCGTAGCGGTCGTTCACAATGGATTCATACCGTCGGCATCTTATGGCTTCGGCCTTTTCTGTCATGGAGTCATTGAAGGTTCGCTCCCGTGTATTGAGTAGTAGATTTGTCCATGTTCTTTCTTTGAGGGGATATTGTTGCAGTACACTTGCGAACGGATGGTGACACAGGTCATGCCGTATTTTTCCTGTATTTCTTCGGGTGTGTACCATTCGTTTAGGTTGCCGCCTACGTTCTCTCATCCGTTCTTTGTAGCTTAAGTTTGCGCAATGATGGCTACAATAGAGAGTGGTTGTGTCAACACACGTCAACTACTGCCTCGGTGTGACATCGGGGCTTTCCCTCGAAATGTTCCGCGGTAGAAATACGATACAAAAATAGGGCGATTATTTCCTGCTACCAAAAAGCGACTGGAATGTGTTAAAAAGAAAAAGCCGCTGACTATCAGCGACTTTGTGATGGTCGGTTATAAATGGTTATGGTTGTTTATAAGCCGTCATTTCCTCATGATAAAGTCGGTGTCATCAATCCTCACTACCTGATTTTGATAGTATCCTATATTGTTCTTGAACATCCAATTCCATTGCAATCCATTATCCATTACATCGCAATAATTGTAATACTCATGGTTCCCGGGTACAATGAGCACCTGACGATAATTCGCGGAAGCCCATTTCCAAAAGTTGTTCAAAGGTGCGATCCTGTTTTTCAGATAGAATATATCTCCGGCAAGTACCAGAATATCGCCTGTTACCGGCAATTCATTATGTTTCAGCCACCTGCTATTATCACAGAATTCCAAATGCAGATCGCTCATATATTGTATCTTCATTCTACTGTCCTCCTTTTTCAATTTGTTTGGTTATTATTCTCTTAACTTGCTCAAATGATACCGGTGTAAAGTTATTGTTGTCAACTCCGATATCGTACTGTGTCGGGTAGAGGTATTGAAGCCGGGCAGCATCAATTCCTGTGTTGTTCTTTCTCGTGTGAACGTGTCCGAACAGTTGCCACACATCTTTATATCCGCCATCAAAACATAGAAAAGGGTAATGGTTCAAATATATCTTCTGTTTGCCTACCTCTATGTGCATCTGCATTGCTACATGCTCAAATCTGCCAATGTACCCTTGACGTATATTTTTCAAATCGTGATTGCCCATAATCAGATATATCTTGCCGTTCAATCTGTCAAGTATTTTATTCCACTCTGCTGAACCGCCAAGACAAAAATCACCTAAATGAAACACGATATCATCTTGCCCGACTGTATTATTCCAGTTGGATATGATGGTTTCATTCATCATTTCCACACTTTTGAATGGTCTGTTACAGAAACGAATGATATTCCCATGATAAAAATGTGTGTCAGATGTAAAGAACAGGTTGCTGCCATCAAATTTATAGTTCATCTTTTCTCAATTTTTGTGCATCACTGCACGTTAATAATTTAGTTACCAATAACCCATCAGACGGAAATGACAGAAGAGCATCACAAAGGCGACTGTCACAAATGGGCATAAAACAAAATAGTTGGAAAGTTTGCAAAGACCCTCCAACTATTCGGCTTATATTCTCATTCAAAGTACAAAGTGTACTTATGATGTTCGTTGGAAAGTATTTACTATACGAGGTTCAATGCGTGAAACATGAACACACGATACAGATTCAGTGCGTTTATTGCTCTGAATTGCGGTTGCTATTGATAATATGTTCATTCTGTATCTACGCATTGTTAGTGTTTATATTGTCTTTAAATCGATGCAAAATTAGCAAATAAATCGCATTTCAATCAAATATTTTGAGAATTTAGTGCTGATTGACTGGTAGAGTGGAAAAGATTTGGTGGATATTGACATTTTATGCGTTTGGAATTTGGTGGAGATATTTATAAAACGTATATTCGCACATAAATTTGAAGATAAATGGAAGATAATGTAATCTATTTCAAACGAAAGATTTACGATACAATGCTCAAGTGGAAGACTGAACGCAACGGAGATACGGCATTACTGATACAAGGTGCCAGACGTATCGGGAAATCAACCATCGCGGAGGAATTCGCACGTCATGAGTATAAGTCATACATATTGATTGATTTTTCGAAGGTGTCAAGAGAGGTGAGCGATTTGTTCAATGATATTTCAGACTTGAATTACCTGTTTATCAGGTTGCAGTTCATATATCAGGTACAACTGTATGAAAGAGAGTCGGTGATTATTTTTGATGAAGTCCAGTTGCAACCTCTTGCGAGGCAGTCCATCAAGCATCTGGTAAAGGATCATCGTTACGATTATATCGAGACTGGTTCATTGATTTCGGTTCGTTCTAAGAGCCGCAATATCCTTGTTCCGAGCGAAGAAACAAAAGTAGACATGTATCCGATGGACTATGAAGAATTCAGATGGGCTCTTGGAGATACTGCAACCATTCCGTTGTTGCGTACTGCATTTGAAAAGAAAATGCCCTTGGGCGACGCCGTTCATCGCAAACTCATGAGGGATTTCCGCCTGTATATGCTTGTAGGAGGGATGCCGCAGGCTGTTTCAGCGTATATCAAGACGAACAATTTTACAGCCGTTGACCAGGCAAAACGGGACATAATCGCTCTTTATGAAGAAGATTTCGGAAAGATTGACGATTCAGGAAGGGCCAAAGCATTATACGATGCCATTCCGGCACAACTCAGCAGAAACGCGATGCGTTATCAAGTAAGTAAGGCTATTTCGGATGAAAGGGCGGAAAGGATTGTGAATATCGTGAAAGAAATGGAGGACTCCATGACGGTGAACGTGGTGTATCATTCTGATGACCCGAATGCAGGATTGGCCTTGACAAAGAATGAAGAATATTTCAAGATGTATGCGTCTGATACGGGCTTGTTTGTCACACTTGCATTCAAGGATGCCGACATTACAGAGAATGTAATTTATGACAAGTTGTTGAATGATAAGCTTAGTACCAACATGGGATATGTATATGAGAATGTCATAGCCCAAATGTTGAAGGCTACGGGAAAGAACCTGTTCTATCATACCATCCCATACGCTGAAGGGAAGAAATACTACGAGATAGACTTTGTTATTCCGGATAAGCATAAGATTTCGCCAATAGAAGTGAAGTCATCAGGCTACAAGACGCATAAGTCATTAGACGAGTTCTGCTCCAAATTCTCGGATCGGATAATTAACAAATACCTGATTTATACCAAGGATTACAGGAGGGAAAATGGGATAGAGTATATTCCGGTGTATATGACGATGTTTTTGTAATTTGGATGAGCAGTATAGGATAAATAAATTGTATAAACATCAGAATGATATATTATGAGCGGAGGATATTTTGATTACCAGGAATACGTAATAGGAGATATCGAACGGAGTATTGAGCATGATATCGCAAGAGCATTGCAGCCGAAACCAGTCAAAGTGCATGAAGATTACTGGACTATTGAGGAGAGAGATCAACCTCATTCCTATCATAGTTATAGGGGTTATTTGATGTTTGCAACTTATAAAGAAGCGGAATCATTTCTGTTGAGTAATGAAGAGGTAGTAAAAGCTGACTCCCAATATGCTGACGGGCGTTTTTTCAATGGCGGTGTGATTTTTCAATCTACCAGATTATGTATGACCGGGACTTCCAATGATGAGCAAATTCCGGTTTTATATTCAATCCGTCATTGCATATACGACCATTATCCGAATGATGCAGATGTGTTGGAGTTATCAGACAGCACGGTAGAAACCTTGAAAGAAGCTTATAAACAAATTCGAATAGCTGAAATTTATGCAACACGTGTGGACCGAATGATGAGTGGTGATGACGGTGAGGATACTTTTCATGAACGGCTTAAAGATGAATTGGAAACTTTTGAAAAAGAACTTAAAACTAAGAACCGGACTGAACTTAATGATGATGAAGATTAATAGTTACTATTGATATTTACTGATTATGGCAAAACAGATTTTGATTGGCATTAAGGAAAAGAAATTGAGTGAGGTTGCGCATTATCTTATGATATATTTCCCATATAACGAGGAAATGTGCAGCTATATGGATGCATGGATGGGTGAACTGTATGAAAACAAATATCCGCTGGTTGCTAAGGGTATGTGGTCAGGAATAATCAATTTGAAGACGCATAAACTACTGAATTGGAAGCCTGAATATGGGGATCTGTATCTGCAGGCCAAGATATGCGACAGCGGCACATATTTCCTGCTCGATAAAGACAAAAAGGCGATATGTAAGATTGCCGATTATGTGCCAAACGGTCTGGTTCCGGAGTCGGAGGACTGCGGGGACTATATCCGTTTAAGGATCAATAATGATGGTACGATAGAAAATTGGCCAGAGAATCCGGACTATTCCGATTTCATCGAAGGCTCTGAGTCCGTAGAAAGGATTGACAAGGATATCGAAGAAGAACCGATACTAGATACCAAGGTTGAGTTCACTTACAGCCAACTTATGGCAAAGTTGCTTCGGTTGCCTAAATTCTTGCAGCTGGAAATCGGAAAAGCGTTGGTGGCAAATGTTTCGGAAGGATTTGAAGAAGACGAATGAGTAATTGGGAAAATAGACATGACAGGTTAATTTTTATGCTATATTGCTATTTTATCGGTTATAGATGTCTGAGGTTGAATATTTTTCAATACATTTGCAAAATGTCAAATATTACTAGTGCATATATGAAGGATGTTAATAGATTAAAGCTGGTTCTGGTTGAGCAGAAAAGAACAGGAAAATGGTTGGCGGAACAATTAGGTAAAGATCCATCTACTATTTCAAAATGGTGCTCCAATGTTACACAGCCGACACTAGATACATTGGTCAATATAGCCAAAGTATTAAGAAGCTGTTTTGATTTCATTCGATAAATTTGTTAAGCATGATTTGGATGAATGCAATCTGTACCATAGCTTCTGCGGTTTCAGCAAGGAATTCGTAATCGATGGTCAG
>NZ_NFIN01000023.1 GCF_002161765.1 Bacteroides sp. An322 | reverse complement strand
ACTGTTTTTCAGTCAGGTCGGTTGGATACTGTGTCATAACTTTATTGTTTGGTACCTTTAAAGATATAACATTTTTCCAATTGACCGGCTGATTCTGAATTGTATGTAGTCCTATAACATTATTCTTAAATCAATTCAAAACAGTTTCTGAAGAATTTTCTCTAACTTTAAAAATGAAGCAACCCTAACAACTATGAGTGCACATACTTTACAACTGATGATTGTCCTCACGGTTTTATCTTTTACAGGAAACAATATGAACCGACCGGATAAAGAAAAACAACACTACTATTGCGAATATTGCGGAAAGAAATTCCCTGATGTCCGCCAGCTCACCTCCGCCACGTGCCCCCGTCATCCCGACGGCTCGAACAAAGGTCGTCACAAGCTGTACGAAGGAAGCGAAAAGCAGGAATACACCTGCAAGTATTGTGGAAAGAAGTTCCCCAACATCATGGTGATGGTTGGCGGACAGTGCGTCAACCACCCCAAAAGCACAAACAAAGGCCCCCACGCCCCTGCATTATAACCCCTATTACCTATTATATAAAAAGGAGTAAAACTATGTTCAGAGGAATAAGCCTGTTCAAGTGCACCCGATGTGGCGAGAAGTTCAAAGCCCCCGACATCGAGTATTGCGCCACTGCATATTCGATGCCTCAACCCTGCCCGAAGTGCGGAAGCATCCGCACACGGCCAGTCAGCTTGTTCGGGAAGTTGACGGAAGAGGTTTATCGGGGGATTTGGGAGAGGATGGAAGAAAAGAAATAAATGTTTTAAAGATTTAGATATATGAATAATGTAGCAATAACACCTACCAAAGTATTGGAAATGGCAAAAAATGGCTGGGATGCCATTGTAGAAATGTATAAGCAGTCTACTCCTGAACAAAGAGAAAAAATTCTGAAGATTTTAGGAGGATTAGCCGGATTTAGTGCTCTACTGAAATATTTGAAAAGCCTATAGAATTGTTGAATATTACTATACATCATTCTTCTTTTCCTATAAATAATTCTATTTGATGAAATGTCTATACATATTTAGAATGTAGGATTTCTGTGGAAAAAGAGGAAGGAATTTGAAAAAACAAGTAAAAAAACAGTGTATTTAATAAAGAATAAATTATGGCAGTCAATTCTATTTCTACAACAAAAATTCTGAAACTTATTGCTTTAGGAATTGCGGCATTAGCTAAATGGTACAATAGCCTTTCCCCCGAAGAAAAGGCTAAAGTGATAGAGCTTCTAAAAAACTTGGGTAGCAAAGGACTCATTCCAAATGCTGCAGGAATCATTCAACAATTGAAAAAGTAATTCAATTATGAATGCTTCTTCCAATTAACAAAACAAACAACATCATGAAAGCAAATGTTACTCTTACATCGGCTAAAGTTCTAAAGAAACGGGGAAAATGGCTGGGATGCCATAGTTAAGATGCATAAGCATTCCTCTTCTGAACAAAGAACGCTAATTCCTTAAAATCTTAGCGGTATTGACTCTTTTGGTGCTTTATTAAAGTATTTGAAAAGTTTATAGTTCGATGTCAAACTAATTAAGCAGAATAAATTATGGTCACGGTTTGTACCCAAAATGAATTGCAAAATGCTTTGAAAGCAAAAGAAAGTCGCATCTTGATTAAAGGTGCATTGGCTGAAAAAATGAAATCTAAAGTAAAAAAACAGAAAACGGCCAAAAAAGTTGGACAGGCAGCAGCAGGAATTGGTATCGCAGCCATTGCAGCTGCTCCATTTACAGGCGGCACTTCATTGGCAGTTAGTACAGCAAGTATAATGGGACTAACAGCTGGTGGAGTTACTATTTCTATAGCTGAACTTGCTATTCTTACAGGATTTGGATTAGGCATAATAGGCTTGTTTAAAGGCTACAATGTGAAGTTCAATTCTGATGGCAGCATAGAACTTAACAGATAAATTCATACATCAATGAAAATACTATTTCTATCAACTGCAATTTTAATTGTTGCAATTATTATAGTAGTTATTATCTACAAGAAATCTCATACTAAGGGAAAAAATTTCTTCATGAGATTTTATCGCAGGAAACAAAGAGAATTTTATCCTGACAAAAAGCTTAAGCGGGAATATTATCTCCTAAAAGGAGTCCTTGATGGCGAAGACATCATCTATTATCCCACAGGAGAAATTAATAAACGACGATTTTGGAAAGATGGCACATTGGAAGGACCATTTACTATCTTTTTTAAAAACGGTAACGAATATATCACTGGCACATATCACAAAGGCAAATATGAAGGTGAATATGTCGTCAAATATTTAAACGGAAATATTAAAGAGAAAAAAGTCTTTTGATAATGGGAATAGGAAATTTTTTAAAGAAAATGTCAGGCATACAAGCTTATCAGGATAGGAAAAAGGCTAAAAGTACGAAAGCTGAGGCTGATGAGTTGCTGGCATATTTGCAAGAAGAAAATGAAAAAAGACGCAGTAAGTCTAATGAAATTCTCGATAAATTTGCAAGAGTAAGACTTGAAGCACTGAAAGAAACAATAGGTCCATTTCTACATTTTCTTGACTTCATGGGTCAGAACTATAAAGACAAAGAATATGAAATTTATAGTCAGATAGATATAAAGCCTGAAAAAATACAAGAATTGAAGACTCTTGATATGAATGCAGGTACGGCGTTGGGAACTGTCGCCGCATCAGGCTCTTTGGCTCTTGCTGCATTAAGCGGTGTGCCATCAGCGGTGACGTGGGGCGTAAGCACATTTGCAGCAGCAAGCACAGGCACAGCGATAAGTTCGCTTTCAGGCGCGGCCGCATGGAATGCAACATTGGCATGGCTTGGTGGAGGTTCACTTGCTGCAGGCGGTGGTGGCATGGCGGCAGGTGCAGCCGTACTAACAGGCATAACATGGGCTTCTACAGGGCTTGTAGCATTGGCATCTGCAGGTCTGATAGCTAGTGCATATTATTCAAAAAAATATACACAGGCTGTAACATACTTGGAAGAGGTGAAAGAATACAAGGCCAAACTCGAATTAGGTTGGCAACTTATGAATAACATAAACCAACGCGCGCTGGAGTTGCAGAATTTGACGTTGCAGTTGAAAGATCATATCGTTACTGCCTTGCAATATCTTGAACCTTTGGTTTACGATTTTCAGACAGACGATGAATATCAAGTTCTAACATTTCAGCAGGCGGCGTTGCTTGTAAAAGGTATGAGTGATATTGCCCAAGTTTCACTGATGGATTCTGATGGAAACCTCAATGACAATACTCTAATTGTAGCAAATAATACAAAAAAGATACTTAACAGGAATTTGTGATGAAAATAGATTATAAGAAATTGTGGTCTTTTGTCAAACCAATAGGTAAAAGAGCTACTGTTGTAATCACAACGCAAAAAGTCTCAAAATATTTAGATTCTCTTTGCAAGAAATATCAAGTACGACCAGACTATGCGCAAGAACTTGTGGACAGATTCTCATCATTGACAGACTATTTGTTAAGCGTAAAGATGAACAACAACCATATAGATTCAAACTATGTGGAGAAAACTTTGCGTGGTCCTATAGCTGAATCATTGTTGAGAGTTGTATCTTCAGCCAAGAATTCGGACAACATGATTGCTGATTTGTTAAGTAAAATCAAGGGCGAAGATATTGATAATATTGAAAATTTCTTTATAGGAATTGGTGTCAATGGTATATCAGAATATGCTGATACCCTAAGGAATGTTTTAGAACAAATTAACAGCGCCATGAATGATTGTAACAAAAGGGACTTGGATGAAATTCCTTATGTGGAAGAAGTTGATGATTGTCCACAAGTAAAAGAAAAGCCGATAAAAAAAAGAGAAGAAACTTATGTGTCTGTCTCAAATAATATGACGGCTCTGGAAGAAGACGAATTTATTAATGATTTGTCAAGTCGACTGATGAATCCTAAAGGAAGGAAAGTCTCTCCATTGGAGATGGTAGACTTAATTAACAAGTTCGTTGACGCTTCTAGGGATGTTGCAAAATTTACCGAAGTGCAAAAGACGAAAAGAGTTGCAATACGGTCTGCGGCTGAAGTCAAGATAAAAGAAATAGACACAATGCGAAATATCATTCAACTTTATTTGGAAAAGACATTCGACGAACGTAGACTTATCTTTGAAAAGCAGTTTCAATGTGTAGATAAAGCCTTAGAAACAGGTGATATTAAACTGCTTGCAATAAGTTTGAACAACATTACAGACTTGGCAAAATCTAGCCCTTTCAAAGCTTTGTCAGATATAGGGCAGGTAAAAAATATACTAGAAGATAAGAATGCTGTGTTTGATATTTAATCCCAATTGGTCCGTTCAGTCATGAGCAAGGAAAAGGCAAAAAGTGGAAATCCAAAAGCACAATATCAAATAGGGATTTGCTCCTTCAACAATTACATATAAATATTTAAAACAAATAGAGGAATTAGCTTCATAGGGCACCTTGACAGACCGTGCCAAACGTCTGTTGGAACGTGAGCGGGAGTCCCTGGGCATTTCGAAAGAAAGGGCTGCGGAGATAGAGAAATTAATGTCAAACGAATAAATAAGAAAGTTATGTCGAAAGTATTCCAAATCACCCCGAAGCGCATCAAGCGCACGAATGGTACGGTACTCACACCGGAGATGGTAGTCACCGTCACTACCCAGTCGCACACCATAACTCCATTTTATAATGGAGCCAAGGAAGTGCAGGAAGCCTACATGCGACTCTACAACTTCGATTACAAGAAAGCATGCTGCTCAGCAAATGATTTTGAGTTTAAAAAGTTAGATTAAAATTGGCTTCTCATCTGACTCTCAAAAGCCAGTATATCTTACTTTGCCGATGAAGATATACTTCATCAGTCAACGCAGTATATCTTCATTGGCAGTTGAAGTATATCTTCTTTCAGAAACCTGTTTTTTTTCATTCACTTGTGCAATGTTTTGGCACTTCCCCACCCTAACTTTGCACAAGTAAACAATAACCAAAGATGATTATATGGAAACATTCAGAAAGAAAATCCAGCAAATGACCGGTTGGTCAGACACTGTGGTCAATGCCATTCAATGTGAAGCCGAAGCACGTATCTACATCGGTGCAGGATTGAAAGAAACAACTGTCAACGGAAAACCAGCCTTAATCCAACCCCGGATAGACCCAAACTATCAGATGCCGGAATGGTGGATAAAGGAACATGGGGAAAAGTGGCGTGGATGGACAAACAGCGACTTAATGGGCGAAGGTTATCCTCCACACGATGAAAACGGAGACCCATACGAGCTGCACCATATCGGGCAACTGACCGATTCGCCTCTTGCCGAACTGACCTGGTCGCAACACCGGGAAGGGGAAAACTATGCGGTGCTGCATACTACCGAAGACTACTCGGACATTGACCGCAGAGCATTCGAGAAAGAGAAAGCTGCACACTGGAGAGCAAGATATCAAGCAAATATGTGACAATGGAAAGAAAACAACATACATTTCCGGGTGAAGAGCTGGACAAACGGGAACGGGTGTGGCGTTTTGCCGACTATGCGGCAGGAGCCTGCGTATCGCTGTTGGAAGGATTCATGCGTCACGCACAAATCCCCAACCAATTGAAACCTACGTATGAAGAAGCCGCATTTGCCTTGCACTACATACTCGACAACCAACAGGAAGAGGAAAATGTAAATCTGGAAACCTGTGCCCGTGTCTTGTTCGGGTTACATCATTTTGCCATCTGCCTGCCTTTTCTCAATGCCGAATACATAGCTGTAGACGATGAAGACTATGCTCAAACAAACCTACTGATAGCCAAGCGGATACTCCCTGTACTGAAAGACTTTGCAGCACACACCCAGTGTCCACCCAGCTACTTTAACCGCATCTACACAGACATCAAAGACCAGTGTGCCCACTGGGATGCCACCCTGCAAGAGATGATATTTGCTTTCGAGTATTTGACCGAACCTGCCAAGTACCATAACGAAAGAGACATCAAACGGATGCAGACAGGACTACACCTGTTTGCCGAATACTTACAAGAAATGTATAATTGAACCCCATGCGAAAAAGGAACACGCACATGAAATACAGAGACGGGTATTTATGCGAATACGATGACCTTACACAACTGCCGGTAGACATACTGGAAGACATCATCATCCGCATCTACCAAGATGGTTTGCACTGCACTTGGAAATCTGGGACAGGGAAGATACGGAAGAAAGATGTTATTCGGACGAAGAGTGCGATTTATGGGGAGTGCTTTGCGGAGAAGAGCGCAGATATACTCCTTTTTGGGGTGTGATGAGAGACCATGTCTACGTCAACGAAAAAGAACCGGAAGACAATAGTCAGCCCCAACAACGCCTGTACAATCCCATCTTGGAAGACAGATTAAAAGAAAAACAAGCAAACGGGTTGGGAAAAGACTTCTGCTACATGAAAGAAACATACAAGCTTTCGTGGCAGGACATGATGCAGATTTCACGCTTCAACCTGACCGTCAAGATGTATTACGATTAAATTAAACGACCAAAAACCATGACAAAAGACCTGTTTGACAAATATATATGGCTGGTAGATACTATCTACCGTGCCGGAAAAATCACTCTCGAAGAAATCAACAAACGGTGGATGCGTTCCCAGTTAAGTGAAGGGACCAGCCTGCCACACCGCACGTTCCACAACTGGCGCAACGCTATCGAGCAAGTGTTCGACATCAATATCGAATGCGACCGCAAAGCTGGTTATTATTACTACATCGAGAATGCCGACGACATGGAAAAGGGAGGCGTACGCAACTGGCTGCTCAACACGTTTGCCGTAAACAATCTCATCAATGAAAGCCATCACCTGAAACGTCGCATCTTATTCGAAAACATACCGTCAGGCAGGCAATTCCTGACTCCCATTATCGAATCGATGCGCGACGGACTGGAAGTGAACATGCTGCATCAAAGTTATTGGCGCGACACCCCCACTCTATACACCGTACAGCCCTATTGCATCAAAGTGTTCAGGCAACGCTGGTATGTCGTAGGCTTTTGCAAAGAGCGTAACGCCCTGCGTACGTTTTCGTTAGACCGGATACACCAGCTGACTACTTCAGACATACATTTCACTTACCCAAAAACTTTCGACCCGGAAGGATATTTTGCCGATTGTTTCGGCATCATTGTAGACGATGAGGATGTCGAGACTGTACGGATAAAAGTATCTGCCACACACCGGCAATACGTGCGTGCCCTGCCACTACATTCCTCCCAAACAGAAGTAGAGACAACGGATGAATACTCCATTTTCGAATACCGTATCAAACCGACTTTCGATTTCAAACAAGAAATCCTTTCGAGAGGAACCAACATGGAAGTCCTTACTCCCGAATACTTCAGAAAAGATATTGCAGACACCATTCGGGAGATGTCTGCCCATTACCTATAATCCCAAAACTTTGTCATCTGTATTCGAAACAGGGGGACGATAAAAAGAAAATTTGAATCTAACCCGATTATGAAACAGAAATTTTACCATAAATAATTATTGGTGTCCAATAAAACTTTAGAATCATAGCTGGAAATAATCCATGGCGTATTCAGTCGTGGCTTACTTCCTTTACTTTTTATCCATCCCTTCTATGTGAAAATTTCCAACGGTGTCGGTCCTTCCGATGCTGCTTTCTGTATGACCTCCCAGTCCCTTTCCGGATGGTTGAACAGGCGGTAGAAAATTAACATAATCCGGACCATCGTTGCCAGTCCGGAGAAGCTCCATGAGCGTATCAGCACTTTCCGCATGAGTGTCAGCAGAAGATTGGCGATGAGTGTCACCCAAATCTGTATTTTAATGGCATTCACGCTTTCCCCGTAAAAGAATTTGAGGGGGAATTCTGTTTATCTGCTTGAAGAGCAATTCTATTTCCAACGTTTGCGGCAAATGGCAATAATCTCCGAAACCGCAAAGTAACCACATGGGGCTGAATCTACCAAATAGAAAACAGCCTTTTTTTGACAGATTATAGTTTCATCGGACACCAATAGTTTGATAAACTAAGAGCCTGTTTAAATTTTCCAATAAAGTAATATTCTATCAGGTTCTTTTGCGTTTGTTTCCGGTCTATTTTCCCGATTTTATTCGTCAGATAGCCCGCTATCCTCCTCATAAAATCAGAAAAACATCCTCGAAAACAATTCGCAATATTAACCTGAGCAAAATTTAAACGCTCTAATTTTATAGATACTTCTTTACAGGTGGCACTATATAAGTAGACATGTCCTTAAAAATTATGCTGTTTTAGTAGTCAGATGCCCGGATATGCAAAATCCGCTCCTGTTGTTTGGCAAGACCGGATACCTGTATTGTGACGGCATATACAACATACCACACATATAGAATCAGGAAAAGCTGATGTATGGCTATGTTATACTATGGTTACAAAACAAAAAAATACCACCTTGAAAGGAAAGGACTTTCAAGGTGGCAAATGTTTATTTTAAATCTAAAAGCTATGAACGGTCTCTGTTTAACCCCAATAAAAGGGACTCATCATGCATTACGTCCATGGCAGTTCTTATACTTCAGCCCGCTACCGCAAGGACATGGATCATTACGCCCTACAGTCTTCTCTGCACGATAAGGTTCCTTTTTAGCCTCACGTGTATCTTTTTCAGCTGCCGCTTGCTGATTCGGGTCATTCAAATCTTGCTTTTCCTCACGATACTGTTGGCGGGGTTGTTGAGGTTCTGGAGCTGCCTGACGCACTTGCTGCGGTTCCTGTACCGGAATCTGTCCACGCATCAAAACAGAAATGGTATTATTATTGATTTTGTTAACCATCGAGTCAAACAAGTTCACCGATTCCAACTTAAAGATCAACAAAGGATCCTTATGTTCATAACTTGCATTTTGAACAGAATGCTTCAATTCATCCAATTCACGAAGATTCTCCTTCCATGCATCATCAATCACATGTAACAAGATTGCTTTTTCAAAAGCCTTGACGATAGCTTTGCCTTCGGTCTCGTATGCTTCTTTCAAGTTTACCGAAATGTTGTACATCCGTTTTCCATCTGTAATCGGAATCAAAATATTCTGGTAAACTTGTCCTTGATTCTCATAAACCTGCTTTATAACAGGAGTAGCAATTTGTGCCATACGGTCTGTCTTACGACGGAACAAATCCATTGCGCTTTGGAAAGTCTGCTCAGCAAGTTCATCCTTACGCTTATTACGGAAATCGTCTGAAGTGAATGGAGTATCCATAGCCAAGGTCTGCAAAATTTCCATCTTCGCATCATCGTATGTCGGTTGGTCAACCGCATTATAGCAACGATCCCAAATCATGTCAGCAATATCCATACCGATGCGTTCTCCCATCAGGGCATGACGACGTTTCGTATAGACAACTGTACGTTGCTTATTCATCACGTCATCGTATTCCAACAGACGCTTACGGATACCGAAGTTGTTTTCTTCTACCTTCTTCTGAGCACGCTCAATAGATTTCGAAATCATGCTATGCTCAATCATTTCGCCTTCCTTGAAGCCCATCTTATCCATCCAGTGAGCCAAACGGTCGGATGCAAACAGACGCATCAAATCGTCTTCCAACGAAACGAAGAACACAGAAGAGCCCGGGTCACCCTGACGTCCTGCACGACCACGCAACTGACGGTCTACACGACGCGACTCATGACGTTCTGTACCGATAATCGCCAAACCGCCTGCTGCCTTCACTTCCGGACTCAACTTGATATCGGTACCACGACCCGCCATGTTGGTAGCAATGGTCACCGTACTGCTCTGACCGGCTTTCGCAACGATTTCAGCTTCCTTCTGGTGCAATTTCGCATTCAATACATTGTGAGGAATCTTACGCAAGGTAAGCATCTTGCTCAGCATTTCGGAGATTTCTACCGATGTCGTACCCACCAATACCGGACGGCCTGCATTGACCATCTTCTCGATTTCCTCGATAACCGCCTTGTACTTTTCACGTTTGGTCTTATAGACACGGTCGTTCATATCAATACGGGCAATCGGACGATTGGTCGGGATAACCACTACATCCAGTTTATAGATGTCCCAGAACTCGCCCGCTTCGGTTTCCGCCGTACCGGTCATACCGGAGAGCTTATGATACATACGGAAATAGTTCTGCAAAGTGATTGTAGCAAATGTCTGCGTAGCGGCTTCAATCTTCACGCCTTCCTTGGCTTCTACCGCCTGATGCAATCCGTCACTCCAACGGCGTCCTTCCATGATACGTCCGGTCTGCTCATCGACAATCTTCACCTGACCGTCCATAACGACATAGTCGGTATCCTTTTCGAACATCGTATAAGCCTTCAGCAACTGGTTGATGGTGTGTACACGTTCTGCTTTAATAGCATAGTTGGTCATGAACTCGTCTTTCTTGGCAAGCCGGTCTTCATCGCTCAGCCCTTCTTCGTTTTCCAATGCGGAAAGCTGTGCGGCGATATCAGGCAATACAAACAAAGTCGGGTCTTGTGATTTACCGGTAATCAGGTCGATACCTTTATCGGTCAAATCTACACTCTTCAATTTCTCATCAATTACGAAATACAGAGGCTCTACCGCTTCGGGCATACGCTTGTTGTTCTGCTCCATGTAGATTTCCTCGGTCTTCAGCATACCAGCCTTAATACCCGGCTCGCTCAAGAACTTAATCAACGGCTTATTCTTCGGCAATGCCTTGTGGCTACGGTACAATGCCAAGAAACCTGCCTCCTGGTCTTCTTTCTTATCCGAAGCAATCAGACGCTTGGCATCCGCCAGGAATTGAGTAGCCAATTTGCGTTGTGCTTCTACCAGTCTTTCTACCAACGGGCGGAGCACTTCAAACAATTGTTCATCGCCCTTGGGTACCGGACCGGAGATAATCAACGGAGTACGCGCATCGTCAATCAAGACCGAGTCGACCTCATCGACAATGGCATAATTATGCTGGCGTTGTACCAAATCCTTCGGACTGACCGCCATGTTATCACGCAGGTAATCGAAACCAAATTCATTGTTAGTACCGAACGTAATGTCTGCCATATACGCACGGCGACGGGCTTCCGAGTTGGGCTGATGCTTATCAATGCAATCTACACTCAAACCGTGGAACATATAGAGCGGTCCCATCCATTCCGAGTCACGCTTAGCCAAATAATCGTTGACCGTTACGACATGTACACCGTTTCCGGTCAAAGCGTTAAGGAATACCGGAAGTGTTGCTACTAAGGTTTTACCTTCACCGGTCGCCATTTCGGCAATCTTACCTTGATGCAATACTACACCACCGAACAACTGTACATCGTAATGTACCATGTTCCAAGTAATTTCATTACCACCGGCTACCCAATGGTTCTTCCAAATCGCCTTATCACCTTCTACACGTACGAAGTCTCTTCCTTGTGCAGCAAGGTTACGGTCCATATCCGTAGCTGTAACCTCTATTTCTTCACTTTCGGCAAAACGGCGTGCCGTATCTTTTACAATTGAGAAAGCCGTAGGCAATACATCATTCAATGCCTTCTCATATTTTTCGAGGACTTCTTTCTCCAGCTTATCTATCTGATTGAAAATCGGCTCACGCTTTTCGATATCAGTTTCTTCGATAGTTGCTTTCAAGTCTGCGATTTTCTGAGTTTCTTCCAAAGCAGAGTCCTTAATATATTTCTTCAATTCTTCCGTTTTGGCACGCAACTCATCA
Organism: Bacteroides sp. An322; assembly: GCF_002161765.1. GTDB lineage: Bacteria > Bacteroidota > Bacteroidia > Bacteroidales > Bacteroidaceae > Phocaeicola > Phocaeicola merdavium. The sequence goes on along the minus strand of NZ_NFIN01000023.1, from coordinate 42,169 downwards.
TTCGTCAACTTTTGGATTTCCGGATAGACTTCTTTTACCTTATTCACCCATGGCTGTATTTCCTTCATGTCGCGGGTTGCCTTGTTCCCGAAAACCTTACTTATAAATTCATTAAATCCCATTATGTTGTTGTTTTTATTATTTCTACTAATGATTAATTGATTAATTCGGTTGCAAAGATAAGAAATTCGCAAAGTATCTGAAACACCTTCCGATACAAATTTACTTGCGAATGCCCGTAAGAGGGGCTGACATGGCGGCATTAGGTGCCCTAATACGCATGAAATGAGCTACGGTAGGAGCGATTGTAGCCATCTTTACCGGTGCATATAAAATTTCCGGCTTTATATTATTACCTATGAAAACAAGCGGCACCGAAGCATACGTATCACGTACCACATGAGTCGAATGGGACGCTTCATCCACCACCGACCAGCCCGGCATGACTTCTACATAAATGTCGCCCGAGCAATTCGGATTGAATGTATTACGGATTTTATCGATGCGGGGAGTCCATGCGCCTAATAACAAGCGTTGCGATGAATAAGCCGTCCGCACACCGCTCATCTGCACAATGAAGTCGGAAGACACATTCAATATCTCCGTCAAGTTCAGTTTGCGGTCTTCTATCAGCTTATGGTTCAGATAAATCTGGCGGTCATAATACGTTTCTACATATTGTCCCGGACCATAGATTGCCATCAGATACATGTTCAGCAATGCCGCACACCGTTCGATGTGGAACTCTCCGCTGGGTATGCGGTATTGTTCCGGGTCTTTAGGGTCAGAGTCGGCATACCCCGTCGAGGTGATAAAGAACAACGTGTTGCTCAAACCCACTTTCTGGTCTATCAATTCCAATAACTCCCCTATCGCATGGTCCAGACGCACGTACACATCCTGAATTTCCATAGCATATTCCGTGTTCGGCTTATGGTCGTAGTTTCCTGCATAATAAGAGAGGGTCAGCAAATCAGGGATATTGTCTTTCCCCACCTGAGAATGAAGCAGGCAGGCACGAACCAGCCGATTCACTTCATCATTTACGTAGGGGCTGGTCTTAAACTTCCGGTATTTTGTCGCACGTTCATCCGAGAAATCATGCTTGAATGTCAATTGTTTGACATCCGAAGTCACATACCGATACGAAGTTACAGGGAGATACGGTCCCCACGTCAGGCTTCCGATACGGAAATCCAGCCCTTCACGGTCATTATACGTAGTCACCCATTCGGGGAAAGTGCCATAATAAGTAGACCCGCACCATTTACCCGTCTCATCGTTCAGCCAAAGCGCACACTTAGCCGCATGCCCAGCCGAAAATACAGCCATTTCGCGTGTAGGAGCTATCGAATAGACTTCTGCCGCCCCATGCGTCGCCACCATCAGTTCATCCGATAAGGTAGAAACTAACAGATGCTGGGGCGAAGTGCTTTCCGAGGTATAGATGCCCATATAAGCAGGGTCGTCTACGCTCTTCACCATCCGCAACGTGCTGCGGTCCATCCAGCGGTTTCCTACGATACCATTATAATAAGGTGTAGTTCCGGTATAAATAGATGCCACCGCCGAAGAGCGGTCCATATTGATAAAATCGTATTCCGCATTGCAATACACCCGCCCTTCTTTCATCAGCCGCTTGAATCCCTTCTCGCCATACAGGGCAGAGAAAGCCTCGATGTAATCGGAACGGAGCTGGTCGATAGTCAAGCCCACCACCAAACGGGGTACGGGTGACGCGGTCTGCGCCTGCAAACCGGTCAAAACTATTGCCGCTATTAAAGATGTCAAAATACGTTCTTTCATGCCTTCTTTTTCCTAATAAATATACGGCTTGCCGAATTCACAAACAAACCGAGCGCCAAAGGTAATACTGTTAAGTTAAATTCTTGCCCACAAATCGGAACTATCACCATAAATAATGTTAAATACATCACATTTATAACATGATAAGGCTCCGGCAAGCCTTTTTTCTCGTGCCAAATGAGGAAAGGAAGATAAAACAAGGGTATCGGATTGAAGAGCCCAAGCAACCAATTCGACCCTACCGTAGGATGCGTGGAGAAGAAAAAGAGGAAAGCAATCAAGCATCCGGCAAGCCCTTGCAAAAGGAGCAAGAACAAGTCCCATCCCCACCAAATGCGGCGTTTCTTCCATTGCACCCATCCCATTACGACGCATATCACCAAGAAGAGAATGCCGCACGCCATGGGCGACAAAGGGAAACCAGGCTCGAAAGGTTCAGGGTCTACATCTACAATCGTGGTTTTCTCCAATACGAGCGGACGTTTTTCTCCATTCGCTTCAAGAATATAAGCATCATCCGCATAATGCAGCATATAGAACGGGGCGAACATCTGCAAACGCTTTCCAATCGGCTTATCCGCTTCCGCGCCCAAGCACATATCAATGCCCAACTCGTCCCATTTGGCTTCGGAAGTAAACTCATGTACAATGCTACGGAACGTTTTATTCGGTATCGAGTCGGGATAAACCACCTTTCCGCGGATAGCCTCTTCTATCTTGTCGCGCGCACGGGTCGTACAATTATCATAAAAGTAATTATACCGGTAAATCCGGTTCTCCGGACGGTAATTCTCTTCGAGCAAAGCTACAAGCCTCTCCTTTTCCGCCTGAGTCAGGTTCAGCACTTGCTGGTATACCGAAGAGCCACGCATGGCATATTCCGCCCTAAAATATATATAAGGTGTAATGCCCAACTGGTAATCGGTCTCCCCTTTCACGAAACGCCATACGAAATGCGGCGCGCGGAAGTTGAACATCCCGTAATTGAAAACCAAGTCAATCTTCCGGGTATAATTCTCATAGCGGATAGCCGTATGGCCGAAGTGCGCATAGATTTCACTTCCGGGGGCGCAGGTCAGCAGACTCAAGCGTATGCTATCGGGCTTGGAGCTATATGCATTGGCAAAGCCACATAGGAGCAACGCCAAGAGCAAGTATTTGAGTTTGTATTTCATCATTCATGCCTATTTTATGCCTATTCGGGCGCAAAAATACATGGAATAATTGAAAAGTTCGAAAGAATTTCCCGTTTTTATTGCCCGACCTATTCTTTTTTTAGTTTACTTTGCATCCCAAAAAACGAGAAAAAGTGAATTTAGTTATTGACATAGGCAATACCGTAGCCAAGCTAGCGGTGTTCGACAACGAAGACATCGTAGAAATCATCCGCGGGTCAAACCACTCGCTCGATTGCTTGCCCATGCTATGCAACAAATATCCGATTGAACGGATTATCATTGCATCGGTCATCACGCTCAGCAATACGATTAAAAGACAATTAAAGAAGATAGAAATCCCTATCCTGGAGCTTACCTACAAGACTCCGGTCCCTATCCAAAACATGTACAAGACCCCTGAAACATTGGGCATGGACCGATTAGCGGCAGTAGTAGGCGCCAACTATTTATCTCCGGGCAAGAATTTGTTGGTCATAGATGCCGGTACGGCATTGACCTACGAATTTATCGATGCGCAAGGACGCTATTGGGGAGGAAACATCTCTCCGGGCATTTACATCCGGTTCAAAACCCTGAACGCATGTTGCGATAAGCTTCCTTTGATTGAAAAAGGAGGCGACTTGCCCGAATTCGGATACAGTACCGAAACGGCTATCCGGGCAGGTGTCATCAAAGGCATCGAGTTCGAAATAACAGGTTATATCCACCTGATGCAAAAAAAATATCCCGACCTTTTGGTTTTTTTAACCGGAGGAGATAAATTTTCTTTTGATACAAACTTAAAAAGTATCATCTTTGCAGACAGATTTTTAGTATTGAAAGGTTTAAACAGAATTTTGAATTATAATGTTAAGAAATAAAGCATTCATTAGCATCTTAATGCTCATAAGCGGCTACTTATCCGTAGCTGCCCAATCTAGCACTAATTCTCCTTATACACGATACGGATTGGGCGATTTGTCCGACCGAGGTTTTGCCAACAATGCCGCTATGGGAGGCATAGGTTACGGTATCCGTAACAACGGATATATCAACATGACTAATCCTGCCGCATTTTCGTCAGTCGACTCCCTCTCGTTCATGTTTGATTTGGGCATGAGCCTGAAAAGTTCTAATTTTAAGGAAAACGGTATCTCTGCCAATGCCAAGAACTCCAGTTTTGACTACATAGCAATACAGTTCCGGTTACACAAACGTTTAGGTATCGCCGTTGGATTCACTCCGTATTCAACTGTAGGATACAACTTCTCGACTACAAATTCCGTAGAAGGGAACAATGATTATACAGCTACCAACAACTTTTATGGCGATGGCGGACTGCAACAGATTACTGCCGGATTGGGTTTTAAAGTATTAGACAACTTATCGATAGGAGTAAGTGCCGGATATATGTACGGCTCGCTCAACTATCAGACAAGCATCGGATTTAATGTCGAAAGCGACCAGACATACGTATATAACAAACTGAATGTAAAAAGCTACGTTGCCGACTTCGGTTTGCAATATACACAACCGATTGGCAAAACGGATAATCTGACCTTAGGTCTGGTCTATGGCTTAGGACATACCTTAAACTCTACCGATACAGAAGGTATTCAGGTTACAGACAATCCAACTAATCCAAGCTATTCGTCAGTAAACGAAAAAGTTATCAACGACTCGTATGGCATTCCTCATACATTCGGCATTGGTTTAGCGTATTTGCACAAGAATAACCTGACTGTAGGAGCAGACTACACGTTGCAAAAATGGTCTTCGGTGAAATACCAAAATAAGACCAATATGTATGAAGACCGTCATAAGATTGCCGTAGGTGCCGAATACATTCCGAATCCCATCGGAAGAAATTATCTGCAACGCATCTGTTACCGTGTGGGAGTCAATTACACTACGCCTTATTTGAATTTGCCTCAATATGAGGGTCCGTCTGAATATAGCATCAATGCCGGATTCGGATTCCCGCTTTATTTGTTTCAGCGGAGAACAATCCTGAATTTGACCGGACAATATGTTCGTGTACGTCCTTCTGTAACCAATATGCTATCGGAGAACCGATTCGTCATCAAACTAGGACTGACCTTCAACGAACATTGGTTCATGAAATGGAAAGTCAATTAATCCGGTTATTCAAGAATACCTAAATATAAATGCCATGAAGATGAATTGGTTTACTATGCTGGTTGCGATTTCATTATGTCCAATATCTGTATTTGCTCAAAAAGGAGTGGAAGACGGATCTCGTTTTGGACATGGAGAAGACAGCATCCGTTGCCTGCAAAACATCAGCATTTATACCAAATATGTAAAAACGAATAATTTGAAAGATGCTTATACCCCATGGAAAGCAGTGTTTACTGAAGCACCATGGGCACAAACCGGCATTTATACTAACGGAGCGAAAATATTGCGTGCTTTGATTGCTGAATCAAAAGACGAGGCACAGCAAAAAGTTTATGTAGACGAACTTATGGCTGTACATGACCAATGTATTAACTATTTGGATAAACTGAATACATTGGTAAAAACTCCTAGAAGCAAAGGTGCTATTTTAGGTATGAAAACCCATGACTATATTATATTTACCGGAAGAGACTTCGATGTAAACAAAGCATACGAAATGGGGAAAGAAGCCATCGGTCTGGAAAAAGCAAACTCCAACTATTTCATGTTACAAGACATGATGGATATTTCATTACGCAAACTGAAAGCGGATGAAAATCATAAAGAACAATTCATTCAAGATTACCTGACTGTATCTGAATATGCAGATGCCGCTTTCAAAGCCGCAACCAACGAAAGAGACAAAAAACTGCTGAAAACAGCTAAAGACATCATAGACGCTTATTTCATTAATAGCGGAACAGCTACTTGCGAAAACCTTCAGGCTATCTATGGTCCGAAAGTTGAACAAAACAAAACCAATCTAGAATACCTGAAACAAGTCATTTCTGTAATGCAAATGCTGAAATGCACCAATGAAGATGTCTATTTCGCTGCTTCTGAAGCCGCTCATGCCATAGAGCCTACCTCGGAAACCGCTGCTGGATGTGGTTATATGTGTTATAAAAAAGGTGACATGGACAAGAGTATGCAATACTTTAATGAAGCAATTGAACGGGCACAAGATAATGGCAAAAAAGCGGATTATTACTATAATGCTGCGATTGTATTATTCAGCCAAAAACAATTGGCACGCGCTAAACAATATGCTTTAGAATCCATTCAAGCCAATGGCAATAACGGAAAGCCTTACATCCTGATTGCACAAATGTATGCATCAAATCCTAACTGGAACGATGAACAGGCATTGAACCAGTGTACTTACTTTGCTGTAATCGACAAATTACAAAAAGCCAAATCCGTAGACCCCAGTGTAACAGAAGAAGCCGACAAGTTGATTCATACTTATACAGCCCATACCCCGAAAGACAAAGACTTATTCTTCTTAGGATTGAAAGAAGGCGATACAGTTACTATCAACGGATGGATTGACGAAAAGACAATAATCAGATAAACAACACCTTATGTCACACAGACAAAAAAACAAACGATATATACTTTCTTTAAGCATAACAGTTTCCGTATGGATAGCGGTTATGTTTATTCTATTTCCTTCGTGCAAAAAGAAAGAAAATTTGGCAGATGCAATCACCGAAAATGATTCATTGCCCGATATGCGCACGACAGGAGTAACCACCTACATATCCGACTCAGGCATGATCCGTTATAAAGTCATTACAGCTGAATGGTTGATTTTTAGCGAAGTAGACACTCCTTATTGGGCATTTAAGAAAGGCATTTATCTAGAAAAATTTGATACATTATTCCGTATCGATGCAAGCATCAAAGCTGATACAGCATTTTATTACGAACCTAAAAAGTTATGGGAATTACGAGGGAATGTCCATATCCGTAGCCAACGGGGAGACAAATTCGATACCCAGTTAATGTTTTGGGACCAAGGCAAAGAAAAAATCTATTCCGACCAATATATCCGGATTGAACAGCCAGACAAAATCCTGACCGGATACGGATTTGAATCAAACCAGCAAATGACTGAATACCAAATATTCAACAACACAGGAATTTTTACAGTTGAAGATACGGCACCAGCAGATACGGTCAACCAACAACCTTCCAACTGATTATAAGTCCCAAAGTATGATGACAGAACTTATCCTATATTTAGTGCTATGCATGATGCTTTCCATATTCTTTTCCGGCATGGAAACTGCATTTCTTTCATCCAGCAAGCTACACTTTGAAATGAAAAGAGACAATAGCCTGTCTGCTAGGATATTATCAACATACTACCGGAATCCTAATCACTTTATTTCGACTATGCTTGTCGGAAACAGCATTTCATTGGTCATGTTCTGTATCGGAACCGCATTACTGATCGAACAATACTTCCCTTTTCCAAGCATGACAAATGATTTCCTGCTGATTGCCATTAAAATCATAGCAGCATCCTTTTTCATCATCATTACGTCCGAATTTATTCCCAAAACCATTTTTAAAATATTCCCAAGCCATACTTTGCGGTTATTTGCAATTCCGGCATTCATTTTCTATATACTGCTCTACCCCATCAGTTGGCTCGTATCATCACTCTCAGCAGGAATATTGCGCATATCCGGACATAAAGTAACCCCAAAAGATACAGACAAAGCTTTCTCTAAAGTCGATTTGGACATGTTTATCCAAAACAGCTTGAAAAATTCAAACAACCAGGAAAATGCCAATACCGAAATTGAGTTATTCCGTAACGCATTGGACTTTTCTAATATTAAAGTACGCGATTGTATGATTCCGCGAACTGAAATCATCGCCGTAGAACAGAATACTTCCTTGGAAAAGCTGAAAGAAGAATTTATAGCAAACGGAATCAGCAAAATCATCGTATATAAAGAAAATATTGACAACATTATAGGATACATCCATTCTTCTGAGATGTTCAAGCCACTGACCGACTGGCATAAAAACATACGCCGCATTCCCATTGTACCCGAATCAATGAGTACTCATAAACTCATGCAACTACTTATGCAACAAAAACGGTCGTTAGCTGTAGTGGTAGATGAATTCGGAGGAACATCGGGCATCGTAGCCATGGAAGACCTGGTAGAAGAAATCTTAGGAGACATCGAAGACGAACACGACACCAATTCTACCATAGGGAAAGCCATAGGAGACCATGAATACATCTTCTCCGGAAGGTTCAAAATAGAAAAAGCCAATGAGGAATTCGGTCTTGAATTGCCCGAAAACGATGAATACCAAACCATAGGCGGACTCATTCTTCATGAATACCAAAGCATCCCCAAAGCATGTGAAACAATAGTTATCGACCGGTTCCATTTTAAGATTATCAAGGTCACAGCGACCAAAATTGAGCTGGTAAAACTGAAAGTTATGACATAAACACAAGGAAAACATCATTTTTTTGCTGAAAAACAACACGGCTAAGCACATTTTTTGTATCTTCGTGCGCTAAAAGAAAAACAATAAACAAAATAATAACATTAAAGAATGGCAACTTTACAATCAATCAGAAGCAAAGGACCACTTTTGGTCATTGTTATCGGTCTTGCCCTTTTTGCTTTTATAGCAGGTGACGCTTGGAAAGTACTCCAACCGCACCAAGGTAGACAAGACGTGGGAGAAGTAAACGGAGAAAAGCTCTCCGCACAAGAGTATCAGCAAATGGTAGATGAATTCAGCGAAGTCATCAAACTGACAAACGGTCTGAATTCATTGGGTGAAGACGACCTGAATAGAATTAAAGATCAGGTATGGAACACCTATGTCACCAACCAGCTGATAGCAAATGAAGCCGAAAAATTAGGTTTGAAAGTAACAGATAAAGAACTTCAAGCCATTATCGACGAAGGTACAAACCCGTTGCTGATGCAGACTCCGTTCCGCAATCCGCAAACCGGTGCGTTCGATAAGGATATGCTGAAAAAGTTCTTGGTGGAATATGCAAACCTGAGTTCTTCACAGATGCCTGCGCAATATGTAGAATATTACCAAAAAATGGGTAATTTCTGGAAATTTGTAGAAAAGACACTGAAAGAATCAACCTTGGCTTCCAAATACCAAAACCTAATAGCTAAATCATTGATTTCAAATCCTGTCGCTGCAGAAGATGCATTCAAAGGCCGTACGGCACAATCAGACTTGCTCTTGGCTGGAGTTCCTTATGCCAGCATCAGCGATTCGACCATTACCGTATCGGATAGCGAAATCAAAGATTTATACAACGAACGGAAAGAATCTTATAAACAACCCGTAGAAACACGTGACATCCAATTCATTGATGTACATGTGGTTCCGTCTGATGCAGACCGTGCTGCCGTTTTGCAAGAAGCAACGGAATACAGCAACCAATTGGATAAGACCACCAGTGATTATGCTGCATTCATCCGTTCAACCGGCTCGGCTGTCAATTATGCCGATTTTGCTATCAACAAGACATCATTGCCACAAGATGTTGTAGCCCGTTTGGATTCTACTTCTATCAATGAAGTATATGGACCTTACTACAACCAAAGCGATGATTCATACAATGCATTCAAAATTCTTGCCAAAGCAACAGCTCCCGATTCTATCCAGTTCCGCCAAATTCAAGTAATGGCAGATACCGAAGATAAGAGAATCGCTCTTGCAGACAGTATTTTCGATGCTATCAAAGGAGGTGCAGATTTTGCAGAAATAGCTAAAGCATACGGACAAACCGGAGAAGCTGCATGGGTAGACGCTAGAAGCTGGGAAGGTGCAGCACTTGATGCAGAAAACACCACTTACATCAAAACTCTCATCAACCAGCCTGTTAACGAACTGAAGAACCTGCAATTGGGACAAGTGAACTTGATTCTTCAAGTGATGAACAAAAAAGCAATGAAACCTAAATATCAGGTAGCTATTATCAAATTGCCGATTGAATTCAGCAAAGAAACTTATAGCGATGCATATAACAAGTTCAGCCAATTCGTTGCTCAAAATACAACACTGGAAGACATGAAGAAAAATGCAGAAGAAGCAGGCTATACCGTAATTCCGCGCAGCGATTTCCGTAGCGATGAACATTATGTAGGCGGTATACGTTCTACACAAGACGCATTAAGATGGATTTTCGATGCTAAAGAAGGTGAAGTTTCCCCTCTCTACGAATGTGGAGAAAATGACCACATGATGGTAGTAGGGCTGGAAGCAATCAACAAAAAAGGTTATGTCAACATCAACAAAGTAGCCAATGTTTTGAAAGCAGAAATCATCCGTGATAAGAAAGCTGAACAACTGATGAGCCAAATGCAAGGATTTAACAGCTTAGACCAAGTAAAGGGCATGAATGATGCAGTCAGCGATAGCGTAAAACACGTAACATTCGGTGCTCCGGCTTATATTTCGGTTACTCATGCCAGCGAACCGGCTATCAGCGCATACGCTTCTAAGGCTGAAGTAAACAAAATATCAGCTCCTATCAAAGGCAATGCAGGTGTTTACATGATTCAGGCATACGCAAAAGACAACGGTACCGAAGAATTTGATGCAAAGAAAGAAGAAACAAGCCTTTCTTCCATGGCTCCGCGCTATGCAGACCAATGCATTTACGAATTGCGTGAAAAAGCAAAGGTTACCGACCAACGCTACTTATATTTCTAAAGATTCATAATAGAAAATTAGAAAAAGAGGCTGCATCAAAATGAAAGTGAATTTTTATTTTGATACAGCCTCTTTTTTCCTTTCAGCTTGCATCAATTAATGCATACGGCTTAAATCAGAATCTCATCCAGATAAAAATGCAATTTCATTAGGCTAAAACTGCAATTTCATCTAGATGCAATTACAACATCATTATTCAATCAGCACATACACTTGATAACGGGTATTTTCCCGCACAGGCGTAAGCGATAAATAACCGTTTGTTAATTTTCCGTCTTTTAACATGACCGGATTCGCTTCCCGCATTTTCCGATGAAACAATAAAGCCTCATCAGATACAGAATAATGTTCGACACAAAAACGGCCTTCCGAAACAGGATGCACATAACGGTCGAAAAAAATACGGGAAAGCACTCCCATATTCATCCGCAAATTTACTTCCACACACGGCTGAATGCAATAATCCGACTCCCGACAAACCATCATATCCACACCTAAATATCCAATGTAATGTCCCCCTAGCCATTGGGGTAAAAACTCAAGTAAATGCCGGCGGATTTCATGCAAGATTTCAAGCGGGACATAGCTGCAAATCCGTTGCTCTATCCGCACATCAGAAAGAAGAAGATTCGATTTATAATTACCAAAAACATCTGTTTCAAAAAGAGAATAACCTACAAAACTGACATTTCCGCCCTCTTCTGCATGAAACTCCATAGCAAAATCACACACCTTATTATATATAGGCTCTGCCATTACGCCTCCTTGAACACGAAAAACACGTGACGTCCATCCTACAACTGAATCCGTCCACGTTGTCCGGTTTACGAAAACCAATCCTCTCCCACTCCCCGACCACGGAGCTTTCAAAACACATCTTCCCCATAGTTCCAGTTGCGTCTTGACCTCTTCCAAACTACGGCAAATACATGCTTCACCACATATTCTTTTCATACCTGCAAAACTTCTCAAGACCTCAATGCCGCTCATCCTTCCCGATAAACGTCTTAACTCAGCCATCGCTTCCGCAGAGGGGAAAGAAGACGCTTTTATTCCTGCTTGAACCAATGTATGAATAAATGCCGGATTCCACCCCCACGGAACATAAACGCCAGGCATCCAATGTACAGTCCATTCCACATCCGGGAAAGGAATCTCCCCCCGACACAAGTCGGTCCAACACGGAATATCCGTATCCTGTTCTACTTTAATTGTACTTCCTTTCGGCGCATACCAAGCAGGCAATGCAGCCAAATCGTTTGCCATGCGCACAATCTCAGCTGGAGCTTTGTAATAAGGAGTAAAATTGGCTAATGCCATATCGTTCTCCGGATTGAAATAGTAAATTGTTCTCTTCATACATTATCGTGATTAAAACACAAAGAACTTTTAAAAAAGAGGCCGCAAAGTCTTTTTCGCATTCCCTATTCGCATTCTCTGTCTTCTTAAAATAAAAACTTTGCGTTTTTGCGTCTCTGCATTTGACAATCTCCACACAAAGTTACAAGAAAAAATAATATTTTGATAACTCCAGTTTGCAAATTAATGAACTATTAGTATATTTGCACCGAAGAAATCGAAATTCATGGAAGCATTTTACAGAACACATAATTACTTGGTCGAACACACAGATGCACCTGTGCGCCGTGACTTGATGGATGAAATAGACTGGAGCAACCGCCTTATCGGAATCAAAGGCACACGCGGTGTAGGAAAAACCACTTTTCTTCTGCAATATGCAAAAGAAAAATTCGGTTATGACCGTTCATGTTTGTTTGTGAACATGAATAATTTCTATTTCTCTCAATATAGTTTGGTTGATTTCGCCGGTGAATTCGTCAAACGAGGCGGAAAAGTGCTGCTAATTGACCAAGTCTTCAAATTGCCGAACTGGAGCCATGACCTCCGCACGTGCTATGAACGTTATCCCAATTTGAAAATTGTTTTCACCGGTTCGTCGGTTATGCGTCTGAAAGATGAAAATCCAGAACTGAACGGCATTGTACAATCGTATAACTTACGCGGTTTCTCTTTCCGTGAGTTCCTGAATCTCCAGACAGGAAATCACTTTTCTCCTTACACCTTGGATGAAATCTTAACGAACCACGAACATATTGCGAAGACCATCCTCCCGCACATTAATCCGCTCAATTACCTTCAAGACTACATCCATCATGGCTTTTATCCTTTCTTCCTCGAAAAACGCAATTTTTCGGAAAACTTGCTGAAGACCATGAACATGATGATTGAAGTAGATATTCTTTTGATTAAACAAATTGAGCTGAAATATCTCTCGAAAATAAAAAAATTATTATATTTGTTGGCAGTTGACGGACCTGTTGCACCCAACATCAGCCAATTGGCTTCTGATATACAGACTTCACGTGCTACGGTTATGAATTACATCAAATATCTTGCCGATGCACGCTTGATAAATATGGTATATCCCAAAGGAGAAGTATTCCCTAAAAAGCCAGCGAAAATCATGATGCACAACACCAACCTGATGTATAGCATCTATCCGGTAAAAGTGGAAGAACAAGATGTATTGGAAACATTTTTCGTCAATTCTTTATGGAAAGACCATAAAGTGAACAAAGGAGAAAAAGGCACATCCTTTTTAGTCGATGGGCATTTGAACTTCCGTATTTGCAACGAAGGATATAAAATAAAAAGCAATCCGGAAGTTTATTACGCCTTACACCGGACTGAATTAGGACATGGAAACCAAATTCCATTGTGGCTGTTCGGATTTTTGTATTAAATAAGGAAACGATATTTTATTACCTAATATAATGAGTAATTGTATGACTAAACAAAAAAAATTCATCACGTGTGATGGTAACGAAGCTGCTGCTCATATCTCGTATATGTTTACAGAAGTAGCTGCTATCTACCCTATCACTCCGTCGTCTACTATGGCTGAACACGTAGACGAATGGGCTGCCGCAGGTCGTAAAAACATCTTCGGCGAAACAGTTTTGGTTCAAGAAATGCAATCTGAAGGCGGTGCTGCAGGTGCAGTACACGGCTCACTTCAGGCTGGTGCATTGACTACTACTTATACTGCATCTCAGGGTCTGTTGCTGATGATCCCGAACATGTACAAAATCGCAGGTGAATTGTTGCCTTGCGTATTCCATGTATCGGCACGTACATTGGCTTCTCACGCTCTGTGTATCTTCGGCGACCACCAAGATGTGATGTCTACCCGTCAGACCGGTTTCGCTATGTTGTGCGAAGGTTCTGTACAGGAAGTAATGGACTTGGCAGGTGTAGCTCACTTGGCTACTATCAAAGCACGTGTTCCGTTCGTTAACTTCTTCGACGGTTTCCGTACTTCTCACGAAATCCAGAAGATTGAAAAGCTGGACAACGAAGACCTTGCTCCGCTTATCGACCGTGAAGCTTTGGCCGAATTCCGCAACCGTGCGCTGACTCCGAACAAACCGGTGGCACGCGGTATGGCTGAGAACCCCGACCACTTCTTCCAACACAGAGAATCATGCAATCCTTACTATGAAGCTGTTCCGGCTATCGTAGAAGAATACATGAACGAAATCAACAAGATTACGGGACGTAACTACGGCCTGTTCGATTACTATGGTGCTGAAGATGCAGAAAACATCATCATCGCCATGGGTTCGGTAACAGAAGCTACACGTGAAGCTATCGACTACCTGACCGCTCAAGGCAAGAAGGTAGGTATGATTGCCGTTCACTTGTATCGTCCGTTCTCGGCTAAACACTTCCTGGCAAAGATGCCTAAGACGGTGAAACGTATCGCTGTGCTCGACCGTACCAAAGAACCGGGCTCAAACGGCGAACCGTTGTATCTGGACATCAAGGACGTATTCTACGGACAGGAAAATGCCCCGCTTATCGTAGGCGGACGCTACGGTCTGGGTTCAAAAGACACTACTCCGGCTCAAATCTTGTCGGTATACGAAAATCTGGAACTCCCGATGCCGAAAGACCACTTCACTATCGGTATTGTGGATGACGTTACCTTTACTTCTCTGCCTCAGAAAGAAGAAATCGCTCTCGGTGCAGAAGGCGTATTCGAAGCTAAATTCTACGGTTTGGGTGCAGACGGTACGGTAGGTGCCAACAAGAACTCTGTAAAGATTATCGGTGACAATACCGACAAGTATTGCCAGGCTTACTTCTCTTACGACTCGAAGAAGTCGGGAGGTTTCACCTGCTCTCACCTGCGTTTCGGCGACCACCCGATTCACTCTACTTACCTGGTAACTACCCCGAACTTCGTAGCTTGCCACGTTCAGGCTTACCTGCACATGTATGACGTGACCCGCGGTCTGCGCAAGAACGGAACCTTCTTGCTGAACACCATTTGGGAAGGCGAAGAACTGGCTAAGAACTTGCCGAACAAAGTAAAGAAATACTTTGCTGAAAACAACATCACCGTTTACTATATCAACGCAACCCAGATTGCACAGGAAATCGGATTGGGCAACCGTACCAATACCATCCTTCAGTCTGCATTCTTCCGTATCACAGGCGTTATCCCTGTAGACTTGGCTGTAGAACAAATGAAGAAATTCATCGTGAAGTCTTACGGTAAGAAGGGTGAAGACGTTGTCAACAAGAACTATGCAGCTGTTGACCGTGGCGGTGAATACAAACAATTGACTATCGACCCGGCATGGGCTAACTTAGAAGTTGAACCGGCTGCCGCTAACAACGACCCGGCATTCATCAACGAAGTTGTTCGTCCGATTAATGCACAAGACGGCGACTTGTTGCCGGTATCTGCATTCAAGGGCATCGAAGACGGTACTTGGTATCAGGGAACAGCCAAATACGAAAAACGTGGTGTGGCTGCTTTCGTTCCGGAATGGAATGCTGAAAACTGTATCCAGTGTAACAAGTGTGCATACGTTTGTCCTCACGCTGCTATCCGTCCGTTCGTTCTCGATGCAGAAGAACAGAAGGGTGCAAACTTCACTACCCTGAAGGCTGTAGGCAAGCAATTCGACGGCATGACCTTCCGTATGCAGGTTGACGTACTCGACTGCTTGGGCTGTGGTAACTGTGCCGATGTTTGTCCGGGCAACCCGAAGAAGGGTGGCAAGGCACTGACCATGAAACACCTGGAAAGCCAATTGGCAGAAGCAGACAACTGGACTTACTGCACGGAAAACGTGAAGAGCAAACAAGACTTGGTAGACATCAAGTCGAACGTGAAGAACTCTCAGTTCGCTACTCCGCTCTTCGAGTTCTCTGGTGCTTGCTCAGGTTGTGGCGAAACTCCGTATGTAAAACTGATTTCTCAGTTGTTTGGCGACCGCGAAATGGTATCTAACGCTACCGGATGTTCTTCAATCTACTCAGGTTCTGTACCTTCTACTCCGTACACAACTAACGAAAAGGGTCAGGGTCCGGCATGGGCTAACTCCTTGTTCGAAGACTTCTGCGAATTCGGTTTGGGTATGGAATTGGCTAACAAGAAACTGCGCAACCGCATCGAAGACGCTATGAAAGCTGCTATCGCTTCGGAAGAAACTCCGGCTGAATATAAAGAAGCATTCCAAGAATGGATTGACGGACGCAACGATGCCGACAAAAGCAAAGCTGCAGCCGCTAAGATTATCCCGTTGGTAGAAGCTGCTAAGGACAAATGCCCGAGTTGCGCTACTATCTACGAATTCAAAGATTACCTCATCAAACGTTCTCAGTGGATTATCGGTGGTGACGGTGCTTCTTACGATATCGGTTACGGAGGTCTCGACCATGTAATCGCTTCAGGCGAAGACGTGAATATCCTCGTATTGGATACCGAAGTTTACTCGAACACAGGCGGTCAGTCTTCTAAGGCTACTCCGCTGGGTGCTATCGCTAAATTTGCCGCTTCTGGTAAACGTGTACGCAAGAAAGACCTTGGTCTGATTGCCACTACTTACGGTTATGTATATGTAGCTCAGATTGCAATGGGTGCTGACCAAGCTCAGACTTTGAAGGCTATCCGCGAAGCTGAAGCATATCCTGGTCCGTCATTGGTTATCGCATACGCTCCGTGTATCAACCACGGTTTGAAAGCAGGTATGGGCAAGAGTCAGGCAGAAGAAGCTAAAGCCGTTGAATGCGGTTACTGGCATCTGTGGCGCTTCAACCCGGCTTTGGAAGACGAAGGCAAGAATCCGTTCTCACTCGACTCGAAAGAACCGAACTGGGCTAACTTCCAAGACTACCTGAAGGGTGAAGTACGTTTCGCTTCTGTAATGAAACAATATCCGACAGAAGCAGCCGACTTGTTCGCAGCTTGCGAAAAGATGGCTAAGAAACGTTACGATTCATACAAGCGTATGGCTGCTATGGATTGGAGCAATGAAAAAGCCGAATAATCGGGATTTGATTTGACATTAGTGTGAGGCCGCTGGTTCCTGTGAAGGAATCAGCGGTTGTTTTATTGTACAACTGAAAAAAATCACCTATCTTTGTAAGATACCCTGCAATGTTATTTCGAAGGGCAGAAAGAATTCTGAAAGGCTTGCCATCGAAAAGTTGAAGACAGAATGGAAATCTATCCTGTGCTGCATTTCGACATGAGTACGGCAAAAAGCCTAAGCAAGGAAGGGCTGGAAAACCAATTCATGGGAAAACTGTATGCCGCCAGTCGGAAAGAACCTCTATATTTGTTCTTTTCGCCAGCGGCATACTCCCATAACGGCCATAGCTGTTGATACAAAGGATATACGACCAGACCATGTAAGGAATACGACCTGATGCCCTCTGATCGTATTCCTTTTATGATGCTATTTGAATGCCTCCCGATAATTGGCGACAAGCATCCGCTCGATGTCCGATTCCTTGTAAAGAATCTTTCCGCCCAACTGGTAGTAGGCTATCATCCCGTTGTCACGCAGCGTCTGCAAGGTTCGCGGACTGATGTTGAGCTGTCGGCATACCTCTTGGTTGTCCATCCACCCGTTTAATGACTTGCCGTCCAGCTTTGCAAGAAGGGCACCCACCCGCTCCGTGAAACGGTTGAACTTCGCCGCCATTTCCTCTAACACTTCTTTCTGAATAATCAAAACTTCCATAGTCGATACTGTTTTAATGTTAATACTCGGTTTCGTCTACAAAGTAAAGTGGTATCGGGCATCAAACAATGGGTTGGCAGTTTCGTGGAAACATTTGGCAACGATTGGCGTTTTTCGTAATCTAAGAGATATGGATTTTTACCCAAATTTGAATGTCCGCATTTTACCAAATTATCTGTAGGGGCAGGGTCTGCCTGCCCGAATGTGCCCACAGATATATCAGTTGATGTATTCGAGCGGGCAGACCCCGCCCCTACAGGTTGGCATTTTGCGGATATTCATATTATCCCAATATCCTACATCATATAAGTCTGAACTTACTATAGCACAGCAACATTACTATCTATTTGAAATCTATATCCGACTTATGCCTTTATATTTCAATCAGGTTCGGAAGATTAAAGTTTGTATAATCTCCATTCATAATAGCCCCATTTGAGAAAATGGTTAAACCGTCTTCCTTCACTCCGTGTCGTTTATGAATATGCCCAAACAGATGTAAACGGGGCTTTATTTCTTTTACTCTCGTCAAAAGCTCTGTCGAACCATAGTTTATCCCATCGTCAAAATCAAGAACGCCATAGGGCGGACAATGGGTAATCAATACATCTGTGTCGGCAGGTATGGCTGCATAGTTACGGGCCTGACGGTCAGAAATGCAATCTTCCATGAACATGGGGACACCATAGAATTTAACTCCATCAATTACCACGCCAGAATTGCATAGATAATGCACATTCTTATCCAACCCGCCTATCTTGGCTCCATACAGACAGGCATCGTGATTGCCACAGATAAAAATCTTATGCAAATAAGGAAGGTCGCAATACCAATTCATGAAATCAATGGCTTCCTGCTCGCTCCCATTCATGGTGAAATCTCCCGAATGTATAAGGATGTCAGCATCAGGCAGCTGTGTGAGCCGCCGATGCTGACTGTGGGTGTCGGAGAGGTGAAGGATGTTAATTGGGTTGGTCGGCATTTCTTTTTGCATTCATATAACGGTCTATACATTGATTCATTTTCTCAATTAAATCGACTTCATCTTTTATATCACTGCCATTAATCGTTAGTTTGTAAGACTTTAGATTTTCATCTTTGCAAAGACGTTTATCTCCATCATACATATCAATCCAATTCAAACTTTGCCACTTGAATGAATATGATGTGTTGCCTTTTTTATATTCGAAAGATATATGAAGCCCTTTGGGTGGCATAGATTCATTATCCAGCCAGTTACTCTGTTGGCCATTTATAGTAACTCCATCAATCTCTTTTAGGAAAGCCAGCCTCTCTCTTATAAAAGATGTACCAATAAAAAACGATCGGGAACTGTAATCTCCGCTTCTGTATGCATAGTTTGATAAAACATCCATACCACACATCCATTGCTTATGAATCCAGAATGTAGGATATTTTTCGCATAAAGCCCTTAAGTCCGTTTGTAGCAGACTTAATTCTTGACTACTATTTTCATTCATGAGGAAATTATGCATTTTTGAAGCGTATTTTACGAATATCCCCCGTAAGTTATTATCGTCATTCGACAAATCGTAACCGGTAAAAATCGTTTTTATATCCTCGTCATTAAAAAACGAAATCATGTGATATATAACATTCCTATCTTCTTTCGTTGATGTTACGCTCTTTTTTAGATTCTTCCATTTTGTATCAAAATCAGACCAATCCCATTCCCCACTATTGTTAAGGAACAGAAAGCGTATAGCACCTTTGAAGAACGCATATTTTTCAGCCTCACTGATAACATCTTCCCATGTTTTTCCATTAAATTCTTCAATATTGCCACTATAATCTTTTTTGAGGATCTGTTTTGCTTTCTCGGTTTCTTCAGCTAATTGCTCTTTTGCCGCATCTGACTTTACAATGGTATTATTGTCCGCTAAGAAAGCATAAACATCATGACAATGTTCGCCTATTTCATCAATGAGCTTCAAACATCCAATCAGGGTTGCATTTGAATTTTCAACAATATTCCAAACTACACGCATCCAGCGTTTAAAACTACTCTCATCATACGTGCCAATTTCAAAATATTTGCATACTGCGTGGAATACAACCCGCTGATCCCGTTTCAAAGTCGTAATGGTGTATTCTTTATATTGGGGGATAAAATAAAAATCATCGTTCTCTTTCCATGACGGGAGGGAGGCCGCTTTGATTTTATCGAACTTATTTCCCGATATTTTACTGTTTTCACAACAAGATGCGGCAAAATGGTTTAAAGTTTCTGTTAAATGGTTCAATACATCATATAGCTCCTCAAATTTATAAATGTCAAAAGAGCCATATATCAGTTTTGAATCATTGCTATCATCTCCATATAAATATTTGTACGTTTTATCCGTTTCGATATTTTTTTCGGAAGAATTTCTTAGCATTATCCAGTTTAGAAAGAACCTGTTCAGAAACGCGAAATAAATTTCATCTATCTTATTATCCCTGCTTTCTTGCCAAAACAAATCTGTCCATGTAGTATCCAATTTGATTGCGATGCCGTTTTCTGGATCTAAGAATTTCTCCCATTTTTTATCTTCTTCTGCTTGACTCGCAATATATCCTAATAAATCCGCCTTGAAGTTTTCAAAACTTGTCAATTGCTTTCCACGAGCGTTCATCTTGACATAAAGATCGTCTGAAAGGCCGAAATCGTTCAAAGGTAAATAATAGAATATTATCGGGGAACAATCTGAAGATAACGAATCCCAGTATTCGTCAAATTTGTCTGTGCCATCAAACAATTCCTCCATTCCGTCTGTTATGTCTTCTCCAGCCTTATTGTTGATTTTCGTTCCTCCTAACATTCTTAACATGGACTGTATGGTTGGGTCTTGTTTCCATACCGAGTAAAACCAGGTTTGTGAAGTAATAAAGCCAACAATGTCTTTCCCATCAAATGTTTTAAAGTTATCCGCATTGCAAAGGCATCCACAAAACTCACGGGATGAAATCCTTGTCTCGTAAGTGAAATTTCTCAAAACATCACAGATCCTTTCTTGGCCTTTCACCACCTCATCCAACTTTCCTGCTCTTAAGGCAACGTACCAGTGCAAAAGCCACAATGTGGTCAATCGTTGCTGACCGTCTAAAGGTTGAAGTTTTCCGTTTTCCTTTGAGCCATAGACAAAATCGAGCTTTAAGGCTTCCCTTCCCTCATCCAATGCCTGCTTGAGGCTTTCAAGAAATGTTTTACGCAAATATTCTTTGCCGAGTCGTCCTTGGGCATAATCGCGCTGTATGATAGGTATTTCAACTGTGTGTTCTTGTATAAAATGCCAAAAAGAAATGGCTTTATTAGCCTTTGTTTCCTTGTATTCCATTATGCTTATCTCCTTATTTTTAGTCCAACTTTTCCAAACAAGACTTGATGTCTTTTTTATATGCTTCGGCATCATTTTTTGTCCAATAATTATTGTTTCCTGCTGTTGCGGAATAATATTTCAAGAAAACATGCTTTGTAACTGGCGGAACGAATGATGAAACAGCATCTTTTTCTTCCGACAATACCAGCTTGCCGTCTTTTGAAAGTTTTGGAACGGGAATTAGCTTGCCTTTGTCTTTCCCTATAATAACCCTTCGTTTACCAGAGAAAATGGCATTGCCATAACTTCGGTTCGTCGAAGAATCAAGTAATGTGTAATTCTCTATTTTGTTCTTTTCTTCCTGTGTCCATTTTTCCGGTATGGAAACTTCAGATTTTACCTCCTCCTTTATCTCGTTGAACAACTCCTTTTTATCCTCTATTTCATCGAGGCTAAAGTATTGTTTTATTTTATCCTGCAACGTTTCATTTACACCCATGTAAATATTCAGCAGCCACTCTTTTTGTGTTTCCTCATCATCCTCCACATTGTCCGTGTTAGAATTTATATGTTCCACATCCCAACTTTCGAGTTTGTAAAGATGAAAGGGAAATTTATAAAAAACTCCTAATTGGTATTTTTCGTTACTTCTTTGTGTTAAGTTTTGGTTTATCACTGTTTGTATATTGTGAAACAACAGAATAGGTTTACATTTAACTTTACCGCTTCCGTCTTCCTTAAACTGAAAGTTTAAATCTGGACAACTGTTTATAACTGTCTTTATTTGCCCTTTCAAATATTCAAGGAACGAAGTTTTACTTTCATTCCATTTGTTTATGAAATCAACAAGGCGATCGTTTTGGCATATTACCAAATACCCGATATAATGGTATATTTCCAAATTGTTATACCACTCCTGGAAAATTTGAAAGTATTTTTTTACGGCTTTCCAACAGAATTCCACATCGGCGTTTCCCGTTTTAAAATACTCGTAGAAATACCGGAACGTGTGGTATTGATCTGTTCCGATATTATCTTTATTTATATGGAGTTCATTTTGTTCACATACCAAATCGAAAATAAAATCAATACGGGTTGGCTTTTGGTAACCGGGGTTATTAAGAAACAACCAAAACTCTTCGTTTTGCAGGGTGTATTCCATATTGTCCCATTCAGAAGCAATTTCCTGTTGGCACAATCTTACGCTTTCATCTTTGCTGAAATTGGAACGGTTCAGAAATAACGCTTTAATAAGTTCTGCATTTGTGAGGGGTATTTTACCTATGTTCAAACGGGTAAACACCTTTATCGGGTCAGGCTCATCGATTTCGTACCAGATGAATTTGACATTATTTTTTAATTTGTTCTTGAAATTGTCTCTTTGTTTTTGATCTTTTTGTTCTAAAAAAGTCTTCACAGTTTCGTATGCTTTACCCATATAGGAAAAGTCAATATAAACCTGAGTAAGACTCTCGTTTTGAGTTGTTATATTTCTCAAAAACTCTTTACTGTCTTTCCTCGTTTCGTACTCAATGTCAAATATGTTTGTTGCTCCAAAATATGAAAGAATGATAAATATTGTCGTTAACCGTTGCTGGCCGTCAATCACTTCATACCTGATTTGTCTATTCAAAGCAACTATTATTTCCTGTAATTCAGTCTTGCTTTCTATCTCTTGTTTGAATTGGTCTATATCCAAAATCGTTTTTTTTACCACCAATGGTTGCAAGCAGTACCAGTTATCGCCTTCTTGCTTGAACTCATCAATGTCGTTTAACAAGTCTTTCACTTGCTGTTCCGTCCAGCGATAACCGCGTTGATAACTTGGAATGTAGAAATTCATTCCAAGAAGTTCATTTGTTTTTTTTAATTCAATCTTACTTTCCATGATATAATAATTTACAGTTTGCCATTACAATACCCCATTTCACCCAATTTGCATAACCCTGCATCCCTAATCTCTCTCATAAACAGCCGCGCGCACATCTCTGCATCATCCCCTGCCCGATGGTGCTGTCCATAAGGTATCTTGAACTGGTCGCAAAGATAGTCCAGACTGTTGCAGCCGAAGTTGTATAGCCTGCGTGCCGCACGGAGGGAACAATAATAAGTGATGTTAGGCTTCTCCATGCCGTATAGTTCCAATGAATGACGGATGCAGCCGATGTCGAAAGCGGCATTGTGAGCCACAAGCACGGGAATGTCTTTCAAATATTCGCTGATTTCTGCCCAAACTTCCGGGAATTCCGGTGAATTGACGGTATTATTCGGTCGGATACCGTGTATCTGCATGTTCCAATAGCTGTACATGTTGCCTTGCGGACGGACGAGCCACGAACGGGTTTCTACTATCTTTCCGTCACGCACCACACAAATCCCGGCTTCACAGATGGAAGCACGTTTGCCCGTGGCTGTCTCAAAATCAATGGCGATGAAATTTATTCCTTGCATGGTTTATCCTCCTCTTTCCAAGTGTAATAGTCCAACATGTTTTTTGCAAAATTGCGCATCTCATTGCGCACGGATTCCGGCTCCAGTACTTCCACCTGGTCGCCTTGAGCGAGAACCAACTGATAGAAGTCGAAAGTCGGTTTCAGATGGTACTCAAAGAGCGTGGACTCATCATCACCCTCTATCTCCTTTTGTGATTCATGCAAGGGCAAGGTGCGCAGATAATCGGCAAAGCCACCGTATGCCAAAAGTACAATGCGTTGTATGGGTTCATCCGATGTGATTACTCCGCAGCATCCTTCAAAATAGTGGTTGACATCGAAGTTCTTTTTCATCTTGAATGTCTTGCCCGTGTCCTGAATGTCTGAAATACGGTCGAGGGCATACACTCGGTAGACATCGGCAGGCTTGATGCCTTTCTCTTTGTTCCGCTCCGAATAGTACGGGCTACGCGCCACCACGTACCAACGGCGCTTCACGACTTTCAGACAATATGGTTCAATTTCAAACGTATTGACTTCCGGCTTGCCGAATCCTTGGTGTGTGATGCTCAACACACGATTGCGCCGCATGGCTTCGGCGATAGGCGTGAGCCAGGTTTGTCCCGACGGAATATCCTCAAAGATAATCCGGTCTTCCAGCTTGTTGTCCGCCTGAATTTGGTTCAAGGTGGCATAGGAACTTATCAGCCAACTTTGCAGATTATTTCCTTCCAACCGTTCAGGCTCATCTATGTAATACCGGTAACCGTCTTTCCTATCACATTCAATGTACACGTCAAAGATGTCTTTGATAGCCTTCTGGTGATTATGGAATGTGCGCAAAGGCAATTCTTCACCGTAGCCCAGTCCACTTTCCTGCCAAAGCTCACTGATTTCTTGAAACGTCAGGCGTTTGTATCTGAGCAGGGTATCTATCAACCAGACATACCGTCCAAAGAGATTTGCTGCCATACTGTTATTTATTAAATGTTCTGCTACAAAGTTACTTGTTTACTTGTGAAAAATCGCGGCACATTCTTATTTTTTCTACTTTTCAATTTATTTTTTCCTTGTTATGCCTCGTTTTGGCACTTGACAATCCTTACTTTGCAGCAGAATTGATGTTAAATCCTTTAATAATAATTTGTAATATGGCAACAAAGAATTGGAACAACGATTTTATGGCTAAAGTATTGGAAGAAGCCGCATGGAAAGAACTGTCAAGCGAGTTCGCTTGGAACGAACAACTGCTGGAAAAGTACAAGGACAAGGTGGTGTGGAAAGAGATCTCCAACAATCGAAACATCCTTTGGACCGTATCCATGATAGAGAAGTTCAAAAATAAAGTAGATTGGGAGGAGCTTTCCGGTTCCGATAACAAGCATCTGTTTACGGCAGAGAATCTGGGAAGATACAAGAATTATTGGAATTAGTCTAAATTGTCGGGGAATTCCAATGTGGAATTGACTCCCGTGCTCTTGGAGCAATTTGCCGAGTATTGGGATTGGAACGAAATCATAGACTGCTATCACCGGGACGAATTGTATAGCATGGAGTTTCTGGAGAAATACCAGGATTATATTCCAGCATCCGCTTTGCAACGTTCACGCCTGTGGGACAAATTGGTTGAAGACGAGAAGAAACAACTGAAGATACGTATCCTTTCATAAAACAATTTCAAAGCAGCGGAATAATATGGACGAATCCAAAGAATTAACAGGGCTAAATCAAGACAATTATGACTATCCCTTGGCCGACGTGTCTCATTTGTCGCCAAAGGAGAAAAAGGACTTGTTAAGACGAGGAATGCACATACCGAAAGAATTGCATTCTGACGAGGAGTTTGAACAATGGGTAACGGTGTTTGCAGAATGGAACACATACAACTACAGTAACGGACATAAACCTACGGAAGAAGAAAGGAACGTCGAAAAAATGGCTGCTGCAAGTTATGAACGTGGTTTGTGGTATCACCACAAGCGTTTCAACGAATGGAAAAAAGAACACCTGCAACCGCTCGTTGACGAGTTAGTGGAACACGCTGCCCATGACCCGCAATATGACTGGCAATACCTATACGAATTGGAGTACGCCAAACTGCGCTGCATGAGGGCTTACTTCTCACATTCGCTGATAGCGGACGAGAATGGAAACTTCGGGTTCAACCGTTGGATTGACATTTGCATCAACCTGCTGCAGCATATCAAAGATGACGGCTTAAACATTTCCCGGAAGCAAATCGAGCGAATGAACATCCGAAATGTCGGCGATGTAGTGACATCCTCAATGGTCTGCGATTACATGGAAGCCCCAATATCGGTGGATGAAGAAAACAGTTCTCTCGACAAGTTCTTTTATGGAAAGCAAATCTATGTCCGCAAGATGGAGCGGCTGTATTATCGGATACGTCTTTACAAGATGAAGGAATGGTGGGAATAAATGTTATAGTCCATAACCATCAGAAAGGGCAAAATACCCTTTCTGATGGTACGAATCACCTCTTGTACAATAACAGCGTAACTCTTATTTCCACTTCTTCATGCCCCTCTACCAACGTACCAAATAGTATGTCGGAGTAGCCAAAACATTGCATCACGGATTTACGGAACGCTTCAAGCTCTATCTCATTCTGTGGGTAGCAAGCAGGGTAACGGACGAAAACAACGGCTTCATCGTATCTCGTAAGGTCTAGTTGCTGGTAACGGGTCATTGACTCAAGGATATAATCCAACCGGGCATCGACATCCTTCGTCACTGAACGGTAATCATACCGTGTGCCATACTCAATGCCCAATAGGAAATCTACATCGCCCCGCCGGAAGCTGCTTCCTTCGGCGGAAAGCATTCTTACCAAGTTCTCGCGGGCAGCCATCTTGCGCAGGTACTCCTCCCGCTTGTCCTGACGGTATTCCCGCTTCCGCTTGGAGCGGTTCTTGCGGTTATCCCCCCACTTTAACGGGAATTCGACGCGGGTGCATCTTTCACCTTCAGGACCTTTACAGCGCAATCGCTGCGGAGTCTGATGCCGCCAGATGCTTTCTTCCAGTTTATCCAAAGCCACTTCGTAGGGATTGACAGGTTGCTTGTGCCCCAAGCGTTCTTGCCAACCTTCTCTGATTTCCGCCGGAGAAAATCCCCAATACGTGATTTCCCAAAGACAATGCATGGCCAGTTCTGCAAGGGACAGATGCACGTCATCGGCCACGATGATTTCTTTGGCCAATTCCTTTTCCCAGACATTGTCATCCAGATGATGCACGCCAATCCATTTCTGTTCACCTTCATACACTCCGCCCGACCATTCCACGCGGGCTTCCCCTTTGAAATCCTTGTCCGGCTCCATGCCGAGGAGGATGTCGTACGCCTCGCGAAAGGAGTAAATGTCATCAAGATGTTCCGGCTCGTGTTTTTTCAGATACGGAAGAAGTTCATCGAAGCCGACTTGTGTCAATAGTTCTTTTAGTGTCATGACTGCTTATTTATTAATATGTTATTATATAAGTTGGTTTTGTTGTCCCAATGTTACTTTTTGATTGAGGTTGATCGGTATGGCAAGGTTGTAATCAAACAAGAACTTGTTTCCGGAGTTCAGTTCATTCTGCGTGTCATATCGGACGGCATAAATATTGTTTTCCCATCCGAAGCAGTCACCGTCATACTCTTGGGCGAACCGCACGGCATACATCGTACCGCTGATGATAGGACATTGCGCCACAATGATTGAGTCAAGGCGACCTGCATGCGACAACGTGTCACTAACCTCGTTATATTTCATAAACGGCATTATTATTTTGTCACAAAGGTAGCGATATCATGTGCTGAATTGAAGCACAGGTAAATAGTTTTTCGCTTACTACAAAAAAATTCAACTTATGCTTCGATTTGGCACTTTCGCGACTGAACTTTGCAGCATCAAACCAAATGGAGGTATACAATGAAACTGGCAGAAGCATTAAGCATCCGCGCCGATTTGCAAAACAGAATCGACCAATTGAAGAGTCGGTTGAAGTACAGCGCGAAAGTACAGGAAGGTGACCAACCTTCTGAGAACGTAAACGAATTATATAAAGAACTGGATGAATGCCTTTCGCAATTCGAGGAAATAGTCTATCGAATTAACCGCACCAACATGCAAACCTTGCACGATGGTGAAACCCTCACTCAAATGATTGCCCGTAAGGATGCGCTGAAGTTGCGCCTGTCGGTTATGCGCGACCTCTTGAAACATGTAGTCGAGAACGAGCGTTACGCACGACTGGAGATAAAATATGTCCGCACGGTGGACGTAGGAGAACTGAGGAAAACCACGGACAACTATTCCAAACAGCTTCGGAACTTGGATATGAGGCTGCAAAGCTTGAACTGGGCGGTAGACTTAATTTAATATAAAAGGTGTAGTCTTTCTTTGTATCAGACAATGGCGGCACTTCCTTGTCGCATGACATGGGCAACAAACCAAGGTGGCAGCTGGTAGAAGCATGGTTATTATCGCGCATCTCCGGCACAACGTACAAACGAATAGCGTACACGACCCTTGGGGGAAGATTATTGTGCATTACCTTGTGCCGATTGTCTTAATAGAAGAACGAGGGTGGGTTGAGGGAATTTATTACTCTAAAGATAGACATTATGACATTCAAGGAATTATTTTCGCAATTCGGTTTTGCCGAAATAAGGTCGGCATTCCTGAATTTATGGAAGACCAACGAACCGAAGTTGGTGGAACAACTTGATTTGGACAAGTGGGAAAGAATTTATCAGAAAGTGCAAGCATTGGAGGTGAAACCATCCCCATATTACATCCGTTTGGGATGGCGTTGGGAAACCTGTAGCCCGATGATAGATATGAATTGCTCTGTATACGACAAAGCGGACAATCACCTTAACTGTCCTATGGCCTGCTATCCTTCGTGGTCGGAAATAGCTGGCATGGAAGTGGTGGTAGAGAAAGACATCGTGATTACGCCGCAAGAGCTTGTCGCAGGCTTGCTGTGGGAAATCACTTACTTTGGCGGAACGGAAGAGATTGCACAAAAAAATATGAATAGGACATTTCACGGAGGAATAAAATGAAACGAGAAAATATTGTCATGTTCATTTGGGAATGTCTTATTTCTGCCTTCATGGACATGAAACGGAAAAAGGTTGCCGCAATCATTTGGGCATGTATTGTTTTTACCCTTATTTTTTTCCTGCTTGTCTCGCTTAACGGAGAAATGTCGGAAGAGCGGTGGGTAAGAATAGGTTTTTAATAGTAAATAGAAATGAAAGAATCAAGTAGAGAAGATTTGATACGAGTTATCAAGGATGAACAGGAAATAACAAAAGATTATTTCATCAATGTAGCCCAAGCAAAAGGATTGATTAATTTAGATCTGAATGATTTCAGAAAATTCGCTGATAAGTATAAACTCGTAATGCAGATAACCGTTGATGCCCGCATCTCGGTTTCCGCTCAAATTGAAACTGCTATGGAGGAAATAAGGAAACAAGAGACAACTGTGATGTCAGCCATAATTCTGTCTGTCTCGTTCAATCCTTCATATCCGTTTATGATGGAAGAACTTGAGGGCATGGCTGATTGTTTGAACAATTTAACAAAACAGGATATAGAGGTGATATGGGGAATACAAGAACGTGCCAATATTTTAAATCAATGCAGTGTATCTTTGTTTGTCTTCGTATAATCAAACTCACTAATTAATAAAACGGCATGAATAATATTAATGAAATATTCTTTGACAATCACGGGCTGACTTCCACATCGGCATCGCATTTGGCGGATTTGGCACAAGAAGTCATAGCTGGGAATGAGGCAAAGTTGAAAAACATGACTTTTTTGACTACGAAAGTTGATATTGTAGGCTCACCTTCTGAATCGGGAAAAACTATATGTGTCGGTTATGACGGGAATATGCTGGACCAGGTACGTCCTATTTTAGAAGAAATAGCATCGATGAATGCCTTTTGCGCTTGGATGAGGGAAGCAGTCAAGGCTAAAGACAAGGAATTGAAACGGGCGGCGAACCTGACGTTTGAAGAATGGTGTGCGCTTCAAGGAGTTGAAACACCTTCCAATCCATCATATCCGAAGGAAACGACAGAAGCGGATATAATCGCTCAGATGAATATCAAAGAGCGTAACCGCTACCTGCAACTGGAAGCCATAGCTGCTACCATTGGGAAATACATCCATCCCGGAGGCCAATTCTCTTCAGCTCGTGAGGAACTTCAAAACGGAATGATAAAGCCTTACAGCACCAATGGCAATGGAAAAGACACACTGATTTACGCTCATGTCCCTTCCGTTGACCCGCAAAAAGCAGAAGATGTGTTTTTCGAACTTCAAAAATGGCATCGCCAGGCTGAACGGGAACTGAACAAAATGAAGTTCACCATAAAAAAACAAGCCGAGAAACAGACTTTAGAAAACACCCATTGGTTCAAGCAGGAACTGGAACGTGAAAAACAATGCCACATGACGCTTTTCACCCAATACAAGGAATGGCAACTGAAAGAACAGGAACGTATTTCTAAGCTAAAAATCAATGTGCCGGAAGCCTTACAAACGCCTAAACCGGCTTGAAGAATAGAAAACAAGGTGTCGTGAACTTGCGTCTCAATGGATGCTAATCACGGCTTTGATGGGACAGGGGTTGTCGTTTGTTATTGATGAGAATTAGAATAAGGCATGTCAAACTAACAAACGGCGAATGTTGCGTATATATGAAAACATCCGGTCTTGGACTTTGGCTTTACCTGTGTCTTGGCCTTGGTATTCCTGCAAAAGGGAATGCCGTATTGACAATCCCTGTCTCTAACTTAAAATTAGAAGGAATGGAACATTTGAGAAATATATTAGACCAGCCGAAAAGAAAATTCACATTGGGGGAGAAAGTTTATATTGGTTCTATGACTATTGTTTTATCGTGCAGAATAGCATTATATATCTTATTGCGGATAACAGGATGCGTCAAAAGACTAATCTGACATAAGTTAGAAAAACTCTCAACAACGTAACTTCAATCATAATTATTGTACAACTGGAAAAAATAACCTACCTTTGTAAAGTATCAATATAAATCATGCGTATGAAACCACTCGAACGAAGAAAATACCCGTATGGCATCCAGGTATTCTCGATTATCCGCCGGGAAAACTATATGTATGTCGACAAAACCGAATACGTCTACCGCATGACGCATTCCGACAACAAATACATGTTCCTGAACCGTCCGCGCCGTTTCGGCAAGTCATTGCTTACCGATACCTTGCAATGCTATTTCGAAGGACGGAAAGAACTCTTCGAAGGGCTTGCCATCGAAAAGTTGGAAACGGAATGGACTGCCTATCCTGTGTTGCACTTCGATATGAGTTTGGGTAAGCATTTGGACAAGGATGCCTTAATCCGGTACCTTCACCATCTTCTTCAAATAAATGAGGAAAGTTTAGGAATCAATCCGCAAAATACTACGGACCCCAATATCCGGCTTACGGACTTGATAATGAACGCGTATGCGAAGTACAATTGTGAAGTCGTAGTCCTAATTGACGAATACGATGCACCATTGTTGGACGTGATGCACGAAGAAGAAGATTTGCCTGTCCTGCGCAACGTGATGCGCAACTTCTACAGCCCGCTCAAAGCGTGCGGCAAATACCTGCGTTACGTCTTCCTGACCGGTATCACCAAGTTCTCGCAACTCAGCATCTTCAGCGAACTGAATAACATCGAAAACATCAGCATGGACGCAAACTATGCTGCCATTTGCGGCATCACGGAAGAAGAAATGCGAACGCAGATGGATGCCGACATCGCATTGTTCGCCGACAGATTGGAGACTACAAAGGAAGATGCCTTGCAACAATTGAAATCGTATTATGACGGATATCATTTCGCCTGGCCATCGCCCGACATATATAACCCGTTCAGCCTGATGGCTGCACTAAGCAAAGGGAAAATAGAATCATTCTGGTTCGGAAGCGGAACACCGACCTACCTGATAGAAATGCTGAACAAATACAAGGTAATCCCGCAGGAGATAGGCGGACGGAAGTGTGAAGCAGCGGATTTTGATGCACCTACCGAACGAATGACCGACATCACCCCACTATTCTATCAAAGCGGATACCTGACCATCAAGAATTATTCCGCTTTCTCCGGATTATACCAACTGGATATTCCCAATAAGGAAGTACGCATCGGGCTGATGAAAAGCCTGCTCATCAACTATGTGCAACGTCCCGCCCAATTGAACACGTTAGTGGGCGAAATGGCGGAATGCATCCATTTCGATGATATGGACGGGGCACTCCGGCTGATGCAGACTGTACTGTCTACCGTACCCTATTGCGAAAACACCCGCTACGAAGGGCACTACCAGCAAATGATTTACCTGATTTTTACGCTGTTAGGAAACTTTACAGACGTGGAAGTGCGTACCCCACAAGGCAGAGTCGATGTAGTAATGCGCACACATTCTACCTTATATATTATCGAACTGAAGCTCGACAAGAATGCCGATGAAGCCATCCGGCAAATCGACTTAAAACAATATCCCGAACGCTTTGCGCTCTGCGGGCTTCCGATAGTAAAGGTAGGCATCAACTTCGACAGCGAGAAGCATACGCTGACCGACTGGGAAATCAGAAAGGAATCATTCACTTCAAAAACATCAACTATATGAAAAAGCTAACACAACTCGCTATTGCAATCGGATTTACTGGAATGTGCCTAAGTGCCTGCTCCAGCTACAGCACACAGGACTACGTGAACGACATGAAAAATCTGACTGAAGAAACCCTTCAGAATGCCTCAACCTACACGGAAGAAGACTGGAAACGAGTAGGAGAAGAATACCGTGAAATCAACCAAAAAGGGAAAAAGGTATTGAAAGAAATGACCGAAGACCAAAAGAAAGAATTGGAAAAATTCGCGGAAGAA
Organism: Bacteroides sp. An322; assembly: GCF_002161765.1. Classification (GTDB taxonomy): domain Bacteria; phylum Bacteroidota; class Bacteroidia; order Bacteroidales; family Bacteroidaceae; genus Phocaeicola; species Phocaeicola merdavium. The sequence goes on along the minus strand of NZ_NFIN01000023.1, from coordinate 9,757 downwards.
ATGGGAGACAAAGCAGCCGAATTCAACCACGATGAATTGAAAGAACAATTCAATGACTTAATGGAACAAGCGGATGACTTTATCAACGACATCAAGGAACAAATCCAGAATTTAGAAGAAGAAAATCTTTAAATCTTTCTATTTTGCAAGAAAACAAACACTTTAGTACTTCCTATATGTAATGAAATATTTAATTATATCCGACATTCATGGCTCTTTGCCACGCCTACAGCAGGTTTTAGATTTTTACGAGAAAGCACAATGCAACATGCTTTGCATCTTAGGCGACATTCTGAACTACGGTCCGCGAAACGGTTTACCGGACGGGTTAAATCCCAAAGGCATAGCAGAACTCCTAAACCACTTTACCGACCCTATCATTGCAGTCCGCGGGAATTGCGATTCTGAAGTAGATCAAATGCTGCTGGATTTTCCAATAATGGCTGATTATGCTTTGATTGCAGACAACGGAAAAACATTGTTCCTTACCCACGGACATATCTATAATGAAAACAACCTGCCTAAAGGAAAATTTGATGCTTTCTTTTACGGACATACCCATTTATGGAAACTGGAAAAACAGGAAATGTCCCTTTGCAATACCGGTTCTATCACCTTTCCCAAAGGAGGCAATCCCCCCACTTTTGCCACTTACGAAAATAAAAACATTTCCATATATCAACTAAATGGGACATTGTTGAAATCCATACAATTGACATAAAAAAAGAAAGACTACACTTAAAAAAAACAACTATAAAATATAAGACAGACAAGACATAACGTTGCTATTTTAAGTGAGTCTTTCCTATTTTAAAACTTACTAAAACTTGATATTTATCCTATGTGAATCAAATATCCGTACTTCTGCTCTTACCTAATGGAATAGATAAACCAAGGAAAGCATTTACAGCCTTCGAACTGTTTCCGAAAAACATATAATCTGTACCTAAGAACAAAGGTCCCAACTTCAAAGCAACACCAAACGACTTTCCGCCTGCCTGAATAGGAGAATAACTGCCGGCAATGTTAAACCAATTCTTCGGACGATATGTTGCCGAAAGAGTCAACTCATTCAATGCCTTAGGCTGAACAAAACGTACCGTATACATGGCGCCGAGACTTAATTTATTATCCAACAAAGCGTATTCACCTGCCAATAAAAGAGTAGATGACAATTTCGTAGTTTCTGAACCAGCAGCCTCAGGATTTTCTTTCAAATTAAAACGCTCCAGGCTCAAGAAATCATCATTCAGATATTGGTCGTAATTATCAGCGTTAATCACTACATTATTAGACTCTTCAACCGAAGCCACACGGGTAGAACCACTTTTCCATTTAATAAATCCCAAATCCAATACAGCAGCCGATAACGTTACATTGTCCAATAATTTATAACTTGCACCTAAGTCAATGCCGAAGCCCATACCAGAAATGCCAAATCCGCCATCGAAATCAAATCCACTGATATTTCCATTTTCATCAAAATCCAAACCTCCTCCTTTAAATGAAGTGGTCACATGAGCCTGCACATCATAGCCGTAATGCCTGCCATACCAATCTTCCGGACTAATGTATTCTGCACTGGCTGCCGGAATATCCATATCCACATCAAACCGCTCGATTTCCATTTCAGCATGAGCCAAACCTAACAAAACCTTTGCACGCCCACCTACAGACAATTTGTCGGTTATCTGACGAGAATACCCTAAACCTATTTCGCCATAGGCATTAACATGAAAGCTCTCATTACCTATAGTATAATTTTGAATTCCGGTTGCCAAAGAAAATCCATTAGCATCACGCATGTACTCAAACATCGACTTCGGAATGGAAGCACCCACATCTGCCCGAAGACCTACATTGACACTCCAAAAACCTTTGCCGGCATACCAACCAAAGGACAAGATTTCTGTATTCCCTGTCAGATTCAAACGGTTATTCCCTTTCAAACGCCCATATAAATCATCATTCGCAAAAAGGTCTTCGCCCGAATCCAATACATCAATAATATCAGAAAAGCCTAATACATTCGAAGATACGCTTCCATTCAATCCTCCCAACACAGGAACATTAAAATATCCTCTTGTCGGTTGTAATCCTGGATTTAACTGCAAACTCGAACTTGTTCCCTCCATAAAATAAGAAGTACGGAGATACTGAGCATGTGCAACTGTTCCTAAAAAAACAGCACACACAATCACGAATACCTTTTTATTCCAAAAACTTTCCATTTATGTTCACCGTTAATTATTGATACAAATATAACCAATTCCTAAATATCACACACATGACTAAGACGGATGTTTATTACTAAAGCATTAGTTTTACGAACCAAATGTTCTAATTTAGCGACTATACGGTTAAAACTTACAATTGATAGAAACGTTCCACCATCTGCTTCTTATATTTTTTCGACACCATCAGCTCGTCTACAGTATTAAATGGCGGATACATGATGCAACGGTTATCCTGCACCATCATCAGATAATGCATATTAATGATAAACGACTGATGTATTTGTACGAAAGACGAATCGTATGCACATAATTGCTCTGCCGTCGTATTGCGCCGTAAAGGCAAAAACGTACCGTCTGCCAAAGCCGCTTCCCATATTTTACGATTCGACAAATACCGGAAGAAACCTATTTCAGACGAATGGAGGAAACGTAAATCTCCCGTAGGTGTCACGACCATAAAAGGGCGTTCGGCAAACAAAGCATTGATATTCCCTACATCCCCGCTCCTTCCCTGTTCGCATAAACGTGACATAATCGTCTGAAGCTCGTTCGAATCAATCGGTTTTTGCAAGAAATCAAACGCGGCACTACGCAAGGCTTCTATTACATATTTATTATACGCCGTATAAAAAATGACCCGCATGTTCCACGATATGTGGTCACGCAACTTCGCCACAACATCCATTCCCGACATATCCGGCAATTCCACATCTAAAAACAACAAGTCAGGCTTGACCTTTTCTATCAACTTGACTCCCATGACTCCAGTCCGTGCGGTACCTTTTACCGTAATATTAGCATAACGCCGCAGTTCGAAGCACAAATTATCGATTGCACTTTCTTCATCGTCTATAATGACCGTCCTAATCAGTTGTTCCATAAAAAGACTTTTTTTGTTTTCTCAATTCATACGAATAATCTAAGGGCAATTTAAAATAAACTTCACATCCTGCCTCATCCTTTATCATCACATTATTTATCTTCATTACAATCGGAGAACGGTTATATGCGTTCAGCAATTGCAATGTACGGGTAATCACTTTCATCCCTGTGCCTGTACCTGCCGAAGCAGATGCATGGCTTCCTGTGCTTCGGTAGCCTCCCCCATTGTCCCAAATGACTATTTCGATATCCTTTTCTCCTTTCCTTATCCGGATATTCAAACGCTTGGCACCCGATTTTCCCCGCAAACCGTGTTTGATTGCATTCTCTACCGGAATCTGCAACAACATTGCCGGAATCTGTATACCAGACAAATCAATGGAAGAATCAACATCCAATGTATAAACAAAATCGGGCTTCAACGTCTCGCTTTCCAAATCAATATAAGTCTGTACAAAATCCAGTTCGTCACATAACGTCACCGCAAGACTATCTGCCAATTCCAGATTACGCCGAATCAATTTCACCAGTCCTTTCATGTAAGTCTCCCCTTCCGGCTCCCGCTTCAGAGACATTTCCCGATTCAATACGTTAAAGATAAAATGAGGCGAAATGCGGTTTCGGATATTAGCCAAACGCAACGAGTTGATAGACATCTTCAAATCCCGCTCTGCCTCAAGGCGTTTTTTCTTCCGGTAAAGGAAGAAAAACAATCCGAACATCGCCGCAAGAAGCACGACCAACGCGCCTCCATAGAGCCATTGGTTCAAGCGCAACACTTTATTCTTATTTTGCTGGATAAGCATCTCTTTATTCATCAAAGTACTGTCTTGACGGTACTGGAGAGCAATCATCGCCGCACGCATCTTAATACGTTCGTTCCGTATCGAATCGTCAATGCGGTTATTTTCCTTTAAATAAACATACGCCTGCCTGAAATCTCCACTTTCCTCAAAATAATGCTGCAAATAGCGGTTCCGAATGTGAAGCATATTCGGGTCTACCACATCAGGCTTTACCGCATCCCGCAAACGTTTTCTAGCCAAAGGCAGATTGTTCTTTTTCAAAGCCAACTCTATCAATTGCGTGTCAATATAATACAACGCCGAAATGTTTCCTATCTCTTGAAAATAAGGATAACACTGGTTCAAGTAATAGGTAGCAGAGTCAGTTTCGTTCATCAAGAGAAAAACCTCCCCCAAATTGACCATTGTCAGATTACGTTCAAACTTCATTTCAGGATACTGGCTCAAGAAAGCCAGCAAACGCCGGAAATAAGACAAAGCAGACGGATAATCTTCCCGATAATAATACGAATTTCCACGGTTGTTCAGATAAATATGCTTTTCGTAAGGCTTCATCTGCCCGTAGTATTTCCCTGCAAGGTCAAAATAATAATCACACATCCCGAAATCACGCAAATTCATATTGACCTGAGCCAAGCCATAATACACAGGGAAACGATATTCATCAGACAAATTCAAGGAATCAGCAAGCCTTAACGCTTTACGATACCAGAATGCCCCTTTGTCGTACTGGCCTTCGAAGACATGCGCATCTGCCAAATTTAATGAGATATTGAACAAATCATTCCGATTTCCGGTTTTCTCACAAAAATGATAAGCATCGGTAAAAGCCTTCCTTGCCGAATCATAAGCAGCTGTACGGGCATACAGATTGCCTTTCATATTAGCCACATCTGCCGATAAACCCCACAAGGCCTCCTCTGGCACCGAACGGGATGAGCAGAAACGCCCGATAGCATCCAACAGATATTCCGCCGAATCAATCTCGGACATAAACATCTTCGCTTTCGACTTCAACACGAATGCCTGATAATACACAATGCTATCCTTCACATGAGGAAGCAGGCTATCAACTTGCATACAAACGTATGCCGGATCATTGCTCAAAGTGTCCGTCAATTGTCCGAACAAAGACTGGTAAGAAATCATTTCATCTCCTACGTCCTTTTGCCTGGCACACCCTCCTATCAAAACCCCTAAAAGGCAAACAAATCCACTTATTATAATTTTCCGATACATTGGTTTCTTTTATTGGCTATCACAAATGTATGTAAAAATTGTATACACTGCAAAAATAACTTCAATATTTTATACCGACAAGCGAAGAAAATTATTACTTTTGAAACAAAAATACAACCAATCGAAAAGAAAACGACATAAAAAACAAACACATGAAAACACTTTCAAACGACAAAATCAGCATCCAGATTGCCGACCATGGAGCTGAATTGACCAGCATCGTAGCCAATGAAACCGAATACTTATGGCAAGCCGACCCGAAATATTGGGGACGCCATTCGCCTGTACTCTTTCCCATTGTGGGCAGAGTATGGAATAATGTCTACCACTGCAAAGGGAAAAAATATGAACTGGGACAACACGGATTTGCCCGTGACATGGACTTCCAGCTTTCGTATGAAGAAGAGAATGCACTGATTTATAGTTTAGAAAGCAATGAGGAAACCCTGCAAAAATACCCGTTCCCGTTCGTTCTTGAAATAGGATACCGCCTGAAAGGAAACCGCATCGAAGTGATGTGGAGCGTACAGAATACCGGAAACAAGACCATGTATTTCCAAATCGGGGCACATCCGGCATTTTATTACCGTGATTTAGACCCGGCAACAAGCGAAAGAGGATTCCTCGACTTCGGCAAAGACAAGAAAACATTGGAATATACATCGCCTACAGAAAAAGGATGCACATCGAATAAACGGGAGACCCTTACGCTGAATGAAGGTTTGTTGGAACTGACTCCCGCCACGTTCCAATGCGACACGTATATCTTCGACAACAGCCAACTGAAGAAAATCACCCTTATGGACAAATCGAAGACTCCTTACCTCAGCCTGGAATTCGATAGTCCGCTCGTTGCGGTATGGTCGCCCAGCGCAGCCCATCCTGATGTCCCCTTCGTCTGTATCGAACCTTGGTACGGACGGTGTGACACCGTAGGTTATCACGGGGAATTCAAAGACCGCCAATGGATGCAATCGCTCCAGCCTGACAAGAGTTTCGAAGCCAGCTATTCCATCATATTGGAAGACGTTGAATAAGCCTCCGAAGAATGATTATTTTCACCTACGACCGGACATTCGAAGGATTGCTTACGGCTCTGTTTGATGCGTATGCACGGAGAACATTCCCCGACAACTTGTTGCATGAAACAGAGCCTTTGCCCTTGTTCTATGACGAAGCGCATCATGTCGTGACCGACCTTAGCAAATCCGAACGGGTATGGAAAGCACTCTGCCGGAAACTTCCGCATCGCAATTCTACCCTACTTACCTACTGCTGGCTCTCCGAATCGCCCGAAGCCCCGATGCTCTTGTTGCGGTATATGAAAAAAGTGATTGACTCACCCACTCCAATTAATACCGATTTTGCCGACCCCGTAATTCTCGCCGTAACCCAACTGGGCAGGAAAGTAAGCGGAGAACGGTACCGCATCCTTCAATTCATGCGTTTCCAAAAACTGGCAGACGGCACTTATTTCGGAATCATGGAGCCGCTTTACGATGTCATTCCGCTTACTATCGGACACTTCCAAGACCGTTTCGCCGACCAGCCTTGGATTATCTACGACGCCAAGCGCAAATACGGATATTTTTATAATGGTACGCAAGTGAACGAAATCACTTTCACCAATACCGCTCAACGCGCATTAATCACAGGGAAAGTAGACGAAAACTTGCTGGATAAAAACGAAAAGCTCTACCAGGCTTTATGGAAAAACTATTTCGACTCCATTTGCATCCGCGAACGGCTCAATCCCGTGAAACACAAAAAAGACATGCCCGTCCGCTACTGGAAGTTCCTGACCGAAAAAAACGAATAACTCCCGGCTGACTTTCCCGCCTGCCCCGCCCGCTCCAGCCGTATACACCACTTATTTCATGCTAGTCCTTCTCTAATCCTACTAGGGTAGGACTGCAATCCTACCCTAGTAAAACAGCAGTACTGACCAGGGAAAAACTCCAGTCCTTCCCTAGTAGGACTGACACTTTAATTAGCAGAACGGCTGGCTGCATTAAAAAGTTTTTCCCCAGACACTAGTTTGTGAAACCGGATTTTCGTACATTTGCGGCTTGGAAAAAAACAGATAAGAATAAAAAAGACATGAACCAACAATATCCGTCCGTTTTATTGGAAAAGGCGGTAGACGAATTCGCCAAACTGCCCGGCATAGGCAGAAAAACCGCTATGAGGCTGGTGCTCTACCTGTTAAGGCAAGACACACAAGCGGTAGAATCGTTCGGCAATGCCCTTATCCGACTGAAACATGAAGTGAAATATTGCAAAGTATGCCACAACATTTCGGATACAGACGTATGTCAGATTTGTTCCAATTCCTCGCGCGACGCTTCTACCATTTGCGTTGTAGAAAACATACGCGATGTTATGGCGATTGAAAACACCCAACAATACCGGGGTTTGTATCATGTATTAGGAGGAGTCATTTCGCCCATGGACGGCATCGGGCCTTCCGACCTGCAAATAGAAAGCCTGGTGGAACGGGTCAAGACGGGAACAATATCAGAAGTGATTCTGGCACTCAGTTCTACAATGGAAGGAGATACGACCAACTTCTATATTTTCCGCAAACTGGCTCCCTACAATGTGAAGCTGACCATTATTGCCCGAGGCATTTCTATCGGCGACGAACTGGAATATACCGATGAAATAACCCTAGGAAGGTCTATCGCCAACCGGATTGTATTTACAGGGACCACGATATGATTTCATTTACAATTTAACAACTTACAATTTTCGCTTATGGAAAAAGAACTGAAACGCTTGGTACGGATTTTAAAAGGAGAATACGCACTGTTGTGGATACTCACCCTATTATTGGCAGGACTGTATGAATGCGAGATTTTGCCGCAAGGCCTTCTTGCCGGAAATGCCCAGGCAGAATACATCATGCAAGTGGCAAGCATCCTGCTCACCGTCTGCCTGATTCCTTTATCATTACGCATATTCAGCCTCTCGCTGACCCGCTATGTCACCGGTCTTCCCCTTCCAAAGGCTCTGAAAAGCTACCGCCGCTGGAGCGAAGTCCGTATCGCCTTATTGCTGACCGCATCCCTGATAAACCTCTCAGCCTACTATTGGACCATGGACACAACCGGATTATTATGTGCCGGAATGGTCATTATCGCTTCCCTCTTCTGCATACCAAGCAAAGAACGGCTATTGAACGAACTTCATTTATCAGACATTTCGAATCCCGATGAATAAACCGGCATCTTTACATACAGAAACAATCCGCCTCCGGGCTCCCGAACCGGAGGATATTGATGAAATGCTCTTCTATGAAAACGACGAAGATTTATGGGAAAACAGTTGCGCAACAGGTCCTTATTCCCGCTACCAACTGAAAAAATACATTGCCGAAAACCAAAACAATCTCTTTGCCGACGGACAGCTCCGCTTCATGATTGAACATGTATCCGGGAAGATAGCCGGCATCGTTGATGTATTCTCTTTCGATGCCCGTCACCAACGGGCAGAAATCGGCATCGTCATCAAAAAGGAATTCCGCCGGCAAGGCATAGCTCGTGACGCTTTATGCTTGCTGGAACGTCATTGTTTCCAGCTGTTAGGCATCCACCAGCTTTATGCCTACATCCGGACAGACAATGCCCCTTGCCTGCACTTATTCACGAAACTAGGATATACTTTTAGCGCCACGCTGAAAGACTGGATATATACAGGCAAAGGGTACAAAGACATTTGCATCGCACAAAAGATACGCAATGCCCGTCAATTGCAAGACGGGTATTGAGGATAAGTAGCCCACAGACGGTAAGGATTCCCTAACTCATTCATACTATTAAACCAAAGGTCCCGGTAGTTCTCGTCCAGCAAATGCTGTTTATTGGTCTCGCCTACCATCCAAGAGTCATCTTCAATTTCCTTTTCCAGCTGATTATGTTCCCAACCGGCATATCCGGCAAAGAAACGGATATATCCGTCAATCGGATTCCCGTTCAATATGTATTGCTGGACCGCCGTAAAGTCACCGTTCAGATAAAGTCCGTTGCCTAGATTAAGGGCTCCATCCAAATTACTCAACACGTGCAGAAAGAAAATCGTATCCCGATCCACAGGACCTCCCTTGAATACAGGAATAACAGGAACAGAAGCCAATTTCGGCACCAACTGGTTCAACGACACATGATACCTGAAGTTCTTGTTCATCACAATACCCATACTTCCTTCAATATTGTGTGTAACCATTAAAATGACAGAACGTGCAAAATGATAGTCATACAATAGTGGAGAAGCAATAAGAATACTTCCCACATGTGGAAGCGCCTTATTTGAATGTACTTGGAAAATGCGCATATCCATACAACTTCCTTTTTTAATGCCTAAATATAACTCTTATTCTTAGAATATAAAAACTTTCTCACTTTTTTCCTAAAAATAATCTTCAAATATTTGGTAATTCCGAATTTTGTAGTACCTTTGCACCGCAATCGAGAGAGAAAGCAACAAAACAAACAAAATGGTGCGTTAGTTCAGTTGGTTAGAATACATGCCTGTCACGCATGGGGTCACGGGTTCGAGTCCCGTACGCACCGCAATAAACATTGAAAATCAATG
>NZ_NFIN01000022.1 GCF_002161765.1 Bacteroides sp. An322 | reverse complement strand
TTCCCATTCCGAACAGAGAAGTTAAGCTTCGCATCGCCGATGGTACTGCGCAAGTGGGAGAGTAGGCAGCCGCCGTTTTAAGTGGGGGTCCCCGGTATCCAGTCGGATGTCGGGGACTTTTTTGTTTATAATAGTAAAGTACGATTAAAAAATATACTTCCCTGCTAGGGAATATCAAGAATTATTCGTATCTTTGCTGCCCGATTTATATAGTGTAGTGATTTGGAAACGTGTGATATATATAAGGTAGATTTAAGAAATATGACTCAGGATCTTTGTTGTTATGAATATGATCTTGATGATAATTTCTTTAAGAATATAGATGCCCCAGAAATACGGAAAGGTAAATTACATGTAAGATTAGATGTAAAGAAGTTTACGGGGGGATTTATATTGAATTTTCATACGTTTGGTCAAGTAGTTGTTCCGTGTGATCGATGTTTGGATGACATGAGTCTTGCGGTTGACACTACCAATATGCTGAAAGTGAAATTGGGTACAGATTATTCTGATAACGAAGAAGTGGTGACCGTACCTGAAGAAGAAGGATATATTGATATTACTTGGTTCTTGTACGAATTCATTGCGTTGAGTTTGCCTATGCAACATACACACGAAGATGGTGAATGTAACCCAGAGATGATGAAGGTGTTAAATCAGCATTTGTGCGTAGAAGAAGAGGGAGAGGATATGCAATCTATGGGCGAAGAACAGAAAGATGTTGACCCAAGGTGGAATGATTTGAGAAAATTAATAGATAATAATTAAAATAAATTTTAAGAAAATGGCACATCCTAAAAGAAGACAATCAAAAACGAGAACTGCTAAGAGAAGAACTCATGATAAGGCAGTTGCTCCTACGTTGGCCATTTGCCCCAATTGTGGAGCATGGCATGTTTATCACACAGTATGTGGAGCTTGCGGTTATTACAGAGGAAAATTAGCAATCGAAAAAGAAGCAGCTCTTTAAGAGTGAGCTTTAGTTAAACATGTTTGTGTGGTATTGAAAGAAGAATAAAGCCGGAGAGCTTTCGGCTCTTCGGCTCTTTTTTTAAGATTGCATAGACTAAAAATAGAAATGATGGAAAAAATAAATGCTGTAATTACAGGAGTCGGCGGATATGTTCCTGACTATGTATTGACAAATGAAGAGTTGTCAAGAATGGTCGATACCAACGATGAGTGGATTATGACTCGAATTGGAGTGAAGGAAAGACGTATTTTAAATGAAGAAGGTTTAGGTACATCTTATTTGGCGCGTAAGGCTGCCAAGCAATTGATGCAAAAGACGAATTCAGATCCTGACTCGATTGATTGCGTAATTGTGGCAACTACAACTCCTGACTATCATTTCCCTTCTACAGCTTCGATTTTGTGTGATAAATTGGGGCTTAAAAATGCGTATGCGTTTGATTTGCAAGCAGCGTGTAGCGGTTTCCTTTATGCTATGGAAACAGCTGCAAGTATGATTCAGTCAGGTAGACATAAGAAGATTATTATTGTCGGTGCGGATAAGATGTCTTCAATGGTGAATTATTCAGATCGTGCGACCTGTCCGATTTTCGGTGATGGTGCTGCCGCTTGTATGGTAGAGGCTACGACAGAAGAATATGGAATTATCGATTCGATATTACGCACTGATGGAAAGGGTTTGCCTTTCTTGCACATGAAAGCGGGCGGTTCGGTATGTCCTCCTTCGTATTTTACCATCGACAATAAAATGCATTATCTGTATCAAGAAGGCAGAACAGTGTTTAAGTATGCTGTTTCGAACATGTCTGATGTAACTGAAGAGATTGCTCAGAGACATGGCTTGCATAAAGATAATATTGACTGGATTGTTCCTCATCAGGCAAATTTGCGTATTATTGATGCTGTCGCTTCGCGCTTGGAAGTTCCTTTGAGTAAGGTGATGGTTAATATTCAGCGGTATGGCAATACAAGTGCTGGAACTTTGCCACTTTGCTTATGGGATTATGAAAAGCAGTTGAAGAAAGGTGATAACATTATTTTCACAGCTTTCGGAGCCGGTTTCACATGGGGTGCTTCGTATGTGAAGTGGGGTTATGATGGTGATAAGATTTAAGAAAAGAATTTAGTCTTTATAAAAAACGCATCCCGATCCGATGCGTTTTTTTGTATAGTTGATGGATTATTGAATATGCACAAAGCCGGATTTGTAAATATTGTGGGAAATCCCAATGTAGGAAAGTCTACATTGATGAACTTATTGGTAGGAGAACGTGTTTCTATCGCAACATTTAAAGCGCAGACAACACGGCATCGTATCATGGGAATTTTGAATACCGATGATATGCAAATCGTTTTTTCGGATACTCCAGGTGTATTAAAGCCGAATTATAAGCTTCAGGAATCAATGCTGAATTTTTCTGAATCCGCATTGGTTGATGCTGATATATTATTGTATGTGACAGATACGGTAGAGAAGCCGGATAAAAATTTGGACTTTATAGAGAAAGTACGCAAATTGAATGTTCCTGTTTTGTTGCTTATAAATAAGATTGATTTAACCAATCAAGACGGTTTGATAAAGTTGGTAGAAGAGTGGCATGAGTTATTGCCTGATGCCGAAATTATTCCGACATCAGCGAAAGCGAAGTTTAATGTGGATGTCGTGTTGAAACGTGTCAAAGACTTGCTTCCGGATTCTCCCCCTTATTTTGGGAAAGACCAATGGACTGATAAGCCGGCACGCTTTTTTGTGACAGAAATCATTCGTGAAAAGATTCTGTTGTATTACGATAAAGAGATTCCTTATTCGGTGGAAGTAGTAGTAGAGCAGTTTAAGGAGGAGGCAAAAAGCATCCATATCAATGCGGTGATTTATGTGGAGCGCGAGTCGCAAAAGGGAATCATTATAGGTCACCAAGGGAAAGCATTAAAAAAGGTGGCGACTGAAGCGCGGAAGACACTGGAGCATTTTTTCCAAAAGTCTATTTATTTGGAAACTTTTGTCAAAGTGGATGAAAATTGGAGAAGTTCGGATAAAGAATTGAAGAACTTTGGTTATCAATTAGATTAATCTCGGCTGTGATAGCCGTAAATGAAAAAAATATGGGAAATTTAGTAGCAATCGTAGGACGTCCCAATGTGGGAAAGTCGACACTGTTTAATCGCTTGACTAAGACACGTCAAGCTATTGTGAATGAACAGGCCGGTACAACCCGCGACCGCCAGTACGGAAAGTCAGAATGGCAAGGAAAAGAGTTTTCAGTGGTGGATACCGGCGGTTGGGTGGTTAATTCGGATGATATTTTCGAAGAAGAAATCCGAAAGCAAGTAATATTAGCCATGGATGAAGCGGATGTCATTCTTTTTATGGTTGATATAATGAATGGAGTGACGGATTTGGATATGGATGTTGCTGCTATCTTGCGCAGATCAAAAACTCCTGTAATTGTTGTAGCTAATAAGACGGACAATAATGATTTGCAATACAATGCTGCAGAATTTTATTCTTTAGGTCTGGGGGATCCTTATTGCATTTCAGCATTAAGCGGAAGCGGTACAGGGGACTTGTTGGATTTGATTTTGAGTAAATTCCGGAAAGAGGCTGATGAAGATTTGGATGAAGATATCCCGCGTTTTGCTGTTGTAGGACGTCCTAACGCTGGTAAATCATCTATTATCAATGCCTTTATCGGTGAAGAGCGGAACATTGTGACAGAGATAGCTGGAACCACTCGTGATTCTATCTATACGCGTTATGATAAGTTCGGTTTTGATTTTTATTTAGTGGATACGGCAGGTATTCGGAAAAAAAATAAAGTAAATGAAGACTTGGAATATTATTCTGTAATCCGTTCCATTCGTGCCATTGAAAATTCGGATGTCTGTATTTTGATGTTGGATGCAACTCGGGGTATTGAAGGGCAGGATTTGAATATTTTTTCTCTGATTCAACGTAATCAAAAAGGGTTGGTTGTTGTGGTGAATAAATGGGATTTGGTTGAGGATAAGACTGATAAAGTAATCAAGCATTATGAAGAAGCTATCCGTAACCGTTTTGCTCCGTTTACGGACTTCCCGATTATTTTCGCATCAGCTCTTACGAAACAACGTATATTTAAGGTATTGGAATGTGCAAAAGAAGTTTATCAGGCACGGACAATGCGTATTTCTACTGCTCGTTTGAATGAAGCGATGTTGCCTTTGATTGAGGCTTATCCGCCCCCTTCGAACAAAGGGAAATATATTAAAATAAAATATGTTACGCAGTTGCCGAATACACAGATTCCTTCTTTTGTATTTTTTGCCAATTTGCCACAATATGTAAAAGAACCATATAAGCGTTTTCTTGAGAATAAAATACGTGAGCGTTGGAATTTGTCTGGTACTCCGATTAATATCTTTATTCGTCAGAAATAAAAATTATCAGTAAAGTATAAAGAGGGTGTCTCAAAATGAAAGTCTATTTTGAAACACCCTCTTTTTTTGTTTTGTCATACAACGGGATATAGGAACTATTCTGTAACGTTGTTCTTTTTACCATTCGTAGTGTTTTCGTTCATGGATTTTTCTTCGTCTTGATTGTTGGTATCTTTGCTGTTTCATTATTGGTTTGTTCTTCCATATTTTCTGAATCCGCGTCATTTGCATCAGGATTTTCAGTTAATTCAAACTGAAATGGTTCTTGTTCATCATGGAAGTTTTGCATGTACTCTTTGGGAGTTTTTCCAAATAAATCTTTAAATGTGTTCGAAAAATGCGAAAGATTATTGTATCCTACCGCATAAGCCACATCAGAGATACTAAGCCTTTTTTCTTTAAGCAACTTTGCAGCTTGTTGCATACGTATGTTTCGGATGAAGTCTCTTGGCGACAGATTGGTTATCTCTTTTAGTTTACGATGTAAATGTACACGGCTTAATCCGACGCTGTTAGCCAACATTTCTACGCTGAGCGAAGGTTCAGCAATATTATCGTTGATTATCTTCATAATCCGTTGCATTAATACTTCGTTGGATGAGATAAGTTGTACAGGCTGTATTTTGTCATTCTGTTCTTGTGCACCGCTGAATTTATTTTTCAGCAGTTTCCGTGTCTCTATCAGATTAGTGATAGTGCTTTGCAAGACTTTTATGCTGAACGGTTTAATGATATAACTATCTGCGCCGGTTTCTATGCCCTCGGTTTGCTCTTCTGTACGTCCTTTGGCTGTAAGTAAAATGATTGGGATATGGTTTATATTTGCATTGGCGCGTATTTTACGACAAAGCGTGATGCCATCCATTTCGGGCATCATAACATCACTGATAATAAGTTGCACGGAATTGCTCAGTAAGAAGTCGTATGCTTCGGCTCCATTACTGCATATACTTACTTTATATTCCGTTTCAAGTTCGTTTTTTAAATATTCGCGTATTTCTTTTTCGTCATCAACGATGAGAATGTGTAAATTATGCTTTGTTTTTATCTTTTTGCTTGGGTCAATGGTTTCCTCTTGAGAACCCGTATCTTCCTGAAGGCTTTTTTCTAGTTGTTCGGGACCTCTATGGGATGGTGGAGTATTTTCGCTTATGTCAAGTTCTTCCATTTTTAGATGGTTGCATCCTTGTGGAATATGAATAATGAATTCACTTCCTTGTTGGTCGGTACGATTACGTGCAATGATTGTTCCATAATGTAATTGTACAAGTGAACGAGTCAAATGAAGTCCTACGCCTGTTCCAGCCTGATTACGTGTAATGTCATTATTTATTTGATAGAAACGTTCGAAGATACGTTCTATTTGTTCATTGTTCAGTCCGATACCAGTGTCTTTTATACTTAGTTCAATGTACTTTTTCAGTGGGGATTTTGCAGTATCATCTTCTCCTGTTTTAAGGGCAATGGTGACGTGTCCGCCTTCAGGAGTATATTTAAAGGCGTTGGAAAGCAAGTTCATTAGGATTTTATCAAAGTTGTTTTGGTCTATCCATGCTTTCTGTTGTTTATCGTCATGTTCAAATGTAAATGTAATATGCTTATTTTGTGCCAGATAACTGAATGTATTGACAAAGTCTTCGATGAATTTCACCAAGTCTGTTTCTTTAAATTTGAGAATCATTTGCCCTTTATCTATTTTCCGGATATCCATAAGCTGATTTATCAATCTTAGGATACGTTGGGAATTACGGTAAATCATCAGGTAGGTTTTATTTAATTCCACATCATGGCATTGGGCTATAAGTTTCTCCATTGGAGTGATAATCAGCGTAAGAGGCGTACGGATTTCGTGAGAAATATTGATGAAGAACTGTAGTTTGGCTTCGCTTATTTCTTCTGCATGTTTACGTTCCACTATTTCTTTCCGTTGTTTCCACCGTGTACGTGTATAACTTATGAATGCCCAAATGATAAGTAAGATGAGTATACCATAAAGAATGTATGCCCACCATGACAGGAACCAAGGAGGTGTAATAAGGATTGTAATTGTTTTAATTTCCGAGTTGTAGCCATGGTCGATAGCAAACACTTCAAAAGTATATTTGCCATGAGTTAAGTTGTTATATGTAACATAGTTAGCTCCTAAAGCTGTCGTTTGCCAATTTTCGTCTAATTCCTTGATGCGGTATTTATAGACAATTTGTTTGGCTTGTGCGAATTGCAAAGTTGAGAATGAAATACTGAATGTATTGTCTTTGTAACTTAGCCGGAAGCGGTCGGCTTCTGTGACTGATGTTTTTATGATTGGTTTTCCTCTAGATAAAGTTTGAGTGTTAATGGATTGTCCTGAAACCCTGAAATCAGTAATGGTAACAGGCGGAACTTGCCGTTCACTGATGATTTGTTCGGGCATGAAACTAGTGATTCCATTTGTCCCTCCAAAATAAATAGTTCCTTTATCCGATTGGAAAAAAGCGCCACGTGTAAATTCGTTACCTTGCAGTCCATCACCTGAATGATACGTAGTGAAGGCCTGTGTCTGGGGATTTAATCGGCTGATACCATTGAAAGTGCTTACCCAGATATTTCCGAATTTGTCTTCACAAATGCCGCATACGATGTTATTCCCTAATCCTTCTTGTTGGGAATAGCGTTTGATTTCTCCAGTTTGCCGGTTGAATGTATATAGTCCGTTGGAAGTGCCAGCCCAGATATTTCCATAACGGTCTTCAGTTATGGTATAGCCGATGCATCCTTTTAGGATATAGTTTTGTTCGTTGAAGTTCAGGAAACTTTTAGTTTTCGGATTAAAACACGTTATGCCTTCAAAGTGTCCTATCCAGATTAGTCCTTCTTTATCACAATAGAGTGCATTAATCCAGTTGTTTGGCAGTTCGTTGTATATTTTTGTCTCGCTGCTTTTTTCTAAGGATTTGTATTGCGTGATTTGTTTTTTATCTTTGTTGTATACATACAATCCTGCTCCGTACGAACTGAAGTATAAGTTACGGTTTTTGTCTTCGGTTATGGCAAATACACGTTCATTTTGCAGTTCCGGGATGTAATCGCATGATTGTTGGTTCAGGTTTAGTTTGCATGCTCCTTTGGTATATGTACCTAACCATATTTCATTGTCCGAGTCTTGGAATATGGCTAAGATTGTATTGGCTACACTATGTATGCTCTTATTGGGAAGGAGATGGTTCAAGGGGGTGAATTGTTTGTCGAGAATATAAAGCCCATCGTTATCCGTCCCGACAAATAGTTGTCCTCTATGGTCTTCGAGGACGGACATGATACATTTGTTGCCTATCGGATTCCCATATAGTGATTTGTATCCATGATATTGGAAGGGATTGTGGCGCATGGAGATAAGGGCTACGCCGCGTTGGAATAGTCCGAGCCATAAATCGTTATTGCGGTCAAACAAGATAGCGTGTATTTTTTTATTGTTTAAGTCGAATGTCGTATCTTCAAGGGGAATGTCGTGCATTTCTTGTTCACCGGGTATATAAGTTTTCAGCCCTTCGCCGTCTGTCCCGATATAAAGCCGGTTGTTTGTATAAGTTAAAACTGTTATTTGTAGGTTGTGTCTTCCTTTATAAACGATGGGTCTGATTTGTTTAGATGAGTCATTGTAGATATTCAGCCCGCCGCTTAATGTGCCGATATAGATATTTCCATACGGGTCTTTGGCGAGGCTGGATATATTATCTTCGCTGATTTCGGGTTTCTTGAATATCTTGATAGTTGCGTTTCTAGGGTTATAATGTATTAGTCCGTCATTTTCGGAGCCTATCCATAAGTTCCCTTTTCCGTCATCCAATACGGTACTTAAATGGCGGAATCCGGCTTGATAGATGGGTATGACGCATTGTCCTTTTAGATTTTCTGCATTGATTTGGAATAGCCCTTCTCCTGAAGATGTTGCCCATAATATTCCTTCTTTGCTCTCGATGATTTGGTTTATGCCTGAAAATACTTGCAGTTGGTTTCTATATAAGGGTATTGGAGTAAAGGAATTTGTATTTCTGTCATATTTCATCAGACCAGTCATTGAACTGACCCATAAATTTCCTTTGCTGTCTTCAAAAGTCTGATGAATATAGTCATTGCAGAGCGAAGTTGAGTCTTCGTCTATGTGGTTGTATGTGATGAATTTGTTTCCATCAAAACGGTTCAGTCCATATTCGGTGGATATCCAGATAAAACCTTCCTTATCTTGATAAATGTCATTGATAAGGCTGCTTGATATTTGGTTGTCTGTTGAATACAATATAGTGGATTGTGCTTGGGCAAAAATGCCGATAAAGCAACTAATCAAACCGATATATAGGATTTTCTTTAGCATAATAAATTTCTTAAAAGTCAGGAGCTGATAATTGGCAGGGTAAGGTAAAAAGGTTTTTAGATATTTTATTTGTTCCCTGTCAATTATCAGCAATTAACTATTAAAGGATTGTAAGTCGTATTTTGTTCAGGTGGCTGGCATCGGAAGTTCCGCCATATAATAGTTCATAATCACCACTGACCAAATTCATATTGTTAGTAGCCGTATCAAACCATAAGAAATTATCGTCTGATAGGGGCAAGTTTACTTCTTTAGTCTCTCCTGCAGGGATATATACACGTTTAAATGCGCGTAGCGTATGTGAAGGGGCATCTGCATCGCCCGGACGGCGGAGATAAATTTGCACCACTTCTTCTCCATTGCGGTCTCCATTATTCGTTATAGGGATTGTCAATGTAAGTTTTTCACCTTTATTGAAGGTCGTTTTGCTTAATCGGGCTTTTCCATAATCGAATGTAGTGTAACTCAATCCATGTCCGAAACAGAAGAGCGGTTTTTCGGTCATATACCGATAGGTACGTCCTTTCATAGAGTAGTCTTGAAAATCGGGTAGTTGGTCGGTATGTGTATAGAATGTAATCGGTAATTTTCCGGCAGGATTGTAGTCGCCGAATAAGACATCGGCAATAGCAGTGCCTCCTGCTTGTCCCGGATACCATGCTTGAATCATTCCGTCGCATATTTCGCTTTCGGGAGCCAATCCCATCGCTGAGCCAGAATAGTTGATGAAGATAATAGGTTTGCCTAATTTCTTTAGTTCGGCAATCATTTTGCGTTGGATGGCAGGAAGTTCGATGCTGGTACGGTCGCCTCCTTTGAATCCTTCGGCGTCTACCGGCATTTCTTCACCTTCTAAAGTCGGTGAAATTCCTCCGGAAAAGACAATGACATCAGCGTCTTTTACTTTATCGACAGAGGCTTGCAGATTAAACGGAACATCACGTCCCATGTCGAAGTCCAATTGTGCGGCACGGTCTGTACTATTGAAGATAAATTCAAATTTCACGTCATACGATTTTCCTTTTTCCGCTTTCAGGGTGTAGAGAGTGGCGTGGTTTTGCAGGCGTCTGCCCGATGCCACTTCTTGACCGTCAATATACAAGCGGATGATGCCGTGTGACGAGAATTGGAACTTGATGTCTTCGGTCTCTTTTGCGGTAAATACCGATTCATACCGGGCTGAAAAATCAGTAATGTTTACTCCTGGTGCAAATACGGTTGCTCCTAAAGTTGTAAAATGGAAGGGGGTAGGATTTTGTACTACAGCCGCCGGTGTGCCTTCCAGTTCAGGATTATTCCAATAAGTTGATTTAAAGCCTGGTTTTCCGTCAATGGCACATTGGCTGAATACGCTTTCTAATGTGACAAAAGCCGTTCGGTCACATCCGAATTCATAAATCAGTTGGGATGCCGGAAGCCGTTTTTTCATAGCTTCATATAGTGTTTCGGTATGCGAAGGATAACCGTTATAATTACCCCAATGGGTGACCGAGTCGTTGGCATTGGGTCCTATTAATGCGATTTTCATGTCTTTTTTCAGCGGAAGGATGTTGTTGCGGTTTTGCAAAAGCACAATGCTTTCCTGGGCTATTTTCAACGCAAGGTCTTTATGTGCTTGGCAATCTACAACCGAGTAGGGAATCGTATCCCAGCATACGTTCTCATCCATTTCCCCTAATTCAAAACGTGCTTTCAACAGGCGTTTCACAGAGATGTCTATTTGGTTTTCGTCTATTAGTCCTGCTTGGATGGCATCGGGCAATGATTCATAGTTGTTTCCACATTCCAAGTCGGTTCCGCTTAAAACGGCTCCGGCACTGGCATGGGCTTGGTCGGGATGGGTTTCATGGTCTCCTTTGCGCCAAAAGTCACTGATAGCACCACAATCGGACACCACAATGCCTCCGAATCCCCATTCGTTTCGGAGGATTTGGGTCAGCAGGCGGTTATTTCCGCAACATGGCTCTCCCTCCAGCTGGTTGTAGGCGCACATCACTTCTTTTACATGTGCTTTCTGTACCAGGTCTTTAAAAGCAGGCATGTAAGTTTCCCACATATCGCGCGGGGCAATGTTTTCGGCATTGAATTCATGTCGGTTCCATTCGGGACCGGAGTGTACTCCAAAGTGCTTGGCACATGCATGTAGTTTGTTGTATTTTGTGTCTTCTGGACCTTGCAAGCCTCTTACTACCGCCATGCCCATTTGTGAAGTCAGGTACGGGTCTTCACCGTAAGTTTCTTGTCCGCGTCCCCAGCGTGGGTCGCGGAAGATATTTACGTTCGGAGTCCAGAAAGTCAACCCTTGATAGCGTTTTAAGTCGCCTTTTTTGCGGAATTGCGCATATTTGGCACGTGCTTCATCTGATACGGCAGTAAATACTTGATAGAGCAATTCATCATCGAAGGATGCTGCCATGCCGATGGTTTGTGGGAATACCGTGGCAAGTCCGGCACGTCCTACTCCGTGCAACGCTTCGTTCCACCAATCGTATGCCTTGATTCCTAAGCGTGGAATGGCAGGAGAAGAGTTTTGCATTAAGGACACTTTTTCTTCTAATGTCAGCCTTCCAATTAAATCGGTGGCACGCTCGTCGGGGGTCAAATCCGAATTTTGGTAGGGACATTGTTGCCCCATAATAGGTAGAGCGGTCATGAAAACGATAGCTCCTACCCATTTCTTCAAATTGTGTTTCATGTTTTTAGCATTTAAAAGTTTAACTAACCCTTTTTCTTATTCTTTATGTATTTTCTCTCTCAAATATTGTCCGGTGTACGATGCTCCGCATTGTGCCACTTCTTCGGGAGTGCCGCATACAACGATGTTTCCGCCTTGTTCGCCTCCTTCCGGCCCTAAGTCGATGACATAATCGGCACATTTGATTACGTCCAGATTATGTTCGATAATGACCACGGTATGCCCTCGCTCAATTAACGCATCAAAGGCTTCCAAAAGTTTCTTTATGTCGTGGAAGTGCAAGCCTGTGGTAGGTTCGTCGAAGACAAATATCGTGGGCTGGGCTTTCTCGATGCTGAGGAAATAAGCCAACTTCACACGCTGGTTCTCTCCTCCCGACAGGGTGGACGAAGATTGTCCCAGCTTGATATATCCCAAACCTACTTCCTGCAAGGGCTGAAGCTTCTTTACTATCTTTTTTTGTCCGTGTTTACCGAAGAATTCGATGGCTTGGTTGACGGTCATTTCCAATACATCGTAGATGTTCTTGCCTTCGAATTTCACTTCCAATGTATCGCTTTTGAAGCGTTTCCCGTGGCACGATTCGCATTCCAGCACCAAGTCTGCCATGAATTGCATCTCTACGGTCACGGTGCCTTCGCCTTTGCATTCCTCGCATCGCCCGCCTTCGGTGTTGAACGAGAAATAGCCTGCCGTATATCCCATTTGCTTGGCAAGAGGCTGTTCGGCAAAGAGTTTCCGGATTTCATCGTAAGCTTTCACGTAAGTCACTGGGTTGCTCCGCGAAGACTTTCCTATCGGGTTCTGGTCTACAAACTCGATGTCGTTCACCATGCGGATGTCTCCCTCCAGCGATATAAATTCGCCCGGACGTTCGCTGGTCTCGCTATATTCCCGCTTCAGGGCTTTATAGAAGATGTCGCGTACCAAAGTACTTTTACCCGACCCGCTCACTCCGGTTACCACCGTCATGATGTTCAGAGGAAAACGCACATTGATGCCTTTCAGGTTGTTTTCGCGTGCGCCTTTCACTTCGATGTAGTTGTTCCACGAGCGGTGCGAGGCTGGGCGTTCGATGGTATCTTCTCCCAATAAATATCTTACGGTATAGCTTGGGCTTCCGGGCTTTAAATCCTTCATGTCTCCTTCGTACACGATTTCGCCTCCTAAGCGTCCGGCTTTGGGACCGATATCAATGATGTAATCGGCGGCACGGATGATTTCTTCGTCGTGTTCTACCACGACCACCGTATTGCCCAATTGTTGCAATTGGCGCAACACCTTGATGAGCCGGTCGGTATCGCGGCTATGAAGCCCGATGCTGGGTTCATCCAATATGTATAAAGAGCCTACCAAGCTGCTTCCCAACGATGTGGCAAGGTTGATGCGCTGGCTTTCTCCGCCCGATAAGGAATTGCTCAAACGGTTCAGAGTCAGGTAACTCAGTCCCACGTCTTCCAAGAAGGTCAGGCGGCTATTGATTTCGTTCAAGAGCCGGGTGGCGATTTGCATGTCGTGCTCACTCAATTTCAGGGTACGGAAAAATTCCTTGAGTTGGCTGATGGGCATGTCTACCAGTTCGGCGATATTGCGTCCCCCAACTTTTACATAAAGGGCTTCTTTCTTCAACCGGCTTCCATGGCATTCGGGACATGTGGTTTTCCCCCGATAGCGTGCCAGCATTACGCGGTATTGGATTTTGTATTGGTTTTCTTCCAGCATCTTGAAGAATGAGTCGATGCATACCTTGTCGCGCGGTCCGTGCCAAAGATAGTCCTTTTGCGCTTGAGTCAGCTCGTAATAGGGCGTAAAGATAGGAAAGTCGTGTTCAGGGGCTTCGCGCAGGAAGGCTTGAAGCCATTCGCCCATTTTCTCTCCTCTCCAGCACATCACGGCTCCGTCGTATACGCTTAGCGCACGGTTAGGGATGACCAAATGCTCATCAATGCCAATCACTTTGCCAAAGCCTTCGCACGTGGGGCAAGCCCCCAAGGGAGAGTTGAACGAGAACATCTGGTCGGTCGGCTCTTCGAATTTGATGCCGTCCGCTTCAAACTTCGTGCTGAACCGGTACAGGCTGGTTGAGCCGTCGGGCTGGAAGAAACGGAGCAGGCAAGCCCCGTCGCCTTCGTACATGGCGGTCTCAGCCGAATCGGTCAGGCGGCTTATCGCGTCTTTCGAATCGTCTGCACTCATGCGGTCTACCAGCAGGTAAACCGTATCTTTCGGGTTGTATTGGTATTCTTCGATGCGTACCATTTTCCCGTTGACTTCCAGGCGGGTAAACCCTTCTTTCATGTCGGTTTCGATTTGCTGGGCTACATCGCGCCCTTCGCGGGGAAGGATAGGAGTGAGCACCGTGTATCGCGTGCCCTTCGGATAAGAGAGCATACAGTTTACGATGTCTTCGGGACTGTCTTTCTTGACCAGTTGCCCGCTTACGGGCGAATACGTCTTTCCCACGCGGGCAAAGAGCAGGCGCAGGTATTCGTAGATTTCGGTCGAGGTACCCACCGTAGAGCGCGGGTTCCGGCTCACCACTTTCTGCTCGATGGCAATGGCGGGCGGGATGCCTTTGATAAAGTCGCATTCGGGTTTGCTCATACGTCCTAAGAACTGGCGTGCGTATGAAGAAAGGCTTTCCACATAGCGGCGTTGCCCTTCGGCATAGAGCGTATCGAATGCCAAAGACGATTTCCCCGAACCGGACAATCCGGTGATGACCACCAGCTTGTTCCGTGGAATGTTTACGTCAATGTTTTTCAGGTTGTTAACCTTTGCTCCTTTAATGGATATATAGTTGGTTTCAGACATGCAGATTTATTCAATGGTTTTCCCGGCAAATGTAATGAAAATAACCGGAAAAACCAATAGCGGGGAGAAATAGGACAAGGAAAAAAGGTTTATCCATGTGGCTGGCTTTTTACATCATGCTGGGTGACTTTGGGAAAGAAGCCTAGTCCTTCTTTAATCCTACTAGGGTAGGATTGCAGTCCTACCCTGCTGGGATTGCAGTACTGACTATGATAAAACTCCAGTCCTACTAGGGGAGGATTGGAGTTTTACCTACATGCAGTAGGGAGGCCATGCAATGGGATAGAAGGTTGAAACCGTTTTACATGACGGATTCTTTACCTTTTTATTGGCAGGACAACATGTTTTATTCTATTCCGAAAAGTGCTGCAAGTCCTTTGTCTACTCCAGAGAATCCCATGAATGCCATGGCAAGCAGGCCGGCGGTGACCAAAGCGATGGACATTCCTTGCATTCCTTTGGGGATATTGACCATGCTAAGCTGTTCGCGGATACCGGCAAAGACTATCAAGGCAAGAGCAAATCCTAATGCCGTAGAGAAGGCATAGATGACTCCCGTCAATAAATCGAAGTCTTTCTGAATGACCAAAATAGCTACACCCAGAATGCAGCAATTGGTGGTAATCAGCGGAAGAAATACGCCCAATGCCTGATAAAGGGCAGGCGATACTTTTTTTAGGATGATTTCTACCATTTGTACCAATGCCGCAATTACGAGAATAAAGGCAATGGTCTGTAAATATGCCAGTCCGAAGGGGTCGAGCACAAATTTTTGGATAATATAAGTCACGATAGTAGCCAATGTCAATACGAAGGCTACGGCTGCTCCCATACCCATGGCGGTTTCAACTTTTTTTGAAACGCCCAAGAAAGGACAGATGCCGAGGAATTGTGACAACACGATGTTGTTCACAAAGATAGCGGTGATAAATATCAATATATATTCCATACTCTTTCGGTTTTAAGGGTTATGCTTTTTTAAAGCGGTTTACAATGGCAATCAAATAGCCTAATGCAATAAATGCGCCGGGTGCCAAGACGAAGACCAACATGCCGTATTGTTCAGGCATGATAGTGATGTTGAATAATTTGCCGGTACCTAAGAATTCACGTATACCTCCCAGTAGAGTCAATGCTATGGTGAATCCTAGACCGATGCCTAGCCCGTCGAATAGAGAAGCAATCGGAGAGTTCTTGCAGGCGAAAGCTTCGGCACGCCCTAACAAGATACAGTTTACTACAATCAAGGGGATGAACAAGCCTAATGTGGCATAGAGGCTGGGCACGTATGCCTGCATCAGCATCTGCAAGATAGTAACGAAAGAGGCTATCACTACTACGAAAATAGGGATACGCACCATATCCGGTACAAGATTCTTTATAGCGGAGATAGCAAAATTAGAACATATCAATACAAACATTGTGGCAAGTCCCATTCCCATGCCATTAATGGCAGAAGAAGTGGTTCCCAATGTTGGGCACATGCCTAAGAGGAGTACAAACGTAGGATTCTCTTTGACAATTCCGTTAATCAATATTTTAAAATTATTCATAATCTACTCCTTTCTTGGTTAATATTGAGGTGACGCGCCACTCGTGCTGTCCACTTGTTTATTCATATAGGCAGCGTAGGCATTGTTTACCGCTTGAAGGAAAGCGCGGGAGGTGATAGTTGAGGCGGTAATGGCGTCAATTTCGCCCCCGTCTTTAGTTACGCTTAAGGTTTTCTCGCCGGGATTTTTCCCCGTGATATCTCCTTTTGCTCCTTTTTTAAACCAATCCGCAGCTTTAGACCCCAGTCCCGGTGTCTCGGTATGGCTTAATAAAGAATAGTCGATGATATTTCCCTCTGTGTCGAAGCCTACCAATACGGTCAATGCACCTCCAAAACCATTGGCAGATGCTTCTACAGCAGCTCCTATCGCTTTCCCCCCTTGGGTAGCAGGATATATTTTATAGGTGGTGCCGTTTACTTCCACGTTTTCGGCTTCTTCAGAAGGGTTATTGTCAAATCCTGGCACAACTTTGGCGATTGCATCGCTCAATGCGTTGGCATTGGCTTGTGCTATCGGTTCGGCTGTAGCGGCATTTACCCACCCTAACAAGCCTCCTGCAAGTATGGAGAATCCTGTCAATGACAGGACCATGTTTTTCAATGATGATTCCAGCTTTTTCATTTTTTCAATACCTCCCCATAACGTTTAGGTTTACAATACGTATTAATCAACGGAGTGAATGCGTTCATAATCAGAATAGCGAACGACATACCTTCAGGATAAGCGCCGAACGTACGAATCACTACAGTAAGGAAACCGATAGCAATACCGTAAATAATCATGCCTTTATGGCTCATCGGCGAAGTGACATAATCGGTAGCCATAAAGATAGCGCCTAACATCAGACCTCCTGTGAAAAGTTGTTGTATAGGAGATGCATAAACCGGATTTGCCAAGTGCATCAAACCGGAAAATACAAATACGGTAGCAAGGATAGATACCGGTATATGCCATGAAATGATTTTCTTCCATAACATATATATCAAGCCTAAGAGCAAAGCCCCGGCACTAATTTCGCCTAAACATCCGGCTCCCATCTGGCAACTGTCTGGAATGCCGATTAAGAGACTCAAACTACTTGGCAGGTCACTCAAGACAGATGCATCACCCGTCTTAATGGCTTGCTTCATCAAAGCCAAGGGAGTAGCTCCGGTTTCGGCATCAAGATATGCGCCCCATTGACCAGCCTGAGGCCAAGAAGTCATTTGTACGGGGAATGAAATAAGCAGGAATACACGTCCTATTAATGCCGGATTGAAAGGATTACATCCCAGTCCGCCAAAAGTCATCTTGCCAACGCCGATAGCGACTAATGCACCGATAATAATAATCCATACAGGCAGGTTGGAAGGTAAATTAAACGCCAACAATACGCCCGTAAGAGCTGCAGAGCCGTCCATAATAGTGGTTTGCTCACGTTTCAAAATGTATTTCGTGATAGCCCATTCGAAGAAGAGACACGCTGCAACAGAGGTTAGCGTAACGATAAGAGCCCCCAATCCGAACGCGAAAAACGAGACAAGCAGAGCAGGTATGAGTGCGATAAGAACACCATACATGTTCTTTTGCACACTGTCGCCGCTATGTATGTGGGGCGATAAAGATATGATTAGTTTGTTTGCCATAACGATAGACAATAAAGTCACTGTTAATTATTTATTATTAATTGTTCACTATTTCTTGGTGTTCCGTGCACGGATAATAGCACCGACTTTTCCCTTTCCTAAACGGATATTATCCAATATCGGACGATGTGAAGGGCAAGTAAACTGACATGAACCGCATTCGATGCACGACATAATCATCTCATGTTCCACACGTTCCCAGTCGCCTCGCGCCGAGCTAGTGGCAAGCAAATACGGTTCCAATCCCATTGGGCAGACACTTACACACTTGGCACACCGGATACAGGGTTGAGGCGCAGTACGTTTGGCTTCTTTTTCATTCATCAGTAATACGCCTGAACTTCCTTTGCAGATAGGTACATCGGTATTCATCAATGCCTTACCCATCATCGGACCTCCTCCGATAACCTTACCGGTATCTTCCGGGAGTCCTCCGGCTGCTTCTATCAGCTGGCTCATCGGAGTTCCCATACGGGTAAGGAAGTTAGAAGGATTCTTCAATGATTTTCCGGTTACGGTCACGATACGCTCGAAAAGCGGCTTATGTTTTTGTACAGCTTCGTACACAGCATATACCGTACCCACGTTCTGCACAATGGCTCCTACGTTGATAGGCAGGGCAGGAGGGGCAGGAACTTGCCGGCTGATGACGGCATCAATGAGTTGTTTTTCGCCTCCTTGTGGGTATTTTACTTTCAAGGGAACTACTTCAATGCCTGGATAATTAGCGGCTTTGTCACTCAATAAACGGATGGCATCGGGTTTGTTGTTTTCAATGGCGATGTAGGCACGGTTCACCTTCGCCGCTTTCATCAGAATACTTACACCTACCAATATTTCATCGGGCTTTTCTAGCATCAACCGATGGTCAGCGGTAAGATAAGGCTCACATTCTACGGCGTTTACGATGATGCATTCTGCTTTACATCCCGGAGGTGGGGTAAGTTTTACATGCGTAGGGAAGCAAGCTCCACCCATACCCACAATACCCGCCTCTTTGATTCGGGCTACAATCTCTTCGGGAGTCAAGTCGCATTCTTTTATTAATGTAGTGCTACGGTCGATGGATTCTTCCCATTCATCGCCTTCTACATCAATGTAAATGGCAGGTTTGCGGTAACCGCTGGCATCAATAACCGTATCTATTTTGTTAACTTTCCCTGATACAGAAGAATAGATGGGTGCAGAAACGAATCCTCCAGCCTCTGCAATTTTTGTACCAGCCTTTACTGTATCGCCTTTCTTAACCAAGGGCGTGGCGGGTGCGCCGATATGTTGTGACAAAGGAAACACTGCTTGCCGAGGAAGGGCAAGGGTTTCAATGGCTTTGCCTGCCGACAATTTGTTTTCTGCCGGATGTACTCCGCCGATTTTAAATGTCTTCACTTTATCTGTTGTTTTAGGGGTTCTACTTCAGGTTGATTAGCCATTGTTTGGGGATTCTCTGTTTCCTGTTTGGCTTTACGTGGCGGGAAGTTTATGGCAATGATAGCTCCTTGAGGGCATTCCATTTCACATTTGCGGCACGATTTGCACTTGGCAGGATCGATGTATGCCAAATTATTCTCTAACGTAATCGCTTCGAAGGGGCATACTTTTACGCATTTGCCACATCCGATACAGGCAGCCGTACAAGCTTTTCGCGCTACGGCTCCTTTGTCTTTATTGACGCATTGGACATACACGCGGCGGTTGTTCTTGCCTTTCGGACGAATCTCGATGATGTTGCGCGGACAAGCTTTGGCACATGCTCCACATGCTGTACATTTTGTTTCGTCCACTTCGGGAAGCCCCGTTTCCGGGTTCATGTGAATTGCATCGAATTGGCATGCTGAAACACAATCACCGCATCCCAGACACCCGAAGAAACAACCGGTTTCACCTCCATAGGTAGAATGGGCTACTACACACGAACGTACACCGTCGTATTGTGTCAATTTTGGACGATTGGCGCACGTACCGTTACATCTCACTACTGCTACCTTAGGTTCAGAAACTTCGGCTTTCAGCCCTAAGATATCAGCCACTTTCTCCATTGTAGGCTGGCCGCCTACGGGACAGAGTTTCCCTTCCAATGAACCGGCTTTTACACATGCCGCAGCAAATCCGGAACATCCGGGATACCCACATCCGCCGCAGTTGGCTTGTGGAAGCACTTCGGCGACTTGAGCAATCCGGGGGTCTTCATACACGGCGAATTTTTTGGAAGCTGCATACAGGATAACGGCAGATACCAATCCGATGGCTCCTAATGAAATTACCGCAATTAAAATCAGATTCATGAGTATAAAGTTAGTTTATTAATATTATAATACAGTTTCTAAAGTAAATACGAATGAACGGCTTAGCCTTTTTCGGCACATATATATAATAAGATAATAAGGAATTAATGTGCCGAGGGCGATAAGGGCAGCTGCAACTTCGTTTTCTGTCAAATGTAAAGCGGTGATGAGTGCTGCAAGTATAATTAGAAAAGGAATTATAAAGGCAAGCAGTACCGCTTTCATTCCCATTGAGGTGGTACCTACAATCCACACTTGTTCTCCGATTTTGCATGGGATGTTTTCTCGATTATACACATCAATGGTCTTTTCTTTCGATTCGGACACATGGCAATGTGCTTTGGCACTACAAGAGGCACACGCAGAAGTCTGTACGATTTTCACTTTGAGGTGAGAACCGTTTATGTTTTCCACAATACCTAAATGTTTTATGTTATTCGTCATGATTTGCAAAGTCAACATTACAATATGTGGCAAAAATACTATAAAATTTTGCTGGTTGGTAACGCTAACGGAAGAATCTCATGCTAAAAAAATAAAAAATTAGATTAGCCCATCGTCATAGCCTTTGTCTATCATGCTTTTTTCTATTTTCTGATAAGCTGATTTTAGTTTTGCAGCGACTGTGGATTTTTTCATGTTTAGTTTGTCGGCAATGGCTTGTAAGGTCATTCGTTTCCATATTTTCAATTCTACTAGATTTTTCAGTTCTTCAGGGAGTTCCTTTACCGATTTTCTTAATGCTGCGTATTTTTGTTCGCGTATATCAGGAGGAAGTGTGTATTCTGATTCAATCTCTTTTAAAGATTCTATTTCGACAGGTGAGAAGCATATTTTCTTTTTTCGGCAAAGACTGTACATATAGTTGGTTACTACGCATGTAAGCCATCCTGTAAATTGCCCGCTTTCGTTGTAAGTGCTTTTTAGTTTTGAACTTATGTGGATAGATAAGTCTTGAAATATGTCGTTAACGTCTTCAGGATTGGATAGAATTACTTGAATTGCTCTTTTGATTTTGGATGTATACCGCTTCAAGAGAATGTCAAAAGCCGAATTGTCTCCTGCGCGGTATAGAGAAACTAATTGTTCGTCACTCGTGTTTATTGTCCTCATTTTTAAGTTTGTTATTAATTAAAAAAATCCAAAACCATTTTCGGTGAAAACTTTTGGAAAGACACTTTCAAAGCATTTACGCTTCTTATGTTTTCAAAGAAAACGATTTTCTTTAAAATTAGCAAAAATATTCATGCCTTTTTTTAAGATATTCGTTCTTTTTTCGCTAAAATGTGTAAGTTTGTCTTGATTTTAAGAGAATATATTATGAATACACATTGGTTATCTATGGATAAAGACCCGATGGGGCGAGCTATTTACGATTATTTTAAGACAGGACGAGCTGGAAAACTTCGCGTGTTTTCGTCCCAATTTGATGAAGACGAATTGCCGGTGGTTGATTTATTTCGGACTTTCGACCAAATGCCTTTATTAGAGCAAACCGCTTTGCATTTGGCACATGGGCGGATTTTGGATGTAGGGGCTGGAAGCGGGTGTCATTCGTGTGCCTTAAAAGATTTAGGAAAAGAAAGTTTAGCTATTGATATATCTCCTTGGTCGGTTGAGGTAATGCAAAGACGAGGGTTGAATGCACATTTGACGAATGTGTTCGATGAACGTTTTACAGGACAATTTGATACCATTCTGATGTTGATGAATGGTTCGGGCATTATCGGGAAATTAAAGAATATGCCTGTATTTCTGACTCGGATAAAGCAACTGCTGGCTCCAGGTGGATGTGTTTTGATGGATTCCAGCGATTTGCGTTATCTGTATGAGGATGAAGATGGAAGTTATGTGATTGATTTGGCTGCTGATTATTATGGTGAAGTGGATTTTCAGATGCAGTATGGTAAGATAAAAGGTGATTCTTTCGATTGGCTTTATATTGATTTTGATACTCTTTCCGCATACGCCTCACAATATGGCTTTGTGGTAGAAAAAGTGAAGGAAGGAATGCATTATGATTATCTTGCCCGGTTGAGCTTGAAATGATAGAAAACTTTTAAAGCAAAGCTTGAGCCTTTCTGTTTATATTTGTTTTGGGCGATGTGGTATTTTGTATTATATTAATGTACGCGCGTACATTATTATAATAAAAGAGTAGTTTTAAAAGACTGTTAATATGAATGAAAGGGACCTTCCCGATTGAGATAGTCCCTTTCATTTATGTTAAAAAATGATTTATTCAAGCACAATTAAAATAACTTCATCATATCCTGTACAATTGAAACCACTTCCTGTAGCTTCCATATAATACATAGGAGCAAGTTGGAATGTTTTGTCATCAATCTGCCGGTTATAACTTGCCGATAAGCCAAAACTTAACGGATGTTCTATCGTAATAGGACCATTTTCCCCATAAGTCATTCCAAGGCGATAAGAATTATATACAATAGTCCCATTATCTTGCACAACAAAGATAAAATCGCTATCCATCAGACTCTTGGTAAATCCTGGCAATTCAGACGCAGGCCAAGTAGCCGCATTAAATTCAGCATAAGGATTAACTAATTTATAACGGTTAGGTTGTTCTGCAGCCTGATACATTTCTACTTTCACACCCTTACCATCATTATACCAATAAAAGAACTGATTATCATAGAATGTTGCTTCACCCAAACTGTTCCATGTATAATCCTTACTTACAGAAATCGAAGTCGTATTATTACCACCGATTGAAGCATCGTCACTTGCAAACTCCAATTCTACAGTGACAGTTTGGCCAATAGCCAAAGGAGTTACATCAATGGTTACCGAAGCTTTATTTTCGCCATCCGCAAAATGATAACCGGTAACAGTACAACCCGTCATTTCTTGTTCGGTTTCACCAGAGCCTGTATAAGCATACAATTGAATAGTACCGTCTAATTCGCCTACTGTTGTCGCCCGAAGAATATCAACGGTAAAAGTCGGATTATTCGGAGAAACGGTTGTTGGATTCAAGGTAGATGAAACAAACGACAAACCTTTCCCTTCTGAATAAAGCGGTCCTTCCTGATCGGCATTACATGCACTAAACAGTACCACCATCAACAGCGATAGGAGAACTGATATTTTATTTACGTATTTCATATCGTATCTTTAAATTAAAGTTCAAATTTAAATTATTTTATTTGTAATCATCAATTGGGTTTTGGTCTTGTGACAAATCCATATTGACGTTTCCGTCAAATTCAGTCTGCGGAATAGTCAATACCCACATATAACATTCAGGATCATCTGTCGGACGATTATTCAACAAGGCAGCGGCAGGCCATCCTTGCGCTGCTGTACGGCGGAAACCTTGACGCAGACGGCGCAAATCCCAAATACGTCCATATTCACCCCACAATTCGATACGGCGTTGGTCAATAATCTCTTCACGCAAAGAACCCGTACGGTCGCTACTGGTCTTGCCTAATGCAGTACCTGTCTTGGTTGTACTATAGCCTTCCACACGCTGGCTCATTACCGCATACAAATCTTGTTTTGCGGCATCTTCTTCACCCAACATACACTCAGCTTCCGCTGCAGTCAGATACATTTCTTCTACACGCATCCATACATAGTCACCCATCCAGACAGTATAGTCGGAAAATGAAAATTTCACTTGTTGATAACCTGCTTCTGCCCCACGTTCGCTATTTGTATCTGTCGGATCCCACCAACATTTACGTTCGTCAGTCGGCAGCATAATATTATCATACAAATCTTTATTGATTTGCTTACGTGCTGAATTCGCATACGCAACATTGGGGTCCATGTGTGCAAAGAAAGAAGCATAACCACTCGTTTGGTCATTTTGGATAGGAGCCCCCCACATCACATTAGAAAGTGTTGCGTCATTTAATCCCTTAATGGTTTCGGCTGGCAATACTGTGCATCCACTGGCTTCAATCGCATTGTGTGCAGCGGTTTTTGCCAAATTCCAGTCTTCCATTGTCAAAGCAATACGCGCCTGAATACCATATGCCACACTTGCATCAATGTGGGTCTTATGAGTTTGAGCAGGAGCTGCACTCAATTTTTCAACAGCTTTCTGGATATCTGAAGTAACCAAGTCATACACCTGTTGTACAGTAGAACGCGGTTGCCCTTCCGTCCCGGCAACAGTAGGTTCGGTATAAATCGGACAACAAGGGTCGCTTTCATGACCTTTATAAGTACGGGCAAAATTCTGCGCCAACATGAAATAAGAGTAAGCGCGGATAGCGTATGCCTGGCCTATAACATAATTTACATCGGCAGAAGCACCACTCATCGTTTCTTCCGCTGCCAAAATATAATTGGCGTTACTAATCCATGTGTAATAGCAGTTCCATATGTCATACGAACGCCATGCTGTAGATGTGTAACGACTCTTTACATTATAAATACAGTCGTACCAAAACCATCCACTACCCATGGCATCCATAATCATATCATCTCCCATGACATCAGCCATTAAAGCATACGAATTAATGCCAAAACTTTGGTGTTCATTAGCTGCAGGAGACCAAGAGGCGTACATCGAACGGTAAATGCCATTCAAAGGAATCAATGCCGAATTGGCATTAGCCAGTAAAGTGGTTCCTGACATTGAATCTGTCGGGGAGGTCTCCAAAGAGGAATCCAGACACGAAGTCAATGCAGTACATCCCATAAGACCGGCAAAGGTATATTTCAATATTTTCTTCATATTCTTTTTGATATT
Organism: Bacteroides sp. An322; assembly: GCF_002161765.1. Lineage (GTDB taxonomy): Bacteria > Bacteroidota > Bacteroidia > Bacteroidales > Bacteroidaceae > Phocaeicola > Phocaeicola merdavium. The sequence continues at coordinate 32,312 of NZ_NFIN01000022.1, read as the reverse complement.
GTTTGTTAGCTATTATTAGAAATTAACTTCGAAACCGAAAGACCAAGTCTTGTTCGGACTGTATGCATAATCAGTTGACCCGCTGAAGTTGTATTGCGGATCCATACCTTTCAGATGGGTAAACAATGCCAAGTTATCAACTGAAGCGAATACGCGTATAGAGCCCAAACGTGCTTTCTGCATCCATACTTTCGGCAATGTATAACCCAAGGTGATGTTCTTAATGGCAAAATAAGAAGCATCTACCAAGAAGCGGTCATTGGTTGCGTATGATCCGGCAATTTCTATACGGGGTACATCTGTAATGTCACCCGGTTTTTGCCAACGGCGTAAAGCATGTTCATTCCAATTGTTATTGAAATACATGTTTTCCATACTGCCTTGATACAAACTATCAAAAATCTTACCACCCAATGAATAAGTGGTCAAGATAGACAAATCAATATCTTTCCAGCTAAGGCTCGTACCGATACTACCATACAAATCCGGGATACGGCTTCCTAAATAATATTTGCTTTCATTGGCTTTGTTATAATCACTGGTGATATATTCATTGACAATGTTCCCGTTCTCATCTTTGTCGTATGCCCAATAAAGTTGTGCACCGGTAGCAGGGTCTACACCTGCAGCTTTAGCCATATAGAAAGTGTTGATAGGCATGCCTTCCTTAATGCTATAGATACCGTTGATGATTTCAGGAGATTCATTAGTTAATTTCAATACCTTGTTCTTTACAGTAGATCCCATCCAAGTAATATCCCAGTTCCAATCATTGGTCTTAATCAGCGTACCTCTTACTTCAAATTCGAAACCGCTGTTACGCATATCGCCCACATTGGCATTGTAACCGTTAAAACCGGTAGAAGTCGCCATCGGATAATTCAACAACATATCGGTTGTTTTCTTATTATAGTATTCAGCAGAAATGCTCAAACGGTGATCGAGCAACAAAGCTTCAAAACCGACATTCATATTGCCGCTCTTTTCCCATGACACTTCTTGGTTTTCCAAAGAAGTCACCATACCGCCGATGTTGCTGCCATTAGGCCAGCCCAAATCATACAGACTCTGCCAAGCATAATAAGTACGAAGGTTATCATTACCTTGTTGACCATAACTTAACTTCACAGACAGATTGTCAACCCATTTTACATCCTCCATAAAAGCTTCTTTTGAAACGCGCCAGTTACCTCCTACCGACCAGAATGTACCCCAACGGTGGTCTTTATGGAAACGGGAAGAACCGTCACGACGGATAGAAGCATCAAAGTAATATTTCTCATCAAAATTGTAATTGAAACGGCCAAACCAAGATTCAATACGATATTTATCAGTATACGAGTCAGCTGATGTAATGGTCGTACCCGGACGAAGTTCCAAAATGCCGTCCACCAAGTTAGACTTAGCTGCATTTAAGTATTCGTATTGATAAGCATAAAACTCATGGCCAGCCATTACATTGAAATTATGCAATCCGAAAGAACGGTCCCAGGTCAAAATTTGGTTGAACGTATAGCTTTGCATACGGGTGTTGTATTTATAAATCAAACCACCAGCATTTGCCTGATTACCGTGATACATATTCATGTAATTCATCTGATTCATCGTACGGTAGTCCATACCAAAGTTTACTGACAGTTTCAAACCTTTAAATACACCGAAATCATCCTTGTCTGAACCCAAAGTGAAACCTGTACGCAAACTGGCAACATCATTCTTTACGTACGATTTATCATCTACTAAACCACCCAACGGATTATAGTCATTGTAGCTACCGGGACGCCCTTGTTCACCATAGTCCAGTTGCGGATTTCCATTTTCGTCCAATACGTTGTTGCCATCCATGTCTTTCATATACATAGGAAATAATGGAGATATAAACTGAGCCGAATACCACACATTTGAAGTGGCAGCACCATCATATTGGCTATAATTCATAATAGAATGGGTTAATGATACATTCATATTTCCCTTAAACCAATCGGTTACTTCTGAATTGATATTTGCACGACCATTGTAGCGTTGGAAATTTGTACCGGTCAAAATACCATCCTCATTCAAATATCCCAAAGAGAACATGTATCTTGTTTTTTCAGTACCTCCGCTTAATTGTAGCTGATGTTCGTGACGGAACGCATTGTTGTGTAAAATAGCATCCATCCAGTTTTCATTCCAAGCAGATTGTGCATCTGAACGTACCTGACCAGTAGTTGGATCAATAATTTGACTCCAGGTATAATTCTTAAATGGATTGTACAATTCCCCACCTAAATTAGTGCTCAAAGAATTACGTGCAGCAGCCTCTGCATCAGCCCAACTATAACCATTAGTAAATACATAACCATTACGCAATGCTTCGTAAGTCAACTGAACGAAATCTTTTTGGCTAACCATATCATATTCAGGAATAGCACGAGAAGACCAACCTGCGGTAGAACGCCAAGTCACGTTTGTCTTACCTTCCTTACCTTGTTTGGTAGTAATCATAACGACACCGTTTGCGCCACGAGCACCGTAAAGCGCACCAGCCGAAGCGTCTTTCAAAATAGTCATTGACTCGATGTCCGAAGGATTAATAGAAGAAAGTGTACCATCGTATGGAACACCGTCAACTACATACAACGGATCTTGTGACGCATTGATAGAACCGTAACCACGAATTACAATAGAAGCCGATTCGCCCGGCTGTCCTGATCCTGAAGTTGTCAAGACACCTGTAGTCTGTCCTTCCAAAGCCTTGGTAACATTAGTAATAGGGCGAGATTCGATTTTATCACCTCCGATAACCGAGGCTGAACCAGTAAACGAAGATTTCTTAGCCGTACCGTAAGCAACGACCATCACTTCATCCAGCACTTCTGTATCCGATCGCATAACCACCTTCATAACCGGCTTAATATCAAGTTCTTGCGTCTGCAAGCCGATGAAAGAAACTACCAAAGTTCCGGCCGAACTGAATCTTAGCCAATAATTGCCTGTTATTGAAGTATTTACAAATGATTCCTGTTTTTATCTCTTACTGCAAAAACATTAGTTGGAAAACCTTGTAAAGGCATTTTCATTGAAATATTTCTACCTAATGTATCCCAATGTATTACCAAGGAACGAAGTTTTCATGGAATGAAAGTTTCTTTATTACAGGATAATGATTATATTTGCGAAAAAAGTCGCAACGAAAAATATCGCAATATGAAAAATCCATTTAAGTTTGGGACAGTAGTAGACGGAGCTTTCTTCACGGACAGGGAGAAGGAATTACAATCTATCGGGCAATTGTTGGAAAGCGAGAATCATTTGGTGTTAATCAGCCCGCGGAGATTCGGGAAAACCAGTCTGGTATGTAAAGCTTTGCAGTATATAGACAGACCGGTCATTATGGTTAACCTGCAATCGGTTACTACAGTTGCAGAATTGGCAGCACTTTTGCTAAAGCGTGTATTCAAGATATACCCTTTCGAGAAAATTAAGCATGCAATGACCCATTTCCGGTTCATCCCTACCTTCTCTGTCAATCCCATGACTGATGGAGTGGATGTGGCTTTCCAGCCTGGAAGCGATAACAATGTCGTACTGGAAGATGTATTGATGCTGATAGAGAAATTAGGCGAAAAGAATAAGTTTGTTGTAGTGTTGGATGAATTTCAGGAAATCGTTGATTTAGAGAAAGGATTAGACAAATACCTTCGCTCCGTCATGCAGTTGCAGCATAATGTGAACTATATTTTTTTAGGAAGCCAAGAATCCATGATGACGGAAATATTCGAGAAGAAAAAGTCGCCTTTTTACCATTTTGGTGTCTTGATGCGGCTTCCTAAGATACCTTACGATGATTTTTTCCGTTATTTGTCAAAGCGGTTTGCGCCTATGGTTTTGGAACAGCCGGAACAAATAGCCGAAGAAATCCTTTCATTTACCCAATGCCATCCCTATTATACTCAGCAACTTGCTTTTCAAGTATGGAACATGTTAGAGCAAAAGAATGATGTAGAAAAACTTGTAGACCATGCGGTAGATGAGCTGACCCGGCTGCATGATTTTGACTATGAACGCATTTGGATGGCAATGAATAAAACCGACCGACACATATTAGCGGTTCTGGCACAAAATATTACTTCGCCGCTTAATTCGAGAAGGGGAATTCCGACCAGTACTGCTTTCAGTGCTTTAAAACGCCTGTCACGGCAAGGATATGTAATAAAGAATGAGAAGTATGAAATTGATGACCCTTTCTTTGCCCGCTGGATATATTACCGGAGTCTGTAACGATTTGATACCATTGTTTGACGAAAATGCTACTCTTCAATTAATTTATACTAAAAAAACAACCAATGAAGCGATATGAAACTTCATTGGCTGTTTTTGTATTTAGTTTATTAGGAAGATTATTTCGGCAGTGTGCCCGCCCAGTCATTCTGTTCTACACCGAATCCTGAATTGATTTCTGCGGCAGGAATCGGGAATACCAAATCTGAAATCTTATATCCGGTATAAGTGAACGCAATGTCAGGTGCTTGGATAGCGAATACATCTGCGGCTTCGTCCCAACGGCGCAAGTCGTACAGACGCAAACCTTCTTGGAACAATTCGCGTGCACGTTCGTCTTTGATAAACGCTTTCAGTTCGTCTGCAGTAGCGGGCAGATCATCGGCAGAGGTAATGTCTGCATCCCGTTTGGCTACAGTCAGAAGCGAGTTGCGTGCGTTGTTCAGATCGCCGGTTTCTACATCTGCTTCCGCCATTATCAAGAACATTTCCGGTGCGTTAACCAAATAATTGGTTGCGTATGCCGGGTTTGCGCTGGAATGTTGCGAATATTTTCCTCCGGTAAAGACAGGAACAGATGCTGTAGATGAAGCATCCCATCCAAAGATAGAAGTACGGCAGTCGTTTGCACCATACATTGCCTGCAATTTGGGGCTTGGGCTATAATTGTAGGTAGACCATAATGTCCCTGCAGAATTGGCAGACCAGTTATCAGTCTGTGTAATGGCTAACGAAAGCAGGCTTTCAGAGTTTGACTCATTGCCACTGAATAATGCCGCGTATGCAGTAGCATCGTAAGTCAAAGTAGTGATACCTTTCTCGGTCAAGGCTTGTTGAGCATATTGTTTCGCATCGCTCCAGTTTTCCAGATACAGGTTGGTTCTTGCCAACAGACCGTAAACAGCTGCCTTATTCATGTATAAGATAGAACCACGGTCGCCTCCAGCTGCATCGAAATGACTGATTGCATTGTCGAAGTCCGACAGGATAGCTGTATAAGATTCGCCTACAGTAGAACGGCTTACCTGAGCCAATGCTTCAATCGGAGCTTGGTCGAGTACGACAATACCCGGTTCGGATGAGAAGTCGGTGCCGTTGACTTTTACTTGGTGCGCATAGATGTTAACCAACATCAATTCTGCATAACCGCGCAGGGCGTATGCTTCGGCCATCAGTTGGTCTAATTGAGCTTTTTCTTCTGCATTGCTTCCTTCGTACAAAGCTTGCGATGCTTGGATGACGCGGGTAGCATTGTCCGCTACTTTATATCCATATTTCCAAATGCTGTTCAGATAAGTGTCTGTATCAACCACTGTATAGGTATAGATGTTGTTGAAGTGGTTGGTTTTCGAGTTCCAATAGCTGATATCGGTCGGTATATCACCGATGCTGACAGCATAGTTACCGGCAAAATAATAGTAGAAAAGGTTGTAATAGGTACCGTTAAGTGCCGTTGATATGTTACTTACGCTTGACAAGCCTCCTTCCGAATCTATACCTTTATAGTAATCTGTTTCCAGAAAACTTTCACCACAACTCGAAAGACTGAATCCGAGGGTTGCGATAGCGAAGGCTTTCAGTATATTCTTTTTCATATAAATCTTTCTTTTATTTAAATTATTCCTCAATCATTAGAATGTCAATTGGATACCTCCGATGAAGGTACAAATAGCAGGATATTGCCATGCGATTACACCATTGGCTGAAGTTTCAGGGTTATAACCGACAAAGTCACTGGATGTGAATGTGTAAAGGTTATCCACCGATACGTATGCGCGCAACTTCTGGATGAACGCTTTGGTGCTCCATCTTTGCGGCAAGGTATATCCCAAGGTGATGTTGCTGATTCTCAAATAGCTTCCGTTATACAAGAAACGAGAAGAGTTTTGTGTCGAATTGTTCGGGTCTCCATAGATGTATTGCGGATACTTGGCATCTTTGTTTTCAGGTGTCCAAGAGTTCAGCGCCACATCTTCCAACGGTGTACGCAATGACATACCGAAACCGGTAAATACAGCACCTGAGTCATAAACTTTTCCTCCCACACGGTAGTTGAAGTTAACATTAAAATCCCAGTCTTTCCACGTCAGGCTTGTTCCGAAACCTCCTAATATTTTTGGGTCAGCATCGCCTACATAGCGTTTCGAAGCGGCGTTGTAATCCGAAGTTGTTTCATCGCCCGTTTCGTTCAGATACCACAACGGCTTACCGGTTTCACGGTCAACGCCTGCATATTCTTTCATATAGAATTGGGTGTAAGGACGGCCTTCTTCAACAATCTGGAAGGTATATTCCAAAGGATCATCGGTAGAAAGTTTGATAACCTCATTCTTGTTCCAAGTCAGGTTAGCGAAGAAGTTCCAGCTGAAGTCCTTGCGTTGCATCAATGCTGCGTTTACAGAGAATTCAACACCCCGGTTGCGGATTTTACCGATGTTTTGGTAAACTTCTGAAATACCTGTTGTCATTGACAAAGGCACTTGGAACAATGCGTCCGAAGTAATTGAGTTGTAGAAGTCAAAAGTGAAATGCAGGCGATGCAACAAAGAAAGGTCGAAACCTACATCAAACTTCTTTGATACCTCCCAAGTCAGATCGGGATTGGCAATACTGGTCGGAATCATACCCGGAATCTGGTTATAATTGTAACCTGCTGAATAGAATCCACGGGCTGCGTACCAGTCGATGTCTTGGTTACCTACCGTACCGTATGAAGCACGAAGTGTCAGGTTGTTGATGACATTGTTGTCTTTCAGGAAATCTTCACCAGTCATACGCCACTTAGCACCTACCGACCAGAAGTTACCCCAACGGTGGTTAGCACCAAATACGGATGAACCGTCACGGCGGTATGAACCGGACAGATAATACTTGTCGGCATACGAATAGTGTGCATCCATGAAGTAAGATGCCAAACGTGCTTCTTGTTTGTAATATTCAGAACCTTGGTCGGTACCGGCAGTAGTCAAGTCACGCATACCGTCGGCAGAGAACGGGAAGTCTGACTTCGCGAAATATTCGTAGTGGTAGCTCTTCTTCTGCATTTCCTGTCCCAACATAACACTTACGTTGTGCTTTTCGTCGAATACATAATTCCATCCGATGATGTTGTTCCAAGTAATAACAGTGCTCTTCGAATTATACAGCTGACCCAAACCATTGTAGTCCATACCCTGCGGGTTGTATTGGGCACTCCAGTATTGGTATTGGTTCAGTTCGTTGATGTTCACGCCCAACGTAGTCTTTGCGTAAATGCCTTTTCCGAAATCAATCTGGAAATAAGGGTTCAAATTAATGGTCTGCATTTTGTTTTCGTTCAGTTCGCCGGCAGTTTCGTCCATCAATGCCATCGGGTTATAATTTCCGATATTGGCATAATTACCTTCACTGTCATAAACAGGATACATCGGAGTCATACTCGAGATAGCAGCTACTACCGGACTACTCATCGAACCGCTTGTCGAAAGTGAGAATCCATTTTGGGTAGAATAACTATAAGAGGTGTTGACACCTACAGTAGCCCATTTGAATTTGCTGTCCAAATTCAAACGTCCTGAAAAACGTTCGAAGTCAGCACTTTTGACCAGACCTTCCGTATTCAAATAGCCCAGACTGACATAATATCCGGTAGAACCGCTACGTCCCTGCATGTTCAGGTTGTAGTCTTGATAATAACCTTTACGGGTGATTTCGTCCATCCAGTCTGTAGACGTTTTTCCGTCCCAACCAAAATATTCATTTGCCAAGTAATCATAGTTTTCTTGCCATGTTCCGCCTTGTGCGGCAGTCAGACCATCGGCAAAAAGATTCATGGTTTGTTCTGCATTGGCAAAATCCATGTTGTTGTTCGCCATGGATACGAATCCTTGTTTCACGTCTAAGTTGATATTGAACTTTCCTTCTTTACCTTTTTTAGTAGTAATGACGATAACGCCATTTGCCGCGCGTGAACCGTAGATAGCAGTAGCAGCAGCATCTTTCAATACCGTAATGCTTTCGATATCAGCAGGGTTCAGCATTGACATCGGGTCTACAGAGTTATTGCTTGTAGCAGTCAATGATCCTTCATCCGTATCCGAGTCAACCGGCATACCGTCAATGACATATAGCGGTTGTGTGCCCGAGTTCAACGAACCACGTCCGCGGACATAGATAGAACCCCATATACCTGGCATACTGGTAGAATTGTTCATCTGTACGCCCGGAACCGCTCCTTCCAACGCTTTTACAAAATTCGCATCGCTTTTCTTTGCGATTACATCTTCGCCTACAATAGTAGCAGCACCCGTAAATGAAGCCTTGCGTTGTACTCCGTAACCGGTCACCACAACCTCATCCAATACTTTGTCATCCGACTGCATTACTACTTTCATAACCGGCTGAATCTTAACTTCTTGCGTCTGCAAGCCGATGAAAGAAACCACCAAAGTTCCGGCCGAACTGATGCTATTGTGCAATAATCAGATTATGAGTGCTTTACAAATATTCCCTTTAGGCATTTAAACAAGAGGAAACAGCCTTATAATACCCTGTAGGCGTGTTTCAACCAGAAAATTTCTATCCAAATGCAACCCGAATCAAACCTCTAAAATCCGAAAATCTTATAAGATATTTGGAATATTAATATAGAGCAGCAATTTTCTCTCTAATATTCCAACCCGAATTGCCACAAAGGAATGACATTCATATAGCCTGTTTCTATTCCGTCTTTTACAATGTATGCTTTTTCTACATTGTGTATTTGTTTCTGTTTCTTGTTCTTCCCTCCAACTTCGAAAGTCATTCCATCTATCTGGAAATCAGAGACCGGCGAAACAATCACGTCATGATTTACCCGCATTTGATTGAAAAAGAAAGTCTCACGGGTATTGCCGGTATCTCCATGATGTTGGCCTAGAACATCTATCAGATTGGGGTTGTCCAAATAAATCTTATCCACTTTTCCCAATCCGCGTATGCCTCCGGTCGCATCCCGAAGCTGGGTTATCATACCGGCTTCTTCCAAATAGAGGCAATAGTCTGCAACGCTGTTTCTGCTTGCTTCCAGCGTGGTCGCGATACTGCTTACATTGGGTTTAAAAGGAACACTTTGGGCAATGATGGCTAATAAACGTTTAAGCTTACGTGCCGTTGCTATATTAATTTCTGCATACTGAGGAATGTCCGACTCTATAGTCTGATTCACAATCTGTTGCAATCTTATGGCATAATCGTCATCCAAAGCGAACGGATAATATCCACGCTTTAAATAATCGGCAAAATAAGGGAGCGGACGAAAATCATCAGGCAATTGAACCTGATGGGACAAAATATCTGACAATGTGTATCGAGGCATGACGATGCCATGAAATAATTCCAGATATTCGCGGAACGACAAGCCTTGCATTTGATACATCACCGCTCTTCTACTCAAGTCGGATGCGCCTTTATTAATGTCTAATACGGACGAGCCGGTAAAAACGACCTGGAGCTTAGGGTGATAATCATAAATCAGTTTTAGTTCCCTCGACCAATCTTTGTATTTATGGATTTCATCGATGAAAAGATACTTGCCGCCCATCTTTTCAAATTTATCCGCCAAGTCGACAAGTTTGTTGCTGGCAAAATAAAAATCTTCAGCCGTAACATAAAGAGACTGTTCTCTCGGCAGATTTTCCTTAATATATTGAAGGATGAGCGTTGTCTTTCCCACTCCGCGCGGTCCGGTTAACCCTATCATCCGATTGTTCCAGTTTATGCGGCGATACATATACCGATGAAACGAACTACGGGTTTCTTGCAAAGAAACGTTGAAATGTTGTTGTAGCTTATCCATACCTGCATGAGTTTTCTTTTTCGCAAAAGTACAAAAATAATATGATAAAAAGGGATTTTCTTTTGTTTTTGCACTCCGGAAAGTGCAAAATATGTCTGAAATTGCACTTTCAAGAGTGCAATTTAGGCTTATAACTGCACTCAGGAAAGTGCAAATCATGCAAGACAAGAATATTCCTCGACGATATGTTTTACTTTCTGCAGCAATATCGACTTTTTTTATACGCATATAACTGCTCCCTCAGCACGAGGGTGTATCAAAATGAGAATTGCCTATCAAAAAGTAATGTCATCCTTAGCAAAGCGAAGGATTCCGTGTGCATCAGCTTGTGTATTCGAGACCATTCACTGTGTTCGGGATGACAAAATGAAAGCTTATTTCTATTTTGAGACAGCCTCGAATGCGCTCACCAATAGAACGATTGATGTCTGGCAGACCACACCCCTACGGTTAAATAAAAGAGCTGCGTATTCTTCGATAATCAGGTAAAAAACGCAGCCGTATGAAATGCCCGATTCATACGGTTAAGATTGGAATCCTAGCCGTATGAAATCGAGGATGAACCCTGCTGGCTTTGGGAAGCCACTCCCATATACCGAAAACATGAAACTTTAAAACTTACATTTCTTCAAGTCGTTCACTAACGTTTGCGAGAAAACCTCGCCATAAATTTGCGTGGTTTTGATGCTCCGGTGCCCCAATAGCTTTTGTACTGTGGTCAGCTGAGCACCGCTATATATTAATAAGGTGGCATTCGTATGGCGCGAAGAATGAAAAGAGAAATGCTTTTCGATATGTGCAAGCCTGCCGATTCTGATTAATTCCTTATTGATGTCCGGATTGGGCTTTAGGCGGAAGAACCGGGCTTTGTCTTCATACTTCTCCAAAATCCGTACCGCTTTTCCCTGAAACAACAAACCCAAAGGGATCTGGCTCTCTACTCCGGTCTTTTGCGATTTGAATACCAGCCACACATGTTGGTGATCCGGATAAATCAGGTTTTCTTCCGATAATTTTGTGAAATCGGAATAACGCAATCCGGTATAACAACAGAATAAAAAGGCATCCAGTGTATGGCTAAGTGGCTTTCCGGCTAATTCCAATGCCAGCATCTCCAGTTTCTTCAATTCGTCGGGAAGAAGAAACACGTGGTGCCCTTCCGTAGTCTTTATTTTATAATTAAGGAAAGGAGAAGAATCAGGCAAGACAATCCCTTCCCGGACAGCAGCGTTATAAAACGTCCGGAAATGACACAAATGTTTGGCAATCGTATTTACCTTTAACCCTTTCTGCTCAAGGAAAGATTCAAATTGAAGCAGAAAATGGTAATCTGTTTCAGCAAAGGTGGCAAAAGGGCGGAATTCATATAGAAGTGCCAATGTTGTTTTCAGATTATCTTTTGTACTTGTTTTCTTTATCGAATGTTCTACCCATTTTCTACCGAACGCAAATAAATTGCAATCCGCACCTTCCGAAGCCTCTGATTTCAGCATCGAAAGCGAAATGGCTTTCCCTTGTTTCCAGCCCTCCAGTTCCTTATATTGAAGTTTCAGGAGAAATTCGTCCAGCATACGGTTCAGTTCCTCCTCGTGCGGGTGACAGATTATCCTTGCCTTCCGGGCGTCCCATTGCTCAGGGCGAACATAAATATGCGTAGAAAAATACACTTTCCGCTTCGTTAAATAAGCTTCAACCTGTATCAAAGCCTTTCCGCTGGCATTGAGCCGTTTTTTACGGTTGTATACCAATCTGTAACTAATTTTTTTCATTTGGTTTCAATTTTTAAATGCCTGGTTAATTTTATCCGTTTTAGTGCCCACAACATGTTCTAAGCGCACTTTTAGGCATTTTAAGCCTTTTCTCTTCTGCATAATTGTTGGCTTTTTATGCAAAAATGAAATCTTAAAGTGTTAAAAAGCGAAGGCTTTCTTATCTTTTGTTTCCAAAAGTGTACAAGTTATAAGATAAATGCTTACCTTTGCGGGCAAACTGAATTAGATAAAAGTGTTTATTTAAGGTTAAATTTAAGAGAGAATTTTTTATGAAAAGAAAATTGATGCTGTTAATGACCTGCCTGATGATAGGCATAGGTCTGGTAAACGCGCAAGTACGGAAAGTGACCGGTACGGTTACCTCTTCTGAGGACGGCTTGCCCGTAGTGGGAGCATCTGTATTGGTAAAAGGTACCACGGTAGGTACGGTTACTGATATAGATGGTAACTTTACAATTAGTAATGTGCCAAGTTCGGCCGGAACTTTGGTGATTTCTTTCATTGGATTGCAGACGCAAGAGGTTGATATTCAGCCGGTTGTGAAAGTGGTATTACATGCTGATTCTGAGGTGTTGGATGAGGTTTTGGTCGTTGCATACGGTACCGCAAAGAAGTCTGCTTTTACAGGTTCGGCTACTGTAGTAGATTCTAAAGAAATTGGGAAAATCCAAACTTCTAACGTTGCTAATGCATTGGAAGGTAAAGTTTCCGGTGTTCAATTGAATAACGCATCGGGTCAACCGGGTGCCACTACACCGACAATTCGTATTCGTGGTATCAGTTCAATTAATGCAGGTAATGATCCGTTGATTATCTTGGACGGTGCTCCTTATGATGGCGACTTAAATAATATTAGTACACAGGATATTGAATCAATGACTGTATTGAAAGATGCTGCATCCAATGCCTTGTATGGTGCGCGTGGCGCCAACGGTGTCATTATTATTACTACAAAAAAAGGTGATGCAGGCAAGGCTACTGTAACTGTAGATGCTAAGTGGGGTTCTAACTCAAGAGCAGCACGTGATTATAACTTCATTACAGACCCAGCACAATACTATGAAATGTATTATGGTGCCTTGAAGAGCTATTTTATGGGGCAAGGTCAGAGTGAAGCTACAGCTCATGCTAATGCAAATTCGAGCATGTTAGGTGGCGGTGACTACGGTTTAGGATACAATGCTTATACAATTCCTGAAGGACAATTTTTGATTGGTACTAACGGAAAATTGAATCCGAATGCTACGCTGGGTAATATTGTTAGTTATAACGGACAAGATTACATGATTCGTCCGGATAATTGGTTGGATGAGGCCTATAAAAACGGTTTGCGTCAAGAATATAATGTAAGCATATCAAGCGGTTCAAACAAATCTTCTTTCTATTCTTCTGTTAGTTATTTGAAAAATGAAGGTATTGTAGAGAAATCGGACTACGAACGTTTGACAGGTCGTTTAAAGGCTGATTATCAGGTAAAAGAATGGTTGAAAGTAGGTGCCAATATGTCATACACCCATTTCAATACAAACTCGTTGGATGAAGATGGAGCTTCTAATTCTTCTGCGAATATTTTTGCATACGCTACACAGATTGCACCTATCTATCCGTTGTATATTCGCGACGGGCAAGGTAATATCATGACGGATAGTAATGGTTTCACCATGTATGATTTCGGTAATAAAGACAATGCAGGTTTAAGTCGTCCATTCTTGAGCGGTTCAAACCCATACGCGGCTAACTTGTTGGATACTAATAATAATGAAGGTAATGCGATGACAGCAACAGGTTTTGCAGAAATCCGTTTCCTGAAAGATTTTAAATTTACATGGACAAGTGGTGTTAATATTGACGAAACACGTACCAATCTTTTCACTAACCCATATTATGGGCAATATGCTTCATCAAATGGTATTGCTAGCAAATATCATACTCGTAATATTTCATATAATCACCAGCAGATCCTGAATTGGAGACATACATTTGGTTCACATAATGTGGAAGTAATGTTGGGTCATGAATTTTATCGCTATAAGTATTATTCTCTGTATGCAAGTAAATCGAACGTATTTGACCCGACTAACATTGAATTGTCTGGTGCCATTACCAATATCGGTAGTTCTTCTTACATAACGGATTACAATACAGAAGGTTATTTTGGTCGTATCCAATACGATTTGAAGGATAAATACTTCTTCTCTGGTTCTTACAGACGTGATGCTTCTTCTCGTTTCGCTCCAGAAAACCGTTGGGGTAACTTTTGGTCTGCTGGTGCAGCTTGGATTATCTCAAAAGAGAATTTCTTCCAAGTAGACTGGATTGATATGTTGAAACTCAAAGCTTCTTATGGTTCACAAGGAAATGATAATATCGGTGACTACCGTTATATAAATACCTATACGATTGTGAACGGTGGTGGTTATCCGGCTGCATTGCCAGATATAATGGGTAACAGAGACATTACATGGGAAACCAACGGAAACTTTAATGCTGGTATCGACTTTGAATTATTTAAAGGACGTTTGACGGGTACGGTTGAATATTTCTACCGTAAAACTAGTGATATGTTGTTTGCTTTCCCATTGGCTCCTTCATTCGGTTATACTTCATATTATGCTAATGTGGGCGATATGCGCAACCAAGGTGTAGAAGCAGAATTCAATGCAACTCCTATCAGAACTAAAGATTTTTCTTGGGATATTCATTTGAATTTGACTCACTATAAGAATAAGATTACATACCTGCCCGAAGAACGTAAAACAATGGTAGTAGATGGCGTTCCCGGATACAGCAGCAGCAATTATTATTATGGCGAAGGCGAATCACTGTATACCTATCGTATCAAAAAATATGCAGGTGTAGCAGAAGACGGTCAGGCACTTTATTATAAAAATGTTACAGATAAAGAAGGCAATGTAATAGGTATGGAAACTACAACAAGTTATGATGCTGCTGATTATTACTTGTGTGGAACAGCCCTGCCTGATATGTACGGAGGTTTCGGTACGAGTCTTTCTTATAAAGGATTTGACTTGTCTGTAGACTTTACTTACCAAATTGGCGGACAAATTTATGATAGTGATTATGCGGGCATGATGGCTTCTCCGACAGCTTCTTCGAAAGGAACCAACTTCCATGCAGATTTGCTGAATGCGTGGACATCGGAAAATTCATCGTCAAACATTCCACGTTTCCAATTTGGAGATAACTATACGACGGCTTCTTCTGACCGTTTCTTGACAAACGCATCTTATCTGAGCCTGCAGAACATCAACTTTGGATATACTTTACCTTCATCTGTTACACGTAAGATTCAAGTTGATAAAATCCGTGTATATCTGACTGCTGATAATATTTGGTACTGGTCAAAACGTCAAGGGTTAGACCCGCGTCAGAGTATAACAGGTTCTGTAACAAACTCTTATTACGCACCGATGCGTACTATTTCAGGAGGTATTACTTTAACATTCTAAATTCAATTCAAGAAAGATATGAAAACAAACCTATATAAATTCATGGCGGGACTCTGCCTCACTTCATCATTGGCAATAACTACCGGATGTATTGAGGAGACATTCCCTACCAATGGAGCCACGGAAGAACAATTGACATCTTCGGATATGGCAACTTCTGCCATGGTATGGGCTATGCCTGCTGCTCTTAACAAAATCGAGACTATTAGCGATAGTTATCATTGGGATTGGGGATATGGTTCCATTATGCATGTACGTGATGTAATGACTGAAGACATGGCTGTTATTAGTTCTGGATACGATTGGTATCAGTCATGGGAGCAGAATATTTATCAAGGCGAAAGCTATGTTTACCCGCAATTTATCTGGAACTATTATTGGCAGGCTGTATTGACTACAAATAAGTTAATTTCCGCCATTAATCCTGAAAGTGCATCAGAGGCTCAAATGGGATATTTGGCTGTAGCTCATGCGTTCCGTGCGTTTTTCTATTTGGATATGGCACGTATGTTCGAGTTTTTGCCAAACGATAAGACTACTGGAACCAACGTAGAGGGATTGACTGTTCCTATTGTAGATGAAAATACAACAGAAGAAGATGCTCGCAACAACCCGCGTGTGCCTCGTGCAGAAATGGCAGAGTTTATCTTGGCTGACTTGGACTTCGCTGAACAAAATATCGGCAACTTGTCTGAAAGCGTCAAGACCCTGCCTCACTTGGATGTCATCTATGGCTTGAAAGCACGTTACTATATGTGGCTGGAAGACTACGCTAACGCACAGAAATATGCCCGTATGGCTATTGACGCTACCAGCTCTACTCCGATGTCGGAAACCGAATGCTTGAGTACAACGAACGGTTTCAACAATATTGATGCTTGGATGTGGGGTTCGCAAATGGTAACGGAAGACGAATCTGTACAGACCGGTATCTTGAACTGGGCATCGTGGATGAGTAATGAAACTTCATTCGGTTATTCTTCCCAGGCACCGTATCTCATGATTGGGGCAAGTTTGTACAACCGGTTAAGCGATACCGATTTTCGTAAGAAAATGTGGGTAGCTCCGGCTGGTAGTGCGTTAGAAGGAGAAACACAGTTCCTGACTTCTAGTGTATTTGGCTATTTTGGCAATCGTTTATCAGAATATGCTTCGGTGAAATTCCGTCCGGCAGAAGGAAATTGCGATGATTATACCGTAGGGGCAGCAACTGCTTATCCTTTGATGCGTGTAGAAGAAATGTATTTTATTGAAGCAGAAGCAGCCGCACAGCAAGGGAACGGACAAGCACAAACGATGTTGACAGACTTTATGACTCAATACCGTGATCCAGAATATACAACAACAGCCACAGGTGACGCTTTGATTGATGAAATTGTGTTCCAAAAACGTATCGAATTGTGGGGTGAAGGGCTGACATTCTTCGATGTGAAACGTTTGAATATGTCAGTAACCCGTGGCTACGAAGGTACGAACTTTGCAGATGCCAGCCGATTCAATACCAACGGACGTCCGGCATGGATGAATCTTTGTATTGTACAGACTGAGAAAAATAATAATGCGGCATTGATTGGTTTTGAAAATCCCGATCCAAGTAATGCATATCCAGTATGGGAATAAAAACGCATAGAAGTTTAACGATAAATTAGGAGATTATGAACAAAATATTCAAACATAGCTTTATTGCACTTTCATTAGTACTTACATTGGGATTTAGTGCATGTACAGAAGAAGTGGAATATACTCCAGCTACTCAAGTTGATTCAAATTGCATAAAGGCTTCTTTTGCTTCAAATGATAATTTCTATGAATTGGCACCTGATGAATCAAAAGAATTGACACTAACCGTCGTTCGTGAAAATACTGACGGAGATGTAACGATTCCATTAACAGTGTTGAGAAACGATGAAAATATGTTTCAGATTCCAGAAAGTGTTACTTTTGCTACAGGACAGAATACTGCAACTTTTAATATAACATTTCCGAATGTAGAAATTGGATTAGAATATACATTTAGTATCGGATTAGACGAAGCGGATGTTGATCCTTATTCACAAGCTACACTCGCAACTACCACTGGGACAGTCCAAATGATTCAATGGGATTTGTTAGGGGATGGCTCTTTGACTTGTACGTTATTGGAAGATGACTGTCCCTGTAAAGTATACAAAGCGAGTCATACATCGTGGTATAAAGCAGAAGCTCCTGTAGAAGAGGGAATGGACATTGTGTTTAAAGTAGCCGAAGATAATTCTGTAGTAGTAGAAGACCAACCTATATTGACTCATGCTAGTTATGGTACAGTCTATGTAAATAATGAAGCTGGTGGAGGAGCATTTGATCCTGAAAATAACATTATCCAAGCAGCATTCTATTATTATTGTTCAGCTGGTAACTTTGGTACTTATATTGAAACTTTAACATTGCCTGCTGCAAATTGATCTATAATTCATTGTAGTTATAAAAGGCATTATCAGAAGGCTGTTTCAAAATAAAATTGAGACAGCCTTCTTTATATATGAATAGGTATGCGTACATTATATAATTTATCATAAACCCATCTTTACTTTAAATATTATTTGAATGCTTTCCGTTCCGTATTGTTTTTATTCGAAAATCTCTTTATATTTGCGATGTTTAGAAATAGAACGAGATTGAATGAAAGAATTTGTAATATCTGAGGCGCAGACCGAAAAGGCTGTGTTAGTGGGTTTGGTTACTCAGACTCAAGACGAACGCAAAACGAACGAATACTTGGACGAATTGGCTTTTCTTGCCGAAACGGCTGGGGCAGAAGTGGTGAAACGCTTTACACAAAAACTGGATACGCCTAATTCGGTGACGTATGTGGGCAAGGGAAAGCTGCAAGAGATAAAGGAATACTTGGAGATGCAGAACGAGGATGAAGAAACCGAAGTGGGTATGGTCATCTTCGATGATGAATTGTCTGCCAAACAAATCCGGAATATTGAGAACGAACTGAAGGTGAAGATACTGGACCGTACTTCGTTGATATTGGATATTTTTGCGATGCGGGCGCAGACCGCTAATGCCAAGACACAGGTGGAGTTAGCACAATACAAATACATGCTTCCGCGCCTGCAACGGCTTTGGACTCACTTGGAACGTCAAGGAGGTGGTTCTGGTGCCGGAGGCGGTAAAGGTTCAGTAGGACTTCGTGGTCCGGGTGAAACCCAGTTGGAAATGGACCGCCGTATCATCTTGAACCGTATGTCTTTGTTGAAGCAACGTTTGGCGGATATTGATACGCAGAAATCTACCCAGCGCAAGAACCGCGGGCGGTTGATTCGTGTTGCTTTGGTGGGGTATACCAATGTGGGCAAGTCTACCTTGATGAACCTGCTTGCCAAGAGTGATGTCTTTGCCGAGAACAAGCTTTTTGCAACGCTCGATACAACGGTGCGCAAGGTGATTATTGATAATTTGCCTTTCTTGCTTTCCGATACGGTCGGATTCATACGCAAGCTTCCTACGGACTTGGTTGATTCATTCAAGTCTACTTTGGATGAGGTGCGCGAAGCCGATCTGTTGGTGCATGTAGTGGATATTTCGCATCCTGATTTCGAAGAACAGATACAGGTGGTAGACAAGACTGTGTCTGAATTAGGTGCGGGAGGAAAGCCCACGATGATTGTATTCAACAAGATTGATGCTTATACCTACATAGAAAAAGATGCGGACGATTTGACTCCGAAAACAAAAGAGAATGTAACATTGGAAGAATTGATGCATACGTGGATGGCGAAGATGAACGATAATTGCATCTTTATCTCGGCGCGTAACAAGACGAACATCGAGGAGTTGAGGCGCCTATTATATAATAAGGTAAGGGAACTTCACGTGCAGAAGTATCCTTACAATGATTTTCTGTATCAAACTTACGATGAGGAGAGCGGCTTATGAGAAACTATCGTGCATTGACATCGGAAGAAATCAAGCGGCTGGAAGCTCAGGCTTGTACGGCTACAGATTGGAATGAAGTGCAAGTGGCAGAGGACTTTACGCCTGAATACATTCATCATACCCGTTTTTCGGGAAAGGTACGTTTGGGTGTGTTCGAAGGTGAGTTCCGTTTAGCGGGAGGCGTACGCAAACATGCAGGGCTTTCGTATGTGACCTTGCATAATGTGACGGTAGGCGATAATTGCTTCATCGAGAACGTGAAAAACTACATTGCCAATTATGAGATAGGCGAATCGGTTTTCATCGAGAATGTAGATATTATCCTGACCGATAAAAAATCGCGTTTCGGGAATGGAGTAGAAGTGTCGGTATTGAACGAGACCGGCGGACGGGAAGTAATGATACACGACCGTCTTTCGGCACATCAGGCATATATTATGGCATTATACCGTCATCGTCCTTTATTAATCGAGCGGATGAAGGCATTGATAGAAGCGTATGCCGAGGCTCAAGCATCCGAAACGGGAACTATTGGAAACCGGGTGAGCATCGTCAATTCGGGTTATATCAAGAATGTCCGTATCGGGGATTGTTGCGAGATAGAAGGAGCCGGACGCTTGAAGAACGGAACAATCAATAGCAATGCTTCCGACCCGGTGCATATTGGATATGGAGTGGTATGCGATGATTTTATCATATCGAGCGGCGCGCATATTGAGGACGGAACGATGATTACCCGATGTTTTGTGGGGCAGGCATGCCGCATGGGGCATAATTATTCGGCATCCGATTCGCTTTTCTTTAGCAATTGCCAGGAAGAGAACGGTGAGGCGTGTGCCATTTTTGCCGGTCCTTTTACGGTGACGCATCATAAATCGACCTTGTTGATAGCGGGTATGTTCTCGTTTATGAATGCCGGTTCAGGGTCTAATCAAAGCAATCACATGTATAAATTAGGACCGATTCATCAAGGGGCGATGGAGCGTGGGGCGAAAACCACATCCGACTCGTATATCCTTTGGCCCGCACGCATCGGGGCATTCTCGTTGGTAATGGGAAGGCACGTCAATCATCCAGATACTTCCGACCTGCCTTTCTCCTATCTGATAGAGGACAAGAATACGACTTACTTGGCTCCCGGAGTTAACTTGCGGAGCGTGGGCACCATACGTGACGCGCAGAAGTGGCCCAAGCGCGATTTGCGTAAAGACCCGTTGCGCTTAGACCAAATCAATTATAACTTGCTTAGTCCGTACACTATCCAGAAGATGATGAAGGGGCGGGAAATCCTGAAAGAATTGGCACGGGTGTCGGGCGAGACTTCGGAAACGTATGCCTATCAAAGTGCGAAGATTAAGAACTCGGCATTAAATAAAGGCATTAAGTTCTACGAAACGGCTATCCATAAGTTCTTGGGAAACTCTGTCATCAAGCGTTTGGAAAAGATTCAGTTCCGAAGCGATGAGGAAATCCGCAAGCGTCTGCTTCCGGATACATCCATCGGAAGCGGGGAATGGGTGGACATTTCCGGCTTGATTGCTCCGAAGAGCGAAATCGAACGCTTGATGAGCGATATCGAGACCGGTGCCTTGTCTACGGTAGACCAGATACACGACCGCTTTGCCGATATGCATGCGCATTATTATACGTATGAGTGGACATGGGCATACGAAAAGATGTTGGAGTTCTATCAGTTGGATGCGGAACGGATAACGGCATCTGATATTTGTACGATTGTACGTCAATGGCAGGACTCTGTAGTAGGGCTGGACCGTTTGGTTTACGAAGATGCGAAGAAAGAGTTCTCCTTGACCTCGATGACCGGTTTCGGTGCCGATGGAAGCAAAGCGGAGCAAAAACTCGATTTCGAGCAAGTGCGCGGTGTATTCGAAAGCAATCCGTTCGTTACGGCGGTATTGGAACATATCAAGGTAAAGACGGAATTGGGAAATGAATTGCTGGACCGTTTGAGCGGACTTGTATAAATTGAAAATTGAAGATTGAGAATTAAAAATTAATATCCTCTGTGGTACTCTGTGACCTCTGTGGTGATAATAGATAAGGAGGAAATGGTATGAAAAAATATGTTTGGTTGGTATGCCTGATGTGCTGCATCAGCATGATGGCACAAGCCGGGAATTATCGGAAAAGAGAAGTCGCTCATCCGTGTTTTGTAACGGCTAATACCTCGAAGATAGAGATAAAGAAAATAATATTAACCGATGAGCAGACGCAGGTTGATGCGGTTTTGTACGGGAAACCGGGTGAAGTTGCGGTAATCTCTTCGAATACTTGTTTGCGGAGTGTGGAACAAGAATTTCCTTTGCGTGAAGCGGGAAATGTGTCGATAGACGGGAAGACGGTTCCGGAACGGATACCGGACTCAGGCAAAATGGATATCATCCTTTCGTTTGCACCGATACCTCAGGGTGTGCATGCGGTGGATTTTGTGGAAAAAGAAGAAGGCTGGACTATTTATGGAGTGCAATTGACCGGAGTTGAGCCTTACGTTTACTTGCCCAGTTTCTTGCAAACAAGACGTTTGGAGCAAAGCCGTGCCTTGCCTGAGCCGCAATTGAAGGCGGGAAAGTCTATCATCAACGGTTATATCTTGGGATATCATCCGGATATGGACTTGGATGTCGTGTTCCGTCATTCCGATTGGCTTCTTTATAATCAATGGGGTCAGACCGTGCGGGTACGTCAGGACGGTTCGTTCCATATCGAGACTGATTTGTTATTGGCTGGAGGTGCCCGTTTGCAAATCAATAAAGCCCAATTGGATTTGTTCTTGGTGCCGGGCGAAGAGATGACGGTTTATATTCATCTTCCGAAGTTGAGCATGTCGGCTTCCCGTTTATTGAAGGATAAATACGGGCAAGAGCAAAAAGCATGGTTCGATGGCGGAGCATCCGCTTTGAATGCGGAATTGGCAACATGGGGATATCCTTTGTCGATGAATGAAGAACCGGGCTTTGAGGATTTGACTTCCGGATTATCTGCGAATGAATATGCGAAGTATGTAAAGCATCACTATGCCAAATACAAAAAAGCATTGCAACACGATGAAAAAGTAGGGGAAGCATATCGTCAGTATGTCTTGTTGAACCTGAAGATGAATGAGTTGGTTACATTGGGCGCAAAAGGTGAAATGCCGGGCATTGTACAGTCTCCTTATTTCCGGTATGGATATGATTATACTACGTATTTGGAATACATGGAGCGCGACAAAGGACAGACGGTAGATTTATGGGAAGATGTGAAGAAGGCGCGTACGGTGTACCGGAATTTTGTGAAAGAACGTAAGTTTTCTTCCGAAGACAAGAAGTTGATGAAGAGCATTACCCAGCCTGCCATTCAAGAATATATTAAGGATAAGGCAAAAGCGCTTGAGGCGAAAGCCTTGCTTGCCGAGTCGAATAAGACGTATGTAGTGGCAGAGTTGGATGAAAACGTATCGGGCGCGGATATCTTGCCGGCTATCATTGCTCCTTACCGGGGTCAAGCCGTATTGATAGATTTCTGGGCAACGTGGTGCGGTCCGTGCCGGAAGAGCATGTTTGCGATTCGGGATTTGAAAAAGAAGTTAGATTCAAAAGATGTGGTTTATATTTACCTGACCGGACCTTCATCGCCCGAAACCGAATGGAAGACGGCGATTAATGATATCAACGGAGTGCATTATCGGCTGAAGAAGGAGCAATGGGAGTATTTGTGCCATACGTATGGCATAACGGGTATTCCCGGATACTTGGTCATCAGCTATGATGGAAAATTGCAAGATAAATATGTAGGTTTCCCCGGTACGGATGTGCTGATGAAAGACTTGCTCAGGGCTGGAGATTGATTACAAATTGAACGCAGAGGCGCAAAAGCGCAGAGCTATTTATTTGAGAGAGCAAAGGTCACAAAGAGAAAATAGATAATCCTCTATGTCCTTTACCTTCTCTAAAAATTAATTCTTTGCGCTTTTGCGTCTCTGCGTTTTATTAAAGAGGAATTTTTTCTTCTCGATTAAGGAAATATTTCAATAATACTTTGTACCTTTGCTCTCAGGTAATAACTAACAATTAATTTCTAATCGATTATGGCAACAACACCAGAATTCAAGTATCAGCCGATGTTCGAACACGGAGAGGATACTACTGAATACTATTTGCTTACGAAAGACTATGTGTCGGTAAGCGAGTTCGAAGGGAAACCTATCCTGAAAGTGGAAAAAGAAGGTTTGACCGCTATGGCAAATGCGGCTTTTCACGATGTTTCTTTCATGTTGCGCCGTTCGCACAATGAACAGGTGGCAAAGATTCTGAACGATCCAGAAGCAAGCGAGAACGACAAGTATGTAGCATTGACTTTCTTGCGCAATGCCGAAGTAGCAGCCAAAGGCGTATTGCCTTTCTGCCAGGATACCGGTACGGCTATTATTCACGGGGAAAAAGGCCAGCAGGTATGGACGGGTTATTGCGATGAAGAAGCTTTGTCTTTGGGTGTATATAAGACTTATACCGAAAATAACCTGCGTTACTCGCAAAATGCTCCGCTGAGCATGTACGAAGAAGTGAATACCCGTTGCAATCTTCCGGCACAAATCGATTTGGAAGCTACCGAAGGTATGGAATACAACTTCTTGTGTGTGACTAAGGGAGGTGGCTCCGCTAACAAGACTTACTTGTATCAGGAAACCAAAGCCATCCTGAATCCGGCTACTTTGGTTCCGTTCTTGGTAGAAAAGATGAAAACGTTGGGAACGGCGGCTTGTCCTCCTTATCATATCGCTTTCGTTATTGGCGGTACTTCTGCAGAAAAGAACTTGCTGACCGTGAAATTGGCTTCTACGCATTATTATGATAACCTGCCTACTACAGGAAACGAATACGGGCGTGCTTTCCGCGATATTGAGTTGGAAAAGAAAGTGTTGGAAGAAGCACACCGCATCGGTTTGGGTGCACAGTTCGGAGGTAAGTATTATGCACATGATGTACGCATCATCCGCTTGCCTCGTCACGGTGCTTCTTGTCCGGTAGGCTTGGGTGTATCTTGCTCGGCAGACCGTAACATCAAGTGTAAAATCAATAAAGACGGTATTTGGATTGAGAAATTAGATTCGAATCCGGGCGAATTGATTCCGGAAGAATTGCGTCAGGCTGGAGAAGGCAATGCGGTAAAGATTGACCTGAATCGTCCAATGAGTGAAATCTTGGCAGAATTGGATAAATATCCGGTTGCTACTCGTTTGTCTTTGAACGGAACAATTATCGTAGGTCGTGATATCGCTCATGCCAAATTGAAAGAACGTTTGGATAAAGGTGAAGACCTCCCTCAATACATCAAAGACCATCCGATTTATTATGCAGGGCCTGCCAAGACTCCGAAGGGAATGGCGTGCGGCTCGATGGGACCGACTACTGCCGGACGTATGGACCCGTATGTAGACCTGTTCCAAAGCCATGGCGGAAGCATGATTATGTTGGCTAAGGGTAACCGTAGCCAAGCCGTAACAGATGCTTGCAAGAAATACGGAGGTTTCTATTTAGGCTCTATCGGCGGACCTGCAGCTATCTTGGCTCAGAACAACATCAAGAGCATCGAATGTGTGGAATATCCTGAATTGGGTATGGAAGCCATTTGGAAGATTGAAGTGGAAGATTTCCCGGCATTTATCTTGGTAGACAACAAGGGTAATGATTTCTTTAAGCAAATCAAGCCGCGTTGCACGTGTAAATAAGGTTTAAATCCGATTTAAACTCAGATTAACGCAGATTTTCGCAGATTGATATTTAGAATATAATCCGCGCGAATCTACGTTAATCTGCGTTTCTTTAATAGAAGTATATTCTTTTCTATTTTATCATAAATACCGGATTGTCAGGGGTACTTTTTCTCGGCTGGTAGGTAAAGCCTTCCCATTCAAATTTCTTTATCAGTTTAGGGTCTTCTATCCGGTTTTGCAGGATGTATTTTGTCATTTCTCCCCGGCACATTTTGATATAAACGATAACTGATTTAGGCTTTCCGTCCTTATATACATAAAAGTCGGGTGTGATGACGCGCACTTCTTTGCATACCCGTTCCCAATCGAACAGATTTTTCATTTCTCCGCTGGCAAGATTGAGCAAAATGCCTCCTTGCTTTTTGATTTCTTCGATAAAATAATCTGTCAGTAGGGGTTTCCAATAGTCGAAAATCGTACATTCGTGTTGAGGCAGACGGACATGTCCTTCCAATCGGTAGTTTTTGATTACGTCTAACGGGCGCAACACGCCATACAGGAAAGAAGAAATAAACAAATGTTGTTGTGCATAGTCAAAGTCTTCAGGCGTAAAGAATTTGGGATTGATATGCTTGAATGCAATGCCCGTATAAGCCAAGATAGCTGGAAGGAAGTGCCCGGTTTCTGAAGGGAAATCCAATAAGCGTACATAAGCGTCGGCTGCTAACTGGGGCTTGGTGTAGAATAATTGAGCCAGTTCTGATGCGCTATAGTGAACCATGTCAAGAGCAATCTCTTTTGCTTTTGTCTCAAAGAGGGGGAGAGAGGTAAAAGGTACTTTTATCCGGCTATGCTCGGTCATGGTTTTTGAGCAGGAAATAAATAGAATCATAAATAGTTAATAATTAACAATGAGGGCGTATCAAAATGAGAATTGCTTATCAAAAAGTAATGTCATTCTGAGCGCAGCGAAGAATCTCGTGTGCATAAACTTGTGTATTCGAGATCCTTCACTCCGTTCAGGATGACAAAATAAAAGCTAATTATTTGTACTCTTGCCAACTCTTTATCTTGATGTCTTCTTGCTTCATTTGACAGAAGGCTTCGATGAAAGCTTTTGCCAGACGGGCATTGGTAATCAACGGAATGTTGTGGTCGATAGCTCCACGCCGGATGCGATAACCGTTGGTCAGTTCACGTTTGGTGTGGTTCTTCGGAATGTTGACAATCAAATCAAATTTGTGACCTGCTATCATCTTCATTACATTGTTCTCGGCATGCGGACGTTCATCGGGCCAGAATACCGGTGTAGTTGGTATGCCATGTGAGTTGAGGAATGTAGCGGTGCCTGCGGTTGCATAGATGTGATAGCCGTGTTTGCTCAGCTCTAAGCTGGCGTCTAATAGGTCGACTTTCGACTTCGTGGCTCCCGAAGACAGCAATACCGATTGTTTCGGAATCTTGTAGCCTGTAGCAATCATCGCATTGAGCAATGCTTCATCGAAATCATCGCCTAAGCATCCGACCTCACCTGTAGACGACATATCCACACCCAATACCGGGTCGGCATTTTGCAGACGTGCAAATGAGAATTGCGAAGCTTTTACACCAATCCAATCAATGTCGAACGCTGATTTGTCGGGTTGAGTGTAGGGAGCATCTAACATGATGCGGGTAGCCGTTTCGATAAAGTTGCGTTTCAATACTTTTGATACGAAGGGGAAGCTGCGCGATGCGCGTAAGTTACATTCGATGACTTTCACTTCGTTCTTGCGCGCCAAGAATTGGATATTGAACGGACCTGAAATGTTCAATTCTTTGGCAATGCGGCGGCTCATCTTCTTGATTTGACGTGCTGTAGAGAAATAAATATGTTGGGCAGGGAAGACCAAAGTAGCGTCTCCTGAATGGACTCCTGCGTATTCGATGTGTTCCGAAATGGCATATTCCACGATTTCTCCGTGTTGCGCTACGGCATCAAATTCAATTTCTTTGGTCTCTTGCATGAATTGCGATACCACTACCGGATATTCTTTCGAAACTTCGCTTGCCATTTGCAGGTAGCGTTTCAGTTCTTCTTCATCGTAGCAGACGTTCATGGCGGCACCGCTCAATACGTATGATGGGCGTACCAATACCGGATAGCCTACTTTTGCCACAAATTGCTCTACGTCTTCTAAGCTGGTCAGTTCTTGCCAAGCAGGTTGGTCGATGCCCAACTGGTCGAGCATAGCCGAGAATTTGTTGCGGTTTTCGGCACGGTCGATGGATACCGGCGATGTGCCTAAGATAGGAACTGATTGGCGGTGGAGCTTCATGGCAAGGTTGTTCGGGATTTGTCCGCCTACCGATACAATGACACCGCGGGGCTGCTCTAAGTCGATGATATCCAATACGCGTTCGAAAGAAAGTTCATCGAAGTAGAGGCGGTCGCACATATCGTAGTCGGTAGAAACCGTTTCGGGATTGTAGTTAATCATAATAGACTTATATCCCAATTTGCGTGCGGTTTGGATGGCATTCACCGAACACCAATCGAACTCAACGGAAGAACCGATGCGGTAAGCGCCGGAACCTAATACAACGACTGATTTTTCGTTCTTGTAATAATTTACGTCATATCCCTCTATGGCGTAGGTCATATAGAGGTAATTGGTAAGTTCGGGATGTTCCGATGCTACGGTATTGATGCGTTTCACGGCAGGCAAGATGCCTAACTTCTTACGGTATTCGCGTACGGCAAGGTTTTCTCTCTCCATGTTTCCGCCTTGCGGTTTCAGGACGAAGCGTGCTATTTGGAAGTCGGAGAATCCTAACCGCTTGGCTTCACGCATTACTTCGGGCGTGATTTCTTCCAAGGTGTTATAGCTTTGCAGCTTGTGTTTGTAATCAACGATGTTCTTCAGCTTGCCGATGAACCACGGGTCTATCTTGGTCAGGTCGTAGATGCGTTGGATGTCATAGCCTTCTTCCAGTGCCTGTGCGATGGCGAAGATGCGGAGGTCGGTAGGATTGGCAAGCTCGTCATCCAAATTGTCGAATTTCGTGTGGTCATTGCCTACAAAACCGTGCATGCCTTGCCCGATCATGCGCAAGCCCTTTTGGATAATCTCTTCAAACGAACGTCCGATAGACATGATTTCGCCTACCGACTTCATGCTCGAACCGATGCGGCGCGATACGCCGACGAATTTGGTCAGGTCCCAGCGCGGAATCTTGCAGATGAGGTAATCGAGCGAGGGAGCTACGTAAGCCGAGTTGGGCGTGCCCATTTCGCCAATCTCGTCAAGGGTATATCCCAAAGCAATCTTAGCGGCTACAAAGGCGAGCGGATAACCGGTGGCTTTCGAAGCCAATGCCGAAGAGCGGCTCAGGCGGGCGTTCACTTCGATGATGCGGTAATCATCGGTGTCGGCATTGAACGCGAACTGGATGTTACATTCGCCCACGATGCCCAAATGGCGCACGCATTGTTTCGAAATGTCTTGCAGCATAGTCACTTGTGCCTGAGTAAGCGAGCATGTAGGAGCTACTACGATGGATTCGCCTGTATGGATGCCTAACGGGTCGAAGTTTTCCATGCTGGCTACGGTGAAGCAATGGTCGTTGGCGTCGCGGATAACTTCGAACTCGATTTCTTTCCAGCCTTTCAACGATTCTTCCACCAAGATTTGGGGGGAGAAAGTAAAGGCGCTTTCAGCCAATTCGATAAAGGCTTCTTCATTGGGGCAGATGCCGCTTCCCAATCCGCCCAACGCGTATGCCGAACGTATCATCACCGGATAACCGATGCTGCGGGCTGCGTCGATGGCGTCTTTCGTGTTCTCTACCGCATGGCTGATAGGGGTTTTTAATGGAATTTCGTCCAGCTTCTTTACGAAAAGGTCGCGGTCTTCGGTGTACATAATCGCTTCTACCGAGGTGCCCAATACCTCTACGCCGTATTCTTTCAGCGTGCCGTTCTTGTACAATTCCGTTCCGCAATTCAGTGCGGTTTGTCCTCCGAATGCCAACAAGATGCCGTCGGGGCGTTCTTTCTTGATGATTTCCGTAACGAAATGAGGAGTGACCGGCAAGAAATATACTTGGTCGGCAATGCCTTCCGAAGTCTGTATCGTAGCGATGTTCGGGTTAATCAGTACCGAGCGGATGCCTTCCTCGCGCAGTGCTTTCAAGGCTTGCGAACCTGAATAGTCAAATTCTCCCGCTTGTCCGATTTTCAATGCGCCTGATCCCAAGACCAGGACTTTTTTCAATTCTTTTTTCATGGCATATATTTAGATTTATGTTTGAGTTAATAATTAAGAGTGAATAATGAATAACGAATAGCCGTAATCATCCACCGTTGTTAACTATTCATTGTTCATTATTAATTAAATGTACTCTTTTTGCAAAGGAACAATTTATTTTTGAAGAAAACAAAGGTTTTGATTATCTTTGTCCCAATAATTTAATAAGAATTTGAAATATGGGAAAAGAAAAGATTATTTTGACCGGTGACCGTCCCACCGGGAAACTGCATATCGGACATTATGTAGGCTCTTTGCGCCGCCGTGTGGAGCTTCAGAATTCGGGACTTTATGATAAGATTTTTGTGTTCGAAGCCGACGGGCAGGCTCTGACCGACAACATCGATAATCCCGAGAAGATACGCCAAAACGTGATTGAAGTGGCACTCGATTACTTATCGGTGGGTCTCGACCCTGCCAAGTCGACCATCTTCATCCAGTCGCAGATACCCGAATTGTGCGAGTTGACCTTTTATTATATGGACCTCGTTACGGTGTCGCGCCTCCAGCGTAACCCGACGGTGAAGACCGAGATTCAGATGCGCAACTTCGAGACCAGCATCCCCGTTGGCTTCTTCGTATACCCGATTAGCCAAGCCGCCGATATCACCGCTTTCAAAGCCACTACGGTCCCCGTAGGTGAAGACCAAGAACCGATGTTGGAACAGGCTCGCGAGATTGTGCGCCGCTTTAATTATATTTATGGAGAAACCTTGGTGGAACCCGAAATCTTGCTTCCCGACAATGCCGCTTGCCTGCGCTTGCCCGGAACCGACGGTAAGGCGAAGATGAGCAAATCGTTAGGAAACTGCATTTACCTTTCCGACCCCGCAGATGAAGTGGAAAAGAAAGTGCGGAGCATGTACACCGACCCCACCCACATCAAGGTGAGCGACCCCGGCAAGTTAGAGGGGAATACCGTATTTACGTATCTCGACGCTTTCTGTCGTCCGGAACACTTCGAACGTTATTTGCCCGACTATCCGAACTTGGATGAACTCAAGGCGCACTATACCCGTGGCGGATTGGGCGACGTAAAGGTGAAGAAATTCTTGGCAGCCATCATGCAAGAAGAGTTAGAGCCTATCCGCGCACGCCGCAAAGAGTTCGAGAAAGACATCCCTGCCATTTACGATATGCTGAAGAAAGGATGTGAGGCGGCGCGAGAGGCGGCAGCCCAAACCTTGAGCGAGGTACGCCGTGCGATGAAGATAGACTATTTCGACGATGCGGCATTAATCGCCGAGCAAGCCGCACGCTTCGGGAAATGATTCTTTGATTGAACGCAGAGACGCAAAAGCGCGGAGAATATTTAGAAGCAGATAAAGGGAGTTAGAAGGAGTTATGCCTTCGGCAGGAGTTAAATGCCAATAAGTCTTGTGGTATTGGCTTCTAACTCCCTTTAACTCCCTGAAATAACTCCCTTTTAACTCCTTAAATTAAAATCTTTGCGCTTTTGCGTCTTTGCGTTTGATATAAAAATAGAGTTTTTCGAAAAAAAAGTTGCTCAAAAGTTTGCAGGTTTAAAAATAAGCTGTACCTTTGCAAGCGCAAATGAGAAATGAGCCTAATCGGGCGTTTAGCTCAGCTGGTTCAGAGCATCTGCCTTACAAGCAGAGGGTCGGCGGTTCGAATCCGTCAACGCCCACCGTTCTATGACTCTTTCTCATGACGCTTTAGGGCGTTTAGCTCAGCTGGTTCAGAGCATCTGCCTTACAAGCAGAGGGTCGGCGGTTCGAATCCGTCAACGCCCACCTCCTAAAGCGAATTGGTCAAATTTCCCCTTTCGGGCGTTTAGCTCAGCTGGTTCAGAGCATCTGCCTTACAAGCAGAGGGTCGGCGGTTCGAATCCGTCAACGCCCACTTTCCCCTCTTTATGTGATATATAAATGTCTATAAAAACGCTGATGTAAAAGCGTGTTGATATAATTCTCTTTTATTTTTTTCTGTATTCCAATGGACTCATGCCTACATACCGTTTGAAGTATTTACCGAAAAAGGAAATGCTGGCAAAGTTTAGTGAGTCGGAAATGGCTTGTATGGTAAGGTTGGTTGATTTCAATTGCGATTTTGCATCCATAATAACCATAGAGGCAATGACATCGGCACATGTTTTCCCCGTTATTTGTTTGACTACGGCGCAGAGATGTGCATGGGTTATGTCTAATTTTTTGGCATACCAGCCTACGTTTCGTGTCTGATTATAGTTCTGTGTCACCAATTGCATGAAGTTGCGGCAAAGCAATTCGCTTTTCGAAAGTGGCATCTTATCATATTGACGGCTTTTGTAGAGAATAGAGATTCCCGTATGGACGTCATTATACAAGTTGGGTGTAATCCAGTGGCGTACCTTTTCGTTGAGCTTCTCATACATGGCTATCACCATTTGAAGATATTGCTCCATCATAATTGTACCTTCTGGCTTCAAGGTGATCACCGGGCGTCCTAATGTGAGGAATATGGCGTCCAGCATGGAATGCGATTGGCCGCTTTGTTCAATGAAACTAGAGGAGAAGCCCAGAAAATAGATCTTCAGTTCTCCTATTATTTCATTGATTTGAAAGATTGTGCCAGGCATTAGTGTAATTACGTCATTGGCATGTACTTGTACTTCATTCAGGTTAATCAAAGCTTTTACTTCTCCTCTTATGCATAATACAAACATTTCACATTTTAGCCGCACCGGATAGTGTGTGTACAGGTTCAGCAGGTCTTTGTTGATGTCTGTTCCGATGACCCATTCTTCAGGTAGATCTATTTTAGGCAGTTCTTTTTCGTTTGTGTCCATGGTGGTGTCTTTTGTCTGTGATTATAAATGGATTTCTTCACACGTCATCATATTTGCCCCTCGGAATACGGTCTTCAGCAGATGCAGTTGCGTTCCGCTGCAGAGGCGCTTTACGATTTTGTCTTTGCTGTATTTCAGCAATTGTCCGTCGGCTTCCTTGCTCTTAGCTTCCACTTCTGCATCTGTAGCGGTGGGCTTCAGGTATTTCAGTTCTAAGATATAGCTGTGTGCAATATCCGGATACCGCTCTTTGTCGGGCAGCATCAAGAAATCGCCGA
>NZ_NFIN01000021.1 GCF_002161765.1 Bacteroides sp. An322 | reverse complement strand
TTATTGTTTGGTACCTTTAAAGATATAACATTTTTCCAATTGACCGACTGATTTGAGATCTGAAGATGCTTATAACATTATTCTTGAATCAATTCAAAACAGTTTCTTAGAATATACCCAATTTAAACCCCATCAACAGTTGGTTATACGCAATAAATTTTGTATCTTTACAACGATTCTAAAAACAAAAGCTAATATCAAACATACAGTTCTAAAAACTAACCACTATGAGAGTAATTATCGAACCTGATTATCAATCACTTTCCGCATGGGCTGCCAATTATGTAGCCAAAAAAATCAACCAATATTCTCCTTCTCCCGAACGTCCCTTTGTATTAGGATTGCCCACAGGATCTTCTCCTTTAGGCATGTATCGGGCTTTAATTGAACTTAACCGACAAGGTGTCGTTTCTTTCCAAAATGTAGTAACATTCAACATGGATGAATACGTAGGGCTTCCCGAATCGCATCCGGAAAGTTATCATTCGTTTATGTATAATAATTTCTTCAACCACATCGACATTCCACGTGAGAACATCCACATCTTAAACGGAAACGCCAAAGACTTGGAAGCCGAGTGTGCCGATTATGAGAAATTGATTGCATCATACGGAGGAATCCACTTGTTTGTGGGCGGTATTGGTCCCGACGGGCATATCGCTTTCAACGAACCTGGCTCTTCCCTGACTTCGCGCACCCGCATCAAGACATTGACCACTGATACCATTGTTGCCAATTCGCGCTTTTTCGATAATGATACGGCAAAAGTACCCAAAACAGCATTGACCGTAGGAGTAGGAACGGTAATGGACGCGCAAGAAGTCATGATTCTCTGCAACGGTCATAATAAAGCACGTGCCTTGCAACATGCCATTGAAGGAAGCGTAACCCAAATGTGGACTATCAGTGCCCTACAGTTGCATCGTCATGGCATAATCGTATGCGATGAAGCAGCAACCGATGAGTTGAAAGTAGGCACCTACCGCTACTTTAAAGACATCGAACGAGAGAATCTGTAATTTTCATAGTAAAACGACTTCAAGATTAACCATCTATATGTAATTATGAGAACAAATCTAAGTTCACAAATATCTTTGAACCGGGTATCGACCCGGTATTACAAACCAGAAAACACAATAGACCGTTCTGTGTTGACCCGTTTTGAAAAAATACCGACCAATATCTATGAAACCGTAGACGAAGGCGTGAGAAGCATTGCCGAAGATATTATCCGCAAAATACAAGAACGGCAACACGATGGGAAATTCTGTACATTAGCATTAGGCACAGGCACTTCCTTACGCCCGCTTTATGCCGAATTGGTACGCCGGCATAAGGAAGAAGGCATCAGCTTCCGTAATGTCGTGGTTTTCAACCTATACGAATATTATCCGCTTACCGAACAAGGCAACAGCAGTATCGGACAATTGAACGAATTATTTCTGAGCCAAGTAGACATTGACCCACAAAATATTTTCACGCTAAACGGAACAATCCCGCAAGATGCCGTCATCGACCATTGCCTTCTCTATGAGCAACGCATCAAGACGTATGGAGGCATTGATATAGCCATTATGGGAATCGGGCGCGAAGGGAACATCGCCATGAACGAACCAGGGTCTACCGCCTCTTCAGCTACCCGACTGACCTTCGTAGACGTCACGTCACGCTCGGAGGCTGCTCATAATTTAGGCATTGACAATCTCCCTCCCTGCTCTATCACTATGGGTATCAATACGATTATGGAAACCCGCCGCGTATATTTGCTGGCATGGGGAGAAGACAAGGCAGACATTATCAAACGGGCTGTAGAAGATAAGATTTCGGATACACTCCCGGCTTCATACTTACAAATGCACCGGAATGCCACGGTATGCATTGACCTGCCAACGGCTTCACACCTGACACGCATCCAACGTCCATGGCTCGTGACCAGTTGTGAATGGACCGACAAGCTCATCCGGAGTGCTATCGTATGGCTCTGCCTCCTTACAGGAAAGCCCATTTTAAAATTGACCAACAAAGATTACAATGAAAACGGATTAAGCGAGTTGCTTGTCTTGTATGGTTCTGCATATAACGTGAACATTAAGATTTTCAACGATCTGCAACACACCATTACCGGTTGGCCCGGAGGAAAGCCCAATGCAGACGACACTTATCGTCCCGAACGTGCCAAACCATTCCCCAAACGTGTAATTGTTTTCTCGCCGCATCCTGATGATGATGTAATATCTATGGGCGGCACAATACGCCGTTTGGTGCAACAAGGACACGATGTGCACATCGCTTACGAAACGTCAGGAAACATTGCTGTTGGGGACGAAGAAGTGGTACGGTTCATGCATTTCATCAATGGATTCAACCAATTATTCGACAACAACCAAAATGAAACAGTACGCAAAATGTATGCCGATATCAAGCAATTCCTGCTTCAAAAGAAAGAAGGCGATATCGACACACGCAACATCCTGACCATTAAGGGATTAATCCGAAGAGGAGAAGCCCGCACGGCATGTACATACAACCGTATTCCGCTCAGCCACGTACATTTCCTCGACCTTCCTTTCTACGAAACCGGACGCATTGAGAAAGACCCAATTAGCGAAACCGATGTACACATCGTACAAAAATTGCTTCAAGAAGTCCAGCCACACCAAATTTATGTAGCAGGCGACCTTGCTGACCCGCACGGCACACACCGCGTCTGCACCGATGCCGTACTGGCAGCTATTGATGAAGAAAAAAATGCCGGAGCGGAATGGTTAAAGGATTGCCGTATCTGGTTATATCGAGGCGCATGGGCTGAATGGGAAATCGAAAACATTGAAATGGCAGTTCCTTTAAGCCCTGAGGAACTCCGTGCAAAACGAAATTCCATTCTCAAACACCAATCACAAATGGAAAGCGCACCTTTCTTAGGTAACGATGAACGGTTATTCTGGCAACGGAGCGAGGACCGGAACCGAGGAACCGCCTCACTTTATGATAAACTGGGTTTAGCATGCTATGAGGCTATGGAAGCCTTTGTAGAATACAAACCATTGTAATTGAGCATTAAAATAATGTATACTAGAGGGTGTTTCAAAATAGGTTTTCATTTTGAGACAGCCTCTTTTTCAATCTATATACCCTGTTTCTCGCTTTTTTATATTATATTTGCCGCTTGAATCAGAGAATATTAGCAAAAGAATGGAAGGATTATTCGTCAGAAAAAGCATAGATGCCTTGCAGGCAGAGGCGGGACAAACGGGCGTCCGAACCTTGAAACGGGTATTGGGACCGGTCAGCCTTGTGGCTTTGGGCGTAGGCGTAATTATCGGAGCGGGGTTGTTCTCGATTACAGGAACGGTGGCTTCGGAATATACGGGGCCTGCCATTACGCTTTCGTTCATCATTGCCGCTATCGGGTGCTGCTTTGCGGGATTGTGTTACGCCGAGTTCGCTTCGATGATTCCGGTGGCTGGAAGCGCCTATACGTATTCGTATGCCACGATGGGCGAGCTGATAGCCTGGATTATCGGATGGGATTTGGTATTGGAGTACACCGTGGCGGCTACTACGGTGAGCATCAGTTGGAGCCGGTATCTGGTGGTGTTCCTTCAAGGGGTGGGCATCGACCTGCCTCACGCATGGACGGCTTGCCCGTGGGACGGGGGGATCGTCAACATTCCCGCTATGGTGATCGTAGTGTTAATGAGCCTGATTCTGATGCGGGGCACGGCGGGCAGTTCGTTCTTCAACGGACTGATTGTATTCTTGAAAATCAGCGTGATTTTAGTTTTCGTTTTCTTAGGATGGAAGTTTATCCAAGCGGAGAATTATGTGCCTTACATTCCGGAGAATACCGGAACGTTAGGCGAGTTCGGCTTTTCGGGCATCTTGCGCGGAGCGGCTATCGTGTTCTTCGCTTTCTTGGGATTCGATGCGGTGAGCACGGCGGCGCAAGAGACGAAAAACCCCAAGCGTGATATGCCTATCGGCATTTTGGTTTCCCTGCTGGTCTGCACCGTATTGTATATCTTGTTTGCCCATGTCATGACGGGTGTGGCACACTATACCGCCTTCGACGGACAAGAAGGCATCGCCCCGGTGGCGGTCGCTATCGAGCACATGGGCACGCCGGATGCCCAAGGGGTTATCGTCCCCGCATATCCGTGGCTGAACAAGGCGATTATCCTTGCCATCCTGTTCGGCTATTGTTCGGTGATTATGGTAACCCTGCTCGGTCAGAGCCGCGTATTCCTCAGCATGAGCCGCGACGGGCTGCTTCCTCCGTTCTTCTCGCGCATCAACCCGCGTTTCCGCACGCCGGTGCATAGCAATTTCCTGTTTATGATAGTGGTAAGCCTTTTGGCTGGTTTTGTCCCGGCTCAGGTGGCGGGCGAGATGACCAGCATCGGCACCTTGCTTGCCTTTACCTTGGTATGTGCGGCGGTGCTCATCGTGCGCAAGACAATGCCCGATGTACACCGTGCGTTTAAGACTCCGTTTGTTCCGTTCGTGCCTATCATGGGTATCCTGACGTGTTTGTGCATGATGTGTTTCCTTCCGGCGGACACCTGGATACGCTTGGTGCTCTGGATGCTGGCGGGACTGGATGTGTATGCTTGCTACGGGCGGAAGCATAGCTGCTTAGAACCAGACAGGGCACACCGCAAGGGAGATACGGCACTGAACGTGCTGGGGCTGGTGTTGGCGGTGCTGAGTGTCATCACGGGATTATGGCACCAGCAGACCGTAGGCTGGGAAGCGGACAAGACTTTGCTTGTCATCTCCTTCGTTTTCGCGTTCACCCATTGTGCTTACTACATGTGGAGGTTTTGGCGAATGAACAATTGACAATTGACACAAAAAACGAGATATAGACTATTGATAATAAAAGAAAAAGCTGTTATTTTACGCCAAATTAGACAGATATGGAAAAAGAAGAATTGATGCTGGCTATCCGTGCCGCAATAGAGGCAGGAGCAGCGATAATGAAAGTATATACCGACCCGGATGCGGACTTCGAAATAGAACGGAAGGCGGACAATTCGCCTCTTACCATAGCCGACAAGCGTTCGAACGAAGTGATTATGAGCCACTTGTCGGCATTGCCCTATCCTGTGTTGAGCGAAGAAGGGAAAGCCATTCCTGCCGAAGAGCGGAGAAACTGGAAAGCCTTGTGGGTGGTCGACCCGCTGGACGGGACAAAGGAATTCATCAAACGCAACGGGGAATTTACGGTAAACATCGCTTTCGTCAACGAAGGGAAACCCGAAGCGGGCGTTATCTACATCCCGGTAAAAGAAGAACTTTATTTTGCCGATGGTGAGTCGGGTGCTTATAAAGTGGAACATATCCGTGCATTAGACGCAAACGAAACCTTCGAATCTTTGTTGGCTCGCGCGCATCGTCTGCCTTATTCCGCAGATGTTTCCGGTGACGCTTTTATTATCGTGGCATCGCGCTCGCACCTGAATGCCGAGACCGAAAGCTTTATCGCCGATATGGAACGGAAATACCCGAAAGTAGAAACGGTATCTCGGGGAAGCTCGCTCAAATTGTGCCTGATAGCCGAGGGCAAGGCGGATGTATATCCCCGGTTTGCTCCTACCATGGAGTGGGACACGGCGGCGGGCCATGCCATCGTGCGTGCTTCGGGAGGCGAGGTATATCAAGCCGAGCACCCCGATACACCTTTATTATATAATAAGGAGGATTTGTTGAATCCGTGGTTTATCGCTTACCCTAAAAAGAGACGCTTATGAATTTCGAGATACTTTTTGTATTAGTCGGGCTGATAGGGATGCTGATTGCCCTCATCATGGACAAGATGCGTCCGGGCATCGTGTTGCTCTCGCTGGTCGTGGTGTTCATGGCGGCGGGCATCATCACCCCGAAACAAATGGTGGCAGGCTTCAGCAACCGGGGCATGATTACGGTGGGCTTGCTTTTTCTGGTGAGCGAAGGCATCCGCCAAAGCGGTGCATTGGCGACCGTGATAAAGAAGCTCCTTCCCGAACGGAAAATGACGGTGATGCAAGCCCAGCTTCGCCTGCTTCCGGTGGTGAGTGCGGTTTCAGCCTTCCTTAACAATACACCTGTAGTGGTTATTTTCGCCCCGATAGTGAAGAATTGGGCGAAGAAAGTGGGCTTGTCGTGTACCAAATTCCTCATTCCTTTGTCGTATGCCACGATTTTAGGAGGTTTGTGTACCCTGATTGGCACCTCTACCAACTTGGTGGTGCACGGCATGATGATAGACCGTGGCTTGCCGGGGCTGAAGATGTTCGACCTTGCCTTTATCGGCATTCCCATTACGGTGGTCGGGCTGCTCTTTATCTTCCTGACTTCGAAGAAATTGCTTCCAGCCGAGCGTCCCGATAATTTCGAGGAAGAAGAAGCGGACGCGGCGGAAGAAAACGGAAAACACATTGTGGAAGTGGTGCTTGCTTCCCGTTTTCCGGGCTTGAAACGGAAATTGAAAAGCTTCGACTTCAAGCGCCGCTACGGTGCCGAAATCAAAGAGATACGCCAAGGCGGACAGGTGATTACCGAAAATTTAGGCGAAGTACGTTTGCAGGAAGGCGATACGCTGGTGTTGCTTGCCGATGACGCTTTCACGAAGACATGGGGGGATTCTTCGGTCTTCTTGATGATGACCAACGGGAAGGAAATCCCTTCACGCCCCATGCCGGAATGGAAGAAATGGACGGCTTTGGCACTCTTGCTTATCATGATTATCGGAGCCACCATCGGCGAACTTCCGTATTTCCAAGAAAGTTTCCCCAATGTAAAGATGGATATGTTCTTCTTTGCGGCGGTCACGGCGGTCGTAATGGCTTGGCTTAAGATATTCCCGCCCAAGAAATACACCAAATACATCAGCTGGGATATCCTGATAACTATTGCTTGTGCTTTTGCTATCAGTGCGGCAATGGAAGAATCGGGCTTGGCGGCACTGATAGCCGAATTTATCAAGAGTGTGTCCGGCTCGTTGGGTGCATGGGGAGCATTGGCGTTGCTTTATTTCGTCACGCTTGTAGTGACCGAACTTATCACCAACAATGCCGCGGCTGCACTCGCTTTCCCATTGGCGTTGGAAACCGCAGGGCAGTTCGGTGTAGACCCGATGCCGTTCTTCATTGCCATCTGCATCGCCGCATCGGCTGGGTTTGCCACCCCAATTGGGTATCAGACAAATCTGATTGTGCAAGGTGCCGGAAACTATAAGTTCACCGACTTTGTGAAAATCGGTCTTCCTATGGACCTTATCGTAATGATACTCTCGATAGGGCTTATTCCGTTGATTTGGCCCTTTGTTGCGGTGTAAACGAAAGTGTGTAAGACATGATAAGAAAACGCAGATTTTCGCAGATTAACGCGGAATCAATTTTAAATTATAATCTGCGAAAATCCGCGTTAATCTGCGTTTTTAAATAATATAGCAAATGAATAACATTTATCCGATATTTGACAAAATGCTGACCCGTGCCGATAAGGAAGCCTTGTTAGGACAACGCGGGTTGATGGTATGGTTTACCGGGCTGAGCGGTTCGGGCAAGAGCACCATTGCCATTGCACTGGAGCGCGAATTGCAAAAGCGCGGTTTGCTTTGCCGCATCCTGGACGGAGACAACATCCGGAGCGGCATTAATAATAACTTGGGTTTCTCGCCCGAAGACCGTGTAGAGAATATCCGCCGCATAGCCGAGGTGGGCAAACTATTCGTAGATACGGGCATCATTACCATAGCCGCCTTTATTAGCCCGAATAACGAGTTGCGCGAAATGGCATCACGCATCATCGGCAAAGATGACTTTGTGGAAGTGTATGTCAGCACCCCGATAGAAGAATGCGAACGCCGGGACGTGAAAGGCTTGTATGCCAAGGCACGCCGGGGCGAAATCAAGGAGTTTACGGGTATCTCCGCTCCTTTCGAAGCTCCCGAACATCCGGCACTTTCGCTCGACACATCAAAGCTCTCGCTGGAAGAGTCCGTAAACCGGTTATTGGAATTGATATTGCCGAAAGTGAAAAGAATTTAGATTAAAACGCAGAGACGCAAAAACGCAGAGAAATATAATTAAGAGAAAAGCAAAGTCCGCAAAACCTTGCTGAGACTTAACTTCTCTGGGTTCTTTGCCTTTCTCAAAAAATAAAAAACTTTGCGCTTTTGCGCCTCTGCGTTAAAATTAAATCATAACATATAACTTATGGAAGAAACATACAATTTGAGCCACTTAAAAGAGCTGGAAGCGGAATCTATCCATATCATCCGCGAGGTGGCAGCCGAATTTGAAAATCCGGTGATGCTCTATAGCATCGGAAAAGACTCGTCCGTAATGGTGCGGCTTGCTGAAAAAGCATTCGCCCCGGGAAGACCGCCTTTCCCTTTGATGCACATTGATTCGAAATGGAAATTCAAGGAAATGCTTCAGTTCCGCGATACGTATGCCAAGGAACACGGATGGAAACTGATTGTAGAAAGCAACATGGAAGCATTCCGTGCCGGAGTGGGTCCCTTCACCCACGGAAGCAAAGTGCATACAGACCTGATGAAGACTCAAGCCCTGCTCCATGCGCTTGATAAATACAAATTTGATGCAGCTTTCGGAGGCGCACGCCGCGATGAAGAGAAATCGCGTGCCAAAGAGCGTATTT
The DNA here is from genome assembly GCF_002161765.1 of Bacteroides sp. An322. Lineage (GTDB taxonomy): Bacteria > Bacteroidota > Bacteroidia > Bacteroidales > Bacteroidaceae > Phocaeicola > Phocaeicola merdavium. The sequence continues at coordinate 61,527 of NZ_NFIN01000021.1, read as the reverse complement.
TCTCTTTCCGTAACGAGTTCCACCAATGGGACCCGAAGAACCAACGCCCGGAATTGTGGGACATCTACAACACCCGCATCCGCAAGGGCGAGAGCATCCGAGTGTTTCCCTTGAGCAACTGGACCGAACTGGACGTATGGCAATATATCCGTTTGGAAAAAATCCCTATCGTGCCGCTTTATTTTGCTAAAATGCGTCCTACGGTCAATATCGACGGCCAACTTATCATGCCCGATGATGACCGCTTGCCCGAAAAATACCGCGACAAGATAGAGATGAAAAAAATCCGTTTCCGTACGTTGGGATGCTGGCCCTTGACCGGTGCTATCGAGAGCGAGGCTGATACCATCGAAAAAATCGTGGAAGAAATGATGACCACCACCAAGAGCGAGCGTACGACCCGTGTCATCGACTTCGACCAAGAAGCCAGCATGGAAGAAAAGAAGCGGGAAGGATACTTCTAAGTGAATAATGAATAGTGAATAATTAATAACGATGTTATCTCGACACCGTTATTAACTATTAATTGTTAACTATTAACTGAAGAAAGATGGAAGAAATAGATAAAACCAAATCAGGAAACCCGATGGAAGGCGAAGAAAGAGGCCGGATGTCCATTGAAGAGTTTCTGAAAAAGGACGAAGAGAAAGACTTATTGCGTTTTCTTACCGCAGGTTCGGTAGACGATGGCAAATCGACCCTTATCGGACGTTTGCTTTTCGATAGCAAGAAGATTTATGAAGACCAGTTGGATGCGCTTGAACGCGATAGTAAGCGTGTGGGCAATGCGGGCGAACATATCGATTATGCCCTCTTGCTCGACGGATTGAAAGCCGAACGCGAACAGGGCATTACCATTGATGTGGCATACCGGTACTTCTCTACCAACCACCGCAAATTCATTATTGCCGACACTCCGGGACACGAACAATACACCCGCAACATGATTACGGGCGGGTCTACTGCAAACTTAGCGGTTATCCTTGTGGATGCCCGTGCGGGAGTCATTACCCAAACCCGCCGCCATTCGTACTTGGTTTCTTTATTGGGCATCAAGCATGTGGTCTTAGCGGTCAATAAAATGGACTTGGTGGACTTCTCGAAAGAAGTGTTCGATAAGATTGTAGCCGATTATAAGGCATTCATCACCCCATTAGGTGTACCCGATGTGACTTGCATCCCTCTCTCTGCATTAGACGGAGACAATGTAGTGGAAAAATCCGCACGCACCCCGTGGTACGAAGGACCTTCCTTGCTGGAATTCCTCGAAACCGTGCATATCGGGAACGACCATAACCTGACCGATTTCCGCTATCCCGTGCAATACGTGCTCCGTCCCAACCTTGACTTCCGCGGATTCTCATCCAAAGTGGCTTCGGGTGTCGTACGTAAAGGAGACGAAGTAATGGCGCTTCCTTCGGGAAAGAAAACGCATGTGAAAGCCATTTACTCGCCCGACGGGGAATGCGAATATGCTTATCCGCCCATGTCCGTCACCCTGACCTTGGAAGACGAGATAGACGTGTCGCGTGGCGAGATGTTGGTACATCCCGATAATGTGCCGATGGTAGGGCGCAACTTCGAGGCGATGTTAGTATGGATGGACGAAGAAAAGATGGACATGGAAAAATCATTCTTCCTGAAGCAAACCACCAATACGAGCCGTACCCGCATCGATAGCATCCAATATAAGGTGGATGTCAACACGATGGAACACCTGAGCGTAGAAAACGGAAAGCTCCACAAGGAAGAAGTGCCTTTGGAACTGAACCAAATCGCTCACGTGGTGCTCACTTCATCGAAAGAATTGTTCTTCGATCCTTATACTCAAAACAAAGCTACCGGAGCATTTATCCTCATCGACCCGATTACGAACAACACCAGTGCCGCAGGCATGATTATCAACCGGGTGGAAGACAAGGACATGCATACCACGATGGAAATCCCCGTGCTCGACTTGCCTAAGTTGGGCATCGCTCCCGAACATTATGAAGCGATAGAAACCGTGGTAAAAGAACTGGAACGGCGCGGATATGCAATAGAAATTAAGTATTAATTGACAATTGATAATTGACAATTGACAATTAGCCATGCCGTATGATGATTGTCAATTGTCCATTGTCAATTGTCCATTGTCAATTGAATTATGGGCTTATTAGAATTCAGCAAATTGCCGGTGAACACGTTGGTGGGAGCCGATTGGAAAACATTCAACGAAATAATGCGCGGACGGGCGATTGACCCGAATTACCGCGGCAAATATCGCTTGACCAAAGCCGTATGCCGCTTGCTTTCCGTACTGAAACCCTTGCAGGACAAGAAGTATGAAAAGTTCTTGGCATCCAAACCTTTGGAGCACGACCCGGTGTTCATCCTCGGACATTGGCGAAGCGGAACCACCTTCATGCACAATGTCTTTTCGTGTGATAAGCATTTCGGATATAACACCACGTACCAGACTGTATTCCCGCACCTGATGATGTGGGGGCAACCTTTCTTTAAGAAAAACATGAGTTGGCTGATGCCCGACAAGCGTCCTACCGATAATATGGAGCTTGCCGTAGACTTGCCTCAGGAGGAAGAGTTCGCCCTCACCAACATGATGCCTTATACGTATTATAACTTCTGGTTCCTGCCCAAACATACCCAAGAATATGCCGACAAGTATCTGCTGTTCGAGGACATTACGGATGCCGAACTGAAAGTATTCGAAGAAACATTTACCAAGCTCATCAAGATTTCGCTTTGGAATACGAACGGCACTCAGTTCTTGAGCAAGAACCCGCCGCATACGGGACGTGTGAAAGAATTGGTAAAGATGTTCCCCAACGCCAAGTTCATTTACCTGATGCGTAACCCTTACACGGTATTCGAATCTACGCGGAGTTTCTTCACCAATACCATCAAGCCTCTCCAGCTACAAAACATCACCCCCGAAGAGCTTCAGGAAAACATCCTTTCGGTTTATGCCAAGCTTTATCATAAATACGAGGCAGACAAGCATTTCATCCCTGAAGGCAATCTGGTGGAAGTACGCTTTGAGGATTACGAAAAGAACGCGTTCGACCTAACCCAAGAAATCTATCAAAAACTTTCTCTGCCCGGATTTGAAGAGGCACGTCCTGCTATCGAAGCCTACGTCAATAAGAAAAAAGGGTATAAGAAAAACAAGTACCAGTATAAACCCGAAACGGTAGAGCTGGTAGAAAAGCATTGGAGCTTCGCCCTTGATGAATGGGGATATCATTTGGATAAAAAAAATAAAGAGGCTGTCTCAAAATTGAAATAAACTTTCATTTTGTCATCCTGAACGCCGTGAAGGATCTCGAATACACAAGCTGATGTACACGAGATTCTTCGCTACGCTCCCTTAGACATTACTTTTTAATAGGCAATTCTCATTTTGAGACAGTCTCTTTTTTGTATCTCCAGGCTCACATAAAAATTACAATAAGGACGATAAGCTATTTAGGAGTAGCATATTATTTGTGTTATGCTATAAGGAAAGAAGTAAATCTGCCAATAAGACAGCTGTTTCCGGTTCTTCCTTTGGAGCATCTTTAGGTTTCCATGCTACAACAAAGCGGACAGATGCTGATTTCACTTCGTAGCCTTTTTCTTTCCAGCCTGATAATGTTTGCTGCATATTTAAAGACAACTTTGCTATTGGTTTGTGAGTCGGGACATCATACAACACAAAATCTTTATAAATTAAAGCATCTCCTCCCCTTAATGCCAAAATCTCACGTTTGTATTTCTTAAAGTATTCTAAATAAACGTCTCTATGAGAAAGTTGCAGTACAATCTCTCCAGGCATTGCATACTGCTTAGAATCGACAACATACTGGTCGAAATTCAAATGATTAAAACATTCCCCATTTGTATGTATGAATAACCGGTTTTTTGCACGTGTTATCCCCACGTAATAGCGACGCATTAAAGATGCATTTTTTTGATAATTATCTGCTATAAGCATATATACGTCATCAAATTCCTTCCCTTTAGCTTTGTGAATGGTCGATACCACCACATCTGTTCCTGATATATCACAGAAATCTTCTATCGATGATTCAAACACAAACTCCTTAAAATCACTGATGTACTTTATTTTATAGGTTTTCTCGAATTGTTCCACACAACGCTTCACATATACTAAACTTTGACTTCTATCATATATAGAAAAGGTTGTATGTTTTGCTTGTTCCCATACATTTTCCGGAATCAGAGGCGTATCCGTATTTTGGTCTATATATTTTAAGAAATATCTCATTTCAGCCAAATTCCAAAAGCGGAATCCATCCAATGATTGTATTAACTTAGTGTTGACACCACATTTCCTCAAAAGAGCCATTATAATAACAGCCTCTTCATTGGTTTGAGTAAGTACACAAGAAGTGCCTTTCTCTCGATAACGGAGTAATTCTTCAACAAGCGGCTGATACATATACACAGAATTATGCCGTATCACTTCAACCCATCCAGCTTCTTTCCTCATAGATCGGATAGGGTTGGTTTTCATTCTTTTACCGATATTTTTTACGAATCCATTAGCAAAATCTACGGGATGACGTGCACTACGATAATTCTCTATCATCTCTATAAACCGGCTTTCGGGTGCTTGTGCCAGTTGATACATATACGCTGAATCAGAACCACGGAATTCATAAATATTCTGGTCATCATCGCCCACCGCTATCACACGCATTTCTTCATTATTAGCCATAAGTGCTTTGACTAATGCATATTCTTCTGCGCTCATATCCTGAGCCTCGTCAATAACCAATACCGTTTTGCCTATTTTATTAGGCTCTACCTCTCCTCGATTTATTCTTTCAGCTGCATTCGCAACAACATTTTTAACCTCTTCAAGATTCCCAATCCGTCCCAAAAGGTCAAAACAATAAGAATGAAAGGTATTTATTTCAACAAAATGTGCAGCGTTGCCAATCAATGCCATTAGCCGTTGTTTAAATTCAGTAGCAGCAGCTCTTGAGAATGTCAACATTAATAGTTGTTCATGTTTTACATCTTCCAGCAGAAGGAGAGAAGCTAGTTTATGAACCAGTACACGTGTTTTTCCACTCCCTGGACCAGCTGCTACTACGATACAACGCGATTCCTTGTCTGAAATAATTTCCATCTGGCGTTTAGACAATTCCCCGAATAATTGCTTATATTTCTTAGGTGTCAAATTGCGCTGTATCTCACTTACCCTTTCTCCTTTAAAGTATTTTGCGATGAACTTCTTGTAATCCATTTGGAAATAGTCTTGAACATATTGCAACGCCGCATTATAATCCTTTACCATCAGATTGGCGTATTCACCCACAATGTGCACTTGTTGAATCTTCTGCTTGTAAAATTCGTTAAGCATTCGATAATCATCCTGTTTATACCTTGATTTGTTGTCTTTTATACGCTGGATATCCATTGCATTATAAAGGACTAAAAATCCGACTTCAAGTTTGAGCGCACCGATTTTCGACAAATATAAAAGTGCTTCTTCTACATCTTCTAATTGCAAATCGTTCAAGCCGCTGAAAAGTGATTGCGGATTAGCTTTGATTTGATTGAAAAGCTCTACTATGGAAAATTGGACAGCCTCATCCGGTTTATTTTCTTTTGTCGTTCCATTAATTGCTTTATACAACCATTCCACAGTAAAACGGCATATTTCCAATCGCTTTTCAAAACGCTTTATAACAGAATCCGAATTTACTAGACTAACAATTTCCATATTGTGTGCTGCATCTTCTTTTTTGCGGATATATCCTTTAACGACAAGAAAATACAGCAATGTCCGAATGTCTTTTTCACGGGATGTCTGGATGCCATTGTTCACAGCATCATCATTCAATTGCTTACAAGATATCCGTAATGGTCCGTCAGATATACGATGAAGAATATATTGTTCAAGTTTGACAAAACGGTCAAGAAGTATCCGTGACTTCCGTTCCGAATCCCCTGTATCCATCAAATAAGCAGAGATGTCTTTGCTATCAGCTAATATGCCTTCTTGGCGCATCCGTTCCACAACAGATATAACTTCACCTTTATTAAGTCCTAATATATCAGCTAAATAATCAATCCGCGACTCTGCCTCTGCATCTTGAGCCTTGACTATGTGTTTTTGGGAAATCAAAGATTTGATAATCCGTACAGCATTTTCAATTTCATCTTTATCAAATAAAACAGAAGCCGACAAGCGCATTCTCGCTTCATCCACATTCTTTACCGTAATGCCTGTAGCATAGACATGTGGAACATTATTGCCTCTTATCAAATATCCGCTTTGTTCCAATGTCGCTAAAGCAATCCGTACACGTGTTTCTATATCAGACACCGAATCATCCCATCCTGCTTGACGCGCAATTTCCAAAGCCGAACAATAGACCCGCTTACGCTGTATGGTCAAATCTTTTACAGCTTTCCATACTTGTTGTATTTCGCTGATACTTAACTTAGTTTGATTCAATAAAATAAAATGCTTATCCAAATCGTTATCACTATAAAGCACATAACAACGGGCACTAAGATTGGGGTCACGACCAGCTCTTCCCGCTTCTTGTACATAATTTTCCAACGAATCGGATATGTCATAATGCACTACAAGGCCTACATCTTTTTTATCGACTCCCATACCAAAAGCCGATGTCGCAACGATGATACGCACCTGATCATTCATAAAAGCATCTTGGTTGGAGATTTTCTCATCGGCATCCATTTTTCCATTGAAAGGCAATGCCTTATAACCGTCACGAGTCAATTTGCCAGCCAGTTCTTTTGTTCGTTTGGTACGCGAAACATAAACAATTGTCGGACAATCGAATTCAGCTACAAGTGCTCTCAATTTCAAATATTTATCATCATCCGTTTCGGTATGTATGACAGAATAACGTAAGTTTGTCCTCGAAGCCGCTGAAGCAAACAATTCTAAATCTATATCTAAAATCTGTTTAAAATAATCACAGATGTCTTGTATCACTTTTTGTTTTGCTGTAGCGGTAAAACAAGATACAGGTATCGGACGTTTACATCTTTTCTTTTGCTGATATTCCCGAATGAATTTACCAATGTAAAGATAATCAACCCTAAAATCCTGCCCCCATGAAGAAAAACAATGAGCTTCATCAATCACAAACCGAACGACATGACGCGCCAACAGGATTTTTTCAATAGTCTTAGACCGAAGCATTTCAGGAGCTATATACAAAAGGGACGCTTCTCCGTTTTGCACCCTTTCTATTGACAATGCCCTTGTAATCGGATCCAGCAATCCATTAATGGTCACTGCATCCGCAATACCTTTATCTGCAAGATTATCTACTTGGTCCTTCATTAGTGATTGCAAAGGAGATATTACAACAGTAAGTCCATGTACGGTATGTCCTTCCATAAGCGCAGGCAACTGGAAAGTAAGCGACTTTCCTCCTCCTGTAGGAAATATAGCCAGCAACGATTTCCCGTCTACCGCTGCTTGTGCAGCTTGTTCTTGAAGCGGCTCGCCTTCGTAGGTACGGAATCGGTCATACCCGAAAAAGGCTTTTAAATGATAATGCACATCCAATTGGGTATTGCAATAAACACACCCTTGACCACAACGAGTATGACGAAGAAGTTTTACAACATACTCTGTTTCAGGATAATTACGAAGCACCCATGCAGGAGTTATGGAACGATAATCGGTTGTGTCAACTAAAGCCAATGCGTATGCTAACTCACATGGATATCGCTCAATCAACATTTCGATGTCGGCATGCCAGCAGATTTTCTTCTCGTAAAAGTCCCTTATTTGTTTTGCCAATCCTTTATCAAAGCGTTCCGCTCCCATCATATCAAAGAAACCTTCGAACTCTTTCTTACCTCTCAGTAAGGAAGCAAATACCTTTCGCTTTTCATCCGGTAACGCACGCCAACACACTATCTCGTCTTGCAACAAATCTCTGGCTTTTTCACAATCATTCACCGGATTGTTCATTTGATCGCTTACCAACTTATCGTCTTTCACAAGTCTATGGTAAGGACGTTCTGGAAACAACAAAGGTGAAATGTAAAGCGTGTCGACTAACTTCCAACGACAAGTGTCATTAGCAAATAAATAATTGGCATCATGATGAATGATGTTGTGACCGCAGATATAATTTACATTCTTAAAAAACTCAAATAGTTCCGGCTTTGAAGTCTTATGAAAAACAGCACCATCGTCACGGAGTGCTCCGATGTCATGAATTTTATGGTCTTTAAAACCAACCTCCACATCTACCACGGCGTAATGCGGTACACAGTATGGAACAGGCGCAGCATTTCTGTCGATGGTATTATCTACACCTCCGGCGTTTCTGATTTTTTTTATTCTATCCCATATAAACATTTATCACAACTTTATTTGAGTTATTTTACTTCATTTGCAAAAATACAAATTTTGTAATTTATTCCAACTCCAATGCAGCCTCCCCCTTGCGTTCCGCCCGCAATAATTTGAGTTCCGTGCGGCGGTCTAAATTTTCTTCGAATGTGGCACCTTGACGGAGGTCTTTAAAGGTTTCGCCGGGAGTCCAATGCACCCGCAATTCCTTGATGTGCTTGTCCGGATTAAAGTCGTCCCTGCTTTCCGCACCTTCGCAACCCAATGTGACATAAAATTCACCCAATTCACCCAAATCTATACGATACCCCTCCTTCAGCAGGTCTGCCGTAGCTTGTGCAAGCATGTCGGTCATGGCTAAAAAATCGCCTACATTATACGCACAACCGTGTTGTTTGATGTACTTTGCCACCTCTTCCAGCGACATTTTCTTGATACTTTGCGCCGAGGCGAAAACCTGTTTCGGTTCTTCCGGTTTGCCCGGTTTGCCACGCATCACTAAACTGTATTTTATCATAATCTATCTGATTTAAAGTTCAACACATCTATCCCCTGTTTATAATGAATTTAGCCGCTTCGCCAATACGATTAGTAATCGTCACGCGATACGATTAGTAATCGTACCGGTGTAGCAGCCGTATTGGTTTGGAAACGCAACTATATGCCTGACGCTTCCCTATTGTCTGCGTTGACAGGTTGAAGGGAATAAAAAAACCGGCACTGCATAGAGAGCCGGTTTCTTTATGTAAGGAAATAATAGAATCAGTATTAGTTAGCACGCTTTTCCTGAATTCTAGCTTTCTTACCGGTAAGTTTACGCAAGTAGTACAATTTAGCACGGCGTACTTTACCAATTTTGTTTACGGTAATGCTGTCGATAGCCGGAGATTCCAAGGGGAAGATACGTTCTACACCTACAGTTCCAGACATCTTACGTACAGTGAAACGTTTCTTTTCGCCATGTCCGCAGATTTTAATCACTACACCACGGTACATCTGAACACGTTCTTTGTTACCTTCAACGATACGGTATGCTACTGTAATCGTATCACCTGCTTTGAATGAAGGATGCTGTTTGCCAGTAGCAAATGCTTCTTCTGCAATTTTAATTAAATCCATTGTTTTTTTTGAAATTAAATTGTTTGATCGTACCCAACGCAACATACCAAGTAACTCTTCTTGACAGCGATTGCGCGGAAGCGGTGCAAAGTAAGTGATTTTTCGTGACATAGCAAAGCCTTTGCTCTTTATTTTGATTAAAATCTTGGCATCATGGGCTTTTTTACCTACCTTTGAACGGATTTTATCAAACATGAACATGAAGAAAACGATTTTATATAGCGTATGTGCCGGAATGCTTGCCTTATCGGCATGTCGTTCAGGCTATTCTTTAGCATCGGTAGAAGGCGAACGGATACCGATGACCAATAGATATGATACAGACCAGGACATGAAGGCATGGCGTCTTTTGCAACCTTACCAGGCGCAAGTGGACAGCATCATGAAGCCGGTCATCGGACATGCAGGACGGAAACTGGAAGCATATCGTCCGGAGTCTCCTTTATCAAACCTGCTTGCCGATATTTTGCGGATAAGTGCCCAAGAGAAAGCAGGCATTAAGGCAGATGTCGGAGTGATGAACATGGGAGGCATCCGGAATCTGCTGAACGAGGGAGAAATAACAATTGAGTCGGTGTATGAAATCACTCCTTTTGAGAATAAACTGGCTATTGTAGCTTTGAAAGGAAGCGATTTGCTGGAATTGTTTTCCCAAATGGCTGCTGTCCATGGCGAAGGAATAAGCGGAGCCAAGCTGATTATCTCGGAAGAAGGAGAGCTGCTGGATGCTAAAGTAGGCGGCAAAAACATTGAGCCGGAAAAAGAATACCAGATAGCTACGATTGATTATCTGGCAGAGGGGAATGACCGTCTGGAAGCATTCAAACGTGCTACGGCTAAGATTGAGCCTGAAAATGCCACTTTGCGTGACTTGTTTATCGAATACGTAAAGCGGTGTGAAGCGAAAGGGAAAGCGGTTGACGCCCAAACGGAAGGGCGTATTGTAGAACGATAAAGGGAGGAATCGGATATGAAAAGAATCTATTTCATCTTATGGCTATGCCTGGTTTCGGGAATTATAGCCGCCCAATCAACGAAAGAATTGCATTTGTTCCATACCAACGACATGCATAGCCGGATAGAGCCTTTCCCGGAAGAATATCAAGACACGTTGTTGGCTGGGAAAGCCGGAATGATACGACGGGCTACGTTCATCCGCCAGCAACGCGAATTGCATCCCGACCTGTTGTTGTTCGATTGCGGAGATTTCTCGCAGGGTACACCTTATTATAATATATTCAAGGGGGAAGTGGAAATCAAGTTAATGAACGAAATGCGCTATGATACCGGCACTATCGGAAATCATGAATTCGATTTCGGCTTGGATAATTTAGCACGCTTGTGTAAGTTAGCGGAATTTCCTATCGTTTGTGCCAATTACGATGTCGCTGGCACTGTATTGGAAGGTTTGGTAAAAGAATATACCGTGCTAAACAGAGACGGGATAAAGATTGGCGTATTCGGATTAGGGGCGCAACTGGAAGGGCTGGTGGCTAAAGAGTCGTATGGAGACGTGAAGTTTGAAGACCCGGTATCTGAAGCACAACGGATTGCCGACCTGCTGAAGACGCAAGAGAAGTGCGACTTGGTCATTTGCCTGTCCCATTTAGGCTGGCAAGGAGAGCCTTATTCCGATGTGGAATTGATAGAAAATACGCGCAATATCGATGTGGTATTGGGCGGCCATTCGCATTCTTATTTCAATGCGCCTAAGTATTACAAGAATCTGGACGGGGAAGAAATCCCTCTCCAGCAGATGGGCAAACACGCCGCGTTTGTTGGGAAAATGGTATTGCATTTGACGAAAGATTAAGCCATGAAAAAGACAATCATTCTATGCGTCACAATGCTTATATCGGTTTCGATGTTCGCGCAAACCGCTATATTCAGCCAGATAAAGGATACGGCAGATTGCCGGAAATGGGTAGAAAGTCAATTGGCAACTATGACCTTAAAACAAAAGATAGGCCAGTTATTCATTCATACCGTCGAGCCGAGCTTGATGCAACGGAACAAGACGAATATCCAAAAAGCCATTGAAGAATACGGACTGGGCGGACTTCTTTTCTCGAAAGGGAGAACAGAAGACCAAGTGAAGCTGACTAACTTGGCGCAACAATGGAGCAAAGTGCCTTTGCTTATCACGTTCGATGGCGAATGGGGCTTGGCGATGCGCTTGGCGGGCACTCCCGACTTTCCGAAGAACCGGATATTGGGATGCATTGAAGATGATTCGTTAATCTATCGGTACGGAAGGGAAGTGGCACGCCAATTGCACGAAATCGGAGCACAAGTCAACTTCGCTCCCGTGGCAGATATCGACAATAATCCGGACAATCCGGTGATAAATATCCGCTCTTTCGGAAGCAATCCGAAAGAAGTGGCTCGGAAAGTAATAGCATACGCCCGCGGGCTGGAAGACGGAGGCATTTTAGCCGTATGCAAGCATTTTCCGGGACATGGCGATACGGAAACCGATTCTCATGTATCTACTCCGGTATTGAATTTCGACCGTGCGCGTTTGGACTCTATCGAATTATATCCCTTCCGTGAAGCGATAGAAGCGGGCATCGGAGGGATGATGGTAGGACATCTGCAAGTGCCGGAAATAGAGGACAAACCGGCTTCCATCTCTCCCGAAGTCATCACTTCGATTTTACGTAACGAATTCGGATTCTCCGGATTGGTCTTTACCGATGCGCTCGAAATGAAGGGCATACGTCATGCCGAACATGTATGTGCACAAGCCTTGATAGCCGGAAACGACATGGTGCTGGCTCCACGTAGTTTGAAACGGGAAATGTCGGGGGTATTGAATGCCGTCAAGAAAGGATTGCTAAGTGAAGACGCGATAACGGAAAAATGCCGGAAAGTGCTGACTTATAAATATGCGCTTGGATTGAAAGAACGTCCTTCGGTAAATGAGAATGGGATTGCCCAACGGATTTCCACGTCCGAAACGGAACGTTTATTGGCAACATTGAACAAGGCTGCGGTAACGGTATTAAAGGATTCCATCGAAATGCTTCCTTTGGAACTCTCTTTGTCTGGTAATGTCTTGCTTAGCATTTCTCCGACACTGACCGAAGCTTATCCGTTCTATAAGGAATTGAAAGCATCCGCATCGGTTAGCTGGATTCATGCAAAAGTTGATTCTTTGGCATTTATCCGCGAGCGGCTCCGTACGGCACAACAAATCATCGTAGCCCTGCATCAGAAGGATTGTAAGGCTTATCTTCCTTTGATTCAAGAATTTGCTGAAGATAAGCCCTTGGCTATCGTGTGTTTCCAATCTCAAGATGTATTGGCGGATATGGCACAAGAGCTTCAAAAAGTTTCCGCTATTGTCCTTGCCCATACGAATGAAGACTATATTCAACGGTATGTAGCCGATGTTATGACGGGCAAAGCCAAAGTCACGGGCAAAGCATCGGTAGGTATTGCCGGCTTATGCCCGGCAGGTACAGGCATTGTGATTGATCCGGATCATCCGCATTTGTATACTCCCGAAGACTTCGGAATGGACTCACGCACATTGGCACGCATCGACTCGATAGCCGAAGAAGGCATTGCAGCACAGGCATACCCGGGATGTCACGTCTTGATTCTAAAAGAAGGGTATCCCGTTTATAATAAATGTTTCGGAAGATATACGTATGATGCTGGCTCTCCCGAAATAAAGGAGAATAGCTTGTACGATTTAGCTTCGCTAAGCAAGGCGACCGGAACCTTACTTGCCGTAATGAAATTGTATGATGAAGGCAAGTTCGGGCTTACTGACCCGATAAGCAAGTTTTTGCCTTGGCTGAAAGATACGGATAAGGAAGACATTACCATACAAGACTTGTTGTTTCATGAGTCGGGATTGCCCGCTTATTGGCCCTTCTATGAAGAAGCTATCGACAAGAAGACTTGCAAAGGGGGATTGTTCCGGAAACGGAAAGACAAACATCATCAATTGCAAGTGGACGAACATTTGTATGCTTGCACCGATTTCGCTTACAATGCGGAATGGGTTTCTGGCACTCCTTCGGCTAAATATAATCTTCCGTTATCGGATAGCCTGTATCTGAATGGCGGCTTTCGGGAAGAGATGCGGAAGCAATTGGCGGAAGTTCCTTTAAAGGGACATTCTTATCGGTATAGTTGCTTGAACTTCATGCTCTTGGAAGCAATGATAGAAGAATTGGCTCAGATGCCTATGGATGTTTACTTGGATAGCGTGTTTTATAAACCCATGGGGCTGATGCATACGGCTTATAATCCTTTACGGCATTTCCCGAAAGAGCAAATTGTGCCAACGGTAGAAGAAGATTTCTTACGCAAAGGGCGGGTACAAGGCTTCGTACACGATGAGATAGCCGCTTTTATGGGAGGCGTTTCGGGCAATGCCGGGCTTTTCTCTACGGCTCATGATGTCGGCATTATTTTCCAAATGCTATTAGATAAAGGAGTGTGCGGAGACCGCCGGTACTTGACACGTGCCACTTGTGATTTGTTCTTGAATATGCAATCGAATATCAGCCGGCGAGGATTAGGATTCGATAAACCGGATGCCGATGACACATCTAAAAGCCCTTGTGCCCGCGAAGCGCCTCGAAGCGTGTTCGGACATACCGGCTTTACAGGGACATGCGCATGGGCAGACCCCGATAACGGATTGGTATTCGTATTCTTGAGCAACCGCATCTATCCACGTGCGTTCGACCATAAAAACCTGATGAAGCTGGATATACGTCCACGTATGCAACAAGCAATGTATCAATCAATAAAGCCATGAACCTATTTAGACTATGTACAAATTATGCAAATATTGCTATGTAGACGTTACAACTTAACATAAAAACCTTACCTTTGCAATATCAAAATTAGTACTAATAATAACTTTAACTTTTACAACAATGGCTTACGTAATTAGTGACGATTGTATCGCTTGCGGTACTTGTATCGATGAATGCCCGGTTGGCGCAATTTCTGAAGGTGACAAATATTCTATCAACCCGGATATGTGTACAGAATGCGGTACTTGCGCAGATGTATGTCCTTCTGAAGCAATCCACCAAGGATAATCGATTCAATCGTCTATTTTAAGATTTATAGAGGATGTTCTTTCAGGAGCATCCTCTTTTTTTACCCTCCCCCATACACAAATTACGCTATTTTGATTATTTTTGCAACCAAAATAAACTTACATGACAAAACTGAACCATAAGTTGACAGGCTATTGCCTTCTCATATTTTTCTTTTTGCTGGAAAGCCTGAATATTCAGGCACAAACATCGGAACGCTGGATTCCTTCAGACTCTGTTTTCGCCCGTTACCTGCAAAGTCAACATATTTCGATTATCAATAACAACAAGTTGACATTGCTACCCAGCGGAAAAGAGAAATTCACGCACCTTTTCTCTGAAATCAGAAAAGCAAAGCATCATGTACATTTAGAATATTTCAATTTCCGAAACGATTCAATTGCAAACGCTTTGTTCGACCTGCTTGCTCAAAAAGTCGATGAAGGAGTCGAAGTACGTGCCATGTTCGATGCTTTCGGCAACATGTCGAACAACCGCCCTTTACGGAAACGCCACCTTGAAAAACTAAGAAATGAAGGCATCGAAATCGTAACGTTCGACCCAATAACGTTCCCATACGTTAACCACGTAGCAAGCCGCGACCACCAGAAAATCGTAGTCATAGACGGAATAACCAGCTATACAGGCGGAATGAACATCGCCGACTATTACATCAACGGACTACCCAAAATCGGTCCGTGGCGCGACATGCACCTTTGCATCAAAGGACCCGCCAGCGAAGAATTGCAACGCGCTTTTCTAATCATGTGGGACAAAGAAACCAAGCAACACATCAGCGGGAAAGCATACTTCCCTTACGGAAAAGATTCACTAGAAGCCCTTCCTGCCCATTCTGGTGGACAAGTGGCTATTGTGCAGCGCGTCCCCAAAGTAAGCCCCAAAGCCATGCGCCGTGCTTACATTGCCGCTATTGATGCCGCCGAACACAAAATACAAATCATCAACCCCTACTTTGTACCTACCGTCAGCATCCGCCGGGCTATCGAACGGGCACTAGAACGAGGTGTAAAAGTGGAAATCATGATTCCGGGAAAATCGGACATCTCATTCACTCCCGATGCCGGTTTTTACTTTGCCAACAAATTACGCAAAAAAGGCGCACGCATCTATATCTACAACGGAGGCTTCCACCACTCGAAAGTCATGATGATAGATGACCGTTTCTGCACCGTAGGAAGCACCAACCTAAACAGCCGAAGCCTACGCTACGATTATGAGTTGAATGCTTTTCTATTTGATTTACCCATCACCGACCAACTAGCTACTATATTTGCCCAAGACAAGCAAAACAGCACCGTAATGACCAAAGACGTATATCGCGACCGCACTCCGTGGAAACGCTTCGTAGGCTGGTTTGCCCATTTGCTTACACCCGTATTATAAGAATACACTTACAAAGCTTTATCCCCTTAACATCCCTATGGCTTGTAAGAAATCATACGATAAAGATAATGCATCCTTTTCATACGGCAATGGATTCAAAACGGATGGTGTGAATATCTGTTAACAGATTGGACGTTGCATCAAGATATTGCATAATTCAAAAATTTTCCGTACCTTAGCAGAATAAATAACGATACCCCAGAAATAGCATGAGCGACCTCATGACTACAAAACACGATAACAGAGAAAAAAGAAATGAAAGTAATTGAATTAATCAAATCGTCGGAGAAAACCGCTTTTTCATTTGAAATCCTTCCTCCACTAAAGGGGACGGGCATCGAAAAAGTATATGAAACCATCGATCTCCTCCGCGAATTTGACCCGAAATACATCAACATCACCACCCACCGGAGCGAATATGTTTATACCGAACTGGGAAACGGACTGTTTGAACGGAAACGCATCCGCCGCCGTCCGGGAACAGTAGCCGTAGCCGCTGCTATTCAAAACAAATACGGCATCCCCGTAGTGCCCCACGTATTGTGTAGTGGATTCACGCGCGAAGACATCGAATATATGTTGCTCGACCTGCAATTCTTGGGCATCACTGACCTGCTGGTGCTCCGTGGCGATAAGGCGAAACACCAGTCTGTCTTTACCCCCGAAGAAGGCGGATACAGCCATGCTATCGAACTGGAAGAGCAGATAAACGACTTTAATCAAGGTATTTTCGTGGACGGTTCGCCTATCAAACAACCGGTACATCCTTTCGGGTACGGTGTTGCATGCTATCCTGAAAAGCACGAAGAATCCCCTAATATAGAACAGGATATTTATTGGCTGAAGAAAAAGATAGAAAAGGGAGCACAATATGCTGTAACCCAACTCTTCTATGACAACCAAAAATATTTTACCTTCGTAGACCGCCTCCGCTCGGAAGGCATTAATGTACCTATTATCCCCGGCATCAAGCCTTTTGGCAAGCTTTCACAACTCTCGGTGATACCGAAAACTTTCAAAGTTGACTTGCCCCAAGAACTGGTTTCAGAAGCCATGAAGTGTAAAACCGATGCCGAAGCCGCCGAAGTAGGTGTGGAATGGTGTGTCAACCAATGCCGCGAACTGATGTCACATGGCGTACCCAGCATTCATTTTTATACCGTAGGAGCGGCACAAAGCGTAAGCCGTGTAGCTAAAGCTATCTATTGACATGTATATGAAGGACATCATAGGGCAAAACGAAGCAAAGCAGCACCTTCTGACCCTCGTACACGAAAGGCGCGTGCCTCATGCTATGCTTTTTTGCGGACCTTCGGGATGTGGAAAACTCCCCCTGGCATTGGCATTGGCAAGATACTTGACGTGCGAAAACCCTGGTGAAGAAGATGCGTGCGGCAAGTGTCCTTCATGCCAAATGATGAATAAATACGCCCACCCCGATGTGCATTTCGCTTTCCCCGTCATCAAGCGCAAAAGCGGGCGCGATACGGTTTCGGCTGACTTTCTGAACGAATGGAGGCAACAACTGCTGGACACGCCTTACTTTACGCTTCCCGAATGGTTGGCACGCATGGGTACAGAAAACCAGCAAGCCCAAATATTCGTGAGTGAAAGCGATGAAATCCAGCGTGCCCTTTCGCTGAAATCATCCCGCGGAGGATATAAAATCATGATTGTCTGGCTTCCGGAAAAGATGAACGCCGAATGTGGAAACAAGTTGCTCAAGCTTTTGGAAGAGCCTCCTGCTCAAACAGTATTCCTGCTGGTAAGTGAAGCGCCTGACACATTGATGCCCACCCTAACAAGCCGTATGCAACGGTTTCATCTTCCTCCCCTGCACGAAGCGGACATCGCCTCTATGCTTGCCACTCGCTATATGCTCTCGCCAGAAGATAGCAACGAAATAGCCCACCTTTCGAAAGGAAGCGTTATCACTGCTATTGAAAATATACATCTAGGCGAAGAACACCGGATGTATTTCGACCTGTTTACCTCCCTCATGCGCTTGGCATACGCACGGAAACTAAAAGAGTTGAAAGCATGGAGCGAACAAGTCGCAGGCATGGGACGCGAACGCCAGAAGAATTTCTTGAACTATTGCGAACACATGGTGCGTGAGAATTTCATTTATAATTTCCATTATCCGGAAATGAACTACATGGCACGCGAAGAAAAGCAATTCGCCACACGGTTTGCTCCGTTCATTAATGAACGCAATGTTATAGGCATCAACGAGGAATTGCAAGAAGCTGCCCGGCATATCGAGCAAAACGCAAACCCTAAATTCGTATTCTTCGACTTTGTGCTGAAAATTATTGTGCTGTTAGTTAAAAAATGAAAGCAAACGAAAGAACTGAATACATATATGGAGAATAAATTTATACTAAAAAACGGAAGCGGCTCCCTTTGTTGTGAGGGCTGCGGAAAACAAGATAACAAGCTGAACACCTATGATTGGCTGGCAGATGTGCCGGGCAATGCCGAAACAGAAGATATGGTAGAAGTGCAGTTCAAGAACACCCGCAAAGGATATTACAAGAACAGCAATCACCTAAAGCTGGAAAAAGGAGACATCGTAGCGGTAGAAGCCAGTCCAGGACACGACATCGGCATCGTAACACTTACCGGACGGCTGGTTCCTTTGCAAATGCGCAAAGCCAATATCAAGCCCGATGCCGAAATCCGGCGCGTGTACCGGAAAGCCAAAGCTGTGGATATGGAGAAATACCGTGAAGCTAAAAGCCGTGAACACGACACAATGATACGTTCACGACAAATTGCTCTGCAACTGGGTTTGCAAATGAAAATCGGTGACGTAGAATACCAAGGAGACGGAAACAAAGCTATCTTCTACTACATTGCCGACGAGCGCGTGGATTTCCGCCAACTGATAAAAGTATTGGCAGAAGTATTCCGTGTCCGCATCGAAATGAAACAAATCGGAGCACGCCAGGAAGCCGGACGCATTGGCGGTATCGGACCATGCGGACGTGAATTGTGTTGTGCTACATGGATGACCAATTTCGTGTCAGTATCTACCAGTGCTGCACGTTATCAAGACATTTCGCTCAATCCGCAAAAATTAGCCGGCCAATGCGCCAAGTTGAAATGTTGCCTCAACTACGAAGTAGATGCTTATGTAGAATGCCAAAAACGTTTGCCCAGCAAGGAAATCACATTGGAAACGGCAGACTCCACCTATTATTATTTTAAGGCAGATATTCTGGAAGGCACTATCACATATTCGACCGACAAGAATTTCCTTGCCAATGAAGTGACCATCCCCGCAAGACGCGCTTTTGAAATCATTAACATGAACAAGCAAGGAGAAAAGCCTGCCAAACTTTCCGATGGAAGAAGCAGCGATTCGCCCAAATCGAAAGACCTGCTGGAACAAGAAAGCGTGACTCGTTTCGATAAAAGCAAAAATAAGAAAAAGAAGAAAAAAGGAGGGGAAAACCGGAATAATAATCAGGAAGCTAAAAATAACATCGAACCCAAATCCAGTGCAAATGGAGATGTGGCAACTCCTCAAGCTTCTGCCCAGCCTAATAAAAAGGCAAAAAACAATAAAGGCGAACGCCCGGAACGTAAAGGAAATGAAGCTCCCAAGCAAGCTAACGCCAAACTTCCGGCAACCATTGCCCATCAACCTGCATCCAAAAAACTTCCGATGGAAATAAAAGCTACAGCCCAGAACCAACCTTCGGGCAAAACAGAAAATAACGGGAACCGACACGGAAACAATCGGAACCGGAATAACCGACGCCCCAAAGGTAAAGAAAATGCAGGAGAAGGAGGAGGAACGCCCCAACAACCGCAAATGTAAAAACAAGCTTATAAAACATAAGGATGTGCCGAAATAAAAGAATGACATGACTTTTTGACAAGCAATTTCTATTTCGGCACACCTTCTACTCTTAACAGCCAAGAATCATGAGACATTTCAAATCCTTTTTCATTACGGCAATGCTTTTTCTTTTAATCGGATGCAAAAACGAGGCGACTGTCTATCATCAATACCGTACCGTATCATCTCAAGGTTGGGAACGGGAAGACACCCTTTCGTTTGCACTCCCCGATTCAACTCTCGCAGGACACTACTATCAATTGGAAATCGGATTGCGACATACTGAAAACTATGCTTTTCGTGATATATGGATAGCTGTCCTCCGACCACATTCTTCTTCTACAGCCTATGATACTATCCATTTAGAACTTGCTGATACAGAAGGAAAATGGTATGGAGAAGGAAATGCAAGCACATTTTATCAGTTTCAAGCTCCAGCAGGAACAATCTATCTTGCCTATACAGACACTCTTTTGCAATTGGTACATCTCATGAAAACTCCTTGCCTAAAAGGCATTACCGATGCCGGTATCCGCTTATCGCTCACGGGAAGCATCGATGCGCAAAAAGACAAATAGCAGAATCGTAAATCCCCACAACGAGGAACCTCCATAACTGAAGAAAGGCAAAGGAATGCCAATAACCGGAGTCAGCCCCAGCACCATGCCGATATTGACGAATAAATGAAAAAAGAAAATACTCAACACACTATATCCATACACCCGTCCAAAGCGCGTAGATTGCCGCTCCGCCAAATGAATCAACCTCCAAATAAATACAGCAAAAAGAATAATCACTGCTGATGCTCCCACAAAACCCTGCTCCTCGCCCACGGTACAAAAAATAAAGTCGGTATCTTGTTCGGGCACATATTTCAACTTAGTCTGTGTCCCGTTTAAGAATCCTTTTCCAAAGAATCCGCCTGAACCAATCGCAATCTTGCTCTGATTCACATTATATCCAGATCCCGTAGGGTCGTCCTCCATACCTAGCAAAACCTTAATACGAATTTGCTGATGCGCTTCCAATACATTATTAAATACATAATCTGCCGAAAAAAAGAAACCTACTGACCCTACAGCAAAAAGGAAAATATAAAAATAATTACGGATACGCTCGTGCAAAGCCTGATAAATCAGATAAATACCCAAAGCTACACACAAACCTCCTTGCACGTATGCCACATTGAATGGAATGACATAAAGTGAAAAAAGCAAACTCAAGAATGTCACTCCCAAGCCAATAGAAAGAATGTATTTGACCGGTTTCCCGCTTCCTTTGCAATACGAATTGACCAACAAGCCCGAAAAGACCAATATCAACCCCAATACAGAAAACTCACCCCATGAAGTAAGCTCGTCCGACATCATATCACCTCCGAAACGGATGCCCACAATAAAATAAATAATCGAACATACCCCCGCAAAAAGTATCGAACCGGTCATCCCTTCACGATACAGCACCAAGAAAAAAGCAAGGTACACCAATGCCGAACCAGTCTCCTTTTGACAAATAATCAATACCATAGGTACTAAAATAATAGCTAAAGAAACCAGCATATCACGCCCTCGCTCGATAGAATAAGTATATTCTCCCATAAACTTAGCAAGTGCAAGTGCCGTGGCAAACTTTGCAAACTCAGCAGGTTGCAAACTGACTGGACCTAATACAATCCACGAACGCGAGCCTTTGATTTCATGTGGGTTGAAAATCGTTCCGAAAAGCAACAAAAGCAAAACGCCATAAACCAAGTAAGCATAAGTATCGTAAAACCGCTCTTCCAGCATCAGCAAGACAAATCCCAACACCAACGAACATCCAATCCACATCAATTGCTTTCCGGCACGAGTGCCTAAATCGAAAAAATCAGGATTGCCATAATCATAGCTTGCTCCGCACACGCTGAACCAACCGCAAATCACGAGCACTAAGTAAAGCACAACGGTCCACCAGTCCACCGATTTCCATACACTATCTTTCTTGTAAGCCATAATCAATCCTTCTATGTTGAATATCGGAAGCCAATGCCTCGTCCGCTTCCGTTAAGGTTCCTGTCAAATATTTCTCTATCATCAACCTGCCAATAGGAACTCCGTAAGTAGCTCCCCACCCTCCGTTTTCCACATAAACGGCTATGGCTATCTTCGGATTATTCATCGGAGCGAAGCCCATAAAAGCCGAGTGGTCTTTTCCGTGGTTTTGTGCCGTACCGGTCTTTCCGCAAACCTCTATATCCGGAAGGTTCGCCATCCGGCACGTTCCGCCCAGTACTGCCGCACGCATACCTTGTACGACTTCTTCGTAATGCACTTTGTCTACCTTCGTATATCGCTTGGTACGATAAATTGAATCAAGTTCCTCACCTTCTATCTTTTTTACGACATGCGGTGTAACGAAATATCCCCGATTGGCAATTGTAGCACCTAGATTAGCAATCTGTAAAGGAGTAGCCGTTACTTCTCCTTGCCCAATTGAAATACTGATAATAGTCAACCCGTTCCATGAGCCTCGATAGGCTTTATCATAGAACTGTGCATTCGGTATCATACCCCGCTTTTCTCCCGGCAAATCAATGCCCAACGTATATCCGAATCCCATCGAAACCATATAATCGCGCCACGTATTCATCGCCTTTTGTACCGACCCATACTTTTGGCGTGCTCCAATCATGTGATACAATCCCCAACAAAAATAACCGTTACACGAAGTCGCTATCGCCGGAATCAAAGACAAAGGAGATGGATGCCCGTGACACCCTACATGAAGTCCTCGGAAAGAAAACCCGCCCACACAAGGATACATTGTACTTGTAGAAATAATTCCTTCTTGCAGATAAGTAAGCGCCTGTGTGGTTTTAAATGTAGAGCCAGGCGGATAAGTTCCCATAATCGCACGGTTCAGCAAAGGTTTCCAAGGATCTCGTGCCATCATCTGATGATTCTTTCCCCGGTTTCGCCCAATCATCATACTAGGGTCATAAGTTGGAGAAGAAACTAAGCACAACACCTCCCCCGTAGAAGGTTCTATCGCTACAATACTTCCGATTTTACCTTCCAGTAAACGCTCGCCCAACATCTGAAGCTCAATATCCAGACTTAATGTCAAGTTCTTTCCAGGCACAGGAGCTTTATCAAACTTCCCGTCCATATAATTCCCTTGAATACGCCCGTGCGCATCGCGTAACAAGATTTCTACGCCTTTCTCGCCCCGCAATTGCTTTTCATACGAACGTTCCACACCTAAGCTTCCGATAAAGTCGCCCGGTTCATAATACTCATCCTTTTCGATATCCCCTTTAGAGACTTCCGAGATATCACCTAAAATATGAGCACCCGCATGATAACTATATTGCCGGATGGTACGGCGTTGGATATAAAAACCAGGAAACATGAACATCTTTTCTTGAAAGACGCCACAATCTTCAGCAGAAAGCTGGGTAAGAAACACTTGATGTGTATAAGGTGAATATCCGGGATTCAAACGACGGTTCTTCAAATCCTGAAACCGGCGTCTTACAAATTCTGGAGTAAGTTTCAAAGTACGGCATAAATCGGCAGTATCAAGTTGATTTATCTCTCTCATAATCACCGTAATGTCGTATGCAGGCTGATTATAGACCAACAACTTACCCGTTCGGTCGTACATAACTCCCCGGCTAGGATATTGCACCCTTTTCAGCAACGCATTGCTATCGGCATTTTTCTTATAATCATCATTCAAGATTTGCAAGGCAAACAAACGCATGATAAAAAGAAGAACCACCGCCAGTACCGCTCCGCCAATCACATATTTCCGCTTAACCAACTGATAATTCCGGTCCACTATTTCCTCCTCCTTATTACATCTATACACATGATACAAACCACCGTCACCAGCGTATCGGTCACAATCCGAAGCAATAATTCAATAAAATGGAAGAAATTAAAAGCATCAATCACTCTTACCACAACCACAAATGCAAGTACCGCACTCGTTACATAACGCAAGAAAGGCCCAAGCCCCATACTCCGGACACTCGGTTCATAATCATCTGTAGTCTCACGCAACATCTGTGCCTGCAATAAGGGACGCCGAAGAAATGCCAAAAAAGTGCTTGCAGCCGCATGCATACCCGGCGTATTGCTGAAGATATCCACACATAGCCCTAAAAAGAAAGCCTGCAACAACAAAGACTTACGGGAAATCTCGGAATTAAGAGCTAAAATATAATAAATGAAAACTATTGGAGTTGCATATCCCATGATGTGTACATGATTCAATATCTCTACCTGAACCAAAACCAATACCACAAACCACACAATACGATGTAAAGTCTGAACCATAGGATAATATACCTTTTCTTTATTTATTTTACATGAATACTCTCTTCCAATGCAGCCTGCTCTTCCCTTCCGCTATATCGGATAACACTCACATCAGCCAATCGTGCAAAATCAGTAAACAAACGGACTTTCAACAAATAAGACAATCCGTCCTGACTATCTTCCCGATCATCCACCGTACCTACCGGAATACCTTCTGGGAATACCGCACTATGCCCGCTTGTCACAATCGTATCTCCTAACGAAAATTCCGAATGACGGGGAATATCCTTCAGCCATGCATAACGTGAAGAGCCTCCCTCCCATTTCAAGACTCCGAAATAATCGGTCCGCCGTATCTTACAACTGATACTGCTTTTTGAGTTCAATATAGGAAGCACTAAAGCATAATGTGCCGAAGCCTGATAAACAATGCCTACGATACTATTGCCGCTTAATACGCCCATTTCTGCATATACACTATCCACCCGTCCCTTATCAATCGTAATGAAATTATCACTTCGGGTTACGCTGTTATTCACCACACGGGCTGGCACTACGGTATACATTCCCGAAGCCTCATGTTGTAATTGCCTCTGAACAAGCGTATCTTTTTCATAAGCCTTCAAAGCATCGTTCAAACGTTTTACTTCCAACTCCAATTCTACATTCCGATTGACCAAATCCCGGTTTATGCTCTTCAAACCAAAATAAGAAGTAATTCCGTTCACGGTTTCATCTACACGTCCTACCACCCGATTGGCGGAAGTAAAAAACACACTTCCCTGATAGCTGTTAAAGCGGAACAATAAAGTGAAACTGACTGCTTCTAAAAGAATAAAAAGCAGCCAGTAATCATATTTCATTAAAAAATTCAGCAAGTTCCGCATAAGCCTATCACCGCATCAGGAAAGAAAAACGGTCTACATTCTTCAACGCGATTCCTGTACCTTTCGCCACACTCAACAGAGGGTCTTCGGCAATATGGAACGGAATATTGATTTTATCCGTCAAACGCTTGTCCAACCCGCGGAGTAAAGCTCCTCCCCCTGCCAGATAAATACCATTGCTCACAATATCCGCATAAAGTTCAGGCGGCGTATTCTCCAAAGCATTCAATACAGCTGTCTCAATCTTAGCAATGCTCTTTTCCAAACAATGAGCAATTTCCTGATAACATACAGGCACCTCCATAGGCAACGCTGTGATACGGTTTGGACCACGCACAATATAATCTTCAGGAGCATCATCGCCCAAGTCGGTCAATGCTGCACCTACATGAATCTTGATACGTTCTGCCATACGCTCACTGACCTTCACATTGTGCTGCCGGCTCATATATTCTTGAATATCAGCCGTCAAATCATCACCCGCAATACGGATAGAGTTGTTCGATACGATACCGCCCAATGAAATAACCGCAATTTCGGTCGAACCTCCACCTATATCCACAATCATATTTCCTTCGGGGGCTTCCACATCCAATCCAATACCGATAGCAGCTGCCATTGGTTCGAATATCAAATACACATCGCGTCCTCCGGCATGTTCAGCACTATCACGAACCGCACGCAATTCCACTTCGGTTGAACCCGAAGGCACACCAATCACCATACGGAGCGAAGGCGTAAACAAACGGCGTCCCGGATTTACCTTTTTAATCAGCCCGCGCATCATCTGCTCACAAGCGTTAAAGTCGGCAATCACTCCGTCACGCAACGGACGTACAGTACGGATATTCGGATTCTCCTTTTCGTACATCATTTTAGCCCGTTCGCCTACCGCAATCATCTTATCCGTGCGACGATCCAAGGCTACAACCGAAGGCTCGTCTACGACAATCTTATCATTGCTCAGGATAATGGTATTTGCAGTACCAAGGTCCATCGCTATTTCTTGTGTAAAAGAGAACAATCCCATAATTGAAATTCAAAATTGAAAATTGACAATTGAAAATGAAGCGTTATTTGCCTTCGAACCAATTATGGATAGCCGTATCGTATGAAGAAGATACGCCAAATGCCTCGCAAGCCAACTGGCGGCGTTCGTCACGGGTAGTAGCTGCACCTCTCTCCTTCAAGATATTCAACAATGTACCATATTGAGCCTTGCTCGCTACAATTACCACATCATTGAAATTCTTAGCCGCAGCACGGATCAACGAAATGCCGCCTATATCAATTTTTTCGATAATATCCTGTTCGCCTGCACCCGATGCTACCGTATCTTCAAACGGATACAAGTCAACTATCACCAAGTCGATTTCCGGAATCTCGTATTGTTTTACCTGGTTTTGGTCTTCTTCCAAGGCACGGCGGCAAAGGATACCACCGAACACTTTCGGATGAAGCGTCTTCACACGGCCACCCAAAATAGAAGGATAACCGGTCAAATCTTCTACTGCATGGCATTTATAGCCCAAATCTTCTATAAAGTGACGCGTACCGCCGGTTGACAGGAATTCTACTCCATCTTCCGCCAATAAGCGAATAATCTCATCCAAACCGTCTTTGTGGTAAACGGAAACCAATGCTGTCTTTATTTTCTTCGTTTCTGACATAGCTATATGGCTTTTAAAAGTTAATAATGTGTATTCGGGTGCAAAGTTACAAAATATCTGTTTATAAACATACTAACACGACGTGAAATTATCTTTCTTTTAATTTGTAACAGCTTTGTAATATGTATTAAGCGAAATTTCCCTACTTTTGTACCCGAAATATTAAAACAACTTTATGGAAACTGTTTATTTAGGAATTGTAATATTCCTCTTTATGCTGGCAGTGTTCGACTTGCTGGTGGGCGTCAGTAACGACGCGGTGAACTTCATGAACTCGGCTGTAGGAGCGAAAGTAGCCAAATTCCGCACTATCGTCATTGTAGCAGCCGTGGGAGTCTTTGTAGGAGCCATTATGAGTAATGGCATGATGGATATCGCCCGGCACGGCATATTCCAGCCCTCCAATTTCAGCTTCTATGAAATCATGTGTATCCTGTTGGCGGTCATGGTGACCGATGTGGTGCTGCTTGATGTATTCAACACCCTCGGGCTTCCAACCTCTACCACGGTCTCGATGGTCTTCGAGCTTTTAGGAGGTACATTCATCTTGGCAATCCTGAAAATCTTAGGCGACGAGACAGGCATGTATTCGTTAGGAGACATGATGAATACCGAAAAAGCGTTCTCGGTGATTATGGCAATCTTCCTCTCAGTGGCTATCGCATTTATAGCCGGTACAGTGGTACAATACATTTCCCGCTTGATTTTCAGTTTCAATTATAAGAAAAACCTCTCGTGGACAATCGGTATTTTCGGGGGAATCTCCATTACGGCACTTGGCTATTTCATCTTGTTGCAAGGAGTGCAAAGCTCACCTTATATATCTCCCGAAACGTTGGAATGGATTAACTCTCACAACGCGATGCTGATTTTAGGATGTTTCGTCTTCTTCACCGTCCTGATGCAAATCCTGCACTGGTGCAAGGTAAACGTTTTCCGTATCATTGTTTTATTAGGTACTTTCTCGTTAGCTTTGGCTTTCGCCGGAAACGACTTGGTGAACTTCATCGGTGTGCCTTTGGCAGGTTACTCTTCTTATATGGACTATGTAGCAAACTCGAACGGCGTAGGCATCCACGACTTCACGATGGATTCATTGATGTCATCCGCCCATACCCCGATGATATTCCTCTTCTTGTCGGGCTTGGTAATGGTATATGCTTTAGCTACCTCAAAAAAAGCGCAAAACGTAATCAAGACTTCAGTCGACCTTTCGCGTCAGGAAGAAGGAGACGAGATGTTCGGTTCGTCCGCTTTGGCAAGAACTATCGTGCGCCGTGCTACGGCTACCAATGAATTTTTGATTAAAGTCATCCCTGCGGGCTTGCGCAAATGGATAGATAACCGTTTTAACAAAGACGAAGTGATTCTGGAGAACGGAGCCGCTTTCGATATGGTGCGTGCTTCGGTCAACCTCGTACTTTCAGGTTTGCTGATTATCATCGGTACCACGATGAAATTACCCCTTTCTACTACGTATGTGACTTTCATCGTTGCGATGGGTTCATCACTTGCCGACCGCGCTTGGGGACGTGAAAGCGCCGTTTACCGCATCACGGGTATGTTCTCCGTTATCGGCGGATGGTTCATCACGGCATTTGTAGCGTTCACGGTATGTGCCCTTGTCACTATCGTTATGTATTACACCAGCTTCGTAGGCATGTTCATCTTCATCTGCGTAGCCGTATTCCTATTAGTGAGAAGCAACATCAAGTTCAGCGAAAAGCAAAAAGCCGAGAAACAAGACGACGATATATTCAAGCGCATGATGTCTACCAAAGACAAGGCGGAAATACTCACCTTGCTCCGCCAGCACGTGCGTGAAACATTGGCAGACTATATCGACTACACCGAAAAGAGCTATATGCAAGTGACCGACGGCTTCATCAACCAAGACTTGAAGCCCTTGAAGAAAGGCTTAAGCTCGGCGGAAGACAAACGCAAGATGCTGAAGAAACGCCGCCGCAAGGAAATCCTCGGCTTGCGCCGCATTCCTATTGCCGTTGCCATCGAGAAGAATACGTGGTTCCACTTGGGAAGTAATAGTTGCGAACAGATGCTATACTGTCTGAAACGTATCTGCGAACCGTGTAAGGAACACGTAGACAACAACTTCAACCCGATTGCCAAGGAAAGTGTGAAAGACTTCCTTCCCATCCGCGAAGAGCTCTGCAAGCTGATGGAAAGCACACGCGCCGCTATCGAAAACAACAATTATGCCGATGCGGACGAAATCCTAAAAAAAGGCGATGAGTTGAAGAACAAGATTTCCGCCTTACGTAAGGAACAGATGAACCGCTTGCAGGAAACGGACAACAACGCCCTGAAAGCCGCGCTGGTTTACCTGAATATCTTGCAGGAAACGCAAGAATTGGTAAGTATCTGGCGTCACTTGCTCCGTGCAAGCCGCTTCTTCCAAGCCGACTATGTACCGGCTGAAGCACAGATTTTGAGCTTGGCTGACTAATCAAGTACACTAAATACAATTCAAAAAGCGGATGTGCTGAAATAGATATTAACTATCATTTCAACACATCCGCTTTTATTTCATAGCCATTTACATAAGGTAAGAAGCACAACAGATTTCAATGGCAAGCAAATATAACCCTGATAAGATTGCTGTCCTAGCAGGGTGAAATTACAGTTTCATTAGGCTAGGATCGCCGATGAAGCCTAATGCATCAATCAATGCATATAGGTTCTATTATTCTCCTTCAAATTCAGCTTCCGTAATTCCACCCAAACATCATCTCCCCGCAATTTATTTGCCACAATGGTTCCGTCAGGAGCGAAAAGCATAATCCGCGGAATACCTCGAAAACCATATAGTTTCGCCGGCACTTCTCCAGCATTAAGCATCGTATTCCAATTTACCCCACAATCATGGAACATCTTGCGTGAAGCCTCCGAATCATTCTCTACGGCAACGGTCAGTATATCAAATTTTTCACCTTCATACGCTTCGTATACTTCTTTCAAATTAGCCATTTCCTCACGGCACGGTCCGCACCAACTAGCGGCAAAATCTACCAGCACATATTTCCCCTTCCCTACAAAATCAGAGAAATGAATTTTCTTACCTTGCAAATCTTCCGCCTCAAAATCAATGAAAGGCTTTCCGGGAGCCATGTTACGCGAAGCTTCGACAAAGGCTATACTGGTCTGAATATACGGACGAGACAAAATCCATTCACCCAAATGCGGATAAAGGTCATCCAACATTTCAGGAGTCGCGCCTAACATCAGAAGATTCTCAACCGCCACTGCCCCTACTTCATCATTTGTATGTTTTAAAATAAATGGTTTATACATACGGTAATGTATCCGTTCGCCCTCAAACGTATGCGTACTCAAAGCCTCAATACGTTCTTCACGACTCATCCCTTCGTGAATGACCGAACGGTAAATGGAATCAGTTATCGCATACGCACGGTCCTGAAGACGATTATATTCCCCTAATGCTTCATTCAACGATGTACCGGTCGGGAAACGATGCGTTTTCATATCCAGCCATATAGTCCCCGGTTCCAAAATAAACTCGCCATATTCACGTCCCGCCCAAACATAGCAATATCTCACACTATCCTCTGCACCGCTAAACTCGAAATTACATCCATTAACGACTGTTTTTGCCATTTCACGTCTATCATCACCACAGATAATAGCTATTTCCTTCCCGTGAAAAGCAGAATCAGATAATTCTCCTTTCACAGTATATGCAAATGGAATCTGTGCCAACAAACTTCCTGCCAACAGCAGAAAGGTTCCCAAACTTATAATCCGTTTTTTCATTTTGTTTCTATTTTATACCGCAATATTAAAGAAAAAATCAATAATGTAACGCCGAAACCTCCTAAATAATATAAACCTCCAAAGAATATATGGAAGAAAATCGCTACCTTTGCACGATAAATCATCCCAGACATGAAGAAAACAATTATTTTATTAACCCTGATAGCTTGTTGCATCGCCTGCACAGGCAATCGTAAAAAGAATTACTCTATGACAAACGAAACATTGGTGCGCCTGGAAACGACCATGGGCGACATTACCGTAAAATTATACGATGAAACCCCGAAACATCGGGACAATTTCATTAAATTGGTGAAAGAAGGAGTATATGACAGCACATTGTTCCATCGCGTCATCCAAAATTTCATGATTCAAGCAGGCGACCCTACCAGCAAGACCGCCAACGATACTGCAAAATTGGGAAGCGGAGATGTAGGATATACAATCCCAGCCGAATTTGTCCCGACGCTCTATCACAAACGTGGCGCATTAGCAGCAGCACGCCAACCGGACAATGTCAACCCCGAACGGGCTTCATCGGGATGCCAATTCTATATTGTGACAGGACAAGTGTTCAACGAAGACCAGCTTATCGCCATGGAAAAGAACATGAACCAAGCACGCCTCGACACCATATTCCAAAACTTGGCACGCAAGCACATGAAAGAAATCTTCAAGATGCGCAAAGCCGATGATACAGCAGGACTTCTTGCCCTGCAAGACACATTAGAAAGACAAGCCAAAGCACAACAAAAAGAAGAAGGCGTACGCAAGTTCACTCCCGAACAAATCAAAATTTATACGTCAAAAGGCGGAGCACCCCACTTAGACGGCGATTATACTGTATTTGGCGAAGTAATAGAAGGCATGGATGCCGTTTCACGCATCGAAGCCGTAAAGACCAACAAGGCAGATCGCCCTATAGAGAACATACGCATTTTGAAAGCAACCATCATAAACGAAAAATGATAAAAGTTAATCATCATACGCTGGACAATGGGCTGCGCATCGTGCACAACGAAGATAATTCCACCCAAATGGTGGCACTCAATATCTTATATAATGTAGGCGCGCGCGACGAATCGCCCGAACATACAGGCTTCGCTCATTTATTCGAGCACCTGATGTTCGGCGGCTCGGTAAACATCCCCGATTACGACACTCCCGTTCAAAATGCCGGAGGAGAAAATAACGCATGGACCAATAATGACATCACCAATTATTACATCACCCTCCCCTATCAGAACGTAGAAACCGGCTTTTGGCTGGAGAGCGACCGCATGTTGAGCCTCGACTTCAGTCCGCAAAGCCTGGAAGTGCAGCGTCAGGTGGTTATCGAAGAATTCAAGCAACGCAACCTGAACCAGCCCTACGGAGACGCATCCCACTTATTGCGCGAAATGGCTTACCAACACCACCCGTATCGCTGGCCTACTATCGGAAAGGAAATCAACCATATCGCCAATGCCACGCTGGAAGAAGTAAAAGACTTCTTCTACCATTTCTATGCGCCCAACAATGCCATCCTTTCCGTAACAGGACATATCTCATTCGAAGAAACGGTCCGCTTGGCAGAGAAGTGGTTCGGTCCGATTCCGGTACGCCAAATACCTGAACGCAACTTGCCGCAGGAAAAACCGCAGACACAAATCCGGCGAAAGAGTGTGGAACGGAAAGTACCGCTCGACGCATTGTATATGGCTTTCCACATGTGCAACCGCTTTTCACCGGAATATCATGTGTTTGATGTCATCACCGACCTGCTTTCCAACGGACGTTCCTCGCGCTTTATCCAAACCTTGGTACAGCAAAAGAAACAATTCGCTTCGATAGACGCTTATATCTCAGGAAGCCTGGACGAAGGATTGCTGCACATTACGGGCAAACCCGCACCAGGCATATCGCTGGAAGAAGCGGAACAAGCCATTTGGGAAGAATTGGATAAGCTGAAAACCGTCCCCGTATCCGCCGAAGAATTGGAAAAGGTAAAAAACCGCTACGAGAGCGAACAGATATTCAACAATATCAATTACCTAAACGTAGCCACCAACCTCGCCTTTTACGAGCTGATAGGCAAAGCGGAAGACATTAATGACGAAGTAGGCAAATACCGCTCCGTCACTTCCACACAAATACAGGAAACGGCACAACGGACATTTGTACCCGAAAATTGCAGCATCCTTTATTATAAAGCGAAAAACGATTGAAAATAGATGGAACACAGAGACACAAAGGCACGGAGATTATTTTTTAATTGCTTAAAAACTCGGTGTCTCTGTGCCTCTGTGTTCAAATAAAAAGCAAACCGACATGAAGCAATCACATTACCGTGCACTACTCACTTTAGGGCTCCCTATCGTTATCGGACAAATAGGCGTTATCGTATTGGGATTTGCCGATACCCTCATGGTAGGGCATCATAGCTCTACAGAACTGGCTGCAGCCAGTTTCGTAAACAACATGTTCAATCTCGCCATTATCTTCAGCACCGGATTCGCATACGGATTAACCCCCGTAGTAGGACGCCTGTTCGGAGAAGGAAAAACAGACAAGACCGGAGAAGTATTGAAAAACAGCATTTCAGCCAATACCCTGCTTGCCCTTATCGTGTGCGGCATTATGCTTGCCCTCTACCTGAACCTGCACCGTTTAGGCCAGCCTGAAGAGCTGATACCCTACATGCGTCCGTATTTTATCGTGTTGCTTCTGTCCCTCCCCTTTGTGCTTTGGTTTAATGCCTTCAAGCAATTCACCGATGGAATTACCGACACCAAAGTTTCCATGTGGATTCTTTTATGCGGAAACGTTTTAAATATCATCGGAAATTACATCCTTATCTATGGCAAACTGGGATTGCCCGAATTAGGTTTGTTAGGTGCGGGAATCTCGACATTGGTATCCCGCATCCTCATGGTGCTCGCTTATTTGGTCTTGTTTTTCCTTACCGCCCGTTACAAACAATTCCGCAGGGGATTCATGCAAGGGAAAACCAACAAAGCAGACTTTACCTTGCTCAATAAGTTAGGATGGCCCATTGCCGCCCAAATGGGAATGGAAACCGCCTCATTCAGCCTCAGTGCCATCATGGTCGGTTGGCTGGGAAGCACCGAACTTGCCACTTACCAAATCATGATAGCCGTTTCCCAAGTCTGCTTCATGATGTATTACGGCATGGGAGCCGCTGTATCGGTCCGCGTCAGCAACTTCCTTGGGCTGAGGGATTTCGAGAATATCCGCCGGATAGCCAATTGTGGATTCCACATCATCTTGGTGATGGCGGTCTGCACATGTGTTCCTATCTACCTTTTACGGAACTACATCGGAGGCTGGTTTACCGATGACGCTGCGGTCAGCCTTATGGTGACCCAAGTGATTATCCCCTTCCTGCTCTACCAGTTCGGAGACGGGCTTCAAATCAATTTCGCCAATGCACTTCGCGGAATAGCCGACGTGCGCCCGATGATGATTTTCTCGTTCATCGCCTATTTCATTATCTCCTTGCCCTTAGGATATATCTTCGGCTTCACCCTCGGATGGGGGATTACAGGCATCTGGATGGCATTCCCCTTCGGACTGACCAGTGCAGGCATCATGTATTACCTCCGTTTCCGGTATAAAGTCCGCTATAAATTAAGTGTACAAATAATCAAGTGATACGATGAAGAAACGCAGATTTTCGCAGATTAACGCCAAATGGATTAAAATTAAATTATTATCTACGTTAATCCGCGTGAATCTGCGTTTCCAAACAAACACATTAAACAGATAACAAACCATGCTTTCCACTCCAGTCAAAATAGCGTTCGGATATATCCTGCTCATAGCCCTCCTTTTCGGAGCTATCGGGTACATCTACCGACAAATGACTTTGCTGACCGCTCCATCGGGTACGGAAGAAACGATTAGCTTACGCCGGAAAACGACCCATCAGATTATCACCCAACTCTATGACGCCGAAATCATCGGGCAAACCTTACGTACGGGGAAACTGGACGAATACCCAAAGTATAAACGCGCGATGAGAGAAGCAGGAATCTTGATAGACTCCCTCCAGCAACAACTGACCGACACCCTGCAACAAGCTAGGTTGGACACCGTGCGCATGTTGTTGAAACAAAAAGAACAAAACATGCTGAGGGTATTGGAAGCTATCAAGGAAAACCCGACCGATGAACTCTACCGCCAACAACTGGATAGCCTTATCCTCCAGCAAGATTCATTACTAAACAATACTCATGTGCGCCGACGTGTCGTCACGCATCACAATTCATACACCATCCATCATAAACCGAAGAAATTCTTCCGGCGCCTTGCCGACCTTTTCTCTCCGGGTAAGCCCGACTCGACCCAAGTGGACAACATCATACAAGAAGAATATACCGATACCATCGACGAGACGTATAATCCGGTAGATACCATAGCCAGCATGCTGACCTCTATCCAACATAAGGTTTTCCAAAACCGGCAAGAACAACAACGCACTTTAGAAATACAGATAAACCAACTCCGCATAGCCGGAAGCATGCTCAGCCAAAGGGTAAACCAATTGTTGGAAAGCATTGAAACAGATGAGCAAGCTGCTATGGAAGAAAGAATCATACACGAACAGGAAATCAGGGGGCAAGCTGCCCAAACCATGGCCGTCATAGCTACCTTAGCCATATTGCTCGTACTGATATTCTTCATTATTATATGGCGAGATCTTACCCGAAGCAACCATTACCGAAAAGAACTGGAAAAATCGAAACAATATGCCGAAAACCTGCTCGTGGCACGCGAAAAGCTGATGCTTACCATCACACACGACATCAAAGCTCCAGCCGGCTCCATCATCGGCTACATCGACCTATTAATCAGACT
Organism: Bacteroides sp. An322; assembly: GCF_002161765.1. GTDB lineage: Bacteria > Bacteroidota > Bacteroidia > Bacteroidales > Bacteroidaceae > Phocaeicola > Phocaeicola merdavium. Next base: position 26,207 of record NZ_NFIN01000021.1, on the reverse strand, counting down.
GGTACACGACCAACGCCAGCAATTCTACTTGCGCAACATGCAAAGCTCGGCACGCCATCTGCTAGATTTAGTGACTTCCTTGCTCGATTATCACCGGCTGGAAGCAGGAAAAATGGATTTAAATTCCGTGTCTTTCAACCCGTATGAACTATTCGAACATATTTATACCAGTTTTTTGCCTACAGCCGAAAAGAAACAACTGAAACTGGCATTTAAAACAGACCTCCTTCCTCATCTAACTTTAGAAGGAGACCCGTTCCGTATTCGGCAGATTGCCGAAAATCTTCTATCGAACGCCTTGAAATTTACCGAAAAAGGAAATATTACACTCAATGTCACATATAAAGAAAATCAACTCCAATTTTATGTAAGTGACACAGGATGTGGCATGAATGCGCAAGAACAAGCACATGTATTCCAAGCATTTACCCGATTAAGGAGTGCACAAGGGCAAGAAGGTTTCGGCTTAGGACTTTCCATAACCCAAAAGCTGATCGAACTCTTACAAGGAACTATCCGTATAGAAAGCACTCCCGGAAACGGAAGCACTTTCTATGTATCTTTACCGCTCCGGCATGCCAAAGAAACACAAAACGTAATACAAGAAACATCATTCTTACCTAATAAACAATGGCACATCCTGCTTATTGATGATGACCGTATCCAATTGGCTCTGAACGAAGCTATGTTACGCGACTTATTCGCCTATCTGCCAGCTAAACAAACTCCCGTAATCCGTTGTTGTACCCAGCCGGAAGAATTGTTCAAACTCATCCAAACTGAGTCTGTAGACTTAATTCTGACTGATATACAAATGCCTGCTATGAATGGCTTTAATTTATTAAAAGCCATTCGGAAGCTCAACACGCCACAAGCAAAGACCGTTCCGATCATAGCCATTACCGCACGGAGCGATATGAACGAAGCAGACTTCCGAAAACAAGGTTTTGCCGGATGCCTCTACAAACCGTTCAACTGGGAAGAGCTACGCAAAGTATGCGGACAAACCCTGCAAGTGAAATGGGAATCTATAGAGCCAGCCAAAGAACCGGAAATATCTTCCGACGGGGCATCCCATAAATTCAATTTCGCTCCCTTGACCGCTTTCTCCGAAGACGATGAAGAAGCCGCACGCCAAATTATCCGGACATTCATCGAAGAGACCCGAAAAAACCAAAACCGGATAACGCAAGCGATAAACACAAAATCGATGCAAGAATTAGGGGAAATCGCACACAAAATGCTCCCCACTTTCACCATGATAGAAGCCCAAGAAGCACTTCCTTCCCTTCAATGGCTAGAAACCCACCGTAAGAATGCCGAATGGATTGATAAAGCACAATACCATGCGGAAATTGTTCTACAGTGTATAGAGAAAGTGATAAAAGAAGCAAAATGCGTATAACATTTGCCCCTTTATCACACCATATCATCATCTGCCTTGGCGAAGGTAACCCGGATGGTCTTATGGAACGGGATGAAGCGAGACACAACGGCTATTACTAATGTTACGATGAACAGCCAGCCCAAGATGTCTTTCAACGCCAACAGAAGGCTTTGCTGCTGAAGGGTGGAATAAAGCGAGGTAGTCGCCATTTGGGTAGCCTCGGCATACCCGTGACCCTGCCCGATTCCGCTGCTCAACGACTGGGAGAACTTCGAGGCAGCCAATGGATCGACCATTGTTATGGTTTCCGACAAGGAGTGTATGTACTTCTGCTGCAAGTGATAAAGCGTATTGCTATAAAACGAAGTCGCCATCAGCGGTGCTAATACCGAACGGCACAAAATCAAAAAGAAAGCGTTCGACAAGAGGAACTTCGGATTCAGATCTTCCACCGCAAACAGACCGAAGGCGATAATCAGCACCAACATCCCTACCCCACGGATGAAGATAGGGAAGAACAACATCTCATACGTGCTTTCGGGCGAAATGGTGAAATAGAGAATGCCGAAGAACACGGCAAAACACCCCATTGCTCCTGCTACCAAAAAGCGAAAACGCCACCTCTGCCAACGGAACCACCAAAAGCAAATGAACGCACCCAATGCATAACCCGGAAGTGCCCATATATAAACAAGGTAGGTACGTGTGGAATCTACCTGCAAGATAGTGGTCATGTAATTAGTGAGCAACGTAGTGGAGGTACTGAAGAACATCGTCAGCATCATATAGAAATAACCCACCACGGCTTTCGGCTGATACAGAGGAGCCAAACTGACGAAAGGCTTCTCCGCCGTCTTCTGCAACCAAATGAAGAAAGCTAACAGGATAGGCCCGATAACAATGTAAGCGCATATCTTAAACGAAGCCATCCAGTCGAGCATCTTGCCATAATCAGCCACGTACATCAGCATCAGCACGCCTACAGCCGCCACCATCATCTCGCGGAAATGGAATTCGGAGAGCGGAATCTTCTCTGCCTTCTTATCTTGACGATAACAGACAATAACCGTCAGGATGCTGATGAGCATCAGAATCATCATGAAGTAATACATATACTTCCAGTTATAATGGTAGGCAAGCTCTGCCGTAAGTACCATCGAAAGCTGGCCGAAGCCGAAAGCCAAAGGGAAGAAATACGAATAGAACTCGCTACGCACATCCTTCGGGCTAAAGATAAAGCGAGCCATACGGATGAACCACAGCATCATGAATCCTTTGAGGAAACCAATGACGAAACTTGCCACAATCAATATGTCAACGTTTTGCGAACGGGCGCACACCCAACTCAGCAGGAACTGCAAAGTGAGGTTGACCACTAACATCATTTTTTCGGGAATAGCCGACAAGACCTTGGGCACAATGGGATAACCGATGGCGAATCCTGCCGATGTGGCATAATAGCCCATCGTGATGTCTTCGGTATTCGTACCTAATGTGTTCGACACTTCGAGCATACTGCCCGTATACGAACCATTTACCATCAGCACCGGCAAGATAACGATGAACACACTTGCCAAAGCCAGCCAATCGGGCACCCATCGGCGGACGGGCAGCCCCAAACTTCTAACGTCCGTCATTTCCGCAATGCCTCCGTCTCTACCATCATGCCGGCACGCAAATGCCGCATATCTTCATCGGATACATTCTTCAGGTCGATGCGTACCGGGATGCGTTGCTGCACTTTCACGAAGTTTCCCGCCGAATTATCGGTAGGCACCAACGAATATTTCGAACCGGTAGCCTCGGAGATAGCAGTCACTTCCCCTTCGAATACCCTGCCAGGCAAAGCGTCTACCTTGATACGTACGGGCTGTCCGATATAGATACTCGTTATCTGTGTCTCCTTATAATTTGCCGTCACCCATTTGTCATCTCCCCGGACCAAATACGAAATGGTCTGACCTGCCTGCACATACTGTCCGGGTTCCAACGTACGCCGTCCCATATAGCCATCGTAAGGAGCTATCAGGATAGTATAAGACAAGTTCAGCTTTGCCAAGTCGAGGTCGGCTTCCTGACGCAAAATAGTAGCCTGTGCACTGGTGGTACGCTTGTTAGCCTCGGTATATTGCGACTGGGCGGCACGCTTTTGTTCCAACAAGGCTTGATAACGCGCTTGGGCAGCCTCGTAAGAAGCCTTTGCTTGTTCGAACTGTTGTTCGGGAATGGATTCTTCCTTCAGCAGCCGCTCGAAACGGTGGTAATCTTGTTCCAATTGCCATAGCTTGGCTTTCGCCTCGGCAATATTGGCTTCCTGTACAGCTATGTTGGCGTGCGATGTCTCAATACCCGAATGAAGCACATCCTGTGCACCACGTGCATCAAGCAAGGCAGCTTCGGCTTCCTTTACCTTAATCAAGTATTCGCTATTGTCCAACACCAACAACGTATCGCCCTTCTTCACATATTGGTGTTCCTTGAAGCGCACCTCCTTGATATACCCCGACGCACGGACATTCAAGGGTGCCACATATTGGTCAATAAACGCATCGTTGGTCACTTCGTAATTGAAATAACGCCAGAAATAAGTAGCGGTCCACCACAGTCCCGACCCTGCCAAGATAATGCAGACCGTATTCAAGATACGGTTACGCATCCGTAATTTCTTCAATCTGTCTCGTTTTATTTTCAGTTCTGCCATAGTTTTTGTTTTTTACAATCTTCCGCACGCCCGTTCCAGTTGATAATAGGTGAAAATCACCTGCGTGCGTGCCGAAGTCAGTTGCAATTCGGCGTTCAGCCTCACCGTATTCGCATCCAATAAATCGGTCAGGATAGCCAGTTGGTTCAAATAGCGGTTCTGCATGATGCGGTAATTCTCTTCGGCTTGTTTCACCGAAAGCTTCAACGCCTCTACCTGACGCAACGCCTCCCGATGACGAAGAAATGCCGTACGTACCGTCACCCGCACTTGCTGCATCTTCTGTTCTTCCGCATTTTGGTTCATCAATACAGCCAATTTGGTTTCCTTTACCCGATGGTTATTCTTATACAACGAAGAAAGCGGATAGGAAACCGACAAGCCAATGTTCCAATTGTTGTTATACAAATCTGCCATGGTCCGCGAAACGGGACGCGCCAAGGTGTTCGATGCATAAAGCGAAACATGAGGCAAGGACTCGGCTTTTACCAACCGCACTTCATTCTTCGCCTGTTCGGTCTGCTTACGAAGCAATTTCATGGCTGGGTCATTATCGAAAGCCTCAGCCACGTAAGCATCATACGGTTCCAATGCCACGGCACGGTAAAGCAAAGACGTATCAGGCAAAAGCAAACGGTCTTCATCGATACCCAACAAGATATCCAATTGTTGTGATACCAATGCCAAGCTGTTCTCGGTCTCGGTCAATGAAAGCCGGTCATTCGTAAGCTGCATTTCGCTCCGCAACACATCGTTGTTCGTAATCAGCCCCTCCTTCTTCATCTGCCGGATGTCTTTCAGACGCAACTCCGACTCTTCGATGTTCCGCATCAAGACCTCACGCTGTTTGTACAGGCTGAACAGGCTCATGTATTGTTCTAAAAGGCTGAGCTTTACGTCAGCACGGTCGGTTGCGGTACGGAGTTGTGCCACACGCTTTTCCAAATCGGCTTTCCGGATGGTATAACGGATTCGCCCGCCTTCATAAAGAGGTTGGGTAAAATCAATCGCATAATTCTGCGACCAATCGGGCGTATCGGGATACGTAGCAGCCGACAAACCACGTTGGAACACAATGGGCTGGCCTATCACTCCCCCGTTCAATCCGATTTGCAAATCGGGCAAACGCGAAGCACGTGCCGTGCGGCTCCGCTCGTGCGCCATAGCCTCATCCAAGGCATCTGCCTGCAATTTCAAACTATTATCCACACCTAAGCGGAACAGTTCGTCTACGGTGAGCAACATTGAATCGGCAGACAAGGCACACTCACTCTCTACATCCATTGCCCCTTGCGCTTCGAGCGACACAAACGCCAAGCCCGCCCAAAGCCACCGGTCAAATCTCCTCCAACGCATCACGAGTCAGTTTTAAGTCAGCCAATAGGGTTTTCATCTTCTCCATTCCCACCGTTATCCCCGCAGAGGCATAGATATCATCCAGTGACGAACGGAGCTGTCCGTAAAACAAAGCCCCTTCCTCACTCAAATACACCCGTTTGTTCCTCCGGTCGGAAGCGTCTTCCAGCCGGTACACATATTTCTTTTTCTCTAAATTCGCAATCAGATTGGACAAGGCAGCCTTCCCCTTGGCGATGCGCTCCGCCAATACTTGCTGGGTAATCCCCTGCTCTTCCCCTAAACATCTTAATACTTGAAGCATCTCGAACGTTATCCCTGCTTCCACTTTCCGTAGAGCACGTTGCACCAAACGCCTGAAAGCCATCCGCGTACGGAACACCTGCAACATCAGCTCCCTGAATGCAGCACTTTCTTTTCCCATAAAAACAATCTTTTTCCTTTCGGGGCGCAAAGATACACATTCTTTCGGAATTAGTCAACTGTTTAACTATTGGATTTAAATAAACGCAGAGACGCAAAAGCGCAGAGAATATAATTAGAGAAAGCAAAGGGCACGGAGTAGTTAAAAATTAAAAGTTACTTGTCACTACTCGGAGGGCGTATCAAGAAATTGTTGCTCAGCGCTTTTGCGTCTCTGCGTTTAAATTCAAACACCCACTTACAACGCTTTCAACTCTTGATAAAGCCGCTGGACGGGAAGCCCCATCACATTATAGAAAGAACCTTTCATTCCCGTAACGCCTACATAGCCAATCCATTCCTGCACTCCGTATGCACCCGCCTTATCAAAGGGACGGTAATGAGAAACATAATACCGGATTTCTTCTTCACTCAACGACGCGAAAGTCACTTCCGTCACCGAAGCAAAAGCTTTCTGGAAAGCAGATGTCGTCAGACACACTCCCGTAATGACCTGATGCGTCCTTCCCGATAACTTGCGAAGCATCCGGCACGCATCTTCCTCGTCTTCCGGCTTTCCCAACACTTCCCCGTCGATATACACAATGGTATCTGCCGTGATAATCAGTTCATCCTCCTTCATGTCTTTCCGGTATGCATCTGCCTTCTCACGGGCGATGTAAACCGGAATCTCTTCACCGCTCAAGGTGTCGGGATAAGTCTCGTCAATGCCCGGCAATACCTTTATTTCATAATCAATGCCCAACCCCGAAAGCAATTCCCTGCGACGGGGCGAATTGGAAGCAAGCTTCACTTTGTATTTTTGCAAATTCTCTAATACCATTATTTTTATATTTTATTGTAATTAAGGAGTTACCATCCGAACGCATCGGCATGCGACATCCATTTACCTTGTGCCCGCAAGACCTGCTCTATCACATCACGTCCGCATCCGTATCCTCCGTTCCGATGAGAAATATACTTGCACACCGCCTTGATTTCGGGAGCGGCATCGGCAGGGCAACAAGGCAAGCCGGTCAAACGCAAGACATCATAGTCGGGTATATCATCGCCCATATACAACACTTCTTCCGGCTTCAAATCGTACCGGGCAAGCAGGTCAGCATATTCTTTCGTCTTGACCGAAGCGCCCATGTAGATGTCTTTCACTCCCAACGCTTCGTAACGCTTCCGAATAGCGTCTGAACGTCCTCCGGTAATAATCGCTACATGCAATCCGCATTTTACGGCAAGTTGCAGGGCATATCCGTCCTTGATGTTCACCGTCCGCATAGGCTCCCCTTCCGCACTCATCGGAACGGTCTCGGCACTCAATACTCCGTCTACATCGAATACCAGTGCCCGTATCTTCGTTAAATCATAATTTATCATTTGAGTTCTAATATTAAAAAACGCAGAGACGCAAAAGCGCAGAGAATCTATTTTTGAGAAAGCAAAGGTCGCAGAACCAATGCATCTATCTGTGTGTTTACTCTCAAAAATGAAAGACTTTGCGCTTTTGCGTCTTTGCGTTTTAACAATATCCAGCGCAAAGTATAAGCCTAAGCCAACCGATGAATGCTTTGGCTAATTTTTTCATACAATTCTGCCAAACGAGGTTCATCGGCAAGCATTTCCAGATGTTTTCCGATTACATTCTCATCATACCGCCTTGCCGGTCCAGTCTGAGCTTCAAGCGGAGGCAATTCGTGTACTTTCCGTGCCGTTTCGTCGATTAAAGGCAACATCACTTCGAAAGGCAAACCGTGGGAATCCAGCAGGCGGTGCGCCAAAGCATACATGTGATTCGTGAAATTACAAGCGAATACCGCCGCGATATGCAAGTACCGGCGTTGCTCGGAAGTAGCTTCGTATACCTTCCCTCCTATCCGCTCCGCCACGGCTTTCAATGCCTCTGCCTCTTCTCTTCCCGAACCTTCTATAAAAAAAGGAACCGTAGAGAAGTCTACCGCACGGCTTTTGCTAAAGGTCTGCATCGGATAAAGCACCCCGTAACGGACGGCTTCGCCTTTCCATACATCCATCGGCATACTTCCTGCCGTATGCACGAACAAGGCTTTCGGATTACGGCGCACCAAAGGCGGAATGACCTCTGCCAACACCGCGTCTTTAACAGATACGACATAAAGCTCCGCATCGGGCACTACCTGATTGATATCCGTCGTATAAGGGCAATTCAATTTCCCAGCTAACGCCGAAGCCGATTCTTCCGTCCGGCTAAACACTTGAAGTACCGCATATCCGGCACCACGCAATGCCGTTCCCAAATGGGTCGCCACATTTCCGGCACCAACCAACACTATCTTTTCAGTTGATAATAATCCCTTTGCCGTCATTCTCCCTTATTATATTTATTAAGGTGTACCTTTTCCCACAACAATTTGCTCTCGTCAAACGGTTTCCGTTCCATGCCTTTATGACCTAAGGCAATAATAGAAAGCACCTGAAGTTGCAAAGGGATATCCAACACATCGTGTATATACTCATCGGCAGGCATGCCCGTGGCGGTATAGCGTTCCCGGACCTGAATCCAACAACTTCCCAGTCCCAAATCTTCTGCCTGAAGCTGGATGAGAATCGACGCGATAGAAGCGTCTTCAATCCATACATCGCTCGCCAACGGATCTGCCAATACCACAATGGCAAGCGGGGCATCTTTCAAGAAATCGGCTCCCGATGCCTTGCATTTCGACAACAATTCAAGCGTATGCTTATCGTCTACCACAATAAATTGCCAACAATTACTCCGCTTCGAAGAAGGCGACATCAGAGCAGCCCTAAGCAAAGCCACCACTTCATCCTGTGTCAATTCTTCCTCGGTAAACTTGCGCATGCTGCGCCGTTGCTTAATCAAATCACTGAAGTTTTCCATAAACTCTTATCTATTAGTCCGACAAAGATACTCGTAAAAAACGAGAAGGTCAAATTTACCGGCACTATTTCAAATCCATTTCAAATTTATTCGGTTTCGTTCGGAAAATCCTTTTTATTGGCATGTTTTTCCCGATTAGATATACTGTCTCAAAAAAATTTTTATCTTTGCAGTACCATGACTATTCGAATAAGCACATACGAACATTCGAAAGACATTCCGGACCTTCCCGGAACAAATATCTTTCATTCCACCGATTTGTTTCAAGTACTGGAACAAACTCCCGGCTATCGTCCTGTATTGTTGGTAGCATGGGAAAACGATACGCCTATCGGAAAGCTGCTCTGCATCACGCGCCGCAATGCACGGCTCACCGGACTCCGAAAAAAGACATACGCATACGGAACAGGTGAATATTTCAACACCTCACGCAAAGCCGATGAAATCTTTGGAAATTTTCTTTCCTATTTTACAATCATATTCCAAGACCAATCCTTCTTTTTGGAATTCAGGAACTTAGAAGAACCACTTTTCGGTTATCGCTATTTCCGGCAAAACGGATATTTCCCTATCCGATGGCTTCGGGTACGCAACTCCATTCATCATCAAACCCTCGATAAATGGATTAGCGCATCACGCAAAAGGCAAATAGCACGTGGATTGAAAAATGGCGCGACAATGGACATCGCACGCACTCAAGAAGACATCGAAGCCTTTTTCAATATGCTACGGAAATATTATGCAGCCAAGATACACCGTTACCTGCCCGACCTGCGTTTCTTCCTTTCCTTGCTGAAACGTCCTTCTGAACACGAATTAGGGAAAATCTTTCTCATCCGCTACAAAAATAAAATCATCGGAGGCTCGGTATGCCTATTCTCACAAAATACAGCCTATTTACTTTTCTCTTCCGGCATGCGCAAGACTTATCCGCTTCTCTATCCGGGCGTCCTTGCCGTATGGAACGCCATGACCTACTCCCGCCAGCAAGGTTACAGACATTTCGAGTTCATCGAAGCAGGGCTTCCTTTCAAGAAATATACCTACCGCGACTTCATCCTCCGTTTCGGAGGCAGGCAATTAAGCACCCGCCGCTGGTTCCGCATCCGCTGGAAATGGCTCAACCGGCTGCTTATTCATTTCTATATTTAATGCGAATCAGAAATGGAGGGAGTTATGCTTCGCTCCACTCAGCATCAATAAAAAACGCACTTAGCTTCATAAGCCAACGAACCTAAGTGCATCAGCCAATGAAGCCTGCTTCGATGGCTGATGAACCCGTATGCATTTTTGGCATAAGGAAAGTGACATCTTGACAGACTAAAAAAGCAATCACTATAACAGTAACAATGCGCTACAAAACCAATAAAGACATGCTTTCCATGAAATAAAATAGGGAAAAAATTTCATATATCGCACATTTTTCTTTTCTTTGTGCAATCAATGCAAATGACTTAAGAATTTAATACCCTATAAAAAACAACAAATATGAAAATTTCTCACATTGAACACTTGGGCATTGCCGTTAAGAGCATCGAAGAAGCCCTTCCGTATTATGAAAAAGTTCTCGGACTGACTTGCTATAACATAGAGACAGTAGAAGACCAAAAGGTAAAGACCGCTTTCCTGAAATGCGGAGATACCAAAATCGAATTATTGGAGCCGACCAGCCCGGACAGTACCATTGCCGGCTTTATCGAAAAACGCGGCATGGGCATCCACCACCTCGCTTTTGCCATTGAAGACGGAGTAGCCAACGCATTAGCTGAAGCCGAAGGAGCAGGCATCCAGCTGATAGACAAGGCTCCACGTAAAGGTGCGGAGAATTTGCAAATCGCTTTCCTGCATCCGAAATCAACAATGGGCGTATTGACTGAATTGTGTGAAAAGTAAAAATCTATAAAACGAAAATACCATGAGTAACCAACTTGAAAAAGTAAAAGAACTGATTGAATTGCGTGCCAAAGCCCGCTTGGGAGGTGGAGAAAAAGCCATCGAGAAACAACACGCAAAAGGGAAATATACAGCACGCGAACGCATCTCCATGCTGCTCGATGAAGGCAGTTTCGAAGAAATGGATATGTTCGTGAAACACCGTTGCACCAATTTCGGTATGGAGAAGAAACAATATCTGGGCGACGGGGTCGTAACCGGATATGGAACCATTGAAGGAAGACTGGTTTATGTCTTTGCACAAGACTTTACTGTATCGGCTGGTTCTTTGTCGGAAACCATGTCGCAAAAGATATGCAAGGTGATGGATATGGCAATGCGGATGGGAGCACCCGTCATTGGGCTGAACGACTCGGGAGGAGCACGCATCCAGGAAGGCATCAACGCATTGGCTGGCTATGCCGAAATATTCCAGCGCAACATCTTGGCATCGGGCGTAATCCCGCAAATCTCCGGCATCTTCGGACCTTGTGCGGGAGGAGCCGTTTATTCTCCGGCACTGACCGACTTCACCTTGATGATGGAAGGCACTTCGTACATGTTCCTCACCGGGCCGAAAGTGGTAAAGACCGTGACCGGCGAAGACGTGACACAAGAAAACTTAGGAGGCGCAAGCGTGCACTCCACCCGCTCGGGAGTAACCCATTTCACGGCATCTACCGAAGAAGAAGGATTGGCGCTTATCCGCAAACTCTTGAGCTACATCCCTCAAAACAACCTCGAAGAACCACCTTATATAGATTGTACCGACCCGATAGACCGGTTGGAAGACTCGCTGAACGAAATTGTTCCCGACAGCCCGAACAAGCCTTACGATATGTATGAGGTAATCGGCGCTATCGTAGACAACGGCGAATTCCTGGAAGTGCAACAAGACTTTGCGAAGAACATCATCGTCGGTTTTGCCCGTTTCAACGGACAATCGGTAGGTATTGTAGCCAACCAGCCGAAATTCTTGGCGGGCGTACTCGACTGCAATTCTTCACGCAAAGGTGCCCGTTTCGTCCGTTTCTGCGATGCATTCAACATTCCTATCGTATCGTTGGTAGACGTTCCGGGATTCCTTCCGGGCACGGGACAAGAATACAACGCCGTTATCCTGCACGGAGCCAAATTACTTTATGCATACGGAGAAGCCACCGTACCTAAAGTGACCGTCACCTTGCGCAAATCCTACGGAGGTTCGCACATTGTGATGAGTTGCAAGCAATTGCGCGGTGATATGAACTACGCATGGCCTACCGCCGAAATCGCCGTAATGGGCGGTGCGGGAGCCGTAGAAGTGCTCTATGCCAAAGAAGCGAAAGAAGCCGAAGACCCGAAAGCGTTCATGGCTGAGAAGGAAGCCGAATATACCAAATTGTTCGCCAATCCGTATAATGCGGCGAAATACGGCTACATTGATGACGTGATTGAACCGCGCAACACCCGCTTCCGCATCATCCGCGCCCTGCAACAATTGCAGACCAAGAAACAAACCAATCCGGCAAAGAAGCACGGAAATATTCCTTTGTAATTAACCCCTTTAACGCGTTTAGTTATGAACAAATACATAGCCGGAATATTCTTCGCATCTGCTATGGCGGGCGCACTCAGCTCGTGCACCACACCGGAGACGGGCAGCAAAATCGTCATCAACGAAGTATTGGTGGATAACCAAAGCAACTTTCAGGACGATTACGGCGTACATAGCGGATGGGTGGAAATATTCAACACATCTTATAATAGTGTCAACTTGGCGGGATGCTACCTGAAAGTGAGCAGCGAGCCGGGCGACACCGTATCTTATTTCATTCCGAAAGGAGATGTACTGACCGCTATCAGCCCCCGCCAGCACGCCCTCTTCTGGGCAGACGGAGCGCCGCGCCGAGGCACCTTCCATACCAATTTCGTATTAAGCAAGACCAATGACAACTGGGTAGGACTGTACGATTCGGGACGGAAACTTTTAGACGAAGTGGTTGTGCCCGCCGGCATCCTGAAGACAGACCAATCGTATGCACGCATCAGCGACGGCTCGGACGAATGGGAAGTAAAGGATGATAGCGAGACCAAATACGTCACTCCAAGCACGAATAACCAGACATTGGAAGGAAATCCCAAAATGGATAAATTCGAGCTGCACGACTCGGCGGGCTTCGGCATGACCCTTACCGCCATGACCGTAGTGTTTACCGGACTTATCCTCTTATACATCTGCTTCCGCGTCATCGGCAAGATTGCCGTCAAGCTCCGCAAGCGTAATGCCATGAAGGTACATAACATCACCGACAAGCAAGAAGCCAAGGAACGGAGATTGGGCGAAGCGCCGGGCGATGTAATAGCCGCCATTGCCATGGCACTGCACGAGGCTCAGGGAAGCGACCACGATGTAGAAGAAACCATCCTCACCATCAGCCGCGTAAAGAGAAGCTACTCGCCATGGAGCTCGAAGATTTATACCCTGCGCGAAAATCCTCATAAGAAATAACCCTCTAACGTAATGAATGACCATGAAAGAATATAGATATAAAATCAACGGGAACTTATACAAAGTGACCGTAGGAGACATAGAAGACAACAACGTACACGTAGAAGTAAACGGTACGCCCTACACCGTAGAATTAGAGAAGCACGTAAGCCCGAAAATCAAGCCGGTTGTCCGTACCGCCGCGACCACTCCGGCCGCTCCTCCTCCGGCTATATCCCGCCCCACCGTATCACAAGGCAAGTCGGGCATCAAATCACCGCTGCCCGGAGTCATCCTCGACATCAAGGTGAAAGAAGGCGATACGGTGAAACGCGGACAGACCTTATTAATATTGGAAGCCATGAAAATGGAAAACGACATCAAGTCCGACCGCGACGGCAAAGTGACCGCTATCCAAGTGAGCAAAGGAGAATCTATTCTTGAAGGTACAGACCTTATAATCATCGAATAACTATGGGAGAATTTATCAATTTCTTACAGAGCAACCTGGCGGATTTCTGGACGTATACCGGCTTCTACAATGCGACTTACCAGCATTTCATCATGATAGCCGTCGGTATATTCTTCATTTATCTTGCCGTGGCAAAGGAATTCGAGCCGATGCTGCTGATTCCTATCGGATTCGGTATGCTGGTGGGCAACATTCCTTTTAATATGGAAGCCGGTCTGCAGGTCGGCATCTACGAACAGGGTTCGGTACTCAACATCTTATACCAAGGGGTGACGTCGGGCTGGTATCCGCCTCTCATCTTCCTCGGCATCGGAGCCATGACCGACTTCTCGGCATTGATTTCCAATCCGAAGCTGATGCTCATCGGCGCGGCAGCCCAGTTCGGTATCTTCGGTGCCTACATGATTGCACTCAAATGGGGATTCGACCCCATGCAGGCAGCCGCTATCGGCATCATCGGCGGTGCGGACGGTCCGACCGCTATCTTCCTTTCATCGAAATTGGCGCCTAACCTGATGGGAGCCATCGCCGTGTCCGCTTATTCGTACATGGCATTGGTGCCGGTTATCCAGCCGCCTATCATGCGTTTGCTGACCACCAAGAAAGAACGCCTCATCCGCATGAAAGCCCCGCGTGCCGTGTCGCATACCGAAAAGGTATTGTTCCCCATTATGGGTCTGTTGCTCACCTGCTTCTTAGTACCCTCAGGCTTACCTCTATTAGGAATGCTGTTCTTCGGTAATCTGTTAAAAGAAAGCGGCGTGACCCGCCGGTTGGCAGAGACAGCCCGTGGCCCGCTGATTGACACCATCACCATTTTGTTGGGACTGACCGTAGGCGCGTCTACCCAAGCTTCGGAATTCATCACATGGGATTCGTTGAAGATATTCGGCTTGGGTGCCTTGTCGTTCGTGATAGCCACCGCATCGGGCGTGCTCTTCGTGAAGATATTCAATCTCGTATTGAAGAAAGACAACAAGATCAACCCGCTTATCGGTAATGCAGGCGTATCTGCCGTGCCCGACTCTGCCCGCATCTCGCAAATCGTCGGTGCGGAATACGACCCGACCAACTACTTGCTGATGCATGCCATGGGTCCGAATGTAGCCGGAGTCATCGGTTCCGCCGTAGCCGCAGGTATCCTGTTAGGATTCTTGATTTGATATTTTATAAACGCAGAGACGCAAAAGCGCGGAGAATATATTTTTTAGAGAAAGCAAAAGACACGGAAGAGTTAAAAATTAGAACTTATTTAAAAATGCTCAATTTTTAATTCTTTGCGCTCTTTTGCTCTCTAAATAAAGACTTTGCGTTTTTGCGTCTCTGCGTTTATAAAACTAACATTTCTTGATTTATATCATAAAAACCGTATAAGGACTGCAATTTTAACCGTTTTCTTTCCGCTTGTTTAGAATGAAAGCCCTATTTTTGAAGCGCAAAACTAAAACTAAACAAGAAAATGTCAGAAAACAAAACTGTAAAGTATCACATTCCTGAGCAAGGAATCTACTTGTATGCCCGCACGAGTGATGGTAAAACAGAAATGATTGTCTTAAACAGCACTGACAAAGAACAAGTTCTGCCAAGCCAACACTACAACGCTCTAACTCAAGACTCTAAAGAAGGTACAATCATTACAACCGGCAAAAAGGTTAATTTCACTCAAAACCTGACTATTCCTGCCAACCGTTCTTTGATTATCGAGTTCTAAAGAGCGTTTCTGTATAACAAAAGATACAAGAACCACAGAGTTTACTAGTTTTATGCGAATCGGGAGTTGAATCAACAAGCCAATTCCTGATTCGCATAAATTTATTAAATCCATGCAATCTATTATGAAAAACACATTTTTTATTTGTACCTTTGTTCTCAAAACCGAATCTTATAGTTAAAACAATGAAAAACTCGTCGGACATATCGTTCACGTTTATTTATACCAGGTACTACAAACAGGCTTTCAGATTTGCAAAATCATACGTCCACGATGAAGCTGTGGCAGAGGATATTGCTTCTGAAGCATTGATAGCCTTGTGGGAAAAAGTGGAAATAACGTCCGTTGAAGAGATTACTCCCCTTTTGTTTACTATATGGAATGATGAATAAGTTAGCAATTAGTATTATATTTTTAATAGCAAGCATCTACGCTTCAGCCCAACCGGCTTGTCAGCGTAGTCTACAATGGTTTGCCGACAATAAGTTCGGTATGTTTATTCATTGGGGGCTTTATTCGGAAGCCGGAGGCGAATGGAATGGAAAAAAGACAAGAGGCGGAGAGCATTTTATGCTTTACGAGCGGATTCCGTTAAAAGAATACGCTAAACTTGCCGAGGAATTTAATCCCGTTGAATTTAATGCGGAGCAATGGGTCAGAACAGCTAAAGAAGGAGGAATGAAATACATCGTTATCACAACAAAGCACCACGAGGGATTTGCCATGTACGATTCTCAATGCAGTGATTACAATATCGTGGATGCAACTCCTTTTAAAAGAGACCCGATAAAAGAAATTGTAGATGCCTGCCGGAAAGAGAATTTGAAGATTGGTTTTTATTATTCTTTAGGACGTGACTGGGAAGATCCGGATGTCCCGACTAATTGGCCGCAAAAGGGAGGCAGAAGCAATACGTGGGATTATCCGGATGAAGACGGGAAATCATTGCCGGCTTATTTGAAGCGTAAAGCTATTCCACAAATCAAAGAATTGCTGACCAATTACGGGAAAATTGATTTCATGTGGTTTGATACTCCTGAACTGGTGACAAAAGAACAGAGTAAAACTATCAGAGAGTTGATTTACAAATTACAACCCGAATGTCTGATTAATGACAGAATAGGCAATGGGGAAGGTGATTTTAAAACGGTTGAACAGAAACTTACAGACAATACCAGTCATGAACCCTGGGAAGTAAATCTGACCATGGGACGGAATTGGGGATATAACCGTTATGATACCTTATATAAAAAACCAGATATGATTATACGCTATTTAACAGATGTAGTTAGCAAAGGAGGAAATATGTTATTAAATGTAGCTCCTAATGGTAAAGGAGCTTTCCCTATACAGACATTTCCGATTATAAAAGAGTTGCACGCTTTGATGCAAACGAATGGAGAAGCTATTTATGGAACGAGACCTTGGCGTATTTATGGAGAAAAAATAGACCCGAACCAGCCCGATGAAGAGATAAAGGCGGAATTTGACGATGCTGTATTTAACGGATTCCCCCAACAACGTACTCCAGACGTACGCTATACGAGTAAAGGGAACAAGGTATATATAATCGTCCGTCATGTGCAAGACAAAGTCTTTAAACTAAGAGCCTTTACAAAGTTGGATAAAATAAATACGGTAAAAAGTTTATCTGGAATACAAAATGTGAATTGGGAATTAGTTAAAGACGGGTTAATCATTCACACAGACAATTCGGCGGATTCATATCCTATTTACGTATTAGAAGTTTCATAAAAAAATACTTAAAAGAAAAAGTTAGTAATGTTATCAACTCTATTAATTCGTATATTCGTATCAAAATCAGTAACTATTATGAAACATCTATTCATCATTCTATTTCTCCTATGCGGATTATCCGCTTTCGCCCAGCCGAAAGTGAACGATAAGCCTGCGACATCAACAGATTTCCCTTTGTGTGCCAACGGAAAGCCGTGTGATATTTATATCAGTTCGGAAGACTTCGAAGTGGTAAAGAAAACGGCGGCTTTGTTTGCGGAAGACATCGCTCGTGTGACGGGTGTAAAGAGGCCGGTTTCGGTGAAAAATCCAACGGAAGGGAAAAACATCGTTGTGATTGGTACCTTAGGACATAATCGGTTTATCGATGAAATGGTCAAGCAGAAGAAGCTGGATGTGTCCGCTATCCGCCACGGTTGGGAGCAATATGTGCTGAAAACAATAAACCAGCCTACCGAAAATATTGACCGGGTCTTAATCATTGCCGGATGCGACCGGCGGGGAACGGCATACGGAACGTTTGCCTTATCGGAAGCAATGGGAATGTCTCCGCTTTATTGGTGGTCGGATGTCCCCGTAAAGCGTCATGACGCACTGTATGTGGAAGCCATTGATTATGCATCGAAGGCTCCCAGCATCAAATACCGGGGCATCTTTATCAACGATGAAGGTTGGGGCATCACGCCGTGGGCTTCGAAAACATTCGATAAGGAATTGGGAGATATCGGTCCGAAAACCTATGCCAAGGTATGCGAGTTGATACTCCGTATGCGGGGCAATATGCTGGCTCCTGCCATGCACCCCAGTTCGGGAGCGTTTAACAAGTATCCCGACAATAAATTGGTGGCAGATAGTTTTGCCATTGTCATGACTTCTTCGCATTGCGAGCCGTTGCTTTTCAATAATGTGACAGAATGGGATAAGGAGACAATGGGCGACTGGAATTACCTTACCAATAAGGACGGCATTAACAAGGTGCTCGATAAGCGTATTTCGGAGAACGGACCTTACGAAAACTTCTATACCCTTGCCATGCGGGGCATTCACGATGCGGGATTGGTGGGCGTACCCAAAGAACGTGAAGTGAGCCTGATAGAAGAGGTATTAACAGACCAACGGAATATCTTGTCGAAATACATTCCGCATCCTATCGACTCCATTCCGCAACAATTCGTGCCTTACAAAGAAGTACTAGACATTTACGAACGCGGGTTGAAGGTGCCCGATGACGTGACTTTGGTATGGGTAGATGATAATTACGGCTATATGAAACGTTTGAGCAATCCGCAAGAACAACAACGCAGCGGACGGGCGGGCGTTTATTACCACACTTCTTATCTGGGTGCTCCGCACGATTATCTTTGGATATGCACCACTCCCCCCGTGTTGATGTACGAAGAATTGAAGAAGGCTTACGATACAGGGGCAGACCGTTATTAGCTTTTGAATGTAGGCGACATCAAGCCGGCAGAGCTTGCTATCAAGACGTATTTTGACATGGCATGGGATATTGACAAATACGATATTCATTCCATCAACGGGCATCAGGCTTCATTCATGGCTGGATTGTTCGGCGATGCATATAACGCCCGTTTCCAACGGATGTTGGACGAATATTACCGGTTGGCATGGAGCCGTAAGCCGGAGTTCATGGGCTGGGAACGCGAATGGGATGCACCCGAATATACGGAATTAGCTTCTACCGATTATTCTTTCCAAAACTATAATGACGCGCTCCGCCGTTTAGACGATTATCAGCGTTTGTCCGACGAAGCGGTTCGCCTCTATAACGAACTCCCGGAAAATTATCGTCCGGCATTCTTCGAACTGATAGGCTATCAGGCTTTGGCTTCGTATCAGATGAACCGCAAGTTTTTAATGGCTCAATTGAACCGTGAACTGCTTGCCGAGGGAAAGGTTGAGCAAGCTAATTGGGCAGCCCGCCAATCAGAATTGGCATACGATAGTATTGCTTCACTGAATCATCGTTACAATACGCAACTCGATGGAAAATGGAACCACATGATGACACTGGCGCCGGGATGGGTTGCCAAATACCAGAACATGCCAGAGGTGACCTACACAAAAGGAAAAGGAGAAACACCGGTAGACTTGTCTCTCCGTCCCGAACAAGATAAGCTGGAACGCTGTACTTTGGTAGATTTGACACGTTATCACATTAAATCTGCTTCTGGGCATACCTTACGCTTGGTAAAAGGATTGGGTTACGATTGGAATATCCTCCAATTAGGTGAGGCTACAGAGTCATTGGCTGACCCGACTTCTCCTTCGGCTCCTCAAATCGAGTATGAATTGCCACAGATAGATGCAGATTCGGTAACCGTGCATGTTTATTCGTTGCCGGTATTCCCTATTTATAAAGGCAGGGGCACACGTTTCGGCATATCGATAGACGGGCAACCCGTGCAGGTGACGAATAATGTTCCGGTAGAATACTCCAAATCGTGGAAAGACCATGTGCATCAGAATATTACATTAATCTATAAATATGAACATACGTAAAGCTACACCAGTTGATTTAAACCGCCTCATGGAAATATTCGATGCGGCACGCCGTTTTATGGCAAAGACCGGAAATCCGAACCAGTGGATAAACGGTTATCCGCAACGTGAACTGATTGCGGACGAAATAAGCCGAGGGGATTGTTATGTTTGCGAAAACAAAGAAGGGAAAGCCATAGGGACATTCTGTTTCGTCCCCAGTCCCGACCCGAATTACGCACGTATCGAAAACGGAGCGTGGCTGAACGACGAACCTTATCATGTCATTCATCGGATTGCCTCAGACGGAAGCGAAAAAGGAATTTTTCAAGCATGTGTCAACTGGTGTGCTTTACATGATTCGAATCTGCGGGCAGACACTCATGCCGATAATAAAGTGATGCAACACCTGTTGGAGAAGAACGGCTTTACCCCTTGCGGCATCATCTACGTAGCCAACGGCACACCGCGCATTGCTTACCAACGAGTGATTTAATTTTTCACCACAGAGTACACAGAGGCACACAGAGTTTTTATAATTATCCTCCGTGTGCCTCTGTGTACTCTGTGGTGAAAACAAAATTACTTCTGAATCAGGTAACGGATGAAGGCATAGCCGCCGAATATTTGGAGCAACATGCCGGGGATGCCCATACGGAAATCCTGAACGGCTGCATGGAAGCTATCGGCAAAGAATGCCCATTCGCCCAAAGTACCGACGCATTGATAAAATAACACGACAGCCAACAGAGCCAATACCGATACCTTTTGGAAACGATGAGCCACGAACCCGGCACCAGCAGCCAGCAGGACGGACTTCAACAAGATAACCGGAAGCACCTCCGGAGCAGGCATGCCGAACAATGCCGAATTTATCAACGGAGAAGCGATAGCGGTAAGCAAACCAACCTTCCAACCGTACTTGTAAGCGCCTACCAGGGTGAAGAAATAAATGGGAAGCCACGTCATCCCGCCTTGGGGAATCAAATGGAACAATTGAGGCAAAGCAATATTGCCAATCACGAACAACAAAGCCGCTCCGTAGGTTTTCACATTGGAGTACGGCAATGAATAAAGTTTTACAGCTGATTCCATAATACTATCTTATTTAATTATTAATGTTCATTTATGAATATTCGCAAACAGCCATGTAGGGGCGTATTGCATACGCCCGAATACACACACTTATCCATGCGGATGTTTTCAGGGCGTATGCGATACGCCCCTACAACTAATTTGGGAAAATGCGGACATTCATTTTTAGAAGGAGTTAACTTCTTCTTCCATTCACAAACCGGAGGAAGCGGTTCAATCCTTCCTCTACATTCTTTCGCGGGCAAGCTAAGTTCCAGCGCATAAAGCCTTCACCTTCCGCGCCGTACATCGTTCCGGCATTCAGCCACAACTTAGCCTTACCGACCAGTTCTTCTTCCAGTTCTTCCGACTTCATGCCAAGCGCCGAGCAATCCATCCATGCCAGATAAGTCCCTTCCAGCTTTATCAAAGGGAACTCGGGAAGATGTTCCTTGCAAAACGCTTGCATGTAGCGATAGTTCCCGGCAATGTATGCGTTCAATTGCTTCAGCCATTCGCTGCCCTCCTCGCTATAAGCGGCAATTAAAGCCTCGACGCCGAAAGGATTCACGTCGCACACCTCGTTGACATTGATAGCACGGTCTATCTTCTTCCGAATCTCTTCATCGGCGGTCACGATGTTCGCTATCTGAAGCCCGGCGATATTGAACGCCTTGCTGGGAGAAATGCATACGGACGAATGTTTCACGTATTCCCCGCCCAACGAAGCGAAAGGCGTATAGGCATATCCGGGCTGTATCAGCTCGCAATGGATTTCATCGGATATGATGAACACACCGTGGCGGATGCAAATGTCTCCCATCCGGCGTAATTCTTCGGGAGTCCATACACGCCCTGCCGGATTATGAGGATTGCAGAGCAAGAACACTTTCGCCTTCGGACTGGAAGCCTTTGCCTCTAAATCGTCGAAATCAACCGCATACGTATCGTCCTTACGCACCAACGGGCTGGACACAATTTCACATCCGTTGTTCCGGATGGAAGAAAAGAAGCAGTTATACACCGGAGTCTGCACAATCACCTGATCGCCCGGCTGGGTCATCGCCTTGATGATAGCCGATACGGCAGGGACCACCCCAATGGTATAAATAATCCATTCGCGGTTCATCGTCCAGCCGTGCCGGGCAGAGAACCAGTTGACAATAGCTTCATAATAAGCATCGGGCACTTTGGTATAACCGAATATGCCGTGTGCCACTCTTCGTTGCAAAGTCTCTACAATGGCAGGCAAGGTACGGAAATCCATATCTGCCACCCACATCGGGAGCACGTCCGCATCTGCCGCTGAATCCCATTTATACGAACGGGTGCCACGGCGGGGCACTATTTCATCAAAATTATAATCCATGTCTTTCTATCGTTTTTTTACGGTCACAAAGATAAAAAGTTACATTCATATCTGTATGACCTGAATCCCGATAATCCTACCCATTTTACAGAAATTTATCATTCGGTCAAGCGAATGGCAATAGAACCATTCAAGTTTAAGCTTTCATCCGAACGTTATGTATCATATTCCTTGTTTCACATATGCAAAAAAATTTCTAATTCCATGATTTTTTATCAGACAGCAAAATTAAAAGATGTCGAAGATTGTCCCTATTTCGTTTCATGCAGTGTTTCAATTCCACTATGGTACGATTAAAAGTCTTTGAAGGCAAGCAACGGCGTAGGCTTCAACTATTTCAATTCCACTATGGTACGATTAAAAGATTTGGATATCGCCCAGATGTCTAATGATTATAACAATTTCAATTCCACTATGGTACGATTATTTCAAAACATCAAATCTTTTATTTTCCATTTTATTATATTCAGTGAAGAAGTCTATTACATTCGGATAGAAATTCTCAAAATTTCCATACTTAAATTGTTTCTTTTCGTATTTTCTCAGTAGGGTAACCAGTTCGGGCATCCATCTAAAATTACGCTGTACCTGTTCCAACAGTTCATTTCTTATTTCTTCAGGTTTGTACTCTTTGTCCAGCATATAACAGATAACAGCCGCACGGACAAGTGATTCGTTTATGACGGTTTTCCAATTACCATACGCCTGTTTCGCCATACTCCAACGAGAGGACATGAATAAGTCTGTGGCAGTCGGTTCCAGTTCTTTTGCAAAATCAGGATATTTATTTTCATCCAGATAATGATTGATGAAAGAATGGTTAAACTCATGTATTAAAGTAGGGAGATATTCTTTGTTGTACGTAGGTGTATCTTCTTCATCCACGTAATAACCAACAATGGCAAATACTTCCTTCATTTTGCCTGTTAGCTGTCTGTTTACGCCATAGTTACCACCGCCATTACAGAATCCGATTATTACAGAGAAAGTTTCCTGAGGTTCGTTACCATAGAAATCGGCATACCAGTCTATATCAAAATGTTTAATGACATTATCCTGATAAGATTTAAGTCCTCTATCATAAAGGTCTTTATGGGCTTTGAAAAATTCATTGAAGTTTGTGTCCTTATAAAAGCTGTTGAGATAAGACAAAAACTCATCCTTATCCACATTCTTCCATCTTTTTTCTAAGGAAGGAATATCTTTTTGGCACAAAGATAAAGTACCGTTCCGGTTGTCCAGATGTATTGCCATTGACATGACAGCATCGAAGGAGATTCCATACTTGCTTCTAAGTCCTTTCATATACTGAACTGCCGGATGATCTGTATTATCCTTAAAATAGCTGTCCATGTCCTTTATGTATTGTCCTGCCATATCCATGTGGTATTCAGGGAAACCTGCCATACGGGACAAGATACTCATAAGTTCTACATTTTCATTGACCTGTGGAATAATAGATTGTGCCTTTGCACAAAGACATGCTATGAACAAGGCGAAAATTAAAATAATCTTTTTCATTTTATCAATTGTTTTTACTCATAAAACTTAGAGAAACTGATATAATAATCTATCTTGGAATTTGGCAATGTAAAATGCAGATAATTACCGAAATATACATCAGGGCATCCTGTTTCTCCTTTCACTCTCGCGATACCTAACCTCTTCATCGTATGGGCCAAAGTGGATGCACCAGAGTAAGTCTTGTTATTCACAAGAATAGTTGTTTTACCATGATATAGATTAGCTTCTTTCAAATTACTCTTGACGGGAGTAGCTTCTATAACAAAAAGTCCTCCATCCGGCAAATTGCAGATTTGACTGTATATTTCCGGATGCCTGTCTTTATTATAGGCTTTGGAATATGCACTGACCTTCAACTGACTCTTAGAATATAGCGAATAGTCCGGATGTGGAAAATAGGAAATAAGCCTATCCACACACTTGCTTGAACCCCCTGTGTTATTTCGTAAGTCAATAATTATATCCTTTATTTTTCTCCGGTTTATTTCCTTAAAGACTGAATCACAAAATACCTTTAGTTCAGTTTCCTGAAATACATTGCGAATGGTGAGAGTTGCCTTTGTGAAATCGGAAGAGAAACAACAACTGAAACTTTCAGGCTTTTTCTGGGATTGTCTTTCTTTGATGACCTTTATAGCCACACTTTGCGGAACTCCTTCCAAACGTATCTCTTCCATTTTATCACCACGTTTTATCGTAAACTCATACGACTCGCCCCATCTGTACATGTACCACAACAATGGAGACCAATAGGCGTTTACACTGCCTTCCTTAATGCCATTACCTTTCTCCGAACCCCAAAGGCTATACATCCGTCCAAGTATATCTTTTGAATGGATTCCGTTAATTCCGAGAATCGTATCACCTTCACAAACCATGGAATTATCAATCACCGGATAATCTACAATAAAGAAATCTCCGGATACTTTTATTCTCAATGGCATTGTCTTGCCATCTTTCTTTGCAATCGCTATCAGGTCGTTGGTAATAGGCGGCAGCATCATACTATGACCATCCTTTATATTAGCCATAAAAGGGGCTATTTTCAGATAGAAGTCGGATATGCTGATAGAATCAGTCATGGAGGACTTAATCTTGATTTTGTTGTTTTCATACTCTTCTCTTGACTGATAGAGATAAAGGTCGGGGTGTACATATTCTAATTTTGTACATAAAGTGTCAAAATCGGCCATTTGCTGGGCAGGACTTAATTTTTGCCCAAAAGAAACACTACAAAACAAAAGAAGTGAGCAATTTATTATAATTCTTTTATTCATTCTATGATTTGTTTGGTTGATACTAATTTTAACTTGCTAATATTATAATAGTCTACCCTTAAAAATCACTTTATAGGTTGATATTCAATCAATTTTATCCCACGGATGCGAAGCTGCATAACTGGTAGAGGTCATATACCTCCTGGTAGTTTACTTTTTCTTTTGCCATAATCATTGTTGTTAAAGGTTACGGCGCAAAGATAGGTTAGGCTATGATGTGTGTCAAGGCGGAAAATAGAATGCTTACAAGATAAATCAAGGAAGCGCATGTACGGCATCTTCCTTACTGCATATTGTATGTGTCTCGAGGTCGAACCATAGGATGCAAACTCACCGATTTTTGATTCGATAGTTTGGTTACCTATATAAATATGCTTGGTGTAGCGTTCAAATAGTCAACCTTTTTAAAGTTAAGACAATCTTTAATTTCTAGGAGGAAGGCGTATTGGTAACATTTTATTTTGTTGTTTATTATCTTTTATACTTCTTACAATTTCGTATAATATACCTCCAATATCAATTCCTAAATCAAACTTTTCAAATTTATAATAAGGTATGAAAATTGGAACTGTTTTCCAACCATTCTGAGCATCGTAATATCTTTGTACTCCAACTTCTATACCGACTCGCTCTGAAAATTCATAACCTATTGTAGTACCATAATATGAATTATTAAAATTGTATATATTGTTAGGAGTATAACAACCAAAAATACTGATGTGTAGTTTTTCTGTAGGTAAATATGTAGCAGATCCCAATAGGCCAAAAGATTGTCCGCTTTGTTTTAAGTTGGGTAAATGGTATTTTATAGCATTAATTCCTATCTTAATATCAAAATACGAATTAAAATTTTTCTGATATATTAATGATGCTTGATTAATAATGCCAATACCAGGAAGTGTATTTTGAGAACTTTGACCATACATGTAAGATGCAATTTTTCCCCATCTATTATAATCATAGAAAAAAGTATTGGAATGATTTATGAAATTTGGAAAGGCATCATACTTATAGCATTTCATATCAAATATTTTATTCATGTATGTATTCTTTCTTATTCCAAAATCTGTATGATTATTATAATGAATTAGGGAAATAGGACGTTTATAATAATTTTCAAAATAGTGAACATTATTATTTATCCTTAATTTAATAATACTATCATTTTGTGAATAGATATTTAATGTAAGTAAACATAAAATCAGTAATGTGATATTTTTATACATGTCACGATTGTTTTAATTTATGTGTCTAAAAATGTATTCTTTTATAAGAAACTGTTTTGAATTGATTCAAGAATAATGTTATAAGCATCTTCAGATCTCAAATCAGTCGGTCAATTGGAAAAATGTTATATCTTTAAAGGTACCAAACAATAA
>NZ_NFIN01000020.1 GCF_002161765.1 Bacteroides sp. An322 | reverse complement strand
ACCATCGATTACGAATTCCTTGCTGAAACCGCAGAAGCTATGGTACAGATTGCATTCATCCAAATCATGCTTAACAAATTTATCGAATGAAATCAAAACAGCTTCTAAATACTTTTTTCTCATAACAAAATAAATTTAATTTATAAATTAAAAAACTCAAATCGTTCTAACTCAAGTCGTTACAAACAATTCCCTAATCTGCTGAAACTCCCGAATCCTTTTGTCTTGTAACCGCGCCGGAAACTGACGTGGGTATGGTTAAGTGGTTGATAAATAACGCATTAATAAATGATTCCGGAAAGCCCGGAACTCACGCGGCGCAAATATGTGCCGGTTTTGTAGTCCAAAACCTGACGTAAAAAGGGAAATAATGATTGAGAAAGGGATATATGATGGCAATGAATAGGTATAAAAAAGCACAGATTCCTGTGACTTTTGCATAAAGATTGTTAAAATCTTGTTTGCTGAAGTTACAGGAATCTGTGCAAAGAATTTAACTATTTGATAGTATTAACGTGTACCTAAATCATCGTATGAACTTTGCAAAATGGCTTTTCCTCTTAGAATACGGTTTTTATTGGCTGAAGGACGTTCTATAATCGGACGGTCTGCATTTAGATCCATAACTGTTACACCAGTACTATCTGCGAAAGCGTATCCTCCTCCGAAACTCCAATAGGCAAAGGGATAGGTATATTCTATTCCTAATACATTCCGGCTGAAATTGAAATCATTATGATTGATATTCAATTGTGCAAGAAGTGTGGCGGCAAGGTCTGATTGGTTCATAATACGGTCGATAACCATGGGGTGTTTTATGGCGCCGCCTACCCAAAGCATAGGAATGTGGTGAATACGATCGTCATGTCCATGCCCGCTATTATCTGGATAATAAAAACCATGGTCGGGCAAACAAATTACCAGTAAATCTTTCCATATCGGACTTTGTTTCAGTTTATCAATAAATTGCCCTAGACAATGGTCTGTATAGGCGAAAGCATTGGGTTTTGCTTCCGGCAAACGGTGGTAAGGTACTTCAAATGGCTCGTGACTGCTAAGCGTAAGGAATGTTGTATGCCACGGTGTTTCTTTGCGTTCTGTCAATGTTTGGTATAGATGCTCAAAAGTGATGTCATCATTTACCCCCCATGCATTTTGATGTTGTTCCAAAGGGAAATCAGTATTTGCCGTTAATTTCTGGTATCCGCTTTGCAACAAATAGCTTTTCATATTGGTGAAATTTATGTCTCCTCCATATAGAAAATCAGTATGATAACCTTCTTCTACTAATTTCCCTGCAATGGAAGGAAGTGTACGGCTTTTTGCTGGAATTTTCATGACCGATAAATCAGGAAAACTTTGGTAGCCACTTAATGCACAAATAGTTCCCCGGTCAGTGCGGAAACTATTAGCATAACAATTTGTAAACCAGATACCTTCTTTTGATAAACGGTCAATGTTCGGACTGACTCCTTTTTCTCCTCCTAACGATTCGACCATGGTTGCTCCAAATCCTTCCAATAATACAATCAGTATATTAGGACGTTGCGTATTGAGTAATTCTACTGTATTTTCTCCTTTTGTCGGATAAAGTCCATTAAATAAAGTCTTACGTTCGTTCTCATTAAAATAATCGAATTGTTGGGCATAATCTTTAGTTTTGCTTATAGAGGCTAACAAGCTGAATGCCGGATTGATAGCCGAATGATTCAGAAATTCATCATTGCAGAAATACACTTGCCCGATGTTACTGGTTGATTCGCTTACGCCTCCTCGGATAACTAGAAAAATTAGTCCACCTATTAATAAGGAAATCAATGTAGAAACTATTTTTTGTTTAACACGGGGTAAATAACGTGGAGTAATATTGTATAAAATCCATGTTATAAGTCCAGAGAGCAAGAGAATAATCAGGAAACGGATAATAATGAACCCCACTGATACACTAGCGGCTGCATTTTTCGGCGAGTCAAGATAAAAGAAAACTGAGGCATCGAGCTTGAAGTTCCAAAATGGATACAAGCACATATCGCCTACAAAAATGAGGGATGTGACAAGACTAATGAGGATATAATATATAAGAAGTATCCTTCGAAGCGGAAATTTCTTGAACCAAATGCTGATACCGATAATGAGCCAAGGCAAAGCGATGAGATAGCCTGTAGTGGCGGCATCTAAACTGATGCCATGCCAAATGACATGGAAATAGTCGAGTGTAGAAACTCCTCTTCCAATTGCATCGTTATAGAACATGAATCCCGGCTTTTGCGCCATGAAAAACAATAAGATAACGGCAAAGAAGCCGATAAGATAAGCAAGTCTTTTTTTCATTTCTTAATCTGTAGTGACATTGATTAAATTTATTTGCGTCCAAAATCAGCCGGAATTTCGCCCCATTTCTCGGTTTCCCATTTTAGTAAAGGCGTGGTATAAGTATTTTCTTGCAGCCACTTTTCAGCGCGTTCTATCAAACGGAACAGTTCCTCTGTCTGAGTTGTTCGTTCTAATTTGGTTTTACATTTCTTTTGTTTTATCCAAATCAAGGCATTCCGGCTATCTGAATAAACAGGCATCTGAATGTCTTTTTGCTTCAATAAAGCAAGGGCATGTACGATAGCAAGAAATTCTCCGATGTTGTTTGTTCCGTAAACAGGACCGAAGTGGAAGATTTCTTGACCGGTCATTAGATACACGCCCCGATATTCCATTGGTCCCGGATTGCCGCTGCATGCTGCATCTACGGCAAGGCAATTCAAATCAAAGTCGGCTGGTAATCGTTTTTCAAGGGACTGATTGGCTGTATCTTTCTTTGCTTGCAGATAAAAGTGTGGAGGAGTAATCAAAGCCTTTTCAGCTTCTTCACGGGTATCAAACGACTTATATAAAGCACCCTTGTATCCCTTTATTTGCAATTGGCAAGCCGTCCACGAATCATACACGCCCGGTGTTACACCTTTCCAGACAACGTAATATTTCTTCTTTCCCATATGACTTATTTTTCACCACAGATTACACAGATTTAGATTATTAATAATTAAGAGTGAATAATGAATAACGATATATTGTTGCCTTATTAACTATTAATTGTTCATTATTAATTAGTTAAATCTGTGTAATCTGTGGTGACTTAAGATTTACATACGCTCAGGCACTTCGATGCCTAGTAATCCCATGGCTTCTTTCACAATCTTGCCTACGTTCTGACTCAAAGCAAGGCGGAAGATTTTCAATGCTTCGTTTTCTTCACGCAGAATGCTAAAGTCGTGATAGAATTGATTGTATTCTTTTACCAAGTCGTATGCATAATTGGCAAGGATAGACGGATTATAGTCTGTGCCGGCTTGGGCTACCGTAACGGTAAAATCAGAAAGCATCTGAATCAGACCTTCTTCTTTTGCAGTCAGTTCAATGCCAGTCGGAATGACCTCCGGAATTGTGATGCCTGCTTCGGTTGCCTTGCGTAAAATAGATTGAATACGGGCATACGTATATTGGATGAACGGACCGGTATTTCCGTTGAAGTCGATAGACTCTTTCGGATTAAAGGTCATGTTCTTGCGTGCATCTACTTTCAAAATGAAATATTTCAATGCGCCCAATCCTACGATGCGGGCAATGTCATCAGCCTCTTCCTGAGTCAGTCCATCCAGTTTCCCTAGTTCATTGCTGGTTTCTTTAGCGGTCTGAATCATGGCTTCCATAAGGTCGTCGGCATCTACTACAGTACCTTCGCGGCTCTTCATTTTTCCTTCGGGCAATTCCACCATACCGTATGAGAAGTGAACCAAGTCTTTGCCCCATTCGAAGCCTAACTTATCAAGAAGGATGGAGAGTACTTGGAAATGATAATTTTGCTCATTTCCTACCACATATATCATCTTGTCTATCGGATAATCGGCAAAACGTTGTTCGGCAGTACCGATATCTTGTGTCATGTAAACCGAAGTTCCGTCGGCACGGAGCAGGAGTTTTTGGTCTAATCCTTCGGAAGTAAGGTCAGCCCATACCGAACCGTCTTCCTTGCGGTAGAAAAGTCCTTTTTCCAGACCTTCCAATACTTTCTTTTTCCCTTCCAGATAGGTATTCGATTCATAATAGATTTTGTCGAAGCTGACACCCATCATTTTATAGGTCTCGTCAAATCCAGCATAGACCCAGTTGTTCATTTTTTCCCAAAGGGCACGCACTTCGGGGTCGCCTGCTTCCCATTTGCGGAGCATTTCGCGGGCTTCCAGCATCAAGGGTGATTGGGCTTCAGCTTCTTCTTTGCTCAATCCTTTTTCCATTAGTTCGGCTACTTCTGCCTTATAATGCTTATCGAAAGCTACGTAATAATCACCTATCAGGTGGTCGCCTTTTTTACCCGATGATTCAGGAGTCTCTCCATTGCCGTATTTCAGCCATGCCAACATGGATTTGCAGATATGAATACCGCGATCGTTTACGATGTTGGTTTTTACTACACGATTGCCATTAGCTGCCATGATATTAGCTAGTGCATTACCCAGCAGATTGTTGCGCACATGTCCTAAATGGAGCGGCTTGTTGGTGTTGGGTGATGAATATTCAATCATTACCAGCGGAGCTTTCTCATCGGCTTTGCGGATACCCCATTGCGCATCGGCATGAATACGGTTCAGCAAATCAATCCATACATCTGAAGCAATGGTCAGATTAAGGAATCCTTTGATTACGTTATAATCGGCAATAGCAGGTTCATTTGTTTTCAGGTATTCGCCGATTTCCTGTCCGGTTTGTTCCGGTCCTTTTTTCGAAAGTTTCAGGAAAGGGAATACTACCACCGTGAGGTGACCTGCAAACTCTTTCTTCGTCTTTTGCAGCTGTACCATGGCGGGGGTAATATCCGCCCCGTACAATTTTTTCACTCCGTTAATAACGGAAGCCGTAAGTTTGTCTTCTATCTTCATTCTGTATATCTGAGTAAGATCTATGAATACCTTTATTTATTCAATCTCCAGGTGAAGCCGTCTTTCGTGTCCTTTACTTCGAAGCCGAGGGCAGACAGGTTATCGCGGATTTTGTCGCTCGTAGCCCAGTCTTTGTTGGCTTTCGCCTTCATGCGTTCTTCCAGCAACATGTCTACTACTTTGCCGAAGGCTTCTTCGCGGGCGGCATTGTTTTCGCTTTCTTCCTTCAAGCCCAAGATGTCGAAGGCAAAGAGTCGGAATACGCTCTTCAGTTCTTCTAAATCCTCGGCGCTGATGGTGGCTTTCTTGTCGACTAACGTATTAATCATGCGGATAGCATCGAAGAGATGTGAAATGACTATCGGTGTGTTCAAGTCATCGTTCATTGCCTCGTAGCATTTCTCACGAAGCCCTGCAGGTTCGATGCCTGATGTGGCTTTCGACGGAGTGATGCGGTCGAGGTTCTTGATGCCTTCCAAGAGGCGTTCCAGTCCTTTCTCGGCGGCTTGTAGGGCTTCGTTGCTGAAGTCTACCGTGCTACGATAATGCGCTTGCAGGATGAAGAAACGGATGGTCATCGGCGAGTAGGCTTGTGTCAAGAGTTGGTTTGAGCCTGTAAAGAACTCTTCCAAGGTGATGAAATTGCCCAACGACTTGCCCATCTTCTGCCCGTTGATGGTAATCATGTTGTTGTGCATCCAATAGCGCACCATTTGATGGCCTTCGGAAGCTACGGCTTGTGCTATTTCGCATTCGTGATGCGGGAATATCAGGTCCATGCCGCCTCCGTGGATATCGAAGGTTTCTCCTAAATACTTACGTCCCATTGCCGTACATTCGCAATGCCAGCCGGGGAAACCGTCGCTCCAAGGCGAGGGCCAGCGCATGATATGTTCGGGTTGCGCGCATTTCCAGAGGGCGAAATCGGCTGGGTTATGCTTTTCTTCTTGTCCGTCCAGTTCGCGGGTCGTATTGAGCACATCATCCAGATTGCGTCCCGAAAGTATGCCGTAATGATGGTCTTTGTTGTATTTCGCTACATCGAAGTACACCGAGCCTTGGCTTTCGTAAGCGTATCCGTTTTTCAGAATCTCTTCTACCAACCGGATTTGCTCGATGATGTGTCCTGAAGCGTGCGGCTCAATGCTGGGCGGAAGCACGTTGAGGGCTTCCATTGCTTTATGATAACGGATGAGGTAATATTGCACCACTTCCATCGGCTCCAATTGTTCCAGCCGCGCTTTCTTGGCAATCTTGTCTTCGCCATCATCGGCATCGTGTTCCAAATGGCCTACATCGGTGATGTTGCGCACATAGCGCACCTTATATCCCAAATGATTCAGATAACGGAACAGGATATCGAACGTAATGGCAGGACGAGCGTGTCCCAAGTGTGCGTCGCCATAAACGGTAGGGCCGCACACATACATTCCCACGTGAGGAGCGTGCAAAGGAACGAACGGTTCCTTTCTGCGGCTCAACGTATTGTAAATAATCAGTTTATTTTCCATAATCCTCTTTATTTGATAGGGCTACAAAAGTAGCTAAAAAGGGAATAGCAACCAAAAAGCGAACGCATTTATTTTACCAAGATGATTCCGCCTTCGGGCTGGATTTCCACTTTCACCTTTTCCGGTTTCTTGATTTCCATGTCTTTGAGTTGCGGAGCACGGTCTTTCGTATCTGAATAATACGATACCTTATCGCCCTTTTGACACATCGGGAGATTCAGTTCTAACTTCAACGGCTCTTTCCGGGCATTGATTCCGGCGATATACCAACGGTCTCCGCACCGGCGTGCCAATACAACGTATTTGCCCGGATAACCGTCGAGGAATACGGTTTCATTCCACGTGGTAGGCACTTCTTTCAGGAAATCGAGTGCCAATTGGGGCGCATCGGTCAGGTTATTGGGCGTAATGGCAAAGTTCTGAATCGGGTTTTGGAAGAGAACCGCCGTGGCAAGCTGGAAGATATCTGTGGTCTTGCGGATGCTTCCTCCATCGTTGGTGCGGTTATAACGCTTGTTCAGGAACGTGCCTCCGAATTCCATACATCCCACCGTATTGCGGATAAACGGATGCAGGCAAGCGTTGAACGCTTCCATATCATCGAAATGTTGCTGGAATACCAAGTTCTCCGAAGCCAATACCGCTTCGCTTCCTACATAGTTAGGATACATGCGTTCCCAGCCGCGGGGTAGGGTGCAACCATGGAAAATAACCATCAACCCGTAATCGTCCGCATCGCTCAGAATGGCTTCATACAGGCGCATGGTCTCTTGCTTATCGCCTCCGAAGAAGTCCACTTTAATGCCTTTCACGCCAATCTTCTTCATCCATTTCATCTCCTGCTTGCGAGGAATCGGATTGTCCATCCGGTTGGTCGGACCTTGAACAATGTCATTCCAATAACCGCTGGAGCTATACCATAAGAATACATCCACCTTTTTAGAGTGCGCATATTCCACGAGTTTTTCCATGCGCTCGTGTCCGATGTTCGTATCCCACCAGTTATCAATCAATACGTATTGGAATCCCATAGCCGAGGCAAGGTCGATGAAACGCACTTGGTCTTCGTAATTGATGCTGGCATCTTGCCATACAATCCAACTCCACGTGCCTTTACCGTATTTATAGGTATGTTCCGAAGTGAAGCGAGGCTCTACGACATCCCAAGGCACGGTGGTTTCCACTATCGGCTTCAGGTTATCGCCCACCGTAATTGTGCGCCAAGGAGTCGTGCCCGGCAAAGCCAGCCCAGCCGTAGCACTCCCGTTTCCGTTATTTTCTTCGGGCATGGGGAAAGCGATGGTGAAGCGTCCTTCGGTATCGGCATCGCTCAGATGCGAAGCGCAATACTTCGAGTCTACTCCCGTTTCGCTAACCAATACCCAACCGTCATTCCCGATGCGGAACAAGCCTGGGAAGGTGAATCCGTGTCCGTATTGCGAACGCTGGGTGAGGGGAGCGTCGGGCGTGTATTCTTCTTCATAGCTGGGCTTGGTACGCTTCCAGCCAATCATCGGGTCGCTTTGCGGGCAGAGGAAGGTCGTTGTGTACGAAGGGAAGTCGAATCCGGTCGTTTCGCTTTCGATAACAATGCTTCCGGTTTCCCCATAGCGGGGCATTTCGTAGCGGAAAGCCACATCGTTATTGCTCACCCGAAATGTAATGTCGATAGGGTTCTTGTCCGCATTCTGAAGCGTTACGGTCAGTTCGTTCGCCTGATAATCTACGTTCGAGCGTTTGATGCGGTCCAGCGTATAGCTTTCTTCAATGCTCCGGGTCTTTTGTCCCGTGTAGGTCATGCCTCGGCTGAAATCTCCTACGTTCGAGACAAAACCTAACGGAGATTTCTCCAACATCGTTTTGCCTTTATATGTTATGGAGTAGAAAGGAGTGCCTCCGTCTACCGATACGTCTACTTTAAGCTGGTTGTCCGGACCGGATACCGTGGCTTGTTGCGCCCATGCAGAAGAAGCTCCTAACGCAAGGAGGAATAAAAATGCCTGTTTTTTCATGTTTTTGTATTTACGTTAATGATGTTTTTGTTATGCTTTTCTTAAAACTTCGCGCAAGTTACGAATTTTTTTCATTCGGCTTGTATTTGGACGCTTCTTGTTTTATTCATTCCTTCCAATGTGACGCGAATATTTGCTTTGCCTTTTTTCCCGTTGGAGCGGATTACGAGCAATGCGCGTCCTTTCCACATCCGATGGGAAGTGTCGGTATAAGCGTCTTCATCTTTAATATCTGCATTGCCCAAAGCAAGGAATGAGGCGGCTCCGCTTACCCGGACCGTCAATGCATTATCGGCTATAGGAACCGTTCGCCCTTCGGCATCAATGGCCTCGATAAGGATAAACGAAAGGTCTTGCCCGTCCCGATGAATCCGTGCCCGGTCGGGTGTAAGACGGATGTCTACCGGTGTTCCAGCCGTTTCCAAAGTCTTGGATTCCATTACTTTTCCTTCCCGGATGCCTTCGGCTTTCAAAGTGCCCGGAGTATAGGGAAGCGAGAATACGGCTTTCATTTCTTCCGTGTTCTTTTCCCCAATCAATTGTTCGTTCAGGTACAGGCGGACGGAGGGGTAATGCGAATAGACTTCCATTTCTATCGGTTTCCCTTCATGTCCTTCCCAGTTCCACGATTCGAAGGTAGGCCATGTGCCCCAGAGGGTGGTTTTTACCTTGCCCCGATATCCGTCCGGCTCTTTTACGGCAAGGTAGAGATGCTCTCCTTCGGCGTTCCAAAGCATCGAACGGTAATGGCTGATAGGCTTGCGCAATCCCGTCAGGTCTATATCTCCGCAATAAGAAGCGTGCCAAGGATAGAGCGGGCGTTCGTAATGCTCGCCCGGCACATCTCCTTCGTAATACCAACGCCCGATGCCCGACTCGCCGATGTAATCCATTCCGGTCCATACGAAATCCCCGATGATATACGGATAGTCTTGTACTTTACGGAAGTTTTTCCATGCATCGTTGGGGTAGGATTCGGTTTGCATCATGATGCGTGAGGGTACACGTTGGTGGTCTCCTTCCGATTTATGAATCAAGTAATTATAGCCCACGATATCAAATGCTTCCGCCAATGGGTCGTAGATTTCCCAATCGTTGTCCCATGCAGCTAAAGCCGAGGTCACGGGACGCGTATAGTCCAGCTTCCGGCAAAGGGAAGCTAATTTGCGGGCAGTAGTGACAATTTCGATTTTCTTCCGCTCGATGACTTCGTTCCCTACGCTCCAGCAGAAGATGCTGGGATGATTCCGGTCGCGGAGCACCATGGCTTCTACGTCCCGGCTCCACCATTCATCGAACAATTCATGGTAATCGTGGGTGTTTTTCGCCTCGCGCCATCCGTCAAACGATTCGTCTATCACCAGCATCCCAAGCTCATCGCATGCCCGAAGGAAAGTTTCGGAAGGGATATTGTGTGAGGTGCGCAGGGCGTTGAATCCGGCTTTCTTTAATAATTCAACCCGATAGTATTCCGCACGGTCGTATGCCGCGGCGCCTAAGATGCCGTTATCATGGTGCACGCAAGCTCCGTTTAGCAATAAAGGCTTGTTATTCAATGTGAAACCTTCCTCGGCAGACCAGGCAATGGTGCGGAATCCGAAGGTCTCTTCTACCGTATCTTTCTCTTTTCCGTCCTCGCTCACGGTGATGTGTGCCGTATATAGATTAGGAGTGTCGGGCGACCACGGTTGGACATCGGGCAGGTTGAATGTATGTTCCACCACGGTCGGAGCGGCATCGGGAAGCAATTCCACCGTACCGCTTATCGTCCTTCCGGCTATTTCCGTACGGACTTCTACGGTTTTCTTCTCGCTTGTTTCATTCTCGATAGTGGTCTTCACGATAGCGGTATGCAGGTCGGGAGTCGTTATCTGAACGCCCCAATTTGCCACGTGCACAAGGTCGGTCTGCATGAGCCATACGTTGCGGTAAATGCCTGAGCCTGAATACCAACGGCAATTCTTTTGCTTGGAGTTGTCTACCCGCACGGCTATCGTGTTCTCTCCAGCCTTGATATACGGGGTGATGTCTACAAAGAACGAGGAATATCCATAGGGCCAGCCTCCCGCATGTTCTCCATTAATATATACCTCCGAATGCATGTAAACGCCTTCGAAGTAAAGTTGGAATTTCTTCCCATTGATGTCTTTGGGCAACTCGAATGTTTTGCGGTACCAGCCTATTCCGGTAGGCAGATAGCCTCCATCGTTTCCGGCAGGTGCTTCCTTATCGAATCGTCCTTCGATGCTCCAGTCGTGCGGAAGGGTTAAAGTCCGCCATGCCTTGTCATCAAACGTTCCGGCTTTGGCTTCGGGCGTGTCTCCCAATTGGAATTTCCAGCCTTCATTGAATAATTGCTTTCTCGAAGATGCTGAGGCAAATACAGCCAGCATCAGCAGGGCACACATAAAAAATGTACGTTTCACTCTCATCGTTTGTTCCGGATTTGAAAGGTTATTTGGACTACAAATTTACAAAAATCCCTTAAACACACAAATCTATTTATTAATACATGTTATAAAACAGCATTTTCTTCCTCATTTGTTTGCAGATACAGGAAATGTCCGTATCTTTGCAATGTGTTTTTCATAGTATTAGATTTAAGGTTAACAAAGGTTGGAGTACAGCGGTACTCCTTTTTTTATGTCCATACGTTATGAAAGAGGAAAAAGACAAGCGCGTATTATTAGGAATGAGCGGAGGAACGGATAGTTCGGTGGCGGCTATCCTCTTGCAAGATGCCGGTTATGAAGTGACCGGTGTGACGTTCCGTTTTTATGAGAAGGAGGGCGATACGGCTTACCTCGACGATGCGCGCGAACTCTGCTCCCGCCTGCATATTCCTCATCTTGTCTATGATGCGCAAGAGGTTTTCCGCAAGCACATTATCACGTATTTCATCGATGAATACCTGAAAGGGCGCACGCCCGTGCCTTGCACCTTGTGTAATAATCGCTTGAAATGGCCTCTTCTTCAACGCCTTGCCGATGAGCGGGACATTCCTTTCATTGCTTCCGGACACTATGTGCAAAAACGCCTCATCGGGGAGTGTTGGCACATCACCCAAGGAGCCGACCCCGATAAAGACCAGTCGTTTTTCCTTTGGGGGCTTCCGCAAGACATTATCGCTCGGATGATTCTTCCCTTGGGAAACCTTACCAAGACCCGTGTGCGTGAAATCGCTTCCGAACGGGGCTTCCTGAAAGTGGCGTCCAAGCGGGATAGCCTTGGCGTGTGTTTTTGCCCCGGAGATTACCGCACCTATCTGCGTAGGCACACGCAAATAGGTGACATCGCTCCCGGACCTATCTTCGATGAGCAACGCAACTATATGGGTACGCACGAGGGATATCCGTTCTATACCATCGGGCAACGCCGTGGGTTGGGCGTCTATCGGAACAAAGCCCTCTTCGTGAAAGAAATCCTTCCGGAGGAGAATGCCGTTATCCTTGCCGATAACCTCCGCTCCTTAGAGCATCGGGCTTTCTATCTCTCGCATTGGCACCTGCCCAATCCCGAAGCGGTATTCGCCTCGCAAGAACCGCTTATCGTGAAGATACGCTACCGCAAGCAAGCCAACCGGTGCTCGGTCTCCCTCACTCCCGAAAACCGCCTGTATGTCCATTTGCATGAACCATTAGCTTCTATCGCATGCGGGCAAGCTGCGGTGTTCTATCAGGACGACGTTGTTTTGGGCGGAGGGATAATTGATAGCGTAGATTGATTCTTATCCTAATTCATAACCTTTTAAGTAAGTGAAAAAATGAAGCAAGCTTCATCGCCCTACGAAGCCTGCTTCGTAAGCCGATGCACCCGTATGAATTGGCTGATGAAGCCGTATGTGTTTTTTGAGGGATATAAATAAAAGAGGGTGCATCATTTTGACGCACCCTCTTCTTAATAAGCGATTAGATTGATTTTCGCTGCATCTACATCAGATTAGTTGTGTAAAGTTCTGTTTACAGTACCGTCAATCCAAATAACCAATGTTTCTTGGCTCCATTTGTGAACAACCTTAACCGGAACTTTGATGTCGAATGTAACGACTGTACCAGTATTGTTGGTGTAAGTCAACTGACCGTAGTAGTCAACAATTTGGCTCCAAGGTGAGCCTGCTGCAGGAGCACCAGTAAGTCTAACCGGAGTTGTATAACCGTTATCTACTACTGTGCCACCACGTACTACATGGAATTCAACATCCAACGATGTATCTTTCAAAGGTTTCCATTCACCTGAGATATTGGTATAAATATCTTCAGGATTAACTGTAATGTCAGATACTTCATAGTAGTTATAGTAATCCAAGTTATTAGCAAACTGCAATGTTCTCCAATCATAGAAGTTAACCAAGTCTGCCAAGTTAACTTTTGTACCTTCGGTATTACCGTCACGTGCATCTTCGAATGCGATAGGTTCACCTGGATTAGTATATACCGGTTTCAGGATTTCAGTACCGAATTCAGGATTCTGCAACGGCAGGTATGCGCCACATTCTTCATTGAATGGTGCTACACCGATTGTTACATCCAAAGTAGCTTTCAGCAGTTCAGCGGCAGCAGCAGCGTCTGTATTCTTACCAGACCATTCTTCCGGAACATTCAGCAAATCTTTTGCAACTGCATTATTTTCCAACTGCAACCATACACCGTGCTTTCTTGTATGACCGCTTTCGAGGTTATAAATCAAGCTAGCAATCTTTGTGCGTGATCCAGTTCCAACAGGTGTTGCATACAATGCTGTATTCATGAATTCATAATCAATTCCCAAATTAGCAGGGTCGGTAGCTAACATTACAGGATTGTTTTCAGTATCGTTGTCTACAGACAAGATGTATTCTTTTTGTGCATAAACAGGGTTACCGCTTGCGTCGAATCCTGAAATGTACTGTGTACCAGGAACTTTCTTGTTGTTATTATTCAATGCGAAATAATAATAGTAAGCCAACTTATCGTCAGTGAACGAGCTGAAATTGCCATCTGTATTCCATGACTGAGCAGGATTCCAAGCTGCCGGAATGATATCGAATGTAGGAGCGTTTTCGTTACGGTTCCAGCATACATTGTCAGCTCCTGGCCATGTACCACCGATGTAATCTTGTCCTAAATCAGAATGTCCAGTCTTATTCAGTTCGAAGCGGCTGTCGATTTCAAAATAGAAGTCACAATCTGCAGTCTTTACATCAGTTGTCGTATTAGGCACTTCAACATTAGCGTGTATGAACTGACGGTCTGCTACTGGAATAGCATCGTTCGATTCATTCATGCTGTTTTCTGCATACCAGTATTTAGCTAACTTGTTAGCCATGATAGCTTGCGGATAACGCAATTCGATAGAGATAGGCAGGTAAACCGGTTCTTTATTGAAGTTCGAGTTGCCCAGATATTTCTTCGGTGTGTACTTCACATATCTGGTTTCAGTAACTACCGGATATGTCGGGTCGTTTACACATTGTACGAAGTCTGCACGATCCAAAGTCCAAGACAATACATCGGTTGTTTCAGCACCGTCGTCGCCCAATTCGTTGATAACACCAACATGACTTGCTGTTTCGTAGATAGGTTGACCGTTAACGTCTTGCTTATCTGTCTTAATCCATTGAGTTACACTACCGTCTGCATTCTTCACGATTTCATACAAAGCATCGAATGTTTCTTTCGAAGTACCGCCTTCTGATACTACACCTGCAGCATTCAAAAGCTTCATTTCGATAGCATGCCATGCAATCTTCTTGGTAGCTTCACCACAGCTGTAATAGTATTCACCTAAGTCGAACGGCTCTGTCTCAATCGGAGTTTCAGGATATACGATTTTGAACTTGATATAACCTACAGATACGATGCGGTTGTTGACAGTATCGGTCAATTCCACACGAATCAAAGGCGTACGTCCTACAGAAGCGATAGATTCACCTAACAAGCTTTCATCTGCTTCTGAATCAATGATGTCGGTGTCGCTATTTGATCTAACACCACATGGATAGATATAAGTATCTCCGTATTCGCCATTCGGCTTTTTCAAGATACTATGATTTTGTGATTGCTCTGTTTGGTTATCACCAATAGTGAACCGCACTTGTTCGAAGTTATACTTCATACCGTGTGCTTTCAGTTCATCTTCAGTCCATGCATAAGTGCTTTGTGTGTTCCAAGAACGTTGAGAGTTTGCACCTACGTGTGTGGTAACCAATTCATTCAAATTGATACCGCCTTTATTATTATAAGCGATTTCCACAGTTGCAGATTGTTCTGCTGCATCTTTCACGTCGTCATACAAATGTCTTCCGCCTTCCAACGGAGTCTTATGAACTGTTTCAGGACCTACCACTTTGTCTGTTTCGAATTGCGGTGTCTTGATGATATAGTCATTAGCATAAGAAGAATTTTCGTATGCAATAGCTTCTACCGCAATCTGTGAAGCATATACCGATGCAAAAGTAGAAGTAATCACTTCTGTTTCGTCTTCATCTAACGGAGCCTGGATAGCCAAATCAGTAATTTGTTTAGGATCGTTTACTGCAGGATAGAAGATGCCAAGATCATAACGGTCAACAGTTTCTTGTGTTTTTACTTTCTTACCATCCATAGTAAGACCTACCAGCATCTTGCCATCCTCAACATCTTGGAACACAGCTGTAGG
Source organism: Bacteroides sp. An322 (assembly GCF_002161765.1). GTDB lineage: Bacteria > Bacteroidota > Bacteroidia > Bacteroidales > Bacteroidaceae > Phocaeicola > Phocaeicola merdavium. The sequence continues at coordinate 56,850 of NZ_NFIN01000020.1, read as the reverse complement.
ATCAGAAGCGGCAGCTCTGCCTCTTTGAGTAGCTACAAAATCCAAATCATTAGAAACGACATTTAAGTTTTGCTGTGTGTACTCTGGAACAATGGCTGTAGTAGGATCCATGTGATATTCTTTCGTATAAGTCGGGTTGAGGAATTCCCATCCTTGAGCTTGGATTGTTGTTTCCTTTACCGTATACTTCTCTTCACGTTCTTCATAACCTACAGCTGTTTGGATTTGGTGAACAAGCATGCCGCCTTGCGTTCCTTCACTTATAGAATAAGGTTTATAAGGAATATAGATGTATTCCATAGCATTGTTACCGTCAAGTACCATTTCAGGCTCATAAATTAGAGCTCTCAAATCGGCATCCAACGTAATGACTACAGGCTCATCAGTACCTTCTACACCGTCTAAAATCAAAGAACCTTCATCCCAAATGGCAGTCAAGCCGCTTCCGCTAACTTTCCAAGAGGTATCAGTAACTTCTTTTGACTCTGTTCCATCAGCAGCAACGGATACTTTTACCCAATAACCATTTTCTTCACCGTTCACTCCTGGATAGTAATAAACAGAAGCTGAGCCAGAACCGTCACCGCCAGGAGTTCCCGGTTCACCTTGCTCACCTTTTTCACCACGGGAAGGCTTGCCGGAATCTACACCGTCTAAGAACCAATTGCCGTTTTCGCCAATTGTAACGATAGTTCCCGGTTTTCCATCCGCACCATTAGTCAGTTCAAAAGAATTACCATTACTTAATGTGACAACTACACCTTGATCGGTTTTTTGCACATCAGTAATTACTGCTCCTTTTTGAATCTGTGATTGAAGGTCTTTGACCAGACTTTCTACGGCTTCCACACGCTGTGTAAGACCGCTGATGTCTTCGTCATAGTCCTTGCAAGACTGGAACGTTCCTGCAGAGAGCAATAACGTTCCGATCAAAAGTGCACTTAAATACTTTTTTCTCATAACAAAATAAATTTAATTTATAAATTAAAAAACTCAAATCGTTCTAACTCAAGTCGTTACACAACCGCCACACCCCTTCGCCCCTTCCCGTGTTTTCTCACGTCAGTAGCCGCGCCGGAAACTGACGTGGGTGTGGTTAAGTGGTTGATAAATAACGCATTAATAAATGATTCCGGAAAGCTCGGAACTCACGCGGCGCAAATATGTGCCGGTTTTGTAGTCCAAAACCTGACGTAAAAGTTCGAAATAAGTGCCTGATATTGTATGCTTTACAAGAAGTGGAAAGTTAAAAGTCTATAAAAGTTGAACGGACGGTTTTTCTTTTTATCTTTGCATCGTTATTGCTTTAAAGAAGATATATGAATGGGTAATTTTGAGATAGAGGATAAAATAGGTTTAATATAAAATAGAAGACATGCAACACTTTGAGAGTGATTATTTGGAAGGGGCTCATCCGTTGATTTTAGAACGGTTGATGCAGACGAATATGGAGAAGACTCCGGGGTATGGAACGGATTGTTATTGCGAAGCTGCGCGGGAAAAGATACGTCGGGTGTGCAATGCGCCTGATGCGGAAGTGCATTTTATGGTGGGTGGTACGCAGACCAATGCCACGATGATAACGGCGATGCTTCGTCCGTATGAGGGGGTGATAGCAGCCGAAAGCGGGCATATTAACCAGCACGAAGCGGGTGCCGTTGAGGCTGGCGGGCATAAAGTGTTGGCATTGCCTCATACAGAAGGCAAGCTTTCGGCAAAGGATGTTGACCGTTACATAACAGATTTTTATCAAGGTCCAAGCTGGAGCGCGATGGTAGCACCGGGTATGGTGTACATTTCGCATCCTACGGAATACGGTACGCTTTATACATTGGATGAATTGGAAGCTCTGTCGGAGGTATGTCGCAAGCATCATGTACCTTTGTTCTTGGATGGCGCACGTTTGGGATATGCTTTGGCGGCTACTGGCACGGATGTGACATTAGAGGCAATCGCTTCGCTTTGTGATGTGTTTTATATCGGAGGTACAAAAGTCGGGGCATTGTTTGGCGAAACGGTGGTTCTTCCTCGCCCGGGAGTGGTGAAACAATTGGATACGATTATCAAGCAACGCGGTGTATTGTTGGCTAAAGGGCGTTTGCTCGGACTTCAGTTTGATACTCTCTTTACCGATGGACTTTATGTGCGTATCGCCCGGCATGCCATTGAATTAGCGGATAAGATTGTGAAGGCATTGAAAGAGAAAGGCTATCGTTTCCTGATAACTCCTCAGACGAACCAGTTGTTTGTGGTAATGGAAAACGAGCAATGGAAACGCATCTCGTCTCAGGCAGGTTTGGAAGTTTGGGAATATCCGGATGAGCATCATACCGCAGTACGTATTGCCACCAGTTGGGCAACACAAGAAGAAGATGTGGATGCGCTGATTGAAATGCTTTAAAAATTGAAAAATGAAGAATGTCCGCATTTTACCAAATTATCTGTAGGGGCAGACCCCGCCCCTACATTGTCACTTTGCGGATGTTCATTCTTACTTGTACCATGAGGCATACATTAAGTATCCGTTCGCAATCTTTTGATTCAACTCTTTGCTTTGGGCAGGGTCTACTTTCTTGATGAACTTTGCCGGGACACCTCCCCAAAGGGTATGCGGCTCAATAATGGTATTGGAAAGCACCAATGCTCCGGCGGCTACGATTGCGCCTTCACCCACTACGGCATGGTCGAGTAGGGTAGCTCCCATACCGATGAGGGCATTATCGTGGATGCAAGCTCCATGCAGGGTGACATTGTGTCCGATAGATACATCATCGCCGATTTCTACGGTTGATTTCTCATAAAGCGTATGCAGGACACTTCCGTCTTGAATGTTGACCCGGTTCCCGATGCGAATGGAGTTGACATCTCCCCGCAGGACAGTATTGAACCATACGCTGCAATCGTCTCCCATGACAACGTCGCCAATGATAGTGGCGTTATCGGCAAGGAAACAATTCTTTCCTATTTGAGGCGTGAATCCTCGTACTGATTTGATTAGAGCCATTTTGTTAGTGAATAGTGAATAATTAATAATGAATAGTGATTGGGGTGAATATGCTTAGATTTCGCAAGTCGCTTTCGCCAGCCATGCTTGTTCTTCTTCATTGAGCAGGGGGCTGAGTTGGGCATAGATATGTGCGTGATATTCGTTCAGCCATTGCTTTTCATCGGGTGTCAACATCTCGGTGCGGATAGGAGTCTTGTCTATCGGACAGAGTGTTAACGGCTCGAATTTATAGAATGGTCCGAATTCGGTAGTTTGGCTTTCTACGATGAGCATGGTGTTTTCGGTACGTACACCATATTCTCCAGCACGGTAAATGCCCGGTTCATTGGTAAGGGTCATGCCGGGTAGGAGAGGGGTGGGGATGTGGTTCATGCGTATTTGATGAGGCCCTTCGTGGACGTTCAGGTAATGTCCTACGCCGTGTCCGGTGCCATGCCCGTAATTGATTCCGGCTTTCCACATGAATTGGCGTGCCAATACATCCAGTTGGGTGCCGCAAGTTCCATTCGGGAATTCGGCTTGCGAGAGGGCAATGAATCCCTTTAATACTAAGGTGTAGTCGGTGCGTTGTGCTTCAGATACCGGACCGAGGGCAATGGTACGGGTGATGTCGGTTGTTCCGTCGGTATATTGCGCTCCGCTATCCAATAGGAGAAGCCCTTCCGGCTTTAATGTGGAAGCCGATTCGGGAGTCGCTTCATAATGGACGATGGCTCCATGTGCTTGGTAACCGGCTATGGTGTCGAAGCTAATTCCTTGGAACATATCTTGTTGCGAACGGAATTCGTATAATTTCTTATCGATGCTGACTTCGGTTTCCTCTCCGCTTTTTACGGCTTGCTCCAGCCACATCAGGAAGCGTACCATTGCCACGCCGTCGCGCTTCATCGCTTCGCGGAAGCCTTCGATTTCGGTCCTGTTCTTGATAGCCTTTATGTATTTGACGGGCGAAGGAGCGTGGATGATAGAAACCGAAGGAGGAATGGTCTTGTATAAAGCGTAATTCGTTTCATTGCTTAACAAGATGCTTTCCCCTTTAAGGTGAGCGATTTCATCGGCTATTTCGGAATAGTCTTTGACCTGTACTCCGTTGGCTGAGAGGTATGCGCTCACTTCGGGAGTAAGCTTCCGGGGTGAGATGAATAGGGTGGCTTGGTCGGCGGTGATGAGCAGGTAGCTGATAAATACCGGATTGCAATGCACGTCGCTCCCTCTGAGGTTGAGCGTCCAGGCTATTTCGTCAAGTGCCGAAACCAGTGTGCTGCCTCCTTTGCATTTCGTCATAAGGTCACGGACCTCTTGTATCTTTTCTTGAACGGATATGCCTGCGTAAGCCAACGGAAGTATATGCACCGGGTTATCCGGCAGGCTGGGACGGTCTTTCCATATATATGCGAACGGGTCTTCAGTAATTGTAAGTTGTAAGTCGTAAGATTTGAGGTCATACTTTAGGTTTATTGTATCTGTGGAGGTATGTACCCAGCCGTCGATTCCCACTTTGCTTCCGGCGGGGAGCACGCTTCCTAACCATTCGGGGATAGAAGGCGTTTCGGGCATCCGTTCTTTGAATAAAAGGATGCCTGTGTCTTTAAGTTGCTCTTCCGCTTGCAGGAAGTAGCGCGAGTCGGTCCAAAGTCCTCCTATATTATATAAGGTGATAACCGCGGTCCCAGCAGAGCCTGTAAATCCTGAAATCCATTTGCGCGATTCCCAATGTTCGGGCACGTATTCGCCCGAATGCGGGTCGGTGCTGGGGACGATGAAGGCTGCAAGTCCGTTTTCTTGCATAAAGGCGCGCAACGCTTCGATTCTTTCTCTTATTTCTTTCTTTGTATTCATGCTTTTGCGTGTTAAGGTTCGTTTATGGAAAACAAAGATACGATTTCTTCGCCATATTTGATAAAATCTGACGGAAAGTTTTGTAAATAAAGAAAGTATATGTAATTTTGCGCCGCGAATTGACTACGCAAAATAATTTAATAACAACATATTAATTTTTTAAAACATGATTATCGTACCAGTAAAAGAAGGCGAAAACATTGAAAAAGCGCTGAAGAAATTCAAAAGAAAATTTGAAAAAACAGGTGTTGTAAAAGAATTGAGACGCAGACAACAGTATGACAAACCGTCTGTTTTGAAGAGATTGAAGATGGAACGTGCTATCTACGTTCAAAAAATGCATCAAGTAGAAGAATAATTTCCGCGAAATTCTTTGAATTATTGAATTCTTTTTCATAAATTCGTTGCTGTAAATGATAAAGGCGATATTTTTATGTTGAAAGAATCTTTCTTGAGGTATCTTCGGTTCGAAAAGAACTATTCCGAGAAGACGGTAGTCAGTTACGGAATCGACCTTTCGGGCTTTGAGGCATACTTTAAGGCGATGGATGAAACATTGGACTTTGTTACGGTTGACGCGGATATCATTCGGGGATGGGTCGTCTCATTGATGGATGAAGGCTATGCCGCTTCTTCGGTAAACCGGAAACTGAGTTCGCTGCGCTCTTTTTATCGTTATCTGTTGCGGGAAAAGGTGGTTTCGGAGGACCCTGCCCGAAAGGTGCTGGGGCCAAAGAAGAAGAAACCGTTGCCTGTGTTCGTGAAAGAAGCCGATATGGACAGATTGCTTGACGCTGAATGCGGAAACGATTTTGAAAGCATCCGGAATAAGGCAATTATAGCTGTTTTTTACGAAACCGGCATCCGTCTCTCGGAACTGATAGGCTTGAAAGACGCGGATGTGGACTTCTCGGCGGGCACCATTAAGGTGACAGGAAAGAGGAATAAGCAACGTGTGATTCCTTTTGGCGAGGAATTGAGGAATATCTTGCATCTTTATCTTTCTGCAAGAAATGAATATTGCCAGGCGGGATGCGAAGCGTTTTTTATCCGGAAGGAAGGAAAGGCGATGTATCCGAGTATGGTATATTTATTGGTGAGACAAAATTTGTCGAAAGTAGTTACGTTGAAGAAGCGGAGTCCTCACGTGTTGAGGCATTCCTTTGCGACGGCGATGCTGAATAATCGGGCGGAGCTGGAATCGGTGAAGGAGCTGTTGGGGCACGAGAGCTTGACTACGACTGAAATCTATACGCACACGACTTTCGAAGAATTAAAAAAAGTTTATCAACAAGCTCATCCAAGAGCGTAAAAAAAGGAGGTTTTTATGGAAGTAAGAATTCAATCGATTCATTTCGACGCATCTGAGAGACTGGAAGCTTTTATCCAGAAGAAGGCAGAGAAGTTAGAAAGATTTTGCGATAATATAAAGAAAGTAGAGGTGTCATTAAAAGTAGTAAAACCGGAAACGGCTATGAATAAGGAAGCCGGTGTGCGCGTATTGGCGTTGAATACCGAGTTTTACGCTGAAAAAGTGTGTGATACATTTGAAGAATCCATCGATGTTTGTATGGAAGCCTTGTCGAAACAATTGCTGAAAGCAAAAGAAAAACTGCAAGGAAAATAAAAAAAACACGGTAAAAGTTTTGTGATTCAAAAAATATAGCTAACTTTGCAGCCGCTAAGCTACGAAAGCGGTGTGGCTGCAAAGTTTTAATTTGCCTCTTTAGCTCAGTTGGCCAGAGCACGTGATTTGTAATCTCGGGGTCGTTGGTTCGAATCCGACAAGAGGCTCGAAGTAAAAGAAAAGTTGGGCAAATACCAGAGTGGCCAAATGGGGCAGACTGTAAATCTGCTGGCTTACGCCTTCGGTGGTTCGAATCCATCTTTGCCCACTTGATGACATGCGGAAGTAGCTCAGTCGATAGAGCATTAGCCTTCCAAGCTGAGGGTCGCGGGTTTGAGTCCCGTCTTCCGCTCTCTTTCTTTTCTTCTTTGCTGTTATAGCTCAGCGGTAGAGCACTTCCTTGGTAAGGAAGAGGTCCCGGGTTCAAGTCCCGGTAACAGCTCGTGAATATGTAAAAGCTGATTATTAATCAAAATAAATAAAAGTAAAGCTATGGCTAAAGAGAAATTTGAACGTTCGAAACCGCATGTAAACATCGGTACGATTGGTCACGTTGACCACGGAAAAACAACCTTGACCGCTGCTATCACTACAGTATTGGCAAAGAAAGGTCTCTCTGAATTGCGTTCTTTCGATTCTATCGATAACGCTCCTGAAGAAAAGGAACGTGGTATCACTATCAACACTTCTCACGTTGAGTATGAAACTGCAAACCGTCACTATGCACACGTTGACTGTCCGGGACACGCCGACTATGTAAAGAACATGGTAACTGGTGCTGCTCAGATGGATGGTGCTATCATCGTAGTTGCTGCAACTGATGGTCCGATGCCTCAAACTCGTGAACACATCCTGTTGGCTCGTCAGGTAAACGTACCGCGTCTGGTTGTATTCTTGAACAAGTGCGATATGGTTGACGATGAAGAAATGCTGGAATTGGTAGAAATGGAAATGCGTGAATTGTTGTCATTCTATGACTATGATGGTGACAATACTCCGATTATCCGTGGTTCTGCATTGGGTGCATTGAATGGTGTTCCAGAATGGGAAGCTAAGGTAATGGAATTGATGGATGCTGTTGATACATGGATTCCTCTGCCTCCGCGTGATATTGATAAACCGTTCTTGATGCCGGTTGAAGACGTATTCTCAATCACTGGTCGTGGTACTGTTGCTACTGGCCGTATCGAAGCTGGCCGCGTTAAAGTAGGTGACGAAGTTGAAATCCTTGGTTTGGGTGAAGACAAGAAGTCAGTTGTAACTGGTGTTGAAATGTTCCGTAAAATTTTGGACGAAGGCGAAGCTGGTGACAACGTAGGTCTGTTGCTCCGTGGTATCGACAAGAACGAAATCAAACGTGGTATGATTCTTTGCCACCCGGGTCAGGTTAAGGCTCACTCTAAGTTCAAAGCTGAGGTTTATATCTTGAAGAAAGAAGAAGGTGGTCGTCACACTCCGTTCCACAACCACTATCGTCCTCAGTTCTATCTGCGTACTATGGACTGTACAGGTGAAATCACTTTGCCGGAAGGAACAGACATGGTAATGCCGGGTGATAACGTAACTATCACTGTAGAATTGATTTACCCGGTTGCATTGAACGTAGGTTTGCGTTTCGCTATCCGCGAAGGTGGACGTACAGTAGGTGCTGGTCAGATTACTGAAATCCTTGACTAATTAGCAAGTTAAATCATTTATCATATAGTTCCCGGACTAGTTTTCGGGAACTATTTTTACGGGAATAGCTCAGTTGGTAGAGCATCGGTCTCCAAAACCGAGTGTCGGGAGTTCGAGCCTCTCTTCCCGTGCTAAATTGATACGAATATGTTTAAAAAGATAACGAATTATTGTAAAGAATCTTATGACGAACTAGTCCATAAAGTATCGTGGCCTACTCGTAAAGAACTTTCTAGTAGTGCAGTAGTTGTTTTATATGCTTCCCTGCTTATTGCACTCGTTGTTTTTCTTATGGATTCTGCCTTCCAGTTTATCATGGAAGATGTTATCTATCCGCACTAATAAACAGTTAGAGAATGTCTGAGATTGAAAAAAAATGGTACGTGCTTCGTGCTGTGAGTGGTAAGGAAACCAAGGTGAAAGAGTATATCGAAGCAGAAATGCGGAATACTGACCTTGGCGAATACGTATCTCAGGTGTTGATCCCTACCGAGAAGGTGTATCAGGTTCGCAATGGTAAAAAGATTGTGAAGGAGAGAAGTTACCTTCCTGGTTATGTCTTAGTGGAAGCTGCATTGGTTGGTGAAGTTACTCATCAGTTGAGAAACATTTCTAACGTAATCGGTTTCTTGGGCGGTTTGGATCATCCGGTACCTTTGAGACAATCAGAGGTTAATCGTATATTGGGTACGGTAGACGAATTGCAGGAAGTAAGTGAGGACGCAAATGTGCCTTACGTTGTAGGAGAAACAGTGAAAGTTTCTGTCGGACCGTTTAGCGGATTCAGTGGTGTCATTGAAGAAGTGAGTGCGGAAAAACGGAAATTGAAAGTAATGGTCAAGATATTCGGGCGGAAGACTCCGCTTGAATTAGGCTTTACGGATGTGGAAAAGGAATAAAGGCATTCTGTTACGTGCTGCTATTCCCTTCGTTGAATTATTTTTATATTAAAAATTAAAGAAATGGCTAAAGAAGTTGCTGGACTAATCAAATTACAGATTAAAGGAGGCGCTGCAAATCCATCTCCTCCCGTTGGACCTGCCTTAGGTTCTAAGGGTATTAACATTATGGAGTTTTGCAAGCAATTCAACGCCAGAACCCAGGACAAGGCAGGTAAAGTATTGCCTGTTATCATTACCTACTACACAGACAAGTCTTTTGACTTCGTGATTAAGACTCCTCCTGTAGCTATTCAGTTGCTTGAGGCTGCGAAGATTAAGAGTGGTTCTGCTGAGCCGAATCGTAAGAAAGTTGCAGAGTTGACTTGGGATCAAATCCGTACGATTGCTCAGGATAAGTTGGTTGACTTGAACTGTTTTACTGTTGAGGCTGCTATGACAATGGTAGCAGGTACAGCTAGAAGTATGGGTATCGCTGTAAAAGGTGACTTCCCGGGTAATAACTAATTAACTTCAATTGATAATGGGTAAACTGACAAAAAAACAAAAGTTGGCTGCAGAGAAAATTGAAGCAGGGAAAGCATACTCACTGAAAGAAGCTTCTGAATTGGTAAAGGAAATCACTTTTACTAAATTTGATGCTTCGTTAGATATTGACGTACGTTTAGGTGTAGATCCTCGTAAGGCTAACCAGATGGTAAGAGGTGTTGTATCTCTGCCTCATGGAACAGGTAAGCAGGTTCGTGTACTTGTTTTGTGTACGCCGGATGCTGAAGCTGCTGCAAAAGAAGCAGGTGCTGACTATGTTGGTCTTGATGAATATATAGAAAAGATCAAAGGTGGATGGACAGATGTGGATGTAATCATCACAATGCCGTCTATTATGGGTAAAATTGGTGCTCTTGGTCGTGTGCTCGGTCCTCGTGGTTTGATGCCGAATCCAAAGAGTGGAACTGTGACTATGGATGTAGCTAAAGCTGTTAAGGAAGTTAAGCAAGGTAAGATTGACTTTAAGGTAGATAAGAGCGGTATCGTTCATACTTCTATCGGTAAAGTTTCTTTTACTCCTGATCAGATTCGTGAGAATGCGAAAGAATTTATCGCAACTATCATTAAACTGAAACCGGCAACAGCTAAAGGTACTTATATTAAGAGCATTTATCTTTCAAGTACTATGAGTAAGGGTATTAAGATTGACCCGAAATCTGTAGATGAAAACTAATAATTAAGGAGGAATCATGAGAAAGGAAGATAAAGGCGTAATTATAGGTCAGTTGGCTGATACCGTAAAGCAATATGGACATTTCTATTTGGTAGATACAACTGCTATGGATGCAGCTGCTACTAGCGATTTGCGTAGAAAATGCTATAAAGCTGGTATCAAGTTGGTTGTTGTGAAGAATTCTTTGCTTCACAAGGCTTTGCTGAACTTGGATGTTGATTATTCACCGTTGTTTGATTCTTTGAAGGGTACGACTTCAGTAATGTTTAGTGAGGTTGCTAACGCTCCTGCAAAATTGCTGAAAGAATACAAAGAAGGTGTTCCTTCATTGAAGGCTGCATACGCAGAAGAAGGATTCTATATCGGTGCTGAACAACTCGAAGCTTTGGCAACTATCAAGAGCAAGAACGAGGTTATCGCAGATATCATTGCATTGTTGCAATCTCCGGCGAAGAATGTTGTTTCGGCTCTTCAATCAGGTGGCAACACCATTCATGGGGTTCTTCAGACACTTGCAGAACGTCCCGAATAACAACTTTAATATTTTTCAATTAGTAACAAACATTTAAATTTCATACAAAAATGGCAGATTTGAAAGCTTTTGCAGAACAATTAGTTAACTTGACAGTAAAAGAAGTTAATGAACTTGCAACTATCCTTAAAGAAGAATATGGTATTGAACCTGCTGCTGCAGCTGTTGCTGTTGCTGCTGGTCCCGCTGCTGCTGGTGCAGCTGCTGCTGAAGAAAAAACTTCATTCGATGTAGTTTTGAAGAGCGCAGGTGCTGCTAAATTGCAGGTAGTTAAGGCTGTTAAAGAAGCTTGCGGACTTGGTTTGAAAGAAGCTAAAGACTTGGTAGACGGTGCTCCTAGCACTGTAAAAGAAGGTTTGGCTAAAGATGAAGCTGAATCTTTGAAGAAAACTCTGGAAGAAGCTGGAGCTGAAATCGAACTTAAATAATATTGGCCTGTTTAACAGGTAATCCGGTTAAGAGTCCTCAAAGAGGATTCTTAACCTTTTTGCGTCTACACAGGTTTTTATTCCTGAAATTAACAAATTAACTCCATACAGATGTCTTCAAATACAAATAACCAACGAATTAATTTTGCTTCTATTAAGAATCCGATGAAGTATCCGGATTTTTTGGAAGTGCAGTTGAAGTCATTTCAAGACTTTTTGCAATTGAATACACCGCCTGAAAACCGTAAGAATGACGGATTGTATAAGGTGTTTGCTGAGAATTTTCCAATAGCGGATACACGTAATAATTTTGTATTAGAGTTTCTTGATTATTACATAGACCCGCCTTACTATTCTATTGATGAATGTTTAGAACGCGGTTTGACTTATAGTGTCCCATTGAAGGCTAAATTGAAGCTTTATTGTACAGACCCTGATCATGAAGATTTTGATACCGTTATTCAGGATGTGTTCTTGGGGCCTATACCTTACATGACTCCGAAAGGTACTTTTGTTATTAATGGAGCAGAGCGTGTTGTCGTTTCTCAATTACACCGTTCTCCAGGCGTATTCTTCGGACAAAGTATTCATGCGAACGGAACAAAATTGTATTCTGCTCGAATTATTCCGTTCAAAGGTTCGTGGATTGAATTTGCTACAGACATTAATAATGTCATGTATGCTTATATTGACCGTAAGAAGAAATTGCCTGTAACTACTTTGTTGCGTGCTGTAGGATTTGAGAATGATAAAGATATTCTTGAAATCTTTAATTTGGCAGAGGATGTAAAGGTAAACAAAGCTAATCTGAAAAAGATTATCGGACGTAAGTTGGCAGCGCGTGTCTTAAAGACATGGACAGAAGACTTTGTAGATGAAGATACCGGTGAAGTTGTTTCTATCGAACGTAATGAAGTGGTTATAGACCGTGAGACAATTATTGAACCGGAACACATTGACTTGATTCTAGAGTCTGGAGTTCAGAATATACTTGTTCATAATGAAGAAGCTAATGCTTCGGATTATTCTATTATATTTAATACATTACAGAAAGACCCGAGCAATTCGGAAAAAGAAGCTGTATTGTATATTTACCGCCAGTTGCGTAATGCGGATCCTGCTGATGATGCAAGTGCACGTGAAGTTATTAATAACTTGTTCTTCTCGGAAAAACGTTACGATTTGGGCGAAGTCGGTCGTTATCGTATCAACAAAAAATTGAATCTTGATACACCGATGGATGTCAAGGTGTTGACAAAGCAAGATATTATCGAGATTATCAAGTATCTGATTGAATTGATAAACTCGAAGGCTGATGTGGATGATATCGACCATTTGAGTAACCGTCGTGTCCGTACAGTAGGCGAACAGTTGTCCAATCAGTTTGCTATCGGTTTGGCGCGTATGTCTCGTACGATTCGTGAGCGAATGAATGTACGAGATAATGAAGTGTTTACTCCGATTGATTTGATTAATGCGAAAACCATTTCATCTGTGATTAACTCATTTTTCGGTACGAATGCGTTGTCACAATTTATGGACCAAACGAACCCCTTGGCGGAAATTACGCATAAGCGTCGTTTGTCAGCGTTAGGTCCTGGAGGTTTGTCGCGTGACCGTGCCGGATTCGAGGTGCGTGACGTACACTATACTCACTATGGGCGTTTGTGTCCGATTGAAACTCCTGAAGGTCCGAATATCGGTTTGATATCTTCTTTGTGTGTGTATGCAAAGATTAACGATTTAGGCTTTATTGTAACTCCTTATCGGAAGGTGAAAGACGCTAAAGTGGATTTATCTCCAGAGGGTATCGAATATCTGTCGGCAGAGGAAGAAGAAGATAAGATTATTGCACAAGGAAATGCGCCATTGAATGATGACGGTACATTTATCCGTGACAAAGTAAAAGCACGTCGTGATGCGGATTATCCGGTTGTTACTCCTGACCAAGTAGAATTAATGGACGTTTCTCCACAGCAGATTGCATCTATTGCTGCTTCATTGATTCCGTTCTTGGAACACGATGATGCGAACCGTGCATTGATGGGTTCAAACATGATGCGCCAGGCAGTACCTTTGTTGAGAACGGAAGCTCCGATTGTAGGTACAGGTATTGAAAAGCAATTGTGTGAAGATTCTCGCACACAAATTGCTGCTGAAGGAGATGGTGTGATTGAATTTGTGGATGCTACAACAATTCGTGTATTATATGACCGGACTGAAGAAGAAGAATTTGTAAGTTTCGAGCCGGCATTGAAAGAATACCGTATTCCGAAATTCCGCAAAACAAATCAAAGCATGACAATCGACTTGCGTCCGATTTGCAGCAAAGGACAACGGGTGAAGAAAGGCGATATTTTGACTGAAGGTTATTCTACCGCTAATGGAGAATTGGCTTTGGGTAAGAATTTGCTGGTAGCTTATATGCCATGGAAGGGATACAATTACGAGGATGCGATTGTATTGAATGAACGCATGGTTCGTGAAGATATTTTGACTTCTGTGCATGTGGATGAGTACATATTGGAAGTCCGCGAAACCAAGCGTGGAATGGAAGAATTAACATCTGATATCCCGAATGTTAGCGAAGAAGCTACTAAAGATTTGGACGAGAACGGTATTGTTCGTATCGGTGCACGTATTGAGCCAGGAGATATTTTGATAGGTAAGATTACTCCGAAGGGTGAATCGGATCCTTCTCCGGAAGAAAAATTGTTGCGTGCTATCTTTGGAGATAAGGCAGGTGATGTAAAGGACGCTTCATTGAAAGCTTCTCCTTCATTGCGTGGTGTGGTAATCGATAAGAAATTGTATTCTCGTGTTATTAAGACACGTAGTGAAAAGAATGCCGATAAGCAGATTCTTCCGAAATTGAATGAAGAGTTTGAAGAAAAGGCAGCAGCATTGAAAGAAATCCTTGTAGAAAAATTATTGGTATTAACTGAGGAAAAGGTTTCGCAAGGAGTAAAAGATTATTTGGGTACTGAAGTAATTGCGAAGGGCGCCAAATTTACGAAATTCGCTTTAGAATCATTGGATTATACAGTAGTTCAATTAAGCAAGTGGACTGCAGATGCTCATAAAAATGAGATGATTCGTGATTTGGTGATGAATTATCTGAAGAAATACAAGGAATTGGATGCTGAATTGAAGCGGAAGAAATTTGCTTTGACTATTGGCGATGAACTTCCTTCTGGTATTATTCAGATGGCGAAAGTTTATATTGCGAAAAAACGTAAGATTGGTGTTGGTGATAAGATGGCTGGTCGTCATGGAAACAAGGGTATTGTATCCCGTGTAGTGCGTCAGGAAGATATGCCGTTCTTGGCAGACGGAACTCCGGTTGATATCGTTTTGAATCCGTTGGGTGTGCCTTCTCGTATGAACATCGGTCAGATATTTGAAGCTGTACTTGGACGTGCCGGAAAAGAATTGGGAGTGAAGTTTGCTACTCCGATTTTTGATGGTGCTACATTGAATGATTTGGATAAATGGACTGATAAGGCAGGTCTGCCCCGTTATTGCAAAACGTATTTGTATGACGGTGGTACAGGAGAACAGTTTGACCAGCCTGCTACGGTAGGTGTGACATATATGTTGAAATTGGGTCACATGGTTGAAGATAAGATGCATGCACGTTCTATCGGTCCGTACTCTTTGATTACTCAGCAGCCTCTTGGTGGTAAGGCTCAGTTTGGTGGTCAGCGTTTCGGAGAAATGGAGGTTTGGGCTATAGAAGCATTTGGAGCAGCCCATGTTCTTCAGGAAATATTGACAATTAAGTCGGATGATGTTGTCGGACGTTCGAAGGCATACGAAGCTATTGTGAAGGGTGAGCCGATGCCTATTCCGGGCATTCCTGAATCTTTGAACGTATTGTTGCATGAGTTGAGAGGTCTCTGCTTGAGTATTACATTGGAATAATTTAAAAACTTTGAAAATAAGAAAGTATGGCTTTTAGAAAAGATACTAAGATAAAAAGTAATTTTTCAAAAATTACGATTGGATTAGCATCACCTGAGGAAATCTTGGAAAACTCGTATGGTGAAGTGCTGAAGCCGGAAACTATCAATTACCGTACTTATAAGCCGGAACGTGACGGATTGTTTTGTGAACGTATTTTCGGACCGGTAAAAGACTATGAATGCCATTGCGGAAAATATAAACGTATCCGTTATAAAGGCATTGTGTGTGACCGATGTGGAGTTGAGGTTACAGAAAAGAAGGTGCGCCGTGAACGTAGCGGACATATTCAGTTGGTAGTTCCTGTTGCTCATATCTGGTATTTCCGTTCTTTGCCCAATAAGATTGGTTATTTGCTGGGTTTGCCTACCAAAAAATTGGATGCCGTTATTTATTATGAACGTTATATCATTATTCAGCCGGGAGTAAAAGCAGAAGATGGCGTAAATCAATATGATTTATTATCAGAAGAAGAGTATTTGGAAATCTTAGAAACACTTCCGAAAGATAACCAATATTTGGAAGATACAGATCCGAACAAGTTCATAGCTAAAATGGGTGCAGAAGCTATCTATGATTTGTTGGTTCGTTTGGATTTGGATGCTCTTTCGTATGAATTGCGCCATAAAGCAAATAATGATTCTTCACAACAACGTAAGAATGAAGCGTTGAAACGTTTGCAGGTCGTGGAATCATTCCGTGCATCACGCGGTCGCAATAAGCCGGAATGGATGATTGTACGTATTGTTCCGGTTATTCCGCCAGAACTCCGTCCGTTGGTTCCATTGGATGGTGGACGTTTTGCTACTTCTGACTTGAATGATTTGTATCGTCGTGTGATTATCCGTAACAATCGCTTGAAACGGCTGATTGAAATCAAGGCACCGGAAGTAATTTTGCGTAATGAGAAACGTATGTTGCAAGAAGCGGTTGATTCTTTGTTTGATAACTCAAGAAAGTCAAGTGCGGTAAAAACAGATGCCAATCGTCCGCTTAAATCTTTGTCGGATAGCTTGAAGGGTAAACAAGGACGTTTCCGTCAGAATCTGTTGGGTAAACGTGTCGACTATTCAGCACGTTCAGTTATTGTTGTCGGTCCAGAATTGAAGATGGGTGAATGCGGTATCCCCAAATTGATGGCAGCTGAATTGTACAAGCCGTTTATCATTCGAAAATTGATAGAACGAGGTATTGTAAAGACCGTGAAATCTGCCAAGAAGATTGTAGACCGTAAAGAGCCGGTTATTTGGGATATTTTGGAACACGTGATGAAAGGTCATCCCGTATTGCTGAACCGTGCGCCGACCTTGCACCGTTTGGGTATCCAGGCATTCCAGCCGAAGATGATTGAAGGTAAGGCTATCCAGTTGCATCCGTTAGCTTGTACGGCGTTTAATGCAGACTTCGATGGTGACCAAATGGCGGTTCACTTGCCTTTGAGTAATGAAGCAGTATTGGAAGCTCAATTATTAATGCTTCAGTCACATAATATATTGAATCCTGCTAATGGTGCGCCGATTACCGTGCCCGCACAGGATATGGTGTTAGGACTTTATTATATTACTAAACTCCGTAAGGGGGCGAAAGGTGAAGGCTTGATTTTCTACGGACCGGAAGAAGCGATGATTGCTTACAATGAAGGGAAAGTGGATATTCATGCTATAATTAGCGTGGTGGCAAACGACCTTGACGAGAACGGTAACATCGTTAAGAAGATGATTAAGGAAACTTCGGTTGGACGTGTCATCGTTAACGAATTGGTGCCGGATGAATGTGGTTACTTGAATACGATTATTTCAAAGAAATCATTGCGTGATATCATTAGCGACGTTATTAAGAAAGTCGGTGTGGCACGTGCTTGCGAATTCTTGGATGGTATTAAGAATTTGGGTTACCAAAAGGCGTTTGAAGGTGGTCTGTCATTTAACTTAGGTGATATTATCATTCCGAAAGAAAAAGAAGACTTGGTTAAACGTGGTAATGAGGAAGTGGAACAAATCATGATGAACTATAATATGGGTTTCATTACCGATAACGAACGTTATAATCAGGTTATTGATACATGGACACATGTCAATAGTGATTTGTCTGACATTTTGTATAAGACCATTAAGAACGATGACCAAGGATTCAATTCTGTATTTATGATGTTGGATTCTGGAGCCCGTGGTTCTAAGGAACAGATTCGTCAGTTGTCCGGTATGCGTGGTTTGATGGCGAAGCCGCAAAAGGCGGGTGCTGAAGGTGCGCAGATTATTGAAAACCCGATTCTTTCTAACTTTAAGGAAGGTCTTTCGGTGTTAGAGTACTTTATCTCTACCCACGGTGCTCGTAAAGGTCTTGCCGATACTGCATTGAAGACTGCCGATGCCGGATACTTGACCCGTCGTTTGGTCGATGTTTCGCACGATGTGATTATCAATGAAGAAGACTGTGGCACATTGCGTGGTTTGGTTTGTACGGCATTGAAGAATAATGATGAAGTCATTGCTACATTATACGAACGTATCTTGGGACGTGTATCGGTACACGATGTGATTCATCCTACTACGGGTAAATTGATTGTGGCATCGGGCGAGGAAATCACTGAAAGCATTGCCGAAGAAATAGAGAACTCTCCGATAGAAAGTGTTGAAATTCGTTCGGTATTGACTTGTGAATCGAAAAAAGGTGTTTGTGCGAAGTGTTACGGACGTAATCTGGCTACCAGCCGTATGGTTCAGAAAGGTGAAGCTGTCGGAGTTATTGCTGCACAATCTATCGGTGAACCGGGTACTCAGTTGACTTTGCGTACATTCCACGCCGGTGGTATTGCCGGTAATATGGCGGCTAATGCAAGTATTACGGCGAAGAATGATGCACGTTTGGAATTTGAGGAACTTCGTACCGTAGATGCGGTGGAAGAGACAGGCGAACCGGTGAAGATTGTAGTAGGCCGTTTGGCAGAAGTACGTTTCATTGATGTTAATACAGGTATTGTATTGTCTACCCATAATGTACCTTACGGTTCGAAATTGTATGCATCGGATGGTGAAGTAGTAGAGAAAGGCAAACTGATTGCCAAATGGGATCCGTTTAATGCTGTTATTGTAACAGAAGCTAGCGGTAGAGTTGCGTTTGAATCTGTTATTGAGAATGTGACTTATAAGGTTGAATCAGATGAAGCTACCGGTTTGCGTGAGATTATTATCACTGAGTCGAAAGATAAGAACAAGATTCCGTCATTACATGTTCTTGATGAGAACGGTAATGAAATCCGTACTTACAATTTGCCGGTAGGTGGACACGTGGTGGTAGAAGATAAGCAGACCGTGAAAGCGGGTGATATCTTAGTGAAAATACCTCGTGCAGTAGGTAAGGCGGGTGATATTACCGGTGGTCTTCCTCGTGTTACGGAATTGTTTGAGGCTCGTAATCCGTCTAACCCTGCTGTCGTTTCTGAAATCGATGGTGAGGTTACAATGGGCAAGATTAAGCGTGGTAACCGTGAAATTATCGTGACTTCGAAGACTGGCGATGTGAAGAAATACCTTGTCGCTTTGTCTAAGCAGATTCTGGTACAGGAGAACGACTATGTGCGTGCAGGTACTCCATTGTCTGATGGTGCTATTACTCCTGCTGATATTTTGGCAATTAAAGGTCCTACGGCAGTACAGGAATATATCGTTAATGAAATCCAAGACGTATACCGTCTGCAAGGTGTGAAGATTAATGATAAGCATTTCGAGATTATCGTACGTCAGATGATGCGTAAGGTACAGATTAACGAGCCGGGTGATACACGTTTCTTGGAACAGCAAGTGGTAGACCGTTTGGAATTTAATGAAGAGAACGATCGTATCTGGGGTAAGAAAGTGGTAGTTGATGCAGGTGATTCTCAAAACCTCCAGCCGGGTCAGATTGTAACAGCCCGTAAGTTGCGTGATGAAAATAGTATGTTGAAACGTCGTGACTTGAAGTTGGTAGAAGTGCGTGATGCTGTTCCTGCGACTTCGACTCAGATTCTTCAAGGTATTACTCGTGCTGCATTGCAGACTTCTAGCTTTATGTCGGCTGCATCATTCCAGGAAACTACGAAAGTTCTTAATGAAGCTGCTATCAATGGAAAGGTAGACCGTTTGGAAGGTATGAAGGAAAATGTGATTTGTGGTCACTTGATTCCTGCAGGTACCGGACAGCGCGAGTTTGACAAAGTTATTGTAGGTTCGAAGGAAGAGTATGACCGCATTTTGGCTAACCGTAAAAATGTGCTTGATTATAACGAAGTAGAATAATTCTTTAGAATAATCCTCTAGAATACAGAATGGCATGTGCTAATGATTGGATAGTAATCATTTCACATGCCATTTATGTTTTGGAACTTTTGTTTTTGTCATCAAATATAAATCAAGAATTTATTTAGCCAACCATATTTCCGGGTTCAGCTTGGCGGTTTCTTTCCGAAGCTGGAAATGAAGGACGGTATTGCCGTTCGTATCAGTATGTATCTGCCCGATGATGTCTTTGGTTTTCAGAACGCTTCCTTTCTTTACCTGTACCGAACTCAGATTGCAATAGACCGAAATATAATTCCCATGACGCACCAATACATTCGACAAGCCGTTGTATTGGAAGATAGCAGACACTTCCCCGTCGAAGATGACACGGGCTTGTGCGCCTTCTTTTCCTTTGACATCTATACCTTTGTTATCCAAGCGGACATTGCGCAAGCCTTTTACTTGGTATTTACCGTAATGCCCCACAATGGCGTATGCCCCTGTAATCGGCATCGGAAGCCTGCCTTTGTTTTTCTCGAAGACATTCGAGAGACGCAAGTCTTCATTATCCACTTTATAGACTTCAACTTTCGATTCAGGGATTGCCGCTTTCTTACTCTCCGCGATTGTTTCCTTTTGCGCTTCTTTCCGCTTCCGTTCTGCCTCCGCTTTCCGGCGCGCTTCGGCTTCTTTCCGTTTGCGTGTAGCTTCTATTTCGATTTCAATCAGGCGGTCTATCTCCGCATTCAGGCGGTTGGCTGAACGGCGTTTCTCCTTGATTTCCCGTTGGATTGCCCCTTGTTTCTTTTGCAAGGCGGAAAGCAAAGCCTTCCGTTCCTTTTCCTGTTCTTCCAATTTCAGCTTTTCGGCTTCTCCCTGTTTCAGCATATCCGCTTTCGCATCCCGGCTGGCAAGCAATGTTTTTTGCTTATCCGACACTTCCCTTTGCTTGCGTTGCACTTCTTTTCCTTGCCTCCGCTGGTAATCGGCATACTCGCGCACATAACGCATTCGGCGGTACATCTGGCTCAGGTTATCTGCCGAGAAGACAAACATCAGTTTCTCTTGAATAGACTTGTTCTTGTACATATACATCACCGACTTTTCGTATTTCTTTTTCTTGTCGGCGAGTTCACGCTCCAATGTCTTCAAATCTGTCTTCAAGCGGTCTATTTCATTTTGGATGACCTGTACGTCCTTCTCTATTGTCTCGATATATTGCTTCCGGTCCGCAATCTGTCCCAACAAGACCGCTAAGTTATCCAGTTGGCTCTTTACATCCTTCTTGGTGGACTGAAGCAAGGTCTCTGAATCGGAGATTTGCTTCTGCAAGGCAGCATGTTGCTTCTCCAGTTCCCGAATCTTCTTCGTGCTTTGCGCGCAAAGCGAAATGGAAACCAGCCCTATCAACACTATGCCTATCATCCGTTTCATCCGTTCTGCAATATCTTTAACAGTTCTTCTATACTTACACGCGTATATTTAGCCGGTATCTCCGTGCGGGTTTTCCAGTCTCCTCCCACACTTAACCGCGAGAAATCCATACCCAATGCCAAAGGCTTGCCCGTCCCTTCAATGGAAAGCTTCATCTGCTCTGGGAAAAAGCGTTGTTCTACTTTTCTGAACGCACCGTATTTCCATTGCAAGGCATACGGAGTACCCGATACTCCTATCCGGCTTTCCTCCAGCCAACCTTGTTCGGTAGAAGTAAAGAAGCGGTAGGTGAGTTGATGCTCTCCTTTTGCTTCTAATATCGCACGCCCTTCGGCTAACGAAAGACGGAAATCACTTGCATCGTCCCTGTCCACTTGTGTCTTGCCCGGCACAAACAATTCGTTTAAGAACAAAGACTGAAGCACCGCAAAACTCAAGTCCGTACGTGCCCATCGGTTTATCTCCTCAAACGAGACCTGTACATAACGCTTGTTCAAGCGGTCGAGTGCCAACAATCCTTCAGGAGAGATCTCCAGCCGTGCTACTTCGATGCCCAAGAAGGGAGCCACGGATAATTGAATGGATTCACCCCGCTTCAAGCGTAAGGTAGCGTTTACTTCGGCATGTTTTCCTTCGCCCAATGATAAGTCTAAAGCAACTTTCCCACTCAGGCTTTGCCAAGCGGGAGCCAGTTCGATTACCTTCTCTATATAGGCTTCTCCCGTCAATCCTCCAATCATCGGTGCCTTAGCCGCCTTCCGTGAGGAAGAACACGAAGCTAAAAGAACCGCTATAATTATAATGTATACGTATTTCATCGTTTTTACTTTTCAAACGCAGAGACGCAAAAACGCAAAACTTTTATTTTAATGAGTTTAGAATCTAATATCGCAAGACTATTGTCTTTTAACTCTTGCCGAAAGCATAACTCCTTCTAACTTCTTTGTTCTGCTTATAATTATTCCTCTGCGCTTTTGTGTCTCTGCGTTTGTTTTTAATAATCATTCAATATACTTTTTCAACTTAATCTTCTGTTTCAAGCGTTTGATTTCCTCTTCCGTAGGAGGTGTCTCGCCTTCTTCTGTCTCTTTTATCGCATCGGCTTTCTTCCAGTATTCCAATGCTTTCTCTTTCTCGCCTAACATGTAATAAATATCTCCGCAATGCTCTACGATGACCCGGCTCTTCTCTCCGCCGTTGCGCAATGCCTGCTCAATATAAATACGGGCTTCGGTATAACGTCCCTTCTCAAAAAGAATCCAAGCATACGTGTCCAGATAGGTTTCATTATCCGGTTCCGCCTTCACCGTGCGGTAACTCATCTCTTCCGCCTTATCCAAATGTTTCTTATCTACGGAAAGGAAATACGCATAATTATTCAATGTTCCGATGTTGTCGGGATTATATACCAACGAAGAATCATATGCCGCGTAAGATTCTTCCGACCTCCCTTTTTGGTGATAAATGTCTCCCAATATCGCATAAAAGTCGGAAGCGATTTGCTTGTCGCTCTTCTCATTGATTTGCCTTACGCCACGCGTGAATACATCCAACGCCTCGTCCAGCTTCTCTTGCTGATAATAAGCGATGCCCTGATAATAATAAAACTCCAATGCGTCCGGATGATACTCTAAGGCAGAGGTGGCAATCCGTATCACTTCATCTAAATCATTGTCCTGTATGGCATAGCTCAATAATTGCAAGCGGGCAGGCTTGTTCTCCGGGTCTAATGAAAGCACTTGCTCTAATACCGGAATGGATTCCTTCTTCATGTTCTTGGTAATCATGTATTGGGCGCAAAGCATCGCCAAATCGGCATTTTGTTGGGGACGAGCCAAGATGCGTTGGAACAATGCCACGATTTGCGTGCTATCCTTCGTGGTTTGTTCCGATTGCAGGATGTTCTGGCGCATCAGTTCCATCTTCGTGTCCGAGGGGACATTGTCGTTCATTAATATCGTATCCAGCTGAAGCTGGTACAGGCTGTCCTGACCCGTCTTTTGGTAATACGAAGCCATGGAAAGCACCGCCGGAGCATAATTCGGTTCTTCCTTTAATATATGCCGGTAAATATCCAACGCTTCTTGATACTTCTCGTTATTCAAATAAACATCGCCCAAGATAGTCTGATAACGTAAATCGTAAGGATATTCTTTCGAGAGGTTTTCTATCTCGATAAAGGCACTATCCTGCTTACCCATGAGCAGATACATGCGGAACTTTTCCATACTGATTTGCTCTGACTTCCCATCCAACTCCTCCAAGCGGTTCAAGGCATTGACTACATTTTGATAGCTTTTGGTCCGGCTATACAAGTCAACTAACGACATCAAAGGCTCCAGACGCGAAGGGAATTGCTCCGCCATATTCTCGTAAACGGATATGGCTTTCGGGACATTCCGCTTTTGTTCATAGAAGGCGGCTAAGGTCTGCTTATACCAGAAATTGGACTCATCTGAACGGATGGCTTGCTTCAAGGCTTCCTCGCCTTTCTCCTCCTGTCCCAAGTACATGTAGAACTGGGAAATCTCGTACAAAGCCGCTCCTGACATCGGATTGATATCCAGGCAATGTGTATAGAGTTCGTATGCGGCATCGTATTTCCCTTGTTCTTTCATCCGCACGGCTTCTAAGAAGTAATAATCAAACTTCCGGCGTTGCTCGAAGCTTAAAGAGACCTGTTCCGTTTCTCCCTTCTGCTTTTTCCCCGCCTGCCTTCCGGTTGTTCCGCATGCCACAAGTGTCATCAGCACACCCACCGATACGATATAAATTAGTTTCTTCATTTATTTCACTCATTTCGTTCCCGTATGTCCGAATCCGCCTGCTCCGCGTTCGGTTTCGTCTAATACTTCCACTTCCTGCCATTCCGCCTGCTCATAACGGGCGATGACCATTTGGGCGATACGCTCTCCATCCTCTATCGTAAAGTCTTCGGTAGAGAGGTTGACCATGATTACCCCGATTTCGCCCCGATAGTCAGCATCAATTGTGCCGGGGGTATTCAGCAAAGTGATTCCTTTCTTCAACGCCAATCCGCTACGCGGACGTATCTGTGCCTCATATCCTTCGGGCAAAGCGATATATAAGCCCGTAGGGACCAGGCAACGTTGCAAAGGCTTTAATACAATCGGTTCGTTCAGGTTAGCCCGCAAGTCCATTCCAGCCGAATAAGAAGTGGCATAACTCGGAAGCGCGTGCTTCGACTTATTGATAATCTGTACTTTCATCGTAAATCTTGTTTTTTATTTCAAGGAAACGCAGATTAGCGCAGATTTACGCAAATTATTATTTTCACTTTCATGAATCGCTTTGATAAAATTAAAATATCTGCGTAAATCTGCGCTAATCTGCGTTTCCTTATCAAAGCTTCACATTAATCACATTAAATTATCTGCGAAAATACATATTTCGTAGGATTTATGCATACGTTTACCATTTTTTATCGAAACTTTTATACATTTGCATACTCACTTTTACTTGAGCATAAGAAAAATGATGATGAACTGGAGCCAACTGATATCAAATAAACGCTTCGGACTGGAAGCGTTACACGAAATACGGAAAGAAGACCGGACGGAATTCCAACGCGATTACGACCGCCTGATATTCTCTTCCCCTTTCCGGCGTCTTCAAAACAAAACGCAAGTGTTTCCCCTTCCGGGAAGCATTTTCGTGCACAACCGCTTGACGCATAGCTTGGAAGTGTCATGCGTAGGACGCTCTTTGGGCAACGATGCCGCACGGCTTCTCTTGCAAAAACATCCCGAATTATCAGATTCCCATTTGCTTGAAATCGGTGCTATCGTGTCTGCGGCTTGCCTGGCACACGATATGGGAAATCCTCCTTTTGGGCATTCGGGCGAGAAAGCCATCGGCACCTATTTCTCGGAAGGCAAAGGGCTGGCATTGAAACCTTTGGTTGCTCCAGCCGAATGGGAAGACTTAACCCACTTCGAAGGCAATGCCAATGCGTTCCGCCTCTTGACTCACCAGTTCCGAGGCAGGCGTCCGGGAGGCTTTGTGCTTACTTATTCTACGTTGGCTTCTATCGTGAAATACCCCTTCTCGTCCCAATTAGCCGGAAACAAACAGAAGTTCGGCTTCTTCTTAAGTGAGCAAGAAGACTATGAGCGGATAGCTAACGAATTAGGCATCACCCGGTTAAGCGAGGAGGGAGAACCAGTACGCTACGCTCGACATCCGTTAGTCTACTTAGTAGAAGCCGCCGATGACATCTGCTATCAGATGATGGACATCGAAGACGCGCATAAGTTGAAAATCCTGACTTCGCAAGAGACTAAGGAACTCTATTCGCATTTCTTCACCGAAGAACGCCTGAAGCGCATCCACAAGATTTGCCAATTAGTGACCGATACCAACGAGCAAATCGCCTACCTGCGCTCTTCCGCCATCGGCGTACTCACGAAAGCCTGCGTAGAAACCTTTGTGGAACACGAAGAAGAAATCCTTTCGGGCACGTTCCAAGGACCGCTCATCAAGCAAATCGCCCCGCCCGTAAGAGATGCTTACAAGAAATGCTCGGAAACGGCATTCGCCAAAATCTATTGCGCTAAGGACGTGCTCGACATCGAATTGGCAGGTTATCAGGTCATTACCACCTTGGTCGACCTGATGATAGAAGCCGTGCGCTATCCGCATAAAGCCTATTCCCAACTCCTGATAAACCGTGTGTCGCATCAATACGACATGCAAGCACCTACCCTCTACGGCAAAATACAAGCGGTACTGGATTACATTTCGGGCATGACCGATGTTTATGCCTTGGATTTGTATCGGAAGATAAACGGGAATAGCCTTCCGGCGGTATGATGCTCATTTCATATTCTTAGCTGCACGCAGAATCAGGTCTACGGCTCCATCGATACCTGTATAATCGGTATTGATAACCAAATCATATCCGTTGATGTCTGTCCATTGCTTTCCGGTATAATGCCAGTAATGGTTGGCGCGTCCGGTATTCACACGTTCGATTTTCTTTGCTGCATCTTCCGGCGATATATGAAATCTTTTGGTCACTTGATGAATGGCAAAATCCAAGCCCGAACGGATAAATACCCGAAACACGTGTGGATTGTCTCGGAGAATCCAATTGCCTAACCTGCCGATAATAACACACGGACCGTTGTGAGCCAATCCGCGGATGGTACGGCTTTGGTTAACGTAAATTGCATCTTCTTTCGAAGGATTTAGGGAAGCCGGAATACCGCTATCGGAGAATATCAGTTCCCATAAGCGGGCGGTAGAGATGTTTTGTTCATTCTCGGCTACAAACTCCGTGGAATATCCCATTTGCAGGGCGGTCTGGTCGATAATCTGGCGGCTATAGCACGGGCATCCTAATTTGTGCGCTACGGCTTCGCCTATGGCATTTCCTCCGCTTCCATACATACGGGCAATGGTAATAATACGGTTTCCTTCCCATTCATTGGAGACGTTTGTCTCTTTGGAAGTAGTGCGTTCGCCTTTGGAAATGAATATCTTGTCGAGCCATACGATATGCGGTGCGAATACACGAACCATCATGCCGACATAGAACATGGAAATCAAGGTACCCACACCTACCAACTTCCAGCTCCATCCGCCGAAGTAAATAAGCATGAACACCGTGCCGATGCATACCAAAGACGTATCGGAACAAATCTTCACCTTCCCGAAATCCTTTTTCAGGAACTTGGAGATAGCTAATGGAAGCCCTTCGCCCGCTAACATTAATGAATCGCAACGCACCTCGCAAGCGATGCCGAATGCCAAGATAGCTCCTCCGATAAGCAATTCGATAAGTCTTAACGGATAGCCTATCATCGGATTCATGTCGAACGGGACTTGCAGGAATCCGGTCATCCACATAGTCAGGTCGGTATAGAAACCGAAAAGGAAGGATACCAAAATCTGCGCATACTGGCGTTTCTCGAAATCCTTGCGCAACAATAATATCTGAATCAAGATGAAAAACACGTGCATGCAAATGGTGAGTTGCCCCATTGTGAGCTTCATGCCCGGAATCAGCGATAGGATATAAGGTGGGGCAGATATGGGAGACGAGCCAAGATTGGCACGGATAGATAACGAAGTTCCAAAAGCAATTATAAAAAGAATTACAATAAAACTAACGTAGCGGCGCACCCACTCTCCTTTACTTCTCTTTACATTCATTTCTTATAGACTTAAAATCGTTGCGAAGTTACACAAAATCTGACATGTTAAAACGGATTCCGCCAAGGCTTTAAACTTATTTATACTTAGTCGTAAGATTAATGTTTATCATGCCATTCGTATTTCTTCCGTTTTTCTTATTTTTGTCTCGTAATCAATAAAAATTACCTGAATAAAAGAAACTTGACAAGAATCATGATACGCATTATTTCAATTGAAAAAGACAATAGGGATACTGAGTTAATCAGCCGTTTGCTGGACGTTTGGCAAGCATCCGTTCGAGCTAGTCATCATTTCCTGACCGAAGAAGATATCCGTGTTTTGACTCCACAAGCGGAGGAAGCCTTGCGGCAGATTGAAACGTTATGGGTTGTGCAAGACGGTTTGTTGTCCGTAGGTTTTATGGGCGTACAGGAGCATAAGATAGAAATGCTTTTCCTTCATCCTGATTATTTCCGAAAAGGGTTGGGTAAAGAGTTGGTGCTACGTGCGTTTCGTGAATTGGATGTGGAATACGTGGATGTCAATGAGCAGAACCCCGATGCCCTAAAATTTTACGAGCAAATGGGATTCAAGGTATTCAAACGCAACGAACTTGATAGCGAAGGCAATCCGTTTCCCATTTTGGAGATGAAAACATGAAAATTTCATTTCTACTCTCTCCTCAATTTATTTTTAAAGAGACTCGCTAATCGTCTGCTCCGTTATTTACCTGAAGAAACGTATCAGATGAAAACGCTTATCAAAATGGCAAATCATAACTGAAAGTATTTTCTTCTTTCACTGAAAGCAGTCTTTTCCTGTCCAAAAGTGCAATATCTTTAATCTTCTTGCGAAAAAGAGTGAAGTTTGATATTTGCTCTATCTCTTTCTTGCGGTTTTGGCTAAGGATGAGATATTCTTCTTCTTTGTCAATTCCCAAGAAACGTCTGCCCAATAAGTTGGCTGCAATGCCTGTGGTACTGCTTCCGGTGAATGGGTCAAGAATCCACGCACCGCTGTGGGTTGATGCCAAAACAATGCGAGACAACACAGACAATGGTTTCTGTGTGGGATGTTTTCCGCATGATTTTTCCCATCGGGCAATGGCAGGCAGTTGCCAAACGTCCGTCATCTGTTTATCTTCATTGATTTGCTTCATCACTTCATAATTATAGCAATGAGGGACTTTAGGTGATTTCCGTGCCCAAATGATGAACTCCGTGGAATAGGTAAAATAACGGCAGGAAATATTGGGCGGCGGATTGGTCTTTGCCCATGTTACGACATTCAAGATCTTGAAGCCCAATTCTGTCAATATATTGGCAATGGAAAAAATATTGTGGTAGGTCCCGCTAATCCAGATTGTCCCGTTATCTTTCAGTTTCTCACGACATTCCTTTATCCACGCCCTGTTGAACGAATCCACGTATTCCGGCGTTCCGCCCTTGTCCCATTCACCTTTATCCACGCATACGACTTTCCCGCTCTGCACGCTTATTCCGCCATTACTTAGGAAATAAGGCGGGTCAGCAAATATCATGTCGAACTTGAAACTGAATTGCTTCAACAGTTCGATGCAATCGCCGTGGAGGAGGGTGAAGGTGCGGTCGGGGGAACGGAAATAAGGGACAATCATAAAGAAGATATAATTTCTTGATAAGTTTTCCACGACATTAACCGTCCTTCACCATTGGGGTAATTGACATCCTCCTGTCCCCAAATCCATTTATATGCTTTTATTAAAGCTTCGGGAGATTCACCAGATGAAAAATGTAATGCACGTATATCATTTATAAAATTAGCAGGTTCTTCTCCATTATAAGTTCTTTCCATTAAAAGCAAAAATTTCTTTGCTTCAGCCTTATTTTCTTGAACCTTACCTTGAATATCGTTTAAAATTTGCTGGTGTGATATCTGCCAAAGATTCTCGTTATTCGGATCATATATGAAGACTAAAAAATCCTCCTTTTTAGGCCTCCCATATACAGTTTTACCACCAGGTTTTGTTATAACAATCTTACGTCCATCAGAGAGTTCTTCTACCTCATATCCACGATAAGGCAGATTGATGAGTTTTTGCGCAAAAGTTGCTTTATCTGCATTATCAATACGGATTTTCTCTAAATTAATGCTATGTTGATATATATTTTTCATTGCCATTATTTATTTCATTATTTTACTGATAATTCCATTCTCCATGTCATTGATATTGTAGATATGTTCCAATACATCAAAAGTCTCTTCCAAATTATGCCGGGCACTATTCCAGCCTTGTCCATCAGTAAACCAAACAAAAGTAAAATCTGCAAGGTCTCTTGTTTCCAATGTAATGGTTTTATAGCTTCTTGCCGTTTCATTCAACTTGGAACCGTTACTTCCATAAAAATTTGTTTCTATGCCATATATCATTGAAGGAGTTTTTATAACAAAATCGAATCGTTTTTCAGCTTTCCCCTGATTGGATATGGCGGATAAGTCAATATCCCATTTTTCTTCAATATCGTGAATGTACATTTCTTTAAAGTATGTAGTGTCTTTTTCAAAGCCAGCTTTCTGGATAAAAGACTCGACAAGATTTTCCATCAAATGACCGCCCCTGTTTTTCCTTCCGTTGGAGTCAAGACCTGTTTCTACACCGGTAACATAATCAACAAGACTTCCTATGATGCGATTTTCAAGCAAGTTAAATATGCCTGTTTTGCGCATAAATGTCTTGTATTGCTCTATGCTATAATTCATTTTCTTGAAATTGTAACAGAAACTGCCTTCTTCATCAATTGTCTCAATATCCATCTCACGTTTGGCGATCAAGATAGGAATACATTTCAAGATATTGGGATATGTAGTCAATAATTTATCAAACTCTTCTTCGATATTCTTACTGCCAATGAGGGAATTCATTATATTCAGTTCTACCTTAATGGCATCAACATTAGCAAAGACTTTATCAAAGTCTGTGTAATATTGATAATTAGCAATACTTGTGCGAAATTGCGCAAGCCAGTTATTAAAATCTCTTTTCATAACTTCTCATCTATAACTTACATTGATATTAGAAATCATTAGTTCTGACAACTTACCTCTTTTATCCGGGTTAGCATTGACCATTCGTGTTGCCATTACTCTTCGAATATTATAAGCATGATATATTTCATCAAAGAAATTATCATTTTCATCTTTGCCTTTT
This sequence comes from Bacteroides sp. An322, assembly GCF_002161765.1. GTDB lineage: Bacteria > Bacteroidota > Bacteroidia > Bacteroidales > Bacteroidaceae > Phocaeicola > Phocaeicola merdavium. The sequence continues at coordinate 26,620 of NZ_NFIN01000020.1, read as the reverse complement.
ACATCCGAATTGCTCAAAATGAAATTGGCTTTATGGGCTGATATTTGGTGGCAAAAATCACGTAATCTTATTTGTTCGTCGTCGTCAAATTCCTCTTTCGCATACGAGTTAAAGGAAGAAGTCTTGCTCAATGGCTTATATGGAGGATCGAAATAAAACAATGCATTTGGTGCAGCATAAGCTATCGTCTCTGCAAAATCGCCACATAATATTTCGACATTTTGTAAAACCTGAGAATCAGCCCAAATAGTTTCTTCATCGCAGATTTTAGGATTGGCATATCTTCCGTGAGGGACATTGAATTTTCCTTTGGAATTTACTCTATACAAGCCATTAAAACACGTTCTATTCAAGAAAATGAATAATGCAGCAGTTTCTATATCCGACAAAGAAAAGGAGTTGTATATATCACGCCTGTTCAAATAGAAGTTTTTCCTTTCTTCCTCATTTAAAGGTATATATTCACTTTGAAAAGACTTCAATAGTTCGATAAGTTTATTAGGATATTCCTTAATAACCCGATATGTAGTAATTAAATGGGGATTTATATCATTGATTATAGCCTTTTTAATATTGGGGAATTGCTGTAATATCCAAAATAACACAGCACCACCTCCCACAAAAGGTTCCACATAGATAATATCCTTCTTTTGTGAGAAATCTGTTGGCAAAGCACGCTTGATGTCTTCCAAAAGTTGCGTTTTCCCGCCTACCCACTTTACAAATGGTTTTGCTGATGTATATGTTTTGTTCATTTTTTATGTGATTATCATTTTAGTACAAAAATATAAAATGCCTTGAAACAAGGCAAATCTTATTATATTTTCTTTAGTATGGACTTTATTCTTTCAGATTTATCTCTTATAAAAATAAGCCGGAAGATGTAATACGCTTTGAAAAAAGACGAAAGAAATAGCATTGCCAAACTCATTAGGGTAGGATTGCTGTTTCATATAGGTAGGATTGCAATTTTATACGGGTAAGATTGCAGTCCTACCCTAGTGGGATTTATGCAGGACTGAGAAGGGGAGGACTGGATATTGGGTTAGGCACAAAAAAACCACCGCTTGCGGGCGGTGGCTCACTTTCTTTCTCTGTTATTTATCAGGCTTTCTCCGTATCTTTGGATACAACCGGATTGGCTCCCGATGTTAATTGCAATGCTTCGGGGTGCTCGCGAAGGTAAGATTCGATGTGGCGTACACGCTTTTCCTCTAATATCTCGTCTACCGCAATCAGGATGCCGGTTTCCTCCACCATGCCGAATCCATCGTTGATAGCGGTGCCGAACATACGCATCGTAGGCGAGAGGCTCATGTAAGCGTTGACCAATGGCGGGATGTTATAACCTAATTTGCGCACCTCGCGGTTCAGTACCCGATAGTCTTCTTTGAATGTATCGTAGCAGAAGATTTCCTTCAATACCGCCTCGTCCGTTTCTATTTTCAACGGTTCCATGGGCGTAATCAGGTTATCTTTATCCGTGAAATGCTTTTTTAGGAAATACAGAATCATATCGCGTCCGAAACGGCTGTAGTTGGGATACATCGTCATTTTGCCGAAGAGGTATTTTACGTTCGGCTTCACCACCGTGAGCGCACCCAGTCCGTCCCATAAGTTATCGAGGGCAAACAAGCCTTTCGAGCCTGCCCGTGTCGACTGGTATTCGAGGGTCACGAACGAACGTCCCAGTTCGATAGTGGTAGGAAGGTATTCTTTCAGGAACTTTTCCGAGAAATTGAACATGTGGGCAGTGGCAAGTATCGGATGTCCGTGTTCATCAAATTCCACTTCATTACCCAGCAAATAGCGGTATCCTCCCAAAATCTCCTCAGCTTCGGGATTCCATACAATCAGTTGCTGGTATGGATTTTCCATCAAGTCATATTCGTCCAGGTCGACGGGCTCTCCCGTGCCTCCCCCTGCCGCACGGAAAGCAATTTCACGCAAACGCCCGATTTCCTGCAATGTGTTCGGCGCGTTCTTCCAATTTACAATGTAAATTTCGTTGTTGCTCTTGTTCGTCGATCTTAACCGCTTATCAGGGGTCAGTTCCGACTTCAGCAATTCCCGGTCAACCGGTGCAATAATCTCTTTCATATATGTTTTTGTGTAATGATTACAATTTATATACCAAGTCCCGTACGTATGCCGCCCATTCGGCAGGTGTCTTCGACTTATTGAAGGTCTGCCAAGGAATCGGTTTTCCTATCGTGACCTTGAAGGTCTTATGCCGGTTCTTGAACATTTCATCCGCCAAATACAGCATCGCGATATTAAAGCGTATCCCCAAGAACTTACAGATATTCGCCAGATTATAGAAGAAATTCGAGTTTCTTCCTTCAAAATGAATGGGCACCACATCCCGTTGGGTTTCCACGCTCTTAGTTACAAACGCCTTTTTCCAATCCAAGTCCTGAATCACTCCATTCCGGCGGCGCGAACAGATTCCGGCTGGAAACATGATGATGTGACTATCCGAACGGAATCCGGCTTCTACCATGCGGGGGAAATCGCGCGATTGGGACCCCGTCTTGTTAATTGGGATACACAAGGGAGCCAGCCCGTGGAGGTTCATCAACAGGTCGTTTACCAGATACTTGATGCGCCCGTCATAATGCTTCCCCAACACATATCCTAGGGCTACCCCGTCTTGTCCGCCTAGCGGATGATTGGACACAAATGTACACAAGCCTTCTTTGGGCAGATTCTCCAGCCCTTCCACTTCCAGTTTCACATCCAGAAAATCCATACAGGCAGCCAAAAAGTCAACCCCTACCTTGTCTTTCACACCAGTCAGGAACCCGTTAATTTCATCCTGATGAACAATGCGTTTCAGGTATGACACCAAAAATGGAGGGACGTATTTCGCCTTCTTCCCAGCCTTTTCCTTCAAGATTTTATCAATGTCTATTAAAAAAATCGAATTATCTGCCATTGCCTTATTATAGATTTCTGTGCAAATGTAATTTTTCTTTTGGAAAGTTGCTCATTCTGACACAAGAAAATGCAACAAGAATCATAAAAAAATAGCAAACCGAAATTAAAACGCAACAAAACTGCACAAGAACAAGTGTCGGTGTGCAACTTTTAAAGTCGAAAACCGCTTTTTACTTACCCATTCAACACCTGTTGATAACTTCTTCAAATATTTTTCCTAAACCTTGTATCCTATTTGTCCTAAAATGTGTAATTTTACCCCCTCATAGAATAATAAGGTGAAAAGACAGAAAAATAAGGAGCATACAACGATGAACGAAGATACTCAGACATACCATATTCCCGTACTGCTGAATGAAAGCGTTGACGGCATGAACCTGCATGAAAAAGGCATCTATGTTGATGTCACTTTCGGAGGGGGAGGGCATTCGCGTGAAATCCTGCGGCGTATGGATGACGGAAGCCGTCTTTTCGGTTTCGACCAGGACGAGGACGCCATGCAAAACGCTCCGGAAGACAAGCGTTTTACTTTCGTGCGGAGCAATTTCAGGTACTTGCGCAATTTCCTGCGTTATTACGGCGTGGAGCAAGCTGATGCCATTTTGGCAGACTTAGGGGTGTCTTCGCATCACCTGGATGATGCAAGCCGTGGGTTCTCTTTCCGCTTTGACGCTCCATTGGATATGCGGATGAACAAACGTGCTAAACTGACCGCCTCGGATGTAGTAAACACCTATGACGAAAGCAGGTTGGCGGACATTTTCTATCTCTATGGCGAAATGAAGAACAGCCGGCGCCTTGCCTCCGCATTGGTAAAGGCGAGAGCGCAAAAGCCTATCGCCTTAACGGGAGATTTGATAGATATTGTAAAGCCTTATTGTCCCAAAGAACGCGAGAAAAAAGAATTGGCTAAGATATTCCAGGCACTCCGCATCGAGGTAAATCATGAAATGGATGCCTTGAAAGAAATGCTGCAAGCCGCGATAAGCGTCCTCAAACCGGGCGGAAGGCTGGCGGTAATTACTTACCATTCGCTGGAAGACCGTATGGTCAAGAACATGATGAAAACCGGAAATATCGAAGGGAAAGTCGAACAAGATTTTTTCGGCAATTTCCGTGCTCCCTTGCGTGCGGTTGGAAAACCGATTGTGCCCAACGAAGACGAAATAGCCCGCAACCCCCGTTCGCGAAGTGCGAAACTGAGAATAGCAGAAAAAGTGGAAAACGGATAATTGAATACAGATATGGCAAACAACGAACATACAGAACAACCCAAACGACCTCATATTACGTTCAAGAGCATAATGGGAGGGGATATTCTTGCTCATAAATTCCTCAGAAGGCAAACCAATCTTGTGATATTGATTGTCATCTTGACTATTTTATACATCGACAACCGCTATACCAGCCAGCAAGAACTGATTGAGATAGACCGGCTGAAGAAAGAATTGACCGACATTAAATACGATGCCCTTACCATTTCATCGGAACTGACAGAGAAAAGCCGCCAGTCGCGCATCGAAGAATATCTGGAGACCGAAAATACGGGATTGCAGACCGCTACAACCCCTCCGTATGTCATTAAAACTGATAAATAACAGATTATGATACCGGGAATTAAAAATATCATGCTGCGCTACACGTTTATTGTAGTGATTATGCTGACCTTAGCGGTGCTTATTATCGTGAAGGCTGGATTCATTATGTTCGCCGAACGGCAATATTGGAAGGATGTAGCCGACCGTTTCATTAAAGAAAACGTAACGGTTTCGCCTACACGCGGAAATATTATCTCTTCCGATGGAAAGCTCATGGCAAGCAGCTTGCCCGAATATAAGATTTACATGGATTTCCGTGCCGGAGGATATCAGAAAAGCGATACGCTTCTCACCAATCACTTAACGGAAATATGCCAAGGCTTACACGAGATATTTCCAGACAAGAGCGCACAAGAGTTCCGCAAGCATATCTTGCGCGGGAGACGCCAAAAGAGCCGTCATTACTTGCTTTATCCCAAGCGGATTTCGTATATCCAATACAAGCAGGTAAAGCAACTCCCCGTGCTTTGCTTAAGCCCGAATCAAGGCGGTTTGCACGAAGAGAAGTTCAACCAGCGAAAAAAGCCATTCGGCTCATTGGCTATGCGTACTTTGGGAGATATGTTCCCGGATATGGCGCAAGGGGCAAAGAACGGTTTGGAACTGACTTACGACTCTATCCTGAAAGGGAAGGAGGGTGTCACACACCGCCAAAAAGTGATGAACAAATATTTGAATATTGTAGACCAACCTCCCATAGACGGATGTGATATTATTACGACCATTGATGTGGATATGCAAGATATAGCCGAGAAAGCTCTGGTAGACCAATTGACCAATCTGGAAGCCTTATCGGGTGTAGCTGTCGTCATGGATGTGAAAACCGGCGAGGTGAAAGCCAATGTCAATATGACACGGGGCAATGATGGGCATTATTACGAGATGCGCAACAATGCCGTGAGCAATCTCATGGAACCCGGTTCGACCTTTAAGACCGCTTCGATTATGGTGGCTTTGGAGGATAAATACATCACGCCCGATTATGTGGTGGATACCGGAAACGGCATGGTCAATATGTATGGAAGCTGGATGAAAGACTGGAACTGGCACAGAGGAGGATATGGGGCGATAGACGTAACCCGTATCTTGGAGGTATCATCCAATGTCGGCGTATCGAGCATCATTGATAAATTCTACAAGAAAGACCCGCAAAAGTTTGTAGACGGATTGAAGCGGATGAGCATAGACACTCCATTGCATTTAGGGTTCGTGGGTGAAGCAAGCCCGCGGGTATGGGGACCGAAAGAAAGGAAAAACGTCAAAGGTGCGGTGTGGAGCCGTACTAGTTTGCCTTGGATGAGCATCGGATACGAAACCATGTTCCCGCCCATTTATATCCTGAACTTCTACAACGCTATAGCGAATGACGGGGTTATGGTGAAACCCAAGTTTGTGAAAGCCATTGCCAAGGACGGGGAGGTATTGCAGGAATTCCCGACCGAAATTGTCAATCCGAAGATTTGTTCGGATACGACACTCACCATGATACGCACTATCCTGCGGAAAGTCGTATCGCAAGGACTGGCAAAACCTGCTGGAAGTACCCAGTTCTCAGTAGCCGGTAAAACGGGTACTGCCCAGATATCACAAGGGACTGCAGGATACCGTGCCGGAGGAGTAAGCTATCAGGTCAGCTTTTGTGGATATTTCCCCTCGGAAGCCCCGAAATATAGCTGCATTGTGTCAATCTTGATTCCGCACGGACCGGCTTCCGGAGGTTTGCAGGCGGGAAGTGTCTTCAGCCGCATTGCGGAACGCATCTATGCTAAGCATTTGTACCGCGATTTGGCATACGCCAAAGATTCTACCGCCGTATTTGTTCCGAAAGTCAAAGACGGGGATATCGAAGAAGCGGCATACGTATTGCGGACATTGGATATTCCGGGGAATAGCGGAATAATTCCTGCATCCAATGAACCGATTTGGGGCAAAGCGACAAGTACGTCCCAACATGCCAATTTGAAAACGACTAAACTGAACAATAAATTAGTACCCAATGTAGTGGGAATGGGAGCTAAAGATGCGTTATACCTATTGGAAAGCAATGGCTTGAAAGTCCATTTGTCGGGCATAGGCAGAGTAAACAAGCAAAGCATTCCGGCTGGCACAACCCTCCGGAAAGGGCAGACCATTACCCTTACATTAAGAAATTAGAAAGGCAACACAACATGAAATTAGCAGAAATTATCAAAAACGTTACGGTGAATGAAATCATCGGGGATGCGGAACGGGAAATCATGGATATCCAAATCGATTCCCGTTTGAGCAAGCCCGGAAGTTTATTTGTGGCTATAAAGGGCACACAAACCGACGGACACGCCTATATACAAAAAGCAATTGAGAACGGAGCGTGCGCTATCGTATGCGAACAACTCCCCGAAGAAATCCGACAGGACGTGACATATATCCGGCTTACTGATACTGAAGGGGCAGTAGGGAAATTGGCTACTGTCTTCTATGGCGACCCGACATCGAAACTGGACTTGATTGGTGTAACGGGAACGAATGGGAAAACAACCATTGCTACCTTATTATATAAGATGTTCCGCCGGTTCGGCTATAAAGTGGGATTATTATCCACCGTATGTAATTATATCGATGACGAAGCCATCCCAGCCGACCATACCACGCCCGACCCTATTACGCTTAACCGTTTGCTGGGGCGCATGGCGGACGAAGGATGCAAATATGCCTTTATGGAGGTGAGTTCGCATGCCATAGCCCAACATCGTATAGCTGGTTTGCGCTTTGCGGGAGGCATTTTCACTAACATCACACGCGACCATTTGGACTATCATAAGACTTTCGAGAATTATCTGAAAGCCAAAAAGGCATTTTTCGATAACTTGCCTAAAACCGCTTTCGCCTTGACTAACCTTGATGATAAAAACGGGAAAGTCATGGTACAGAATACCAAAGCCCGCATTGCGGCTTACTCCTTGCGGACGCTTTGTGATTTTAAAGGAAAGGTATTGGAAGACGGATTTGACGGCATGTTGCTTGATATTAACAACCGGGAAGTGAATGTCCAGTTTATCGGACGCTTCAATGCTTCGAATTTGCTCGCCGTATATGGAGCGGCTTGCCTTTTAGGAAAGCAACCGGAAGATGTATTGCTGGCATTAAGTACTTTGCGCCCTGTAGCCGGACGATTTGATGCACTCCGTTCACGTAAGGGATATACCGCAATTGTTGACTATGCCCATACACCGGATGCTTTGGTGAATGTCTTGAATGCCATTCACGAAGTGTTGCGCGGGCAAGGCAGAGTGATAACCGTAGTAGGTGCAGGTGGAAATCGGGACAAAGGGAAACGCCCGCTTATGGCACAAGAAGCTGTCAAACAAAGCGATAAGGTTGTCATTACCTCAGATAATCCGCGTTTTGAGGAGCCGCAAGACATCATGAATGATATGCTTGCCGGATTGGATAAGGACGATATGAAGCATGTTTTGTCTATTGTAGACCGGAAAGAGGCAATCCGTACAGCCTGCATGTTGGCTCAACCCCAAGATGTGATTCTGATAGCCGGAAAAGGACACGAGAACTATCAGGAAATCAAAGGCGTGAAACATCACTTCGATGATAAAGAGATTGTAAACGAGATATTTGCGAACGAATAATCCGAGGAAGTTATGCTATACTATTTATTCCATTACTTAGAACAGTTTGATTTCCCCGGAGCGCGGATGTTCGGGTATGTCTCGTTCCGCTCTTTAATGGCGGTTATTTTATCCTTGCTCATTTCAGCTATCTTTGGGGAGTATTTTATTAACTTGCTGAAGCGGAAACAAATCACCGAGACTCAACGCGATGCGTCTATCGACCCCTTTAATGTCAATAAGACGGGAGTGCCTACCATGGGAGGCATCATCATCATTGTGGCAGTGTTGATTCCGTGCCTTTTATTGGGTAAGCTTCATAACATTTACATGATATTGATGCTGATTACTACGGTTTGGCTGGGCACGTTGGGATTTTTGGACGACTATATTAAGGTATTCCGTAAAGATAAAGAAGGACTGCATGGTAAGTTCAAGATTATCGGACAAGTCGGCTTAGGGTTGATAGTCGGTCTGACCCTTTATTTAAGCCCTCAGGTAGTTATCCGTGAGAATGTAGAAATACAACGTGACGGGCATGTAGTAGACGTGGTACATAAAAGTCAGGACGAAAAATCCACCAAAACCACTATCCCGTTTTTTAAGAACAATAACCTTGATTATGCCGATATTGTAGGCTTTATGGGCGAACACGCTCAAGCGGCGGGGTGGATTTTGTTTGTCATCATTACGATATTTGTGGTGACCGCTGTATCTAACGGAGCTAATCTGAATGACGGTATGGACGGAATGGCGGCGGGCAATTCTGCTATCATCGGAGTCACGTTAGGCATATTGGCATACGTGTCGAGCCACATCGAATATGCCAGCTACTTGAATATCATGTATATCCCCGGAAGCGAGGAACTGGTTATTTTCATTTGTGCACTTATCGGTGCGTTAATCGGTTTCCTTTGGTACAACGCTTTCCCTGCCCAAGTGTTCATGGGCGATACCGGAAGCCTGACTATCGGAGGAATTATTGCCGTATTTGCTATCATTATCCATAAGGAATTGCTTATCCCGATTTTGTGTGGTGTATTCTTGGTCGAAAACTTGTCGGTTATCCTGCAAGTGCGCTATTTCCAAAAAGGGAAGAAGAAAGGGGTGAAGCAGCGCATTTTCAAGCGCACGCCTATCCATGACCATTTCCGGACTACGGTGGCGCAATTAGACCCTACGTGCAAATACTTGATAACAAGTCCGCAAAGCGTATTCCATGAATCGAAAATTACCGTGCGCTTTTGGATTGTAACCATAGTATTGGCAGCTATTACGATTATTACATTGAAGATTAGATAAATACATACAATGACAAAGAGAATTGTTATTTTAGGAGCTGGAGAGAGTGGCACGGGTGCCGCTGTACTGGCAAAGAAGCAAGGGTTTGATACTTTTGTTTCAGACATGTCGTCTATCAAAGACAAATACAAGGCAATGCTTGACGAGAGAGGCATTCCTTGGGAAGAAGGGCATCACACTGAATCGCTTATCCTGAATGCCGATGAGGTGATTAAAAGTCCGGGTATTCCGAATAATGCACCTATGATTCTGAAACTGAAGGAGCAAGGTACGCCCATTATCTCCGAAATTGAATTCGCGGGCAGATATACGAATGCCAAGATGATTTGTATTACCGGAAGTAACGGGAAAACCACTACCACTTCGCTTATTTATCACATTTTTAAGAAAGCGGGTCTGAACGTAGGACTTGCCGGAAATATCGGGCAAAGCCTTGCTTATCAGGTGGCAGAATGTAATTACGATTATTATGTCATCGAACTGAGCAGTTTCCAATTGGATAACATGTATAAGTTCCATGCCAATATCGCCGTATTGATGAACATCACGCCCGACCATTTAGACCGCTACGATTATAAGATGCAGAACTACATCGATGCCAAGTTCCGCATCATCCAGAACCAGACCGATAACGATGCTTTCATCTTCTGGAACGATGACCCTATTATCCGGGAAGAGCTGCACAAATATGGTATTCATGGGCAATATTATCCTTTTGCCGAGAAGCGTGAAGACGGATTGGCGGCTTTTACAGAACAAGATAAGGTGTATTTCACTAAACCTATCGAGTTCAATATGGAACAAGAAGAACTGGCACTTACCGGTACGCATAACTTATTCAACTCCATGGCGGCTGGCATTTCCGCCAACATTGCCGGCATTCGCAAAAGCTGCATCCGTGAAGCGTTGAGCGACTTCAAAGGCGTGGAACACCGATTGGAGAAAGTGGCACGGGTGCGCGGAGTAGATTATATTAACGACTCAAAAGCCACCAATGTCAACTCGTGCTGGTATGCCCTGAAAAGCATGAAGACCAAGACTATCCTCATTTTAGGAGGAAAAGACAAAGGAAACGATTACAATGAAATAGCTGATTTGGTGAGGGAGAAATGTTGCGGACTTATCTTCTTAGGCTTGCATAATGAAAAACTGCATGCCTTTTTCGATGGTTTCGGACTTCCTATTGCCGATGTGCAAAGCATGAAAGATGCTGTAGATGCTGCTTACCGTATGGCAAAGAATGGCGAAACGGTATTGCTCAGTCCCTGTTGTGCAAGTTTCGACCTTTTCAAAAGCTACGAAGACCGAGGCGACCAGTTTAAAGAATGCGTGAGAAAACTATAAATTATGGATTTACTTAAAAACCTCTTTAAAGGCGACAAAGTCATTTGGATTATTTTCCTTTTGCTTTGTCTTGTGTCCGTTATTGAAGTGTTCAGCGCATCCAGTACGCTGACCTATAAAAGCGGAGACCATTGGCGACCCATTACGATGCATATCGTGCTTATGGCAGTAGGTGCTATTGTTGTACTTATTGTCCATAACATCCCTTGCCGTTGGTTTAAGACATTCATTTTGTTGCTTCCTATATCATGGATACTGCTTATTAGTGTATTTGTAATTGGTGCCTTCACCAATGGAGCACGCCGTTGGATTGACTTGGGCTTTTTTCAGTTTCAACCTTCTGAAGTGGCGAAAATGGCAACTATTATCTCTGTTGCCTATATTTTGTCACGTATGCAGGAAGAAAAAGAAGCCAATCCTAAAGCATTTCGTTATATTTTGATTATTACAGGTGTCAGTTGCTTGTTTATCTTTACAGAAAATCTCTCAACTGCAGTCTTGTTAGCACTTAGTGTATTCTTGATGATGTATATAGGACGTATTCCGTTCCGGCAATTAGGCAAATTGCTGGCTGTAGGTGTAGGCGCACTCATCATCGGGTTGGCTACAATTAAGTATGTGCCTGCTGACACATGGGACAAGATTGGAATTCATCGTATGGTCACTTGGCAAAGCCGTCTGAATAATCATTTCGATACTTCTATTGTTCCTCCAGAGAAGTTCGATATCGACGGGGATGCCCAGATAGCCCATGCTAATATTGCTATTGCCACCAGCAATATTTTGGGTAAAGGACCGGGGAATAGCGTACAACGCGATTTCTTGTCGCAAGCTTTTTCTGATTTTATTTATGCCATTATCATTGAAGAATTAGGACTGGTAGGAGGCACTATTGTCGCTTTTCTCTATATTTGGTTATTAATGCGCATTGGTAAGATAGCCCGGAATTGTGATAAGCCTTACTATGCCTTCTTGGTCATGGGTATTGGTTTTCTTTTAGTGACTCAAGCCATGTTCAACATGCTGGTAGCGGTAGGCATCATGCCTGTTACGGGGCAACCGCTCCCGCTCATCAGTAAAGGCGGAACTTCCACCCTTATTAATTGTGCTTACATAGGCATGGTACTTAGTATTAGCCGGCATGTTAATGAACTAAAGAAACAAGAGGCGCAAGCCGCACAAGCTGCTATCGAAAAGCAGGAGGAGCAAATTCAGGAAGCTAATTTGAATTGATATTGATAATGAAATATTATCTCGTAGAGGTGTATTGATATGCTTCTACGAGATTGATATTCAAAAACTCACTTTCTTTAAGTTTATTACCAGAACTTGTTCAGTTCGCGGTTGTATTCAAATCCTACAGCTTTCAGGGCATTTACAATGTCTTCTTCTTTCACGTTCATATCTTTGCAAAGCGCGTCGAGTGAAGGATAAAAATCACGTAATTTCGTGTTGATGAAGCTGAAAAGCATCATCGGGTCTTTGGGTAATTCCATAGTGCTTGAAATTAAATATTTTGTTTTTGCAGGTGCAAAGTTACGTGATTCTTTCATACGTTGTTCTCATTTGAGGCAGATATTGTGAAATTAATACTAAACTTTTCTGTATTAGTCTGTTTAACTCAGGAAAAAATCGTACCTTTGCTGCCGTTAATGATCATTATATATTTAAGAATCAAAAACTACTAGTAGAATCATGATGGAGCTTGATTTACTCACCGCTATATCTCCTATAGACGGGCGATATAGAAATAAGGCCGGTGCTTTGGCTGCTTATTTCTCTGAGTATGCACTCATGAAATATCGGGTGCGGGTGGAAATAGAATATTTTATTACCTTGTGCGAATTGCCTTTGCCGCAACTGAAAGGCATAGACCATGCGCGTTTTGAATCGTTGCGGGACATTTACCGTAACTTTTCGGAAGCGGATGCCGGACGGATTAAGGAAATAGAGAGCGTGACCAATCACGATGTGAAAGCCGTGGAATATTTCATTAAAGAGCAGTTCGACCGCTTGGGCGGGCTGGAAACGTATAAAGAGTTTATCCATTTCGGCTTGACTTCTCAAGATATAAACAATACGTCGGTTCCTTTGTCTATCAAAGATGCGCTGGATGAAGTGTATTATCCGCAAATCCAGAAACTCATTGACCAACTGGAAACGTATGCCGAAGAATGGAAAGACATCCCGATGCTTGCCAAGACGCACGGGCAACCGGCTTCTCCTACTCGTTTAGGCAAGGAAATCGAAGTATTTGCTTACCGATTGAAACGTCAGTTGGCTGTATTGAAGGCTTGTCCGGTTACGGCGAAGTTTGGCGGTGCTACCGGAAACTATAATGCGCACCATGTGGCTTATCCGGAATTCGACTGGAAAGCTTTCGGCAATAAGTTCGTGGCAGAGAAGTTGGGCTTGGAACGGGAAGAGTACACCACGCAGATTTCTAACTATGATAATTTAGGCGCCATCTTCGATACGATGAAGCGCATCAACACCATTATGATTGATATGAACCGCGACTTCTGGCAATATATCTCCATGGAGTATTTCAAACAGAAGATTAAGGCTGGGGAAGTAGGTTCGAGCGCGATGCCACATAAGGTGAACCCGATTGATTTCGAGAATGCGGAAGGAAACTTGGGCATGGCGAATGCTGTATTGGCTCATTTGTCCGCTAAATTGCCGATATCCCGTTTGCAACGCGATTTGACCGACTCTACGGTGTTGCGTAACATTGGAGTGCCTTTCGGTCATACGGTTATCGCTATCCAAAGCTCATTGAAAGGCTTAGGCAAATTGTTATTGAACGAACACAAGATTTACGAGGATTTGGATAATTGCTGGAGCGTTGTAGCTGAGGCTATTCAGACCATTTTGCGCCGGGAAGGCTATCCGCATCCGTATGAGGCATTGAAGGACTTGACCCGTACCAATCAAGCGATTAATGAGGCATCAATCAAGAATTTTATCGAAACATTAAACGTAAGCGAAGAAGTAAAACAAGAATTGCGTAAGATTACTCCGCATAACTATACGGGAATGTAATATTAGTTGATTAAGAATAACGCCCGCGAAGGGTATAATATTAATTTATAAAAAGCAAAAAGGACTATGACAGAGAAAGAAATCAGACAAGAAGGTGAAAACTACCAGTCTGGCCGTGACGGTTACAAATCGTATAACAACAGAGAAGGATATAATAAGTATAATCGGGGAGAAAGAGGTAATGGCGGATATGAACGTCGTCCTCGTTTTAATTCCAATTCGGAGGAACGTCCGCAGCGTCCTTACCGCCCGCGTTATAATAATCAGGGTGAAGAGGGAGGCTATCGTCCGCAACGTTCTTCGTATAATCCCCGTTTCAATAATAGAGAAGACGGAGGCGAACAACGTCCTTACCGTCCCCGTTATAACAATGGGCAACAAGGTGAAGGTGGTTATCGTCCGCAACGTTCTTCATATAATCCCCGTTATAATAAGGATGAGAATGGTGAACAACGTCCGTATCGTCCGCGCTATAATAACGGGCAATCAGGTGAAGGTGGTTATCGCCCGTCACGTCCGTATAATCCGGGTCAATCGGGAAATTATGGCCGTCCGCAAGGAGGACGTCCGCGTACCGCTGATTATAATCCGAATGCTAAGTATAGCAAGAAAAAGCAAATCGAATATAAAGAACAGTTTACAGACCCGAACGAACCGATTCGCTTGAATAAGTTCTTGGCAAATGCAGGATTGTGTTCACGCCGTGAAGCCGATGAGTTTATCACTGCCGGAGTGGTTTCGGTAAATGGTGAAGTCGTAACGGAATTGGGAACTAAGGTGAAACGGAGTGATGAAGTGAAGTTTCATGACCAGGTGGTTAAAATCGAACGGAAAGTATATGTATTATTGAATAAGCCGAAAGATTGTGTGACTACTTCGGATGACCCGCAAGAACGCAAGACCGTTTTGGATTTGGTAAAAGATGCTTGTACGGAACGTATCTATCCCGTAGGACGTCTGGATCGCAATACGACCGGTGTTCTGTTATTGACTAATGACGGCGATTTGGCTTCGAAGCTGACTCATCCTAAATATTTGAAGAAGAAGATTTATCATGTATTCCTTGATAAGAATGTGACGAAAGCGGATTTGGATCAAATTGCTTCGGGCATTACTTTGGATGATGGTGAAATTCATGCTGATGCTATCAGTTATGCGTCGGATACAGATAAGTCGCAGGTTGGTATCGAAATCCATTCGGGAAAGAACCGTATTGTCCGTCGTATCTTTGAGTCGTTAGGCTATCGGGTTGTTAAATTGGACCGCGTTTACTTTGCCGGATTGACTAAAAAAGGATTGCGCCGGGGCGATTGGCGTTACCTGACCGAACGTGAAGTGAATATACTCCGTATGGGAGCTTTTGAATAATAATTAAGAATAGAAAAATGGAAAAGATTCGTAGAACAAAGATTGTTGACCTGCTGAAGTGCCGTGAGTTCGGTACGCTGGTTAATGCAAAAGGGTGGGTACGTACCCGCCGGGGTAGCAAACAAGTTAGTTTTATTGCTTTGAATGACGGTTCTACAATAAATAATGTACAGATTGTTGTTGATCTTGCTAATTTTGATGAAGAACTGTTGAAGCAAATCACTACCGGAGCTTGCTTGAGTGTCAACGGTATATTGGTGGAGTCTGTTGGAGCAGGTCAGGCTGCTGAAATACAGGCTCGTGAGATTGAGGTTTTGGGCGCTTGTGATAATACTTATCCGCTTCAAAAGAAGGGTCACTCAATGGAATTCCTTCGCGAAATCGCACATCTGCGTCCGCGTACCAACACTTTCGGAGCTGTATTCCGTATCCGTCACAATATGGCGATTGCTATCCATAAGTTCTTTCACGAACGCGGTTTCTTCTATTTCCATACACCGCTGATTACGGCTTCCGATTGTGAAGGTGCCGGTCAGATGTTCCAAGTTACCACAATGAATCTGTATGACTTGAAGAAAGATGAAAACGGTTCTATCATTTATGATAATGATTTCTTTGGTAAGCAAGCCAGCCTGACGGTATCAGGTCAGTTGGAAGGTGAATTGGCTGCAACGGCTTTGGGAGCTATTTATACGTTCGGTCCTACGTTCCGTGCCGAGAATTCGAATACGCCGCGCCACTTGGCAGAGTTCTGGATGATTGAGCCGGAAGTAGCTTTCAATGATATCAACGACAATATGGACTTGGCAGAAGAGTTCATCAAGTATTGCGTGCAATGGGCACTTGATAATTGTTACGATGATGTGAAGTTCTTGAACGACCATTTCGATAAGGAACTCATCGAGCGTCTGCAGGGTGTACTGAAAGAAAGCTTTGTCCGTCTGCCTTATACCGATGGTATTAAGATATTGGAAGAAGCCGTAGCAAACGGGCATAAGTTTGAGTTCCCCGTATATTGGGGTGTAGATTTGGCTTCAGAACACGAACGTTACTTGGTGGAAGAACACTTCAAGCGTCCGGTAATCCTGACCGACTATCCGAAGGAAATCAAGGCATTCTATATGAAGCAAAACGAAGACGGTAAGACTGTACGTGCCATGGATGTTTTGTTCCCGAAGATTGGCGAGATTATCGGAGGTTCGGAACGTGAAGCCGATTACGATAAGTTGCTGACCCGTATCAAGGAACTGAATATACCGATGAAGGATATGTGGTGGTATTTGGATACCCGTAAATACGGAAGTTGCCCGCACTCCGGTTTCGGCCTTGGTTTCGAGCGTCTGCTTTTGTTTGTGACCGGTATGGCAAACATCCGCGATGTAATTCCGTTCCCGCGCACTCCGCATAATGCTGAGTTTTAATAAAGGAGTAAAAAATAAGCTCAATAGTTTGGTTGATGAAAAAACATCATCTAGGCTATTGGGCTTAATTCTTTTAGCTTCTTTACTATCTTTAACACACCTTTTCCTTAAATTTATCCTCTCAAACGTAACGTTTTCCAGAAAAGTTCTATATATTTGTACATCAACATTTTGTTTAACTCTAAAAATTTACATCATGAAAGCACGTTCTTTATTTATCGCGGTATTGTGCTCCTTTATGGGTGTGGTGAATACGTATGCTCAAGATTGGTTTAATGAAACTACTCCGAAATCGTTGCAAGGCGTATGGCAAATGTGTTTCTACAGTTCGTCTCTGCCGGCTCTTCCGGGTGAGTTGAAATCGAGTAACTCTTTGAAGATTTTGGGTGAAGGCGGTGAGTTTACCAATGTGGTAATGATGCCTACAGGCGCAATCATTATCGGGTCGGGTACGTATACGCTGGATTCTGATTCAACTTTTACTGAGCATGTTAAGAAAAACATTCATCTTCCGGAATTAGACGGTAAAGATAACGTGATGCATTTTGAACTTGCTGAAAACGGCAAGTTGATGTTTGTAAAGTTCAAATCGTCTGAAGCGGGAGACGATGTATGGTCTCATGAAATTTGGCGGAAAATAGATATGCCGTCTACTTATCCGACAGACATTGTACGTTGACGATTCTCTGTTTCTGTGTAGAAGCGTGTAATAGTACTGCTTCTTTTATGCACATATCCCCACTTGCTTATGTGTTTACCTTTGTGTATTGCCGAGGGTAGATAAGTAAGTGGGGGTATGTGCATTCTTGTTTAAATCAATGTCATTTGTGCCTTATTTTCGCATTGGTCAGGCTCTTACAAAGAAAAAAATATTTAAAATCTTTGTGGGTTCGGATAAAAGCCGTACCTTTGCAAGCCGATTATTATCAAATAGTATAAATAGGTCTGACACCTTTCTTTCTCTTTTGTCCGGAGAGGGGAAAGCGTGGAAGATAGTTTTTTAGTAGTTAACATTTTAAATTGATTTAAGAGTGGATACTTTAAGTTACAAGACCATTTCTGCAAACAAGGCTACTGTGAACAAAGAATGGGTCATAGTAGATGCTACCGATCAGGTTGTTGGCCGTCTCGGTGCAAAAGTTGCGAAACTGTTGAGAGGTAAGTACAAACCCAACTTCACCCCTCATGTAGATTGCGGTGATAATGTGATTATCATTAACGCAGACAAAGTGAAATTTACAGGAAACAAGTGGAATGACAAGATTTACCTGAGCTATACGGGTTACCCTGGAGGTCAGCGTGAAATCACTCCTGCTGCTTTAGTTCGTAAACCTAATGGTTATGACAAACTGATGAGACGTGTTGTAAAAGGCATGCTTCCTAAAAACCGTTTGGGCGCAAAATTGTTAAGCAACCTGTATGTATATGAAGGAGCTGAGCACAAACATGAAGCTCAATCTCCGAAAGTAATTGATATTAATTCACTTAAATAATAAAGCATGGAAGTAGTAAATGCATTAGGCAGACGTAAAAGTGCAGTAGCTCGCATTTTCGTTACTGAAGGTACAGGAAAGATTACTATTAACAAGAGAGACCTTGCAGAGTACTTTCCATCATCTATTCTGCAGTATGTAGTAAAGCAGCCGTTGAACAAGTTGGAAGTGGCTGAAAAATATGATATCAAAGTAAACCTGAACGGTGGCGGATTTACAGGACAGTCTCAGGCTTTGCGCTTGGCAATCGCCCGCGCTTTGGTGAAAATCAATCCTGAAGACAAGAAGACACTTCGTGCAGAAGGCTTCATGACTCGTGATTCACGTGCGGTTGAACGTAAGAAACCGGGTCGTCCGAAAGCACGTCGTAGATTCCAGTTCAGTAAACGTTAACGAGGGGACAAGTTGGATAGGGGACAAGTTGACAAGGATTTTTTGTTATTTGCAAACCTTGTTGCCACGTCAACTGACACCTCGTCAACTAAGTAGCGTTTAGTATCTAAACTGTTTGGATTTTCCTTGCATGTGTTTGTAGAGAGACTACCAAACGGTTGGTTCAATTAACAACAAAAAAGAAAGTAAACGATTAAAAGAATTAAAACATGTCAAGAGTAAATTTTGATACATTATTGGAGGCTGGTTGCCACTTCGGACACTTGAAAAGAAAGTGGAACCCTGCAATGGCTCCTTATATCTTTATGGAACGCAACGGAATCCATATCATCGACCTGAACAAGACCGTTGCTAAAGTAGACGAAGCTGCTGAAGCTTTGAAACAAATCGCAAAATCAGGAAAGAAAGTCCTGTTCGTTGCTACTAAGAAACAAGCAAAACAGATTGTAGCAGAAAAAGCTACTTCTGTAAACATGCCCTACGTAATCGAACGTTGGCCGGGCGGCATGTTGACTAACTTCCCGACAATCCGTAAGGCTGTGAAGAAAATGGCTACTATTGATAAGTTGACCAATGACGGAACATACGCAAACTTGTCGAAGAGAGAAATTCTTCAAATCTCTCGTCAGCGTGCTAAATTGGAAAAGAACTTGGGTTCTATCGCTGACTTGACTCGTCTGCCGTCTGCATTGTTCGTTGTTGACGTAATGAAAGAAAACATCGCTGTACGTGAAGCTAACCGTTTGGGTATTCCTGTATTTGCGATTGTAGATACAAACTCTGATCCTACCAATGTAGATTTTGTAATCCCGGCTAACGATGACGCTACGAAGTCTGTAGAAGTTATCTTGGATGCATGCTGCGCTGCTATGGCAGAAGGTTTGGAAGAAAGAAAAGCTGAAAAGGTAGACATGGAAGCTGCCGGTGAAAACGCACCGAAGGCTGGAAAGAAAAAAGCTGCTAAGGCTCGTATGGACAAGGCTGAACAAGATGCAATCAATGCGTCTAAGGCTGCTGCGTTCATGTCTAAGGAAGACGAAGAAGCTTAATACAGATAGTTGAGAGTTGAGAATTGAGAAGTGAGAGTTACTGTATAAGCGATTCTCGATAGCTCTATTCTCAACTCTCAATTTGCTTTATAACGATTATTCATTCATTAATTTAAATAAGAAAATTATTATGGCTGTAAGTATAAGTATGGCTGATATCACCAAGCTTCGTAAGATGACCGGAGCTGGTATGATGGACTGTAAAAACGCTTTAACAGAATCTGAAGGCGATTTCGATAAAGCAATGGAAATTATCCGTAAAAAAGGACAGGCAGTAGCTGCTAAACGTTCTGACCGTGAAACTTCAGAAGGTTGCGTATTGGCTAAGTCTACTGGCGATTATGCTGCAATGATTGCTTTGAAGTGTGAAACAGACTTCGTGGCTAAGAATGCAGACTTCGTAGCGTTGACTCAAGCTATTTTGGATGCTGCTATCGCTAATAAATGTCAGACATTGGATGAAGTGAAAGCGTTGCCTATGGGCAATGGTACTGTTGCTGATGCTGTAGTAGAACGTAGCGGTGTGACTGGCGAAAAGACTGAATTGGATGGTTATAACTTCGTTTCAGGTGCTTGCACTGCTGTTTACAATCACATGAACAAGAATCAGCTTTGCACCATTGTTGCTTTCAATAAGGTTTGCGATGCACAGATTGCACACGAAATCTGTATGCAGATTGCGGCAATGAATCCGATTGCTATTGACGAAGCTGGTGTTCCAGAATCAGTAAAACAAGAAGAAATCAACGTTGCGATTGAAAAGACTAAAGCTGAACAAATCCAAAAGGCAGTAGACGCTGCTTTGAAGAAAGCCGGCATCAATCCTGCTCACGTAGACAGCGAAGAGCACATGGAAAGCAACATGGCTAAGGGTTGGATTACAGCTGAAGACGTTGCTAAGGCAAAAGAAATCAAAGCTACAGTTGCTGCTGAAAAGGCTGCCAACTTGCCTCAGGCAATGATTGAAAATATTGCAAAAGGCCGTTTGGGCAAATTCTTAAAAGAAGTTTGTCTGTTGAACCAAGAAAGCATCATGGATCCGAAGAAGACCGTTGCAGAAGCATTGAAAGCTGCAGACCCGGAATTGGTTGTTACAGAATTCAAACGTTTCACTTTGCGTGCTGAATAATCAATAAGTCAGTATTGAAAAAATAGGGGACTATTTCAAAATCCATTTGAAATAGTCCCTATTTTTATTACTATTTGTTGTTATTTTGTGGGTTTACCATAGTAAATAATGTTTCTTGCTTTAAAATTATTAGTCGTAAAATCTTAAAGCTATTACTATCTTTTTACCGTTCTGCTGGCATATCAGCTGTAGTAGGCCAATAAGGATTCTGATACAACGGAGATAAGTCTACAGAGTGACTATCAGAAGCAGTCAGTAAGAATTGGCGGATAGGCAGTGGCTGGAGATAATGCGCCATGTGCCATACATATCCATCACGGAATACATTATTACCTGTCATGTTTTTCTCATACGGACGAAGATATTCACTCAAGTCACGACTGGATACGTTTGCCGAAACACTGCCATCATCTGTGAAAGTTCCACCGAAATCCCAACTTTCCATTGGGGTTCCCCACAAATGAATTCCTTCTACGTGATAAGGTTCGTTTATCATTTGGTCAAGTGCACGCCAACGAATTAAGTCCATCCAGCGCAAACCTTCTGCCATCAGTTCACAACGGCGTTCACGACGGATATTGTAAAGCACTTTATCTGTCAGTTGTGTGCCTGCAGAATAAGACCCCCAATCCAATTTCTCTTGTGCTATATCAGTTGCATCAATAGTAACTTGTGGATCCACTGCATCTCCGCTAAAGCCTGCTGCAGTACGGATAGCTCGCCAATATTCCAATATCTTGCCCGATAAAGCATGCGTAAGTTCGTATTCAGCTTCCATATAGTTGAGAAGTGCTTCTGTAGCCCGGAAAGTAATAGAACCTACATAGCCGCCATTACCTGCTGTCAGAGCACGGTCAAATGTACCACCTTTTCTAAGGGCATATCCGGTAGAATATCCCCATTCACCATCTCCACGAAGGATAGACGGATTAGGTTCTATGGTCACACCTTGGTCGCCAGCGCCATCGTCCATGTTTTTAAACAAATTAATCTGTCCTGGTTCTTTCAAGAAAATAGTTAAACGCGGGTCGGCGTTTTGTCTTACAGCAGCAATTGTTTCATCCGAATAAGCGAAACCATCGTGTGAAGCATAAATAGGCTTTCCGTCTTTCATGACAAAGCTTTCTATCATACTTCGGGTAGGACCAATAGCATAATTTCCGCGTGTCACAGCAACTTCCACATTGTTGGTTATGCCTAAACCTTTATTATATGCCCGCCACAATAATACATCAGGGAATCCCGACATGTCTGTACTACCGAACATGCTGAAATAGGGATTGTCGGCATCTGATTCTGCTTGAGGTACTGTTCCGTTATTTTGGGTCAGGCTTCCTACATATTTATCTGCCACTTCTTCAGCACATTCTGCCGCAACTTGATAGAAGTAATTGATTTCATTATCAATGCTTCCGGTCGGATATTCATAATTGGCATTATAATCTTTGGTTGCTCCGGGCCATCCTTCGCCATTAGGTACGAAAGGAGTTCCCTTGAAATATTTCAGCCATGATGCTTCGAACAATGCAACACGTGATTTCATCAGTGTAGCGACATCGGGCGAAAGTCGGTTCTTACGCGAATCCATATTTGTCATGCAAACACGTGCACTGTCTAAATCGTTCAGAATGAAACGTGCGACTTCATTACGGGGCATACGTACACATGCTGCAGTCAAAATGGCATTATCATCCGGGAGTGCTTCCTTGATGATAGGCAGGTCGCCCCACTTTTGAAGCATATCGAAATAACAGAATGCGCGGAAGAAATACAATTCACCGATATAATGACGTATATTTTGTTCGGCACCTGTTATTGCTCCATTCCGGTAGTGTCCCAAAATCGTATTAATTGAATAATTAATGTTGCGGATATTTGTCCATGCCCAATTGTCATTATTCAACCCTACAAGCCATTGACCGGTAGCGTATTTCCCGTCAGCTGAAAGTCCTGCCTGATTATCGGTATTGTTGTCTGTACCGAATGTTCCATAACTCCAGCCTCCATGCGAAGGAAGTACATCAGGATAGAATTTATTGCAGACAGCCTGCAATTGGTCTTCCGTCTGATAATAATCTTCTGGAACGACGTAAGAAGGGGGTTCCTTGTCTAAAAAGTCTTCACAAGAAACGAGTGCGGTTGCAAAAATAGCTATAGGTAAATATTTTATCAGTTTCATAATCATACTCCTCCTGTTAGAATGTTACATTTAAGCCACACGACAACGTCTTTGACAACGGATAAGCATTTCCGTTTCCGCCATTACCGCCGGCAATAGTTTCCGGGTCAAATTGAGAAACAAGGCTGGTGCCCGTCCACAAATTTTCACCCGAGAAGAATATACGCAGGTTTTGGATTCCCATACGGGTTGTCCAGCGTGTAGGGAATGTATACCCTATTTGCAAATTCTTTAAACGGATATAAGCTGCGCTTTGCAGATAGCCCGTTTGACATTGCTGGTTCTTGTCGCTATAAAGCGGACGAGGCAAGTAACTATCAAGATTGACATCTTGGTATCCGTTTTGTACTGACCATGTATTTTCGTCACGGAAATAGTCGGATACGGCATCCAAACCTGTAGCCCACCACTGTCCGTTACTTGCTGCACCAAACATATAAGTACTTCCTTGCCAATAGTCACGTTTTCCTACTCCTTGGAAGAACAGACGTACGTCGAAACCTTTCCAACTAGCATTCAAGTCTAAACCGAACAAATAACGTGGAGTGCTGTTACCGATAACCGTACGGTCACCTGTATCACCTAATGTGCCTGAACCTCCAGAGATTCTTCCGTCACCGTTTACATCAGCATACATAATATCACCGGCTGCCCATGACGAACCGATAGCGTCCTGCCCGCCATTAGGTAATGTAGCCAAATGGTCTTGCATTTCTTGGTCTGTCTTGGCAATTCCTATCGTAGTATATCCCCAAATTTCATTGATATAACGTCCTGTAATATAAGTGTCGATTGCATTGGTCGGGTTATTCGGATAGCGGGTAATTTTTGTACGTGCGTCAGATACATTGAAACGGATTCCGTATGATAAGCCATTGTCTAACAAATCATTCCAACCTATGGTAAGTTCCCATCCTGAGGTACGTAAGTCTGTATTGTTGGTCACGGGAACGGCTGTACCTAAAATAGCTGGAAGTTCGGGCGCATTTCCTACCATGTTTTTGGTATTACGTACGTAGTAATCGAATGAACCTGTCAAACGGTTGTTGAATAATCCCCAGTCAAGACCAATGTTGTAAGATTCAATGGTTTCCCATGTCAATGCGGTAGACACAAGACCTGGAGCGGTTGCCGTATTAGGCTTTACACCATTCAATAGCCACGAACCATCGGACGCTCCTACTGACATTGTTTGGTAAGTCTGATACCAGTTCGTTGTATTTTGGTTTCCTAATGAACCGTAAGAACCACGGAGTTTCAATGTTCCAACAATGTTACTGATGGGTTCGAAGAAATTTTCACGGGCAATGTTCCAACCTACAGAAACAGAAGGGAATGCTTTCCATTGGTTGCCTTTGCGGAAACGTGAAGTACCATCAGCACGCAGATTCGCTTCAATCAAGTATTTGCCTTGATAGTCATAATTGACACGGGCAAAGAAACCGGCAGTTGCCCATTCATTACGCGAACCGTTTACATCCGGCGTAATCGGATTGCCATAATAGTCCAATCCAGTTGTTAAATCCACTTCCGGTTTATTAGCAAACATAAGACCGTTATTCTGCAAACCGAATTGGGTCTGTTTCAAGTTTTCTGCCTGGAAACCACCCATGACATGCAGATTGTGCTTTTCATTGAACGAATGAGTATACTCTGTGTAAACTTGGAAATTATAGTAGTTCTCTTTATAATAATCTTCGTGAACATTTGAACCTTGATCTGTCACATACGGATTTCCGTTGATGTCATGGTTATAGAGCATTGCTTTATCCCAATGACGGTTTGCAGAATTGATGTGATAATTAAAATCAATATGGGTAATCCAGTTCTTAATCGGCTCTATTTGGAAACTTATCTGATGATACATGTCATCGGTCTGTTTCTTGTCGGTTCCGGCTTCTGCCAATCCTAAAGCTGGCGACGGAGCACTGAAATAATATCCGTTACGGTCATACAAGGGCAATACGGGCCAACCTTGGCGTGCCATATCGTTGTAAAGATTATCAGTCAAATTAGCAGGACGTTTATAATCCTCACGTGTAAAACGCATGGTGTAATTAAAACGCAGCCATTCGGTGATTTCCGAACCTATTTTAGCCGTTCCGTTGAAACGTTTCAATCCTTCTTCTCCCAAATTCATGAAACCGCCTTGGCTCAAGTAATTGAATGAAGCATAATAATTCAGCTTTTTGGTTCCTCCATTTACGCTGAAATTATGTTCTTGAGAAAATGTCCATTTCTTATAAATGGCATCATACCAATCTACATCGTCAATACCGTTAGCATATCCGTCAAGCCATTGTCCGTTACTTGTATTAGGTGCTATGCTATACAGAATAGTACCATCTTCTGTTATGCGTTGTCCGGGACCATAAGGAGCCGCATTATGATAAGCAACAATTTGATCCATACGTTCCGGAGTAAAATAAACGCCACTACCGCCATTCGAGAACGTATCGTTCATCCAACTGGCAAAGTTGACAGAATTCATCATGTGGTTCATATTCACCGGAGTACCCCAACGGAAACTATTATTATAGTTCACGCTTGTTTTTCCTTCGGTTGTTCCCGACTTTGTAGTAATAAGGATTACACCGAACGGAGCACGCGAACCATAAATAGAAGATGCCGCAGCATCTTTTAGTACCGAAATACTGGCAATGTCTTGAGGGTTGATTGTGTTCAGATCGCCTTCCATTCCATCAATTAAAACCAACGGATCTCCACTAGTTCCTTGTCCAATTGTTGTTGTACCACGCACATTAATGCTAGGAGTGTTCTCCAAACTACCGTTAGTTTGTGAAATTTGTAATCCAGGAACAACACCTTGCAAAGCTTGAGTTACATTCGTAACCGGACGTTGAGCAATTTCTTCGGAAGTAACCACACTTACCGAACCGGTAAGGTTGACTTTTTTCTGTGTACCGAAACCGACAACAACCACTTCTTCCAACATTTCGCTGTCTTCTTTCAGTGTTACACTGACATGCTTTCCAGGCGTTGTCTGGATTTCTTGTGATTGAAAACCGATAAAAGAAATTTCCAACACTGCACCTGAAGCTACGGACAAAGTGAAATTACCATCTAAGTCCGTTATGGTGCCATTATTGGAGCTTCCTTTTTCTACAACGCTTGCACCAATAACCGGCAATCCTGTTGCATCAATAACAGTACCGCTTACTTTAACTTTGTTTTGTTGATTCTCTTGTGTTACCGGAATCGGTTCCGGATTAGCAAATACGAATGCAGGACTCACCACAAATCCTGCAGATAATAATAAAGCAAACAACGTTTTTTGCTGCGCTTTATTATCCATGAGGGTTCTTAGGTTTTTCATATTAGATTACATTATAAATTTTGCGAATGTATAAATAATAATTAAACAATGCAAGTAGGGACGTTAAAAATATAATTGATATTACGATTCTTTTTTTTAGTGAAAACGCATGTCTTTCGATATGTCATTAATTAGTAGGAGCGAACCTATGTGTCTTTCAGATATATTAGCATAACGTTATTGAGGCAGTGTCAAAATAGAAATTAGCTTTTATTTTGACACTGCCTCTTATGGTAAATGAAAGAATTGTGTGTAAAGGATTAGCCTTATTTATGAATGACGATAATACAAATCACGTACTTATTAATAATACTAAGAAACTGTTTTGAATTGATTCAAGAATAATGTTATAAGCATCTTCAGATCTCAAATCAGTCGGTCAATTGGAAAAATGTTATATCTTTAAAGGTACCAAACTAT
>NZ_NFIN01000002.1 GCF_002161765.1 Bacteroides sp. An322 | reverse complement strand
TGCTCTTTACAAACTCCTGAATCTTAACGGGAACTACGGCTTGCGGCACCGTCATGCGGCGGCAACTCACTTCTTTCCAATTCCCTTTCTTGTCAAACTCTACCTTATCGCCGTTGATAAACACTACATCGTAAGAAGAATCGAGAAACTCTTTCTCCATCTTCACAAAGGCTACTTTCGCATCGGAGAAATGCTGCTTGATAAAAGTTTGGGCAGTAGCCGGAAGCTGTTCGAAAGCAATTGGTTTGTCATTGTCCGCCATTGCCACTTGCATCGTAAATAAACTCACTAATAAAAACATCCACTTTTTCATAAGGCTTACTTTTTAAAGGGTTAATGATTCGTTTCGTTTAATTTTCTAATGCAAAGCAAAGCAACAAATCTGAAAGAATTTAGGAATTGAAAGAGTTATACGAGGAATTAACGTATTTTGACGTATTAAGAAAAAACAAATGCAAAGACGCCAAAACGCAGAAATAATATTAATTCACTTTGCGCTTTTGCGTCTCTGCATTCAATTTTAAAACTACTCTTGCGCACTTTTCTTCATCCGAAGCTCGTAAAGGTCGCTCCGGCGATCGCGCAAGTTGCGTACGCTTCCGTATGTGTGAAGCTCGTTCAACAAGTCAAGATCGACATCCGAAACGAGAATCATTTCAGTGTTTGGCGTAGCTTCGGCACGCTTGCCATCGGTGGGAAAAGCAAAATCGCAAGGGGTAAACACACCCGACTGAGCATATTGGATGTCCATGTTGTGCACACGAGGCAGATTACCCACACTACCGGCTATCACCACAAAACACTCGTTCTCAATGGCACGTGCCTGAGCACAGACCCTAACACGCGAATAACCGTTTTGCGTATCGGTAAGGAAAGGCACAAAAAGAATTTGCATCCCTTGGTCTGCCATCAGACGGGAAAGTTCGGGGAACTCCACATCGTAACAAATCAACACGCCTATCTTGGCACAATCGGTATCAAAAGTGCGTACCATCTTGCCTCCGCTTAACCCCCAACTCTTTACCTCATCGGGCGTGACGTGCACTTTTTCGTACATCTCTACCGTACCGTCCCGCCGACAAAGGAAACCCACATTATACAAGCTTCCGTCTTCTTTTACATAAGGCATACTTCCGGTAATAATATTGATGTTGTAACTGATGGCAAGCTCCATAAAGCGGTCTCGCACTTCTTCGGTGTATTGTGCCAAAGCACGGATGGATTGCGCTTCACCCATATCGTTAAACTTTGCCATCAAAGGCGCGTTGAAGTATTCAGGGAAAAGAACAAAATCGCTTTTATAGCCCGACACGGCATCGACGAAGAATTCTACTTGTTCGAACACATCATCAAGTGTCTTGTAAGAACGCATCTGCCATTGTACCAAACCGACACGCACCGTGGTTTTCTTGTCGACATACGAATCTGTAGGCGGCTGGTAATAGATGTTATCCCACTGAAGAAGCGTAGCGCAATGACGCGACTCCTCATCATTGGGCAAATAATTGCGCATCACGCGGCGCACGTGAAAATCATTCGAAAGCTGGAAAGTGAGCACTGGGTCGTAGATTTCACGCAAGCGTACCTTTTCAATGTATTCCTTGGGACGCATCGTATCGGCATACTTGTAATAGTTAGGGATACGTCCGCCGAACATAATGGCTTTCAAGTTCAGCTTCTCGCAAAGCTCCTTGCGGTAATCATACATTCGGCGTGCCAGCCGGAGCCCACGGTATTCGGGATGGATAAACACCTCGATGCCATAAAGGATATTCCCTTTCGGGTTGTGGGTATTGAACGTCTCGTTCCCCGTCACTTTAGCGTAAGTATGATCCCCTTTCACCATATCGTAATCGACAATAATCGAAAGGGCACATCCTACGATTTTGTCATCTGCCACGGTCACAATCTGCCCTTCGGGGAAAATGGTTATCAGTTTCTTTATCTGGGCACGTGTCCAGAATACATCTTTGTCGGCATACACACGTGTGAACGATTGCGCCAACTGGTCGTAATCCTCCATACGGAGATTACGGATTTCAATCTTGTTGATTTTATGTGTCTGTTCCATAAGTGTTTATAGTTAATAATTCATAGTTGACAGTTCATAATTGATAGTTAAATCAGATATTATCAACTATAAACTGCAACTATCAACTAATCTCAGTTTCTCACTAAATAAAGCCGGTCGGTGATGCAGGCGGGAAGTTCTTCCTGATAGTGCGTCACCATGATGAGTGTCTTATCCATACGCTCGCAAAAGGCTTCGATGATGTCTTTCACCATTCTCCGGTTATACAAGTCGAGTCCGTGGAGCGGTTCATCCAATATCAGAAGTTCGGGATCTTTTACGAAAGCACGCGCCAACAAGACCAAACGTTGCTCTCCGCTGGAAAGCTGAAGGAAACTACGGTCTTTCAAATCAAGAATGCCGAAGATATCCATCCACCATTCACATACTTTCCGCTCGGTTTCATTCGATTTCTTATAAAGTCCGATGGAATCGTGCAAGCCGCTCGCCACAATATCAATGGCAGGCAAATTCTTCAAGTATGCCCGGTGCATTTCAGGACTAACATAGCCAATATGCTTCTTAATTTCCCAAATGCTCTCCCCGCTCCCGCGCTTCCGCCCGAAAAGCGAAATATCACACGCATAGCTTTGGGGATTGTCGGCACATACAAGGCTGAGCAAGGTGGACTTCCCTGACCCATTGTCTCCGCTCAATGCCCATTTCTCGCCGCACCTTACCGTCCAATCCAGATCTTTTAATATTGTACGTTCGCCATAGCAGATGCTTACCTTACGAAGGTCAACAATATGTTCGGTGTGATACAGATTATTGGCATAAGGCAAGTTCAGAATGCGTTCACGCTTTTCTTCTGACAATACGTGAGGAGGGATTGCGGGACATGATGCCAAGTATTCCGAGAGCGTCATTTTAGTTCCGCAAGTACGGTCAAATACCGGCACTACGTGGGTGATGAAGGAAGGGATATCGTCCGATTTCGAGAGCACAAGGATGATTTGCAGGTCAGCCATTTCTGTCAATTTCTTCAAGAGCACTTGTAGCAAGTCGCGTGTCTTAGCATCCAGTCCGATGAAAGGATTATCCATAATCAATACCCGCGGATGGCTCAAGAGGGTCTTAGTAAGCTGGAATTTCCGAAGCTCCCCACTCGAAAGCAGGATAATATGCTTGTCAAGCATTGCCTCTACCCCGAACAAGTCGAACAAAGTGCGTTTCAAGGCTTCGTCCTTGCACGGTGGAAGCAAATCACGCACCACGGGCGTATCGTCCACATCGTGCGTGTTCCATCGTTGCTGATAATAATACGTAGCGTCCGAATCGCCATACGAATCACGGAAAGTGATGTACTTGATGTTGTCGGACACCATTTTCGATGCAGATGGAGAGAAATCATACTTCACCTCGTTCATCATCAGGAGCGGATAACGTCCCGTAAGGGTATCGACCAAAAGGCTTTTCCCTCCTCCGTTCGGTCCCACGATAGCAATGTGCTCGTCCGCTCCGAATTGTAAGTTAATGGGTTCCCGCAAGCGGTATGCCGGATGCCGGGTTACACCATTTTCAATTGTAATGATATTTTGCATTGTTCTCTATTTTATATTTCATATCTTATCTTATTGATGAATGATTGTTGCCGAACGGGGAGATACCACCAATTGGTTCCCTACAACTGTTCCAAATCCCATAATCAAGTCTATCTTTCCGCCTTGGCACACAATCCAATATTTTCCTTCAGGAATATCCACCGTTACCGGCTCGGTCCGTGCATTCAATACTATAATCGTGTTCATCCATGCGTCTCCGCACGGATTTCCCTTCAAGCGGAAAGCCACTACATTCCTTGCCTCCACCGGAAGAAACTCCAAATGTTCCTTTATCAAACTGGTATCACCCATACGGAAAGCGGGATGTGCCTTGCGCATCGCTATCAGCCCCCGGTAATAATCGAAGACCTCCCGATGAAGCATCTTGTTGTGCCAATTGATAGCATTCACCTCATCAGATAGGTTATACGGATTCGGCTCACCCTTCCGGTCGCGTAAGAATTCGTCTCCTGCAAAAAGAAAAGGAATACCTTGCGAAGTTAGGATAGCCGTTGTACCTAACTTCTGCAACGCACACAACTCTTGCACGGAAGCACCGGGCAAAGTCGCCTTCAAACGGTCGGTAAGGCACAAATCATCATGGCAACTCACATAGCTGATAAATTGTGCAGGAGAAAGCGAAACCGAATCATTAGGAGTCAAAGGGTATACTCCACCCGACAAACCGAAGCGAATCCCCCGTTCATATCCCAGACGCCCAATAAGGAACGCCCCTTTCTTATCATCACCGAAAGGTCCGCGCAAGCTATCGCGAAACTCATCACGGAAAACCGCTATGCCAGGTATTTTATCTACATTCGCCTTCATGGCAAGACTATCTGGAGAAAGTCCGGGAGCCGACGCCGACCAACCTTCGCCTCCTATATAAATAGTAGGGTCAATGCGGTCGAGAGCACGACGCACAGCATTCATCGTTTCTATATCGTGCAGACCCATGAGATCGAAACGGAAACCATCGATGTGATATTCTTTTGCCCAATAGCATACAGACTCCACGATAAATCTCCGCATCATCGCCCGTTCACTGGCGGTCTCGTTTCCGCATCCCGAACCGTTGGCAAAGTTCCCGTCCGCATCCTTGCGATAGAAATAACCGGGAACGGTACGCTCGAAGATTCCTCCTTGTGTGGTGAACGTATGGTTATAGACCACATCCATAATCACCCGAATACCCGCCTCATGCAAAGCTTGCACCATTTGCTTAAACTCACGGATGCGTGTTTCGGGAGTGTAAGGGTCGGTGGCATACGAACCTTCGGGCACGTTGTAGTTCTTCGGGTCATATCCCCAATTATATTGAATCCGTTCAGGTTTACTCTCGTCTATCGAAGCAAAATCCGCCACAGGCATCAATTGGACATGAGTCACACCCAATTCCTTCAAATGAGCAAGTCCCGTCCGTTCGCCCGTCCATGTATGCGTGCTATCTTCCGCCAACGCCAAATACTTGCCTCGATGCTTCATTCCGCCTACGGTATCAGCAGAGAAGTCGCGCAGATGCAGCTCGTAAATCACCATATCCGAAAAGCTTTTCAAGGGAGGACGCTTATCCTGCTCCCATCCTTCGGGGTCGGTAGTCCGCATATCGAGGATAGCCGCCCGATTCCCGTTCACTCCTACCGCCTTTGCCCATAATCCGGGCGTATCACCTTGCCATGCATCATCTATCCGCACATTGAATGCGTAGAAATATCCTTTCAAATCGCCTTCTACCGACACTTTCCACATTCCGTCCTCCGCAGGTTGCATATCAATCATCCACTTAGCAGAACCTCCTTGTCCCGTTTCGTAGACCAGCACCCGCACCGCTTGAGCGGTAGGTGCCCACAAGGCAAAATCAGTACGTGCAGGAGTGTACTCCATCTCTTCCCACACCCCTTTATACACCGGATATTCCTCGTAAGAAGCATACGAAGCGGCATGCGGGCGGCAAGCGGAAATCATCGTGACCAGTATTGCCATCAGTACTATCGGTTTAATGTTCATAGTTATTCTTGTTTTTCACCACAGATTACACATTTTATCAATGAATTACATTTCTCTTCATTATCTAATCACTTATTTTAATCTGTGTAATCTGTGGTGAACCCATTTTCATTTCACAATCTTCTCCGGGTGCTTGCGGATATAATCTTTCCACCCCGAATAAGCATCGGGAAGCGAGGGACGCCCCATCTGCAGGTAATGGCAATATGCGGCACCCAAGGCATCGGTAGCATCCATGAAAGGACCCATTTCCGATTCAGGAATGTGAAGCATCCGTTTCAGCATACTTGCCACTTGCTCCTTGCTCGCCTGTCCGTTTCCCGTTATCGCCATTTTGATTTTCAAAGGCGCATATTCGGTCACGGGAATATCCCGGCATAGGGCAGCCACTATCGCCACACCTTGCGCCCGCCCTAACTTCAACATTGACTGGACGTTCTTGCCATAAAAAGGAGCTTCGATAGCAAGTTCATCGGGCAAATACGAAGATATAACGCCCTGCACCCGCTGGTAGATGTGCTTTAATTTCAAGTATGGGTCTTCACACTTACGCAGGTCTATCACGCCTAACGTCATCACCTCAGGCTTGATGCCGGTCACCTTCAGCACCCCATACCCCATGATGTTCGTACCGGGGTCGATGCCCAAGATAATCTTTTCCTTTACGGGCTGTATCACGCTATGACCTCCATCAAGGTAGGAAAACCGATAACCTTGTCTTTAAATGTCTTCATCAGTTCCTCGTTCAGGCGTGCTCCCGTCTGCGTATGCCAGCGGTGGAGCGCGGCACTATCTTCCACTTCCCATTGCACGGAGAAACACTCGCTATCTTGCTCCTTATGACTCAAGATACGCAAGATGCGGGGATTCTTCAACTCACCCGATTTCTCCGCTTCGGGTATATAACATTCGTGAAGCCAAATGACGAAATTGCGTGCGTCCGCTAACTCCACATGATAAGTCGTATTATAAATCAGCATAAATTTCTTTTTTCCAGCAAAGGTACGAATAAATGAAAAATGAAGAATAAAGAATAAAGAATTTATTTTTGTGCATAGTCCAAGATTTAGTAAAACAACTCATTTTTCGTACTATTCTTCTACAAATATAGAAATAATTCCTACAACATATACACAAACAAGCATAATTTTATTACTTTTGCGCACAATTACACGACAATTGTGCAATTCATAACAAAAATGGAAACCAAGGAAAGCCTAATACAACTGATAGAAGAAAGCGTCCGCCAGAACTGGAACTTGGACGCAATGACCGATTACAAAGGAGCCACCCTACAATATCGTGATGTGGCACGTAAGATAGAAAAGATGCATATTCTTTTCGAGTTTGCCGGAATAAAGCCAGGAGACAAAATTGCTCTGTGTGGACGAAACAGTGCCAACTGGACCGCTGTATTCTTAAGCATCATTACCTATGGAGCTGTGGCAGTACCCATTCTTCACGAATTCAAAGCGGATAATGTACACAATATCGTCAATCACTCCGAAGCCCGCATGATGTTTGTAGGTGACCAGGTATGGGAAAACTTCAATGAAGCTGCTATGCCTCATTTGGAAGGCATTATTGAATTGAAGAATTTCGATCTCGTTGTGTCGCGTTCCAAACAACTCACCTACGCCCGTGAACACCTAAATGAAGAGTTCGGAAAACGATATCCGTGCCGTTTTCGAGCCGAAAACGTTTCTTATCGACGTGAAGACCCTGAAGAACTGGCAGTCATCAACTATACCTCCGGTACCACAGGATATTCAAAAGGCGTGATGCTCCCCTACCGCTGCATCACTTCAAATATCCAGCACATCCGCATGAAAGTGGGACTTCAGCCGGGAGATAACGTGGTATCAATGCTCCCGTTAGGACACATCTTCGGACTGACCTTTGATTTCCTTTATGGTGTAACTGCTGGTGTACATTTGTGGTTCCTCACCCGTATGCCATCGCCTAAAATTATTGCCGAATCGTTCTCAGAAATACGTCCTCGTGTCATTGCGTGCGTACCTCTCATCGTGGAAAAGATATTCAAGAAGAACATTCTTCCGAAAGTAGATAACAAATTAGGCAAGCTCTTACTGAAACTTCCAATTGTAAGCGATAAAATAAAAGAACAAATACGCACCCAAGCAATGGAAGTATTCGGCAACAATTTTATCGAAATCGTCATCGGAGGCGCGCCTTTCAATGCCGAGGTGGAAGCCTTCCTGCGCAAGATAAATTTCCCCTATACTATCGCTTATGGTATGACCGAAGCTGCCCCACTCATCTGCCATAGCCGATGGGATGAAATTGAATACACCTCATGCGGAAAGACCGTAATAAACATGGAGACTAAAGTACTTTCACCCGACCCTGAACGCATTCCCGGAGAATTGGTATGCCGTGGGGAAAACGTCATGTCGGGTTACTTTAAAAATCCTGAAGCCACCGCCCAAGCCATTGATGCTGAAGGTTGGCTTCACACGGGTGATATGGCGATAAAAGATGCCGAAGGGAACATCTTCATCAAGGGACGATGCAAAAACATGCTTCTCACAGCATCAGGCCAAAACATTTACCCCGAAGAAATCGAAGCGCGCCTAAACAACATGCCTTTCGTTGGCGAATCGCTCGTTCTGCTTTCAGGAGACAAGCTCATTGCCTTAGTTTATCCTGACCATGAAGAAACCTTTGCCCACGGACTAAGCAAAACCCAATTGGAACAAGTGATGGAAGTGAATCGAGGCGAATTAAACAAGCAATTACCTGCCTACTCACAAATCACTCGCATTCGCCTCTATCCCGAGGAATTCGAAAAGACGGCAAAGAAGAGCATCAAACGTTTCCTTTATCAGAACATCGAGGAATAAGCCCGTAGCGGCAATCATTAATTATTCGGCTAACCCAATAGCCAAACCTAACTTTAATTGAGAGTTTCTGCTTATTAACGGATTTTACTCTTAAATTTGTTTATGCCAAAATATAAGCGTATATTTGTAGAGAGTAAAAAATGAAAGCAGAATAACAAATGACTGATTATCCTCAATTATTAGTTTACAAAGCATCGGCAGGTTCAGGAAAGACCTTTACCCTTGCCATACACTATATCAAACAATTGGTGGAAGACCCAACAGCCTACCGCCGTATTTTGGCGGTGACTTTCACCAATAAAGCGACAGCTGAGATGAAGACTCGCATTCTGGAGCAACTATATGGACTGGGATATAATTTACCTACATCGGAAAGTTACCTAAACGAGTTAAAAAAAGCAAGTACGCTAAGCGAAACAGAAATACGGCAAGCAGCACGCCGGGCATTACACAACATCATCCACGACTATAACCGTTTTCGTATCGAGACCATTGATTCGTTCTTTCAAACGGTATTGCGTAACTTGGCACGCGAGTTGGAACTAGGTGCCAATATGACGGTAGAATTGAATAATATTGACGTACTCTCAGATGCCGTAGATGCAATGATAGAGAAATTAGACCGTCTTTCACCGGTGTTGAGTTGGCTGCTAGAATACATCGACCAACGTATTTCTGACGACAAACGTTGGGATATATCAAGTGAGATTAAAGGATTCGGGCGAAACATTCTTGATGAAGGATACATTGAAAAAGGAGAAGGATTGCGCAAGAAACTGGCAGACCCAACATTCATTCCTGCCTACCGCAAGAAATTGGAAATCCTGCGCAAAGATGTATTGGAACAGATGAAAAGCTTTAGCCAACAGTTCTTCGACACGCTGGAACTGAATAGACTAAGTCCTACCGATCTGAAAAATGGAGTACGTGGCATTAGCAGCTATTTTGATAAACTAAGTAAAGGAAAACTAAGCAATGATGTGCGTAACATCACAGTGGAAAATAGTTTGGCAAGTGCAGAAAACTGGGCGACAAAGACTTCACCCAAACGTACCGAAATACTTGCCTTAGCTACACAAGAATTAATACCTTTACTGAATACCGCCGAAGAATTCCGCATGAAAAATAACCTGATAGCTAATTCGTGCGACCTCTCACTCCGGTACTTGAATAATCTGCGCCTGCTTGCTCATATCGACAAGGAACTACGATTGCAAAACCAACAGCACAACCGTTTTCTCCTTTCAGATACAAATGCCTTACTACACAGCTTGATAAACGAAGGTGATGCTGCGTTTGTTTATGAAAAAATAGGCACCAGCATTGATACGGTGATGATAGACGAATTTCAAGATACTTCACGTATGCAATGGGAAAACTTCCATCTGCTTTTAGAAGAAAGCTTGGCACAACGAGAAGGAAGCCTCATCGTAGGAGACATCAAACAAAGTATCTACCGCTGGCGGAACGGAGACTGGAAAATACTAGCAGGACTGAATGCCGATCCTACTTTACGCATCCGCGAATTGACCTTACAAACCAACTGGCGAAGTGAGGCACGCATTGTACGCTTTAATAATGCCCTTTTCACTTCAGCCTGCCAAGCACTGAACCAACGTTATGAAGAAGAAAAAGGAGAATCGTGCCTGCCCTTACTTAACGCTTATAGCGATGTATGCCAACAGACCGCAAAACAGAGTGAAAAAGGATATGTAAAGCTTACTTTTCTCACCGATACCGAAGAATTGACCTATACCGAAGCAACTCTAGAAGAACTAGCAAAAGAAACCGACTCGCTCATCCGACAAGGAGTCCGTACAAATGACATTGCTATTCTGGTACGCAAGAACAAAGTAATTCCCGCCATAGCTGATTATTTCGATAAGCATACGCCCTACCGCATCGTATCCGATGAAGCTTTCCGGCTAGATGCCTCATTAGCAGTATGTATGATGATAGACGGACTGCGTTATCTCACTTCCCTCGAAGACCGTATTGCGGGAGCACGCCTTGCCGTGGCATACCAACATGAAATTCTGCATACCTGCACAGAGTTAAATCAAATTTTGCAAGACAATATCAAAGCTTATCTGCCATCCGGTTTTACAGAACATATACCTGAATTGCGCCTGATGCCCCTATATGAACTGTTAGAGAAACTTTTCATCCTGTTCGATATGGAAAAAATCAATCATCAGGATGCTTATCTTTGCGCCTTCTATGATGCTGTGACCGAATATGTACAACAACACTCATCGGAACCTACCGCTTTCATTGCTTATTGGGACGAACGTCTACACGAAAAAACTATCCCTTCAGGCGAGATAGAAGGTATTCGCATCCTCTCCATTCACAAGTCGAAAGGATTAGAGTTCCATACCGTCCTGATTCCTTTTTGCGATTGGAAAATGGAAAACGAAACCAACAACCATCTGATATGGTGTCAAGCCCAAGCCGATGCTCCAGAACCGTTTAACCAATTAGACCTTGTTCCGGTAAACTATTCTTCAGCCATGAAGGAATCGGTATTTAACGAAAACTACTGGGATGAACGCCTTCAATTATGGGTAGACAATTTGAACCTGCTTTATGTAGCATTCACCCGCGCCTGCAAGAATCTCATCGTTTGGGGAAGAACTGGAAACCGCCAAAAGGGAACCGTAGCTGAATTGCTGGAACAAACAGCTCCCCTGCTTCCAATATGGAAAAAACAAGAAGAAACCAAAGAAGACATTCCAGCCACATATTCTTTCGGCGAACGTTGCCTTTCGGAAACGAATAAAGAAAAACAGACTGACAATCCGTTGGCTACTTTGCCCGAAAGTATCACCGTACGAGTAGAATCGATAGAAACGCCCATCGAATTCAAACAATCAAACCAATCGGCAGATTTTATCCAAAACGAAGATGAAGACGAAAAAGAACAGAAACGTTATATCCGGCAAGGACAATTGCTACATCGAGTCTTTGCTTCTATCCGCACTGGACAAGAATTGCCACAAGCCTTGGCACGCCTAACCTTTGAAGGAATATTAGAATCAAAGGAACAAGCGGAACAAATCGAGAAACTGGCACGCTGGGCACTTGCTCATCCGCAGGTAAAGGACTGGTATGACGGAACATGGGACTTATATAATGAATGCAGCATCATCTATACCGATAAGGCAGGCAACTTCCAAACCCGACGCCCTGACCGAGTCATGATGAAAGGCAAAAAAGTAATCGTAGTTGATTTCAAGTTCGGAAAAAAGAAAGAAAACTATAACCGCCAAGTTAAAGAATACATGAACCTGCTTACCAGTATGGGATACGCCGATGTGAAAGGGTATTTGTGGTATGTATTCGAGAACGAATTGGAGAAAGTATGATTGATTTAAAAGCACTAAATATCGACAAACAAAATGAAAACATTTCTGCAAGAAGTAGCACACGATTTATATCAGAAGACTGGAGGTGATTTTAGCCATGTTGCGGTGGTCTTCCCCAACAAACGTGCCAGCTTGTTTTTCAACGAACACCTGGTACAGGAAAGTGAACGTCCCCTTTGGTCACCCTCCTATATCAGCATCAGCGAATTGTTCCGCCAAAACTCTCCGTGGCAAACCGGAGACCCCATTAAACTAATATGCGACTTATATAAAATATTCCGTCAAGTGACTGGAAGTACCGAACCCCTTGATGACTTTTATTTTTGGGGAGAAATGCTGATAGCTGATTTCGATGATGCCGATAAGAACATGGCAGATACCGATGCCTTATTCAGTAATCTAAAAGACCTAAATGCATTGACGGATAATTACGATTTTTTGGAAGAAGGACAAAAAGAAGCCCTTGCGCAATTCTTCCATAATTTCTCCATTGACCGCGTGACCGAACTGAAGCAACGTTTTATCTCGATATGGGATACGTTAGGGGACATCTACACCCGTTATAAAGCATTACTCGAAAATCAAGGCATTGCTTACGAAGGCATGATGTACCGGCAAGTCATCGAAACAATGGATATCGAACAACTTCCTTATAAGACATACGTTTTTGTAGGATTCAACGTATTAAATAAGGTAGAGCATACGCTTTTCAAAAAATTAAACGATGCGGGAAAAGCCTTATTCTACTGGGATTACGATACATTTTATATGGAACGTACTCCTCATGAGGCTGGCGAATTTATCCGCAGGAATCTACGCGATTTTCCTTCGGAACTTCCTCCCACATTGTTCAAGAACCTAAACCGTTCTAAAGAAATAATCTTTGCCGAATCGCCCACCGAAAACGGACAAGTGCGATTTTTGCCTCAATGGCTCCGCCAAAACCTGACCGAGAAAGAAAAAGAAACTGCCGTAGTGCTTTGCAATGAAGCTTTACTCCAGCCAGTGCTCCATTCACTCCCGGAAAATGTAAACCACATCAACATCACCATGGGATTCCCGCTTTCGCAAACTCCTGCCTATAGCTTCGTAAATGCCTTGTTGGAGCTTCATACTTCCGGTTACGATACCCGGAACGGACGTTATCATTTTGCCGAAACGGTAAGTCTTCTAAAACATCCCTATACCCGCCTGCTTTCTCCCGAAGCGGAAAAATTAGAGATAGAACTGACCAAAAACAACCGTTTTTATCCCTTTCCGTCCGAACTGGGAAAAGACGAAGCATTGGAATTACTTTTTAAGCCTTGCAATTCCAATGAAACACTATGCAACACGCTTTCGAAAGCGTTAGAACAAGTCGCCTTGCTTTATCAAAGACAACAAACAGATGAAAAAAATGCATTCGACCAACTCTACCGCGAAGCTTTATTCAAAACTTATACCTTGACCAACCGCTTCCATACTTTGCTCGAAAATAAAGAATTCAATGTGAAACCCGATACCTTCCAGCGCTTGCTAACCCGTGTCATGGCTTCTTCCAGCATCCCGTTCCATGGCGAACC
This sequence comes from Bacteroides sp. An322, assembly GCF_002161765.1. Lineage (GTDB taxonomy): Bacteria > Bacteroidota > Bacteroidia > Bacteroidales > Bacteroidaceae > Phocaeicola > Phocaeicola merdavium. The sequence goes on along the minus strand of NZ_NFIN01000002.1, from coordinate 215,241 downwards.
AGCCATCGGCTTGCAAGTAATGGGCGTATTAGAGACCCGAAATCTAGACTTCCGCCATTTGATTATGCTTTCAGTCAACGAAGGAAAACTTCCTAAAACGGGAAGCGATGCTTCGTTTATTCCTTATAATTTGCGGAAAGCCTTCGGCATGACCACCATCGACCATAAGATAGCCGTCTATGCCTACTATTTCTACCGCCTCCTGCAACGCACGGAGAAAGCCACATTAGTATTCAATACCGCCACTGATGGCATCAATCGGGGCGAGATGTCACGCTTCATGCTCCAATTCCTTATTGAATGGGGTTATCCCATACGCCGCATCCGGTTGGAAACCGCCCAATCGCCTCAAGGCTCTACACCCATTCGTATCGAAAAAAATCCAGATGTCTTACTTCGTATGAGGCAAAGTTTCGACTTGAAAAACAATCCCAATGCCGTACTTTCGCCCTCTGCCTTAAATACATATTTGGACTGCCCACTGAAATTCTATTATAAATATGTAGCACGCCTAAGCACTCCCGATGAAGTTACATCTGAAATCGATGCTGCTACGTTTGGCAGTATCTTTCACTATGCCGCCGAACATATTTATAAAGATTTGACCGCACACGGAAAAGTCATCAACAAAGAAGCACTCGAAAAACTATTGAAAGATGAAATTCGTTTACAAACATACGTAGACAATGGTTTCAAGAAACTCTTTTTCCACCTTCCTCTTGAAGAGAAACCAGAGTATAATGGAATTCAACTCATCAACTCTGCTGTAATCCTGCGTTATATCAAGCAACTGCTTGGCAAAGACATGAACTATGCACCTTTTACGTTCATCAATTCGGAATACCCAGTACAAGAAGATATTGAAATTCATTCAACAGCAGGCACATTCCGTTCACGCATCGGAGGTACAATCGACCGTTTGGACTTGAAAGATAATATCTTCCGTATCGTAGACTATAAAACAGGAGGTCATGCCGATACCCCATTAAATGTAGAATCACTTTTCACCCCTGATGCCAAACGGTCGAATTATGTGTTCCAAACCTTCCTCTATGCCGCTATCGTATGCCGGATGTTACGGGAAAAGCACGATGACCGCCAAGTAGCACCCTCACTTTTGTACATCCACCAAGCGGCATCCGAAGATTATACTCCGATTATCCGAATGGGTGAACCACGGAAAACCGAACCTGTAGAAGATTTTGCAAAATATGAAGCAGAATTCCGAAACAACCTGGACCAATTGCTCACGCATATCTTCTCTCCAGAAATACCGTTCACACAAACCGAAGAAACCGACAAATGCGCATTTTGTGACTTTAAGGGATTATGCAAAAGAAGTTAAAATGCAAAGAAATTCATAAGAACGGCTCAACAAAATAGAAGAACAATACGTTATATAAATGTTTTTCATAGTAATTTCAATTTTAGTCCCAGCTTGTGAAAGTCCGGACTGAAAGAGACAAAAGCGTTTGCCTCTTATAGAAAAAGAGATTGCCTTCCCCTGCAATCTCTTTTTTCTTTTACTTATTTATAAGAAATAACTACAAAATCTGTAAATAAGGAGACTAGGAAAAAGCATTTTTTCTTTACCTTTGAAGACACATTAAAATCATAACACATATGGAAAACTATCTTTTCTGGATTGCTCCAGCCGCCTCGTTCCTGGCACTGGCTTTGGCAGCTTTCTTCTACAAGCAAATGAAAGAAGAAAGCGAAGGAACACCCGAAATGCAGGAAATCGCTGAACACGTAAGACGCGGTGCCATGTCATACCTCAAACAACAATACAAAGTGGTGACAATGGTATTCATTGGACTAGCTATTATGTTTGCTATCATGGCTTACGGATTCAATCTTCAAAACCATTGGGTTCCCGTAGCATTCCTTACCGGAGGTTTCTTCTCCGGATTATCCGGCTATTTAGGTATGAAAACTGCAACATACGCATCGGCACGTACAGCCAATGCCGCACGAAGTTCACTTGACAAAGGCTTGCGCATCGCTTTCCGGAGCGGAGCTGTCATGGGGTTGGTTGTAGTAGGATTAGGACTATTCGATATATCTTTTTGGTATTTACTTCTGGAATGGTGTATCCCCGATGATATGCTAAACCCGACTTCAAAACTTTGTGTCATCACTACCACGATGCTAACCTTCGGAATGGGAGCTTCTACACAAGCCCTCTTTGCCCGTGTAGGCGGAGGTATCTATACAAAAGCAGCCGATGTAGGAGCCGACCTTGTAGGAAAAGTAGAAGCCGGAATTCCCGAAGATGACCCGCGCAATCCTGCGACGATCGCCGATAATGTAGGAGATAATGTAGGAGATGTAGCTGGAATGGGTGCCGACCTTTACGAATCCTATTGCGGTTCTATCTTAGCAACTTCTGCTTTAGGTGCAGCGGCTTTCATCGGATACAACAACACAGAAATGCAATTTAAAGCGGTTATCGCTCCAATGCTGATTGCCGCTATCGGAATCATTCTATCCATCATCGGTATTTTTGCCGTTCGTACCCGTGAAAATGCTACAATGAAAGAACTTTTAAAAGCCTTATCAACAGGCACTAATTTAAGTTCTATCCTAATTATCATAGGCACTTTCCTTATCCTTTGGTTGCTTGATTTTGAAAATTGGGTAAATATCTCTTTAGCTGTAGTCATTGGCTTATTGGTGGGCATTATTATCGGACGCTCTACCGAATACTACACTTCCCAATCTTATAAACCGACCCAGAAACTTTCTGAAAGCGGCAAAACAGGACCGGCTACGGTTATTATTTCAGGTATCGGGCTAGGAATGATTTCCACCACAATTCCCGTCATCGCTGTTGTTGCGGGAATTATCCTTTCTTATTGGCTTGCTTCTGGATTCGACTTTACCAATATCGGAATGGGATTATATGGTATTGGCATCGCCTCGGTCGGCATGTTGTCTACTTTAGGCATCACCCTTGCTACAGATGCCTACGGTCCAATAGCTGACAATGCAGGAGGAAATGCCGAAATGAGTAAACTGGGCGAAGAAGTCCGCCGACGCACCGACGCACTCGATTCTCTAGGAAATACTACAGCTGCCACCGGAAAAGGATTTGCCATCGGTTCTGCAGCACTTACCGGACTTGCACTTTTAGCATCTTATATCGAAGAAATACGCATCGGTTTAGACCGTATCGGTACAACAATTCTCCAATTACCCAATAACATTGAAGTAGCGATCCATGAAGCAGGCTTCAGTGATTTCATGATATATTACGATGTGACACTAATGAATCCGAAAGTGCTTTCAGGCATGTTTATCGGAAGCATGATGGCTTTCTTATTCTGTGGATTGACCATGAATGCTGTAGGACGTGCTGCATCCAGTATGGTAGAAGAGGTCCGCAAGCAATTCCGCGAAATCAAAGGTATTTTGGAAGGGAAAGCCGAACCTGATTATGCCCGCTGTGTACAAATTTCTACCCAAGGCGCACAACGCGAAATGGTATTCCCCTCACTTCTTGCAATTATTGCCCCGATAGCTACCGGATTGATATTTGGTGTTCCAGGTGTTATCGGCTTGCTGATTGGCGGTCTTTCATCAGGCTTTGTATTGGCTATTTTCATGGCTAATGCAGGAGGCGCATGGGATAATGCTAAAAAATATGTAGAAGAAGGAAATTTCGGAGGAAAAGGGAGTGAAGTCCATCGTGCTACAGTAGTAGGCGATACAGTAGGCGATCCGTTCAAAGATACATCCGGTCCGAGCCTGAATATCCTCATCAAACTGATGAGTATGGTGGCTATTGTTATGGCAGGACTTACGGTATCCTGGAGCCTGTTCTAATAATATGTAAAAGAAGGGGTTGTCTCAAAAGCCCCCTCTTTCCTTTTTATAGCCAAGGCTTCACAATCTCTTCTGTTCTGTCCCAAAGTTCTTGCATCTGTACATGATGCACATATTTATCTGAAAGCCGTTTGGCATGACAACTTACATTCAATGTTCCGGTCCGCTTGCCTGCTTCTTCATCCAATAACAGATGAATAGCCGTAGCTGCTCCTTTTCGTGGAGTACGGATAAAAGGACGGAAAAGAATATCTGTCAACGGGTCAAACCATGCATGCATCGTAATGATATCAGTCGAAACGATACCCGGATCGGCTGCATTGACCACAATTCCCTTTTCACGCACACGATTAGCAAGATCGATAGTGAAAAGCGTCAGAGCTAATTTGGTATTGCTATAAATTGGAATACGCCAAAATGCGCCTTTCTTCCCCTTGGTAAAGAAATCAGGGAAATCCAGCCTGCCGATGGCATACGTACACGACACCATATTGACAATACGGCTTCCCTCTTTCATTAAAGGGAGCAATTTGCGCGTCAAGAGGTAATGCCCTACATAATTTACACTCACCGTTCGTTCTAATCCGTCTTCCGTGACATGCCTGCCCGTTTCCATTGTTCCGGCATCATTCATCAACAAGCTTACCGGCACATTCTCGGATAATAACCGCTCGGCAAAAGCCGAAACGGAAGCAAGCGAAGCCAAATCAAGTTCCCGTATTTCCAGTTGCAAGTCGTTTTGTTCCTGAAGCAACATCCGGCGTACTTCTTCTGCTTTCCAAGGACGGCAACTTGCCATTATCACTCGATAACCAGCCATAGCCACCGCACGAGTTATCTCCGTCCCCATACCTCCGTCGGCACCGGTGATAACCGCCAATTTCTTCTCATTTTCCATATCCTACCGCTTGTCTTTTCTCGATTTGTTCTATCTCTTTCTTCAGGCACGGAGGCAATTCTTCTTTCAAATGCTGATGACATGCCATTTCAATGGAATACATACGCGCGATGCAATAATTGCTATGCTTACAATTACACCGAGCATTTTCTTCTTCCCGCATACGGTTGACAAATCCCGGTTCATTCAGTAAAGCACGTGCCATTTGGACGGCTTCGAAACCGCAATCAAGCACTTCATCTATTTTTTCACGCGATACCAAACCGCCTACATAGACCAACGGCATCTTGATTTCTTTCCGGAACTTCAACGCATCTTCCAAGAAATAAGCCTCTTTGAAAGGAACAGTGGGAATCATCCACTTGCCTACCATTCGTACCCCATACTTCAACCACCAGCAGGTCATATAGTACGTCATCGTCCGGATAGGCATTTCGCCACGCATTACATACATCGGAGCCTTGCTCACGAATCCTCCACTCAATACCAACGCATGTGCGCCCGATTGCTCCAAACGCTTTGCCACTTGCAACGTTTCGTCCAGTTCCATACCTCCCTTGAATCCGTCACGCATGTTCATCTTGACCAATACTGCCATATCATTGCCCGCTGCCTTCATCACTTCGTCCATGACCATGTCCATGAAACGCATCCGATTCTGAAGCGAACCGCCATATTCATCTTTCCGGTGATTGGTAGACGGAGAAAGGAACTGGCTAATCAGATAACCATGGCCGGCATGAATCTCTACGGCATCAAAACCGGCTTCACGAGCCAAATTGACCGAACGTCCATACGCACGTGCCATTTCGGGCAACTCATCGGCACGAAGTCCGCGCACAAATGTAGGAGAATACAAATTAAATCCGCTGCTGGCACCTACAGGCGTACACCCACAAATGCTTTTATGTGACATATTTCCACAATGTCCCAACTGAATACCCGCGGCAGCCCCTTCTTTATGCACCGCATCGGTCAATTCACGCAAACCCGGAATAATCTCAGGACGCATCCACAACTGACGGTCGAAAGACAAACCGCTTTGCGTAACGGCAGCATACGCCACCGTAGTCATACCTACTCCGCCAGCCGCTACCGACCGATGATAATCCAGCAACATCTGCGAAGGTTTATTTCCCGGACACATACTCTCGAACGCTGCCGAACGAATCGTACGGTTACGCAACGTCAAAGGTCCTAATGTGACCGGAGTAAACAATTTCGAATCTTTCATATTTTTCAATATATATAAGGTATAATCCGTTTCCGTTTTCCTACAGCCTTCGTACCGAATTCATCACAATACCGATGATAAATGGCATTGGCACGTGGAACTAAATTGGCAGCCGTCCACCAGACAAACACCCATGCGGCAGGCGAAGCCGTGAGTACGGCAAATCCCGTCCATTCCACCAGTTCCCCGAAATAATTGGCAGAAGTAACATAGCGGTACATCCCCCTCTGCGGAAGATAATGACGAGTATCGCCGGGCTTACGCAACGTCCGAATCACATGGTCGGAGTGCAAGTTTATCCCCATTCCGATAAAAAACAAGAGAAGCCCGATGAGCGCATGCGGTTCCGACAAATAGCTCCATCCGATTCCGGTAGGTACATTCCCATTAAAATAAAAAAGACCTCCTGCCTGCATCATCCCGTTCAACACATTGAAGACGATACCCATCGCCATAATAGCCACCGGCATCTTGCTTTTCCCTTTCATCAGAAAAGGAAAAACAAACGAACGCTGGAAATAATGCAACAAGAAAAGCAACAGGAACAAGAACTGAGGCAACGCAACCCCTACCCCGCTACAAGCCCATAAGGCAAGCATCACAACAAACACAGGCGACTCCATCAGCACCCATGCCGCCTTGTTATTGATAGACCATCCCCACGAAGGTGTACGGAATATGCCATAACCGGCTTTTACAAAGTAAAGGGCAATAAATACAAGCAAGGCGATGCCCGACATTACCCACAAGAAAAGATGAAAAGTTTCCTGCTCCATGTCTTCAGATTTTTAAACGGCAATAAAGATACATCAAAACCACGAAATAAAGCACGGATTTACGGAAAAACCCACAAAATCATACAAATTAACCACCTGCCAATATCCTTCTCGCAATATCCAAATACCGGGTCATATCTACCGTGAAGGGGCCTTCGTAGACATCATGCCGCTTGCGCCCTAAGCGTACCACAATCGCGTCTTCCGATGGTATAGCGTAAATGTATTGCCCTAACATCCCCCTCATGCAAGGGATTGCCTCGCCATGGTAATGCATAATCCAGGTCTGCAAACCATAGTAATTAAGCGAATCCCTCCCCCATTGGTCTTTCAGGTAAGAAGCCGGACGGAGCATCTCGTCCATATAGGCTTGCGACACAAGCTGCTCCCCGTTCCAATTTCCACGATGCAGCATCAGCCTTCCGAAACGTGCCACATCACGGGCGGTCGTATGAAAACAACAAAACGCTTTCTCATCACCTCCCTCTTTATCCAATAACCAATAGGCATCCCGCTCCGCCTGCATCGGCTTCCATAACTTCTCTTCCGCATACCGGCTCAACGTCTCTCCCGTAGCCGTTTCAAGGACAAATGCCAAAAGTTGCGTTTCTCCGCTCCGATACGAGAATTGCACACCGGGGCGGTCTGTCACCTCCAGTCCGGTCACCAGCCGATACAAGTCATTCCCGTAATAACCATGCGTCATGACCGAAAAAAGCGAAGCATACGATTCGTCCCATGCCATACCTCCACTCATCGTAAGCAAATCCCGAACCGTAACATCCGCCTGCATACCTTTGGTATAAGAAGGGATGTAGCGCGAAACCTTATCGTCCAGACTATGTATCTTCCCCTCATCCAGCGCGATGCCGGTCAGAAGCCCCACTATCGTTTTCGTAGCCGAATACAGATTCGAGGTCAGCGTATCGTTCCACCCGTCCCGATAACTTTCGAACAAAATACTATCGTGCCGGATAACCAAGAAAGAAACGGTATGCAGGCTATCCAGGTAAGCCGAATCAGCCGGAAGGAGCCGATAGCGGTTATAGTTCTCCGCCCGCTCCCAATGCCAGACATCACCGGGATTATGATGCACCACGTTCCGGTGGAAAGTCTCCAAATCATCAATCACAGGCATCCAGTGCACCAAAGCCTGCCGGGCATAATAAGGCAAGGACATATAAACTACGGAAAGCAAAAGCACCGTCCCAATACTCCCACAAAGCCATTTCTTTTTCCTTGATAAAGACATACGCATATTGTTTTTAGATTTCCGCCAAAACGACAGAAAGATACTGTCAAAAAGACATACGGCTGCATCGCCCGACGCATACGGCTGCATCAGCCTTCTTACCCTGCTTCATCAGCCGATGCACCCTGCTTCGTTTATCTACACATTTAGCATTTCTGCAAATGTATGCATTTTTATCGGTTTCCACCACGGATTACACAGATTATTTCATTGACATGTACAAGACGAATGTGATTTCCCCTCATCCCACCCTCGTTCCTTATCAGAATAGTCGACGTATGGTAATGCGCTGTAATGCAACCTCTCTGGTGCATATGCACTTTGCGTTTGTGCGCTATGCTGGAAATGCACGATAACACGACCCGCAAATCACCTTTGCTCATAAGTTGTTTGTTTTTCTCTCTGTATCTTTCTCAAAAAGACAACAGAAGAACGCCGCCACTATTCGAATGAAACTACACCTGTTCTCTCAAATTAAATCTACCGTCCAGTTCAGACTTTGGAGTTTCAAGTCCAACTCCCTGAGCCGTTTGGCATAAGCGTCCATTTCTTTCCGGAATGCAGGCACATCAATCGTGCGTATGTACTTGATTTCATTCCGTCCGTAACGGTCATTCTCGATGACGTGGCTCAAGACATCGCGCATAACGGATATGCGCAACGTAAGGATGTCTTTCCGGGCAATCATCCGTGTCAATGTCTCCCCTTCATGCACGGTCTGCATGTTGGTATGGTTAATCCGATAGGTCAACTCCTCCAGTTGTGTCAGGCAATCGCCCAATTCCTTATACAAATCGTTTACGTCTTCGGCGGGCGTATTGTTCTATAATATCTGCGGAAAAAACTTTTTGTAGAAATTCAAAACTACCTCTTAAATGAAAGAACCGCGTGGCGCGATTACAAAGATTTTTGTCATAAGCTTGCCAATTACATATTTTATACTTACTTTTGTTCGAGTTTATTAAGAAACTGTCTTGCGTCGCGACTAAGTCAATATGCGTAAGAATTTGCCTAATTAAGACGATTACAAACGCTGAGGATATAGAACGCTATCTGAACGACTTACTCCAGCAATTGGAATGCCTGCTCATCGACCAAGACGAAGTGATGATTATGATAATAGTAATCAAAAAACAGAATATATGTCACTGTCAAGAATATCGGAAGTAAATATCGACCTTTGGGAAAAACAGAAGGTTCAGTTTCCGGCACATCCCGATGTCAACATTATTATGGGAGTGAATGGAAGTGGTAAAACCACATTTCTGAATAACCTCTACAAGTCATTGACGGCTGATAACAATAAACAAAATGGAGACATCGTTTATCTGCCTTCCATTGATAATATTTCAATGAGAGATAAGCGGAAGACTGCTACTGCATTAGCACAAGACCTGGAATATTTCATCTATGACATGAAAACCGGTCCTTCGCTAATGAGCCTTCGTATGTCCATGATAGATAGTTCTGCAAAAGAACAAGAAGATTTAAAAACACAGATTGCTGATTTTCAGAAAACAATTAATGACTTATTCGCTTTAACCAACAAACGGATAGAAATAGAGGGAAGCAAGTTCTCTGTAATCACGGATAACGGTACGTTACCTGTGGGAGCACTTTCTTCTGGAGAGATGCAAGTACTGTTGATTTTACTCCGTGTATTCTTATTAGGTCAACGTAAATCCATCGTTTTGATTGATGAACCGGAAAACTCACTGGATATAGATTGGCAATTTGAGCTCATCAACCTGTTAGTTCATTTCAATCCGAATGCACAGTTTTTCATTACGACTCATTCCCCCGCTCTGTTTGGAGATGGATGGGGTGATAAAGTCTGGTATATGGAACAAATCACAAAGTGACACGGCGTATGGAAAGAACCAATTGGATAGAGAAGCAAGCTAAGCTTTATCGGAACCTTGCCTTGACAGGACGTTACCAGGCAGTGGTACATTTGGAAGATAAAGAAGACGAGACCTTTTGGAATTACCAGCTTCAAAGTATCAAACCGGGACGTTACCGCTACCTGTATTTCAGCAAAAGCAATGACGGAAAGGATACACGCGGATGCGAGCAATGTCTGAAGTTCAGACCATACCTCACTACACGTTTTTTTATCTGCATAGACAGTGATTTACGCTTGTTAAGGGGCGAAACTGAACTTTCAGCAAAGAACTTCATAGCCCAAACATATACTTATTCTTGGGAGAATCACTTATGCGAGGCTTCTCATCTCAAAGAACGTATAAAGCAAGTACAAACGGAGACAGATTTTGATACACAGGCATTTCTGACATCGTTTTCAAGAATCGTTTATCAGCCGTTGTTGTATCTGATTCGATACAGTGCGGATTGTCACATCAATCAGCTGTGGAATGTATCAAAATTCAATGCTTGTATTCCCTTGCAGCCTAAACGTACTGATTTAGCTGATAACGGCAAAGAATATTTGAAAACCGTTCAATCTTTATTTGACACCGCCATAAGTGGACTGACTGAAGAACCGGCAAATGCAAATGGAACTTTGAACCCCCAAAATGCCTATTTGCATATTCAAGGCCACCAACTGTATAAACTGATGCTGCATATCGGAACTTTGCTATGCAAAGGAACAGGTATTGCTTTCAGGACAAACATACTTAATGAAGGATTGCATACCACAGGATATGACGAGATTGAAATGTTACAGCATGACTTAAAATCCATATTGAATAATTAACTCAAAAGAATAAGGAACAACCTATTTTAACACATCCATTTCTCATATATACTTGAGAATAACTACTTTTGCTTAGCCCTAATTTTATAACTAATATTTATGGATAATAGCTTACAAGAATTAAGTTCATGGCTTTCGGGGTGCAAGTATATCCCACCCAAGCGATCACGACAAAGAACCTTGCTGGATATTGCTGGCATTAATCATCGTGAAAATAGTTGGTCAGACATCTATGCTTATTTCTTCAATCCAAAAGAGAAACACAAACTTGGTCGTCTGTTTATTGACTCATTCAATGCCTTAATCGAACAAAAGTCTGGCTTAAAACCATTAAAATTAGAAAGTTTCACCATTACCCGTGAAAAAACAAACGATGATAAAAAACGAATAGATCTTTTAATCAAAAACGAAGAAGAAGCATTGATTATCGAAAATAAAGTTTATGCAGGAGTCTATAATGATCTTTCATCTTATTGGGAAAGTGTAAAAGTGCCTGAGATTAATAAAAGAGGAGTGATTTTGTCATTAGTACCAATAAAAAATACGAATATATTTATTAATATCACTCATAAAGAATTTGCTAATGAAATAATTAAAAACATCCCTACATATTTTCAATCTGCAGATTCAAAAAGTTTACTTCTTTTACAAGAATTTATCCAAAACATCTACAATGAAACATACGCCATGAACGAAGAAGAATTAAAGTTTTACTATCAAAATGAAAGTAATCGAATAAAGATTAACAGATTATCTGAAATTCACTCAAATGTGATTAATCATATCCGTAATTCCATAGAAGGTAAAGATAAGCAAGACAAAGAAAATATAAACACTCTGTTAAAAAATAGATGCTTATATTTAAGTGTTGAAGCTAAAGATAATAATCGCTTTACTTATTATTACTATAATGAATATTCAAGACAAATAATGCTGACTCTTAAATATGTCTCTCTATGGAATTATGAAGCCAATGGATGTCGTATTGATATGTATTTAGAAGTAAAAGGAGACATGCTGAAATTCGTTGAATCTCATAAAGATCTTTTAAAAGAAAAAGGCATTGTACCAGACGAACAATCAACACCTCAAAATTGGGGGTGGCATTTTCAAAAAAATACAATCCGATTTGAAACTGATGAATTATTAAATCAAGATAGTATCAGAGAAAAAATAATAAAAAGCATAATGGATTCTCAGCTCTATAGCAATGGCTTAAAAATCATTGAATGTTACCAAAATACATAAATTGAAGTTATGACCATTCTCCATCTTTCAGACACACATAACCAGCATCGGCAACTCACCGATTTGCCCAATGCAGATATCCTCATCCATTCCGGAGACTTCACCATAGTAGGTACGGAACAGGAAACGATAGATTTTCTCAATTGGTTTTGTGACTTACCTTATCGACACAAGATTTTCATTGCTGGCAATCACGACAATTGCCTATATGGCGCAACGTTATCCGGTTTGGATAAAAATTGCCACTATCTCTGCAATTCAAGCATCTGCATAGATGGCGTAAAATTCTACGGAATGCCCATGTTTGTAGAAGATGCCCTCGAAGGGAAAGATAAACATTATATCCAAGCCATTCTTACTGATACAAATGTCCTTATTACACATTGCCCTCCATTAGGCATCCTTGATTATGATGACAAGTATCATTACGGAAGTGATGATTTATGGCAGAAAGTCAATTCCATTAAACCTAAACTTCATCTGTTCGGACATATCCATTCTGATTATGGAACAATCGACCACGCCGACATTACTTTTTCCAATGCCAGCATAATGGACGAAGGGTATTTGTTACGGAAAGAGCGAATACACTTGCTCTATTTAGAATGATGAAAACAAGTGTTTCAAGTAATTCCAACTTTACCCAAACAAAAAATGCATATCCTAATAAAAATTTAACATTTAAAATGCAATTTCCATGATGTATGTGAGTATAATTCCCCAAAACTTAATTTAGCTGCCGTGATAAATCAATTCAAGAAAATAAATGTGTTTGGGAACATATCTCTGATACATATCAACTTAATGTTTAATTCCTTAAATTATTAAAATATGTCTTACGCATGGAAAGTAACGGTTAAGACTCCTTGGAAAAAATACGCTAAGGGGCTTTCAGTTCAAATTGTTATAAATTGTAACAGACCGACAAGTAAAGAAATTTTCGATGCTTTCAAAAATCAATTAGGCATTGAAAAAGAAAGTGGTGCAAATCCATCATTTGATATTAAGAAAATCAAATAATTGGTACTAAAGTCGTAATAATGACAGGATGTGTATTCTACACCCTGCCATTATTGAAAACTTATATATGAAAATAATAGATAAAATAATTGAGTCAATATCCAATTGTCTATCACTTATCTTAAAAAGACTCTGTATACCTCTTATGCTATCCACAAGTTAATAACAATTTTGCCGATTACAACGAAATGCGTAACTTTGTCGTTAATATGATGCGTTTTTACAAAAAGAAAGAGGATACCTCATGCAAGAAGTAAACTTTATAGCCATTGATTTTGAAACCGCTACGAGGAGACGGACTTCCATTTGCGAAGCGGGCATTTGTGTGGTACGTGATGGGAAGATTGCAGAAACTCGTTCGTGGCTGCTCCGTCCGGAAGGCAATTATTATAGTTATTGGAACATACAGATTCACGGGATACGTCCGAACGATACGGCAAATGCACCAGAATTTCCTGAAATATGGGCAAAAATAGCTGAATACTTGAAAGAGTGCCCTGTGCTCGTGGCACATAATGCCGCTTTCGATATCGGATGCATCCGCCATTCATTGGAGTTTTATAATATCGAAAAACCGGACATCACATATTATTGCTCGCTCCGTGCTGCCCGAAAGCTTTATAACTTTGATTGCAATAAACTGGATTACCTCTGCAATCAATTCGAAATACCTTACGGACTACACCATCGTGCGGGAGACGATGCCGAAATGTGCGCACGCTTGTTTCTGAGAGAGATTCGGGATGCGGCAAAATGCAATCACGAGAATATGGATTTCTGTAACGGGAAATTATAATGATATACTACACAAATAAATACCCCTCATAAACAAACTTTTATGATGAATATTTCACCAAAAAACAAAAAATCTTTTAACTTTGCTCGTGGTTAGTATAAGTAAACATTTTAAACTAATAATTACCATGAGAAAAATACTTTTATTTTTAGGATTGATGCTGACGGTTCTGTCTGCATCTGCCCGCGACAAGAATTTCTACATCTATCTCTGTTTCGGTCAATCGAACATGGAAGGCAATGCCCGGTTTGAACCGCAAGACACATGTAATGCAAGCGACCGATTTTTAGTAATGTCCGCCGTAGATTGCCCCGACTTAGGACGTGAAAAAGGGAAATGGTATCGTGCCGTTCCTCCCTTATGCCGATGCTATACGGGACTGACTCCAGCCGATTATTTCGGACGTACATTAATAAAGAACCTGCCCGAGAAAGTACGTGTAGGCATTATCCATGTAGCTATCGGCGGATGCCGCATCGAACTGTTCGATGAAGACAAATACCAAGACTATGTAGCTTCATCGCCCGATTGGTTGCAGAATATGGTAAAAGAATACGACGGGAATCCATACGCACGTCTGGTAGAACTAGCTAAACTGGCACAAAAAGACGGAGTTATCAAAGGCATCCTCTTACATCAAGGCGAATCAAATACCGGTGACCCGGAATGGCCCAACAAAGTGAAACTGGTTTATGAAAGACTGCTTTCCGACCTGAACTTAAAAGCCAAGAACGTGCCGTTATTGGCTGGAGAAACGGTCAATGCCGACCAACACGGAAAATGCGCCTCAATGAATGCCATTATCGACACATTGCCTCGTACTATCCCTACGGCTCATGTCATTTCCTCTGCAGGATGTCCTGCAGCCAAAGATAGCCTGCATTTTACAGCACAAGGTTATCGGATGTTGGGCACACGCTACGGCATGAAAATGCTGGAACTGTTGGGTAAAAGCAAGCCAACTGATAAAACAATACCTAATTCTGCTTCCAGCCCCCAAACTGGAAATACCTATACCGCAACCAAAACTGAAAAGGAATAGATATTCAACTTCCTAATGGTAAATAATAAAAAAGAGTCTGCCTCCAAAATAAAATCTGATATTACTTTGAAGGCAGACTCTTTTTTTATCGTTTAAAACATGAAAAATCAATTTTTCAATAATAAATCTTCATACTTCACCAAAGCTTGCTTAAATAACTGGATAGCCTCGTCCATTGTGCCATAATACTCTCCGCCCGAAGCATTCAGGTGACCTCCGCCATTAAAGAACTCAGACGCAACCTTATTGCAAGGGAAAGCCCCTACCGAACGAAGGGAAATCTTTATCATATCTTTCTCGGTATCTTCACGCAAGAAAGCTGAAAAACAAATATTCTTTATCTGCAACGGAATGTTGACAAAGCCTTCCGTATCTCCCTTCACATAACGGAACTTGTTTTGCTCGTTCTTAGTCAAAGTAATCAGTGCGGAACGGAATTGCGGAAAGACCTGCATCTTGTCGTACAATACATAGCCCATCAGACGCAAACGATCTTCGGAATACGTATTAAACACTTTACGGTATATTTCATCCTTATCAATGCCTTTCGACAACAATTCGCTGATAATGAAATAAATCTCCTGATTATTCGAATTGTACGTAAATCCGCCTGTATCGGTCATCATACCTGTATAGATACACTCGGCACCCTCTTTAGTTATATCCTCGAAACACCCCATGCGGCAAATCAAACGGAAAACCAATTCAGAGGTAGAAGATATTTCCGGATGCGAAATAACTACCTGACAAAAATCTTCCGGATTGAGATGATGGTCTATCAGGATTTTCTTTGCCTTGGCTTCAGCCACCGGCTTAGCTACAGCATCAATGCGTGACAACGCATTAAAATCGAGGCAACAAATCACATCGGCTTCTGCAATCAGCTTATCGGCAAATTCTCCGTACTTATCATAACGAATCACATCTTTCGCTCCGGGCATCCAACGCAAAAAATCAGGAAAAGCATTCGGCACAATCACATGCACGTCCTTATCCTGAGTTTCCAAGAAATGAGATAAGCCCAATGAAGAGCCTATCGCATCGCCATCGGGCGACACATGAGATACGATGATTATCTTATCGGCATGCTCGAAAAACTTAGCTGCCTTATCAATATTAGCTTGAAGAATAATTTTTGATAACATAAATCATAGTTTAAGTTGAGAATGCAAAGATACGGACTGAAACGCAAAGGCGCAAAAACACGGAGAATTATTTCTTTATGTTTTAGAAGAAACGCAGATTTCCTCAGATTATCTTTAGTTTAATCTGCGAAAATCTGCGTTAATCTGCATTTCTAAACAATTTCTTCACTTATCAGCGATGCAGAATCAACGCCGAACGTGCACCTACATTTACTTTTCCGCCTTGCATCGTACCTAAGCCTTTATCCGGATTGATAAGTCCGTCACGGCATACCACTTGCCAAGTGCCTGCCGGCAAGTCTACAGACACAGCTCTATCGCGTGCATTCAATATCACCGTTATATCGGTCCATGCATCTCCATTAGGTTGCCCTTTCAAACGGAAAGCAACCACATTATCTTCGGTTACAGGCAAGAACTCCAAATACTTACGCACCGCATCCGCATCTCCCATGCGGAAAGCAGGATGAGCACGACGCATAGCAATCAGCCCACTTACATAATCGAATATATCCCGGTTCTGTTTTTTAAGTTCCCAACGGATGGCATTGATTTCATCCGGACTATTGAATGAATTATGAACTCCTTGCTTATCACGCATCACTTCATCGCCTGCAAAAATAAAAGGCACGCCTTGTGAAGTCAAAACAGCGGTCAATGCTAATTTATGCAAATCCTTACGCACGTTTACCGAAGCATCCGGCATAGTAGCTTTCAGTCTGTCTGCCAAGCACATATCGTCATGACAACTTACATAACTAATGAACTGAGTAGGCTGCAAAGCCCAAAACTTAGGCACTTTATGACCACCTTCTCCATTGACCTGCGGATGCTCGACACCACCTGCGATACCGAAACGGATGCCTGCCTCGTGTCCTTTATATCCGGCAAGGAAAGCACCTTGAGCATCATTAGCGAAAGGTCCGCGCAAACTATCCCGGAACTCATCACTAAATGCAGCTATACGCGACAAGCGGTCTATGTTGTTCTTCATCGCCAACGAATCCATAGGCAATTGAGGTGCACCGGCTGCCCAGCCTTCACCATATATATAAATGGTAGGGTCTATCTCGTCTAACACTTTACGGATAGCACGCATAGTTTCCAAATCATGAATACCCATCAAATCGAAACGAAAACCGTCTACATGGTATTCCTCTACCCAATATTTCACGCTTTCTACCATAAATTTGCGTACCATTGCCCGTTCGGAAGCGGTTTCATTGCCACAAGCCGAAGCATTGGCAAACCCTCCTTCCGGATTCTGACGATAGAAATAACCGGGAACGGTACGCTCAAAATTACCCCCATCAGTGATTGCGGTATGATTATACACCACGTCCATCACAACACGGATGCCTGCCTCATGCAATGCCATGACCATTTGTTTAAATTCACGGATACGTACATCTGGAGTATAAGGGTCGGTAGAATAAGAGCCATCGGGCACATTGTAGTTCTTCGGGTCATATCCCCAATTGTATTGAGGCGTATCCAACTTGGTTTCATCTACCGATGAATAATCAAAGGAAGGTAGAATATGTACATGCGTCACGCCTAATTCTTTCAAATGGTCGATACCTGTCTTTTGCCCGCGTACCGTCTTTGTTCCTTCTTCTGTCAACGCCAAGAACTTACCGCGATGCGTAATACCCGACAACGAATCAATTGAAAAATCACGATGATGCATTTCATAAAGCACGATATCTGCAAAACTCTTTAACTCAGGACGCACATCTTGTTCCCACCCTTCCGGGTCAGTCGCTTTTAAATCAATAATTGCACCTCGATTGCCATTGACACCGACTGCTTTTGCCCATACACCCGGAGTATCGCCCAACCAATTTCCTTTCACCTTTACATCGAATGTATAAAATTGTCCGTTGAGGTCTCCATCGACTGATGTACGCCACAATCCGTCTTCGGCAGCCTTCATCGGCAATGTTTGAGTAGGCTCACCTCCTACTCCTTTAGTATAAAGTTTCAAATTCACCTCTTCTGCCGTAGGAGCCCAAAGAGCAAACTGAGTCGCTTCGGGAGTATAAACCATTTCCTCCCAATCTCCTTCCACTACAGGATAATTGTCATACGAATCATAATCACGCTGCATCGGCTGGCATCCCATTGCCGCCACAAACGGCAAAACGAATAAATGTCTTAATTTCATGGTACTTGTATTTAGTTTATTAAAGATTTTTGTCAAAGATACCTTTTTCTATTACAAACCCAGTGGAATTGAAAAAAAAATAGAAACCACCTATATTTTTATCTCATTATAAATCAATGGGAAAGCCGTATTGGAAAAACCTTTTTATAGAACTTTTCAACGAATGATTCCAACTTTAGAAATATACGATTTCGAATGCTTAAAAACTCCATATCTAGAGTTCTGTCTTTATTATAAGGCTACAATAGAATTATATTTTAATGACCTTTAAATGGGTCTACAACTATCTGTAAGCATGATTTATGGTTATATTTATTTATATTTTCATTATGTAAGCTAATGCAGCCAATTACTCTAGTTATCTTTGCGTATTATTAATTCTAATACCATAACATCACTGATTATGATTATAACTTTTCGAATCCAGTATCGCACGACATGGGGTGAAAACCTCTGTGTCTGCATTAACGAAGAAAACATTGTAAAATTATTTACTGTAGACGGGTATCATTGGCAAGGACAAACCGATTATCACCCCAACCCTTCTGTCTCTTTCATCACCTACCGCTATGAAGTACATCGCGAAGGCCGTTGCATCCGGAAAGAATTCGGAATCTTTCCCCACCAATTCTATTTGCCGGCAGGCGATGATACTCATTATTTAATACAAGACAACTGGCGTGACCTGCCGGCTGCATCTTATCGGTTCAGTTCGGCTTTCTGTCCTACGACCTCGCATTGTTCAGAGTCTTTTCCTCAAGCTTCAAGCAACACCCGTATCATATTCCGTGCCTTATGTCCAATGAACGGAAAAGAAGAACGGATATTAGGCATTACCGGAAACTGTAACACGTTAGGCAAATGGGGAGAAATCGCCCTGCTCCGTATGTTTGAAATACGACCCAACGTTTGGCAACTGACTCTAGATGGCGCCACACTCCCTCCTGACTTTGATTATAAATATGTAGCTATTGACCCTAAAAACGGTACCGTCATCGAATGGGAAGCACATGAGAACCGCCATATAACGCCTCCCTCACTACAACCTGGAGAAACTTATATTGCACCGGAAGAAGAAATATTCTTTGCCAGCGAACAATATAAAGTGGCAGGAAGTGCCATTCCGGTATTCTCGCTCCGCTCAGAAGGAAGTTATGGCGTAGGTGATTTCGGAGACCTCAAGACCTTCATCCATTGGGCAGCCGACACACACCAGCATGCCGTACAAATACTTCCTATCAACGATACGACCATGACGGGTACATGGACCGACTCTTATCCGTATAGCAGCATTTCAATCTATGCTTTCCATCCCATGTTTGCGGACTTACGCCAGCTCCCTGCCCTACATGATAAAGAAGCTGCCGCTACTTTCGAACAAAAACGCATAGAACTGAATGCCTTGCCTCAAGTTGACTATGAAGCCGTCAACCATTGGAAACGCGCCTACCTGAAAGCGGTTTTCTTACAAGAACAAGAAACATTCCTTTCCTCCGAAGGGTATCAAGCTTTCTATCAGGAAAATGCAGAATGGCTTCGTCCGTATGCCGCCTTCTGTTATTTACGTGACCGCTTCCAAACACCTGATTTTCATCAATGGCAAACATATAGTACATACCGTTCTGAATTTGCAGAACAATTGTGCTCTCCAGAAAATGAGGCATATACTGAAACTTCATTCCATTGTTTTGTGCAATACCTGCTTCACATCCAACTACTTGAAGCATGCAATTACGGACGAGAGCAAGGGGTTATTGTCAAAGGTGACATTCCTATCGGCATCAGCCGTACCAGTGTAGAAGCCTGGGTTGAACCTTATTATTTCAACATGAATGGTCAAGCCGGAGCTCCACCCGATGCATTCTCTACTAAAGGACAAAACTGGGTCTTGCCGACTTACAACTGGGAAGTGATGGAAAAGGATAACTACCAATGGTGGCAACGCCGTTTCCGCAAAATGGCAAACTATTTTACAGCTTACCGCATTGACCATATTTTAGGTTTCTTCCGCATTTGGGAAATACCGACCCATTCTGTGCATGGATTGTTAGGACAATTTGTACCGGCATTGCCTATGAGTGTAGAAGAAATCGAAAGCTACGGATTGCATTTCCAAAAAGAATTCATGACCCGTCCGTTCATTAACGATGCCATGTTAGACAGCATGTTCGGAGAAAAAAGTCAGGAAGTCCGGAATACGTTCGTTCAACATTCACATCATGACATCTACACCTTACGCCCGGAATTTGATACCCAACGCAAGATAGAGGCTTACTTTACCCAAACTGGAAAACCGGACAACGACCTGAAAGAAGGATTGTATGCATTGGTCAGCAATGTATTGTTCATCCCCGATAGGGATAATCCAGATATGTATCATCCGCGCATTGCCGTGCAAAATGACTTTATCTACCGTCAATTAAGCCAACAAGAAAAAGACGCATTCAACCGCCTGTATAACGATTATTATTACCGTCGGCACAATGAATTCTGGTATCATGAAGCTATGAAGAAACTGCCTATCCTCACACAAGCCACCTCGATGTTGGTATGTGGTGAAGACTTGGGTATGGTACCCGACTGCGTGCCTTGGGTTATGGAACAACTTCAGATTCTTTCACTCGAAATCCAGCGGATGCCAAAGAATCCGGCACATGAGTTCGGTCATGTATATGCCTATCCGTTCCGTTCGGTATGCACCATTGGCACACACGATATGTCTACGTTCCGTGGCTGGTGGGAAGAAGACCGCGACATAGCTGCCCGTTTCTTCTATCACGAACTCGGACATTGGGGAGAATTGCCCGAACATGCGCCAGGTTGGTTATGCGAAGACGTTATCCGCCGACACCTGTACAGCCCTTCTATGCTGTGTATCTTGACATGGCAAGACTGGACTTCTATGGATGAGGCCTTACGCAATCCGGATATTGCTATCGAACGGATTAATGTGCCTGCTAACCCCAAACATTATTGGCGCTGGCGTATGCACATCACATTGGAAAACCTAATGAAACAAGACGCATTCAACAATAAAATCCGCTGGATGATAGACGAATGCGGAAGATAACCCATTAACATAAAAGACCATGAAAGAAATACCTAACCTAAGTTTTTGGAAACTGTGGGACATCAGTTTCGGATTTTTCGGCGTACAGATAGCTTACGCCCTGCAAAGCGCTAACATCAGCCGTATCTTCTCCACTTTGGGAGCAGACCCGCATAGTTTGAGTTACTTTTGGATACTTCCTCCTTTGGCTGGCATTATCGTACAGCCACTCATCGGCATGTTCAGTGACCGTACTTGGTGCCGCTTCGGACGCCGTATTCCTTATCTATTCATCGGAGCACTTATCGCCGTACTCGTAATGTGTATGCTGCCTAACGCCGGAAGTTTCGGAATGAGCGTGTCAGAAGCTATGATTTTCGGACTTATCTCGCTTATGCTACTTGATACCTCTATCAATATTGCCATGCAACCCTTTAAAATGATGGTGGGCGACATGGTAAACGAAAAGCAAAAAGGACTGGCTTACGCTATCCAAAGTTTCCTGTGCAACGCCGGAAGCCTTGCCGGTTATCTTTTCCCATTTATCTTTGCGGCTATCGGCATCAGCAATATTGCCCCCAAAGGCGTAATACCCGATTCGGTTATCTATTCATTCTATGTAGGAGCAGCTATCTTGATATTGTGCGTTATCTACACGACAATAAAAGTGAAAGAATATCCTCCCCAACTTTATGCCGAATACCATGGCATCACGAACAAGGAGAAAGAAGAAAAAGTAAATGTCTTCAAATTGCTGGTCAATGCACCGAAAGCTTTCTGGACTGTAGGACTGGTGCAATTCTTCTGCTGGGCAGCCTTTATGTTCATGTGGACTTATACCAACGGGACGGTAGCCGCTAACGTGTTCGGGACACCTTCTATTGAAATTGTAAAAGACGGAGTGACAAACTTAGTGCTTAACACCCAATCGCCCGAATACCAAGATGCCAGCAACTGGGTAGGTATTCTCTTTGCCGTACAAGCAATTGGGTCAGTTATTTGGGCTGCCATATTGCCTTCGTTCAAGAACCGCAAGTTGGTCTACTCGCTTAGTCTGATATTAGGCGGCATCGGTTTTATTTCGACTTTCTTTATCCATAACCAATATGCTTTATTCGTTTCCTTCTTATTAATCGGTTGTGCTTGGACAGCAATGTTGGCTTTGCCGTTCACAATCCTGACCAACTCATTAAGCGGCGGACACATGGGGACTTATTTGGGATTATTCAATGGTACCATTTGCGTACCTCAAATTATAGCTGCCGCTACAGGCGGACAAATCCTTCATCTCTTCACTCGCGAAGGCAGCGTTCCTCCAGAAGTCAACATGTTGGTACTTGCCGGCATCTTGCTCCTTATCGGCGCTTGCTGTGTAGGCATTATTAAAGAAAAGAAATAACTTATATCCATCGGCAATCGCAGCCGGGTCCATCGGCATACGGACCCAGGTTCGATTGCCGATGGACTTAACTTAATTTTTCGGCGTATGATCAATGTTGCGAAGTATTGTCGAATAAGTACCCGTCTCTGCAATATCACTATAAGCCAAGCCTAATGACTTGCATTCTTGTTTCAAACGTTCCCGGTAAGCATCACCCAACGAACCGTCGAATATCACATATTGAATCTGAAACAAATCAGCCAATCCCGCCATTGTACCACTAAAGCCTTTACATATATACACATAATCTATGTGAAGTCGTTCATCCGATTGCTTATTTTTCCAACGGGAATCATTAGCCAATGCAACTTGTAAATTTTGTATCCGATAAAGATTGGTTTCAGAAAATAATTGTGAAACATCCCTATCTCGTTTAGTATAAATGCCTGAACGGGTAAAATACAAATAATCATCAGTTGGACTCAAATGTTCTATCCAAAACATTACCAACAATACATTCAAAGAACACAACATCCAAACCAACCTACGGGCAGAACGGCGTGAAACATAAAACACCGCCAAAACCAAAAACAAAGCAAATATCCATGCTTGCAAAGGAGAAAAATAAATAGAAGTTATTTGAGAGCCAGCCAAGCCTTGTACCCACTCCATTATACCGTTCAACAATTCAACCGAAATACTTAATCCTTTTACTAACCAAGGTATTGCCCCACAAAGCAAACAAACAAGTGCTAAACCCAAAATAACAATCGATAAAGGAGTGACCACTAAATTAGCAAGCAAAAAATAAGTAGGGAAAGTACCGAAATAACACAAAATAAAAGGCAAAGTTCCCAACTGAGCAGCCATAGACAATGCCATAGATTTCCAAATATAATCAAGCAATTTCCAACGAAAATGAAACAGTTTTTCAATAAATGGATATATCAACAAAAGAGACACTACTGCAATAAAAGACAATTGGAAACTGACATCAAACAAATACAAAGGCTGATATACCAACATCAGAAAAGCCGCCAATGATACCGAAAACACCCCGGCAAACCTGCTTTCTGTGAAAACCGATGCCACGGCACACAACGAATACATGACTACAGCCCGTATTACCGAAGGGCTTAACCCGGAAAGGAAAGCAAAACTCCATAGAAATACTACTATGAAAAGACTGATAACCCACTTACCACCAGGCAAATAACGGATCGGATAAAACAACCATGACAAGATTAACGCAAGAATGACAATGTGCATCCCCGAAAGTGCCAAGATATGGCTGGTTCCAGCTGCGGTATAACTGTCTTTCAATTCACGTGTCAATTCACTCTTATCCCCTACAGTCAATGCTGAAACTACAGCTTGTACATCATCATCCAATCCCCATGAACGATATGTATCAACAATTTTCTCCCGATAAAGCAATGCCTTTTGCCTGAAAGACAACGGATTTGTACGCTCCAGCTTATACCAATTCCCTGAAAAAGCGACCGCTGTGCCTCCAATTCCCTGCCGCTCCAAATACAATCCATAATCAAATCCTGAGAAATCCACATCCGAGACCGGACGACTGACACTTGCTTCAAAACAAACCCGATCTCCACACGACAAATCTCCTTGCACAGAATCAGGCATCCAATACAATACAATTTTACGGTTTACCGGATACCAAACACTATCGGATAAATTCTTTGTCCATTCCACTTCTACGATGGATTGCATGGTTTTAGGTTTTGGATGAGGCACATCAAGTATCGTTCCCACATAGACATTACGTCCTTCCGCCCAGTCAAAACGTACTTCTTCACGATTTGCCAAATACAAAATGCCTCCTAATAATGCGACATTTATATAAATCCCGCATCCGAAAAACATACGCCAACGATAACGGTTTAACGGATAACACGCAACGGAGAAGAAAAAAGTAACAATCCATGCCCCTATGAGCCATGCCAAATACGCCGCATCTGGAAACAACCAATCGGATATCAAAATTCCGGCTGCCAGCGAAATGGTCAGCCGGAACAACGGATAAGATGTAAAAAGAGAAAGCAACTCAACGACCCGCTATTTTCAACTGGTGAATCATCTCTCCCATATCAGGTGCCTTAAACACGGCACTTCCTGCCACCAAGACATCCGCCCCGGCTTTTGCCAACCGGGCTCCAGTTTCCTGATTCACGCCACCGTCTACTTCAATCAACGCATGAGAACCGGTACGTTCTATCAATTCACGCAAAGCACGAACTTTATCTATCGTATGCTCAATGAATTTCTGTCCGCCAAATCCGGGATTCACACTCATCAACAATACCATATCAACATCCCTTATAATATCTTCCAACAAAAAAACAGGAGTCGAAGGATTCAAAGTCACACCTGCCTTCATTCCTGCATCCTTAATTTGCTGTATCACACGATGCAAATGCACACACGCTTCATAATGCACATTCATCATCATAGCACCCAAATCTTTTACCTCATGAATAAACTTTTCAGGCTGTACAATCATTAAATGTACATCAAGAGGTTTCTCGCAAAGTTTTGCCACATATTTCAAAACCGGAAACCCAAACGAAATATTTGGCACAAACACACCGTCCATAATGTCGATATGCAACCAGTCTGCTTCACTCTTATTTATTTTTCCAAGTTCACGTTCCAAGTTGCCAAAATCAGCGGCAAGGAGCGAAGGCGATATTTTCAATTCTTTTTCCATGGCAATGTTATTACTAAATGAATAACAAATATAAGGATAAACATTCACATTTCAAAACAATGTGTCTTGAAACTTTATCTGCCAAAGCTAAAACGTAAACCTACTTGCAAATTAAAATTAAGCGGATGCTCTTTCCGAATGGTTTCCACCCCGCTGTCATCATCAAAATAATATACGATTCCCGGCTCTGCATACAAGCCTATCTGCTTTGTAAAATTTACCTGCACACCAGCCGATGCCACAACAGACCATTGCAATGCATCAATATCCAGAGAATGATGTTCCGTCTCCTGCATAGCCATTCCATTTACATATACTACATCTTGACTGGCTGAAACACATTTCTCTACCATACCTCCGGCTGATGCATAAAATGAAACCCAACGGCTATCGAACAAAGACCGATGCAATTTCAACGGAATCCCTATATAGTGCAATTCCTGTTCCTCTTCCAGATAAGCATCGGCACCAGAACGCAAATCAGACGAAAGCATCGTATAGTTTACCCCTGTCTCTAATGTCCAACGAGGAGCAAAATTCCACGTAAAAGACGCCCCTACTGTAACCGGCATTTTATGATGTACTTCGGTCTTCGAGATCTGGTCCCGATTATTCAACAACATCTGATTATAAGCTGAATAATTTCCGTCATTAGGCGCTAAAACCACATCAGCCATTGTTACCCGCGAATGTTGCAGCCCCAAACTCCCTACTCCGTTAAACGAGTTTGACGAACTGAATGGGGTATTGCCTGTATTTACCCCGACCGACCAGGAACGGGATTTCCGCTCCTGTCTTTCCGCCAACATTGCCCGATTGCGCTGCATCCGCTTCCGGTCTTCCATACGGCGAGACTGATATAAAACCGCTTCTTCCTCCGAACGGTCTTGTACATCTTCGACATTCGTTTTTTCTTCTTCCATATCTCTGCTTTCGGCTACAACGCCCATACGAAGCATCGCCGGTTGTCCCTGCTGCTCTGGATATTCCGTAACCGAAGCCAACAACACCTTTTCCGGCATCTTCTTCACCAAAGGCAACTCTGCAACCGAAGGCTGCGGTTTTTCGTCAGGCATAAACGGTATATGATTTTTTTCCGCAACCAAAGGCACTGAATAATATGAATCATCCGGCATTTGGCTTACCAACCAAAAGGTCAGGAAAGAAACAGCAACAGCCAATGCTGCAGCCGCTACGGCAAAACGCCGTGTCCTCCACATCGGAATAACCCGAGGAGGTGACATTTCCGTTTCCAGTCTTTCCCATAATCCATCTGGCAAAGGCTCGGAATATCCTTTCATTCTGTCACGCAAATACGCTTCCCATTTTTCTTTATCCTTCATTGCGATTCCTTCTTTCTGTATTCATTAATTTTCTTTATCAACAAACTTTTTGCCCGATAGAATTGAGACGATGATGTCCGTTCTGTTATCCCCAATATCGAAGAGATTTCTTTATGGCTCTTGTCTTCAAACACATACAGATTAAATACGGTCCGATAACCTTCAGGCAACTCACGGATCATCTGCATCAATACCGCTTGCGGAATTTTATCAAGACTATTATCATCCGTATCAGGCACATCCGGTATTTCATCCAACAAAACTTCTTGCTGAACCTGGGCATTCCGCTTCCGTAGAAAACCCAATGCCTCATTAACCATTACCCGTGAAAGCCAAGCCTTAAGCGAGCCTGACCCTTGATAAGTAAATTGTTTAATCGACTCGAATATATGCAAAAAGCCATCATGCAGCACGTCTTCCGCTGTATCTCTGTCGCCTGTATAACGAAGACAAATAGCCATCAGTGCACCGCCATACCGCTCGTAAAGCACACGGCGTGCATTCATATCTTCGCGCTTACATCGAAACGCCAATTCTTCTTCTGATATGTCTGCTTTTAACTGCATTTCCACTTATGAAATGAAATCCGTACCCAAATACTGCATCTCTTTACTTAAAAATCTCAGTTAAATTGTTTTAACATAACAGGATGCAGTAACTTCCGGCATTCTTCATTTAATTGACAAACAAAATACAGATTTATATGAAAATAATACATTATTTATACGCAATCCTTACTATTCTCTTACTCATGTTGCTTCCTTCATGTACATTAACGGAAGATGATACAGAGGATCAATTATACGGTGCTGCAGGCACTTTTTCAACCTTAGGTACAGTGATAATGAATGGAGAAAACCTATTTATCGAATCCGACTTATATGGAACATTGACACCTGAAAATCCGGAAACAATCACTTCCATTGATGCCGATTCTACCGGACAGCGCATATTGGCAGGGTTCATCTTCTTAACCAATCCCAATGCTCGGACTGCCATAGAAAACCGCCCTGTCCGAATTGTTGACTTCTTATATAAGGTACAAACCCTTCCGGCATCCGACTTACGCGATGCAGGTGAAGATATTTTCGGAAACAGTCCCTTACAAATATCCGATGTAACACTCAGCAAAAACCACCTCAACATCCAATATTCGTATAAAGGGAGCGCACAACACCCACACCGTTTCAACTTAATATTGACCAGTCAAAGCACAATAGATGCCAACGGCTTGCTCCCTGTAGAATTCAGACATGATGCATGTAACGATTCATCCGGTCAAACCATGGAGTCTATCGTATCATTTACTTTAGAAAGTATTCCCGAATGCCAATTGCCCGGCTTTAAAGGCTTCCGCATCATTTATAATAGCGGAGCCAATAGCCAAGCGGAATGGAAAGCCTTTAAATAATCCTTTATTTTAATATCGCTTTCTCCGAATACCGGTATCCGCGCAAGAAATCAGTTACATTCATCCGCTTCTTTCCGGCAAGTTGAACCGATAATAAATGCACAAAGCCATCGGTTGAAGCCACCTTGAAATAGGTTTTCTTATCGGTCAATATCGTTCCGGGCGCAAATGTGTGTTCCACGAATTCTTTCGAAGACTCGTATATCTTCATGGTTACAGGAGATGAATCCGGCTCACACAATTCGGTCCATGCGGCAGGATAAGGCGACAAGCCACGGATAAAGTCATAAACCGGCTTTACGCCTTTCGTCCAATCAATGCGGCATGTATCCTTGAATATCTTCGGAGCCGGGCGCAAAGGCTCTGTACTTGATAACGTTTCCTGAGGAATCGTCTTCACATTTCCTGCAAGAATCGCATCTACCGTCTTCAATACCAAATCTCCTCCTAACATCATCAAGCGATCATACACAACGCCTACATTATCAGTATCGGCTATAGGCACACGCACTTGGTCGATAATCTCTCCCGTATCAATTTCATGCTTCAAAAAGAATGTTGTAATACCCGTCTCTGTATCTCCATTGATTACCGCCCAATTGATAGGGGCAGCCCCCCGGTATTGAGGCAAAAGTGAAGCATGAAGATTGAATGTTCCCAAACGGGGCATCTGCCAAACCGCTTCGGGCAACATCCGGAAAGCGACTACAATCTGAAGGTCTGCCCGCAAGGCACGCAATTCTTCCAAGAAAGCTTCATCCTTCAATTTCTCCGGCTGGAGCACTTTCAATCCCTGAGATACGGCGTATGCCTTCACCGGGCTGGGTTGGAGTACACTCCCATGACGCCCCATCGGCTTATCGGGCATCGTAATGACCCCCACGACATTATATCCGCCTTCCACTAACCTCTTCAAACTCTCTACGGCAAACTCAGGAGTTCCCATATATACAATACGCAAGTCTTTCTTTTCCATATTACTTTCTTGTTTATGTTTTTCTCTCACCACAGATTACATGGATTAAATTACTCTAACTAACCCTATTCTATCTTCCGTCCTCTAATTTCTGACTCTAAATCACGTAATTCATCTTTTTCTTGTTTATCAGTCTCTTGAGCAGCATATAAAATCCGGCGTTGATTGAATTCCTCATACACACCATCCACAAAATTCTTCATCTGCGCATTCGAAATAGAACCAATACCTTTTAAGACATCTTTATTTTGAAAACTAAGCAAAGCGTCAACGTTATTCCGCCAAAAATCCAATGTCAAGTCTTTACGCTCTTTCACACGTAATTCCGCCGAATCAAGAAACAAAACCGTTAATCGATTCAACATATCAATCTCATCATTCAGAAGATAATTTTTAGCTATATAAATATCTTGTTTACGCACAATATTGCCTTTCCACGATGTAAGAGCCATATTGGGCTGAGAAGCATCGGCGCGGCTCATAATAATTTCAGCAGCAGTCTTATGAGTTACCGCATAAAGCAACTTGTTCTGAGTCTCTGCAAAGAACATTTGTGTCGCTTTATCTGTCTTATCATAATCGCTGCTCAATGCCAATAAATCACGAATTTTCTGATAAAACCGCTTCTCACTGGCACGAATATCACGAATGCGTTCTAATAATTCATCGAAATAATCAGGTCGCCCATCCGGATTCTTCAAACGTTCATCATCAATCGCAAATCCTTTGACCATATATTCTTTCAGATTACGATTTGCCCAAATTCGGAATTGAGTACCTCGCTTACTTCGCACCCTAAAGCCTATCGCCAATATCATGTCAAGAGAATAAAAAGTTACATTGTATTTCTTCCCATCTGAAGCAGTAGTTAAGTAATCCTTAACAACTAAATCCGATTGTAACTCCCCTTCTTTCAATATATTAGATATATGCATACTGATATTTGGCACAGAGGTGGCAAAAAGTTCCGCTAATTGGTTTTGGCTCATCCAAATGTTGCCATCCTTAGCATACAGAACCACCTTTGCTTTTCCGTCTTCCGTATTATATATAATAATATTATTCTGCTCCATAAGTCATAACGTGTTTATTTTATTCCGCCGAAAGATCTACTAATACTTGACGGTAGGTGTTCAGCATTTTCGATTTCGAGACGAAGCCTAAATAACGGTTCTCCTCGTCTACTACAGGCAAGTTCCATGCCTTCGTTGTATCGAATTTCTTCATGACTTCTTCCATCGAGTCGGTCTTGACTATCCGTGCTTTCGGCTTCTTCATAAACCCTTCCACCCAATAGCGGTGATACAACTCCTGACGGAATATGATGTTGCGGATATCGTCCAATTCCACGATGCCTATCAGTTCATCGTTCACGTCTACAACGGGGAAAAGATTCCGGCTCGACTTGGATATGGTCTTCACCATTTCTCCCAAATCCATGTCGGGACGCACCTTCAGGAAATCGGTCTCCACGATGCTCTCGATGTTCATCAAGGTCAATACCGCCCGGTCTTTATGGTGTGTAATCAATTCGCCCTTCTTTGCCAAACGCATGGAATAAATGCTATGCGGTTCGAACACGATGATGGTCAGATAGGCGCATACCGATACAATCATCAACGGAAGGAACAAGCCATAGCCTCCGGTCAGCTCGGCTATCAGGAACACACCGGTCAACGGGGCATGCATCACTCCCGACATCAGCCCAGCCATGCCCATCAAGGCGAAATTCTTTTCGGGCACATACGTATCGCCGATATGGAACTCATTACATACATACGAAAAGACAAATCCAGCGATGCAGCCCAAGAACAGACTCGGAGCAAAAATACCGCCGCATCCGCCTCCACCGTTAGTGGCACTCGAAGCGAACACCTTAAACAAGATAATCAAGAACAGGTAAGGCACCAACAAATGTGAATTACCATAGAAAAGCGAATTGTTCATCACGGTGTCCCACTCGTATTCCGTAGTCCCATTCAGCAAGAGCGAAATCGTGTCATACCCTTCACCGTAAAGCGGAGGGAAAAGGAATATCAAGATACTCAGCATCGTTCCGCCTATCGCAAACTTGACATACGGATTGGAATAACGCCGGAAGATATTCTCTATCCAATTCATGGCGCGGGTGAAATACCATGCTACCAATCCGCAAAAGATTCCCAACGCAATGGCATGCGGAATGCGCTCCAGCGAAAACGGATAGTCCAAATGAAACTGGAACATCGCCTCCGTACCCGTAAGCAAATAAGAAACCGAAGCCGCCGTAACACTGGTAATCAGCAACGGGAGCAAAGAAGCCATCGTAAGGTCTATCATCAACACTTCCAGCGTAAATACCAGCCCGGCAATAGGAGCCTTGAAGATGCCCGAAACCGCCCCCGCGGCACCGCATCCCACCAAAAGCATCAGGGTTTTATGGTCTAAGCGGAAGATACTTCCCAAATTGGAACCGATAGCCGAGCCCGTCAACACAATCGGGGCTTCCGCTCCTACCGATCCACCAAAACCGATGGTAATGGCAGAGGCACAGACCGAAGACCACATATTATGCCGCTTGATGCGGCTCTGCTTACGCGAAATGGCATACAGAATCTTGGTCACACCATGGCTGATATCATCGCGCACCACCTTCCGGATAAACAAGCCCGTAATGAAAATACCTACCACAGGATATACCAAATACAGCCAGTTGGCTTCCATCGGGTTGAACCAATCGGTAAGCAATTCCTTAATATATTCTACCAAAAACTTCAATACATACGCCGCCAGTGCCGTAAACACGCCCACCAACAAGCTCAATATCAGAATGAATTGTTTATCTTTGATGTGCTTCTCGCGCCACGTGATGAAACGCTGGAGCACATCAAACCTTTCTTCAGAAATCTTCATGTCCTGTCTAATTTTTCATCGTTCAAAAACGCACTTAGGTCCGTTGCCCAACACATACGGCTTCATCGGCTGATGAAGCCGTATGTGTTGGACGATGAAGCCGTATGCATTTTTGTCTGTATATAGCACAATTATTCGCGGATGATTTTAACCTCTCCCCCCTTGCCCAACTTAATGATGCTGGAGGGTTTGGGATGTCCCGTCTCTTCTCGGCGGTAATCCACCACATAATCGACCGCATTCTTTATCTCTTCGCTTATCTCACTAAAGACCGCCGGAGAAGGCTCGCCGCTGATATTGGCGGAAGTAGACACAATCGCCTTGCGGAACCGGAAGCAAAGCTCTTTCGAAAACGCTTCGTTGGTCACCCGTATGCCTACACTCCCGTCTTCGGCAAGCAAGTTGGGAGCTAAATTGCGCGCTCCGTCATAAATGATAGTCAAAGGCTTGGTTGTCAAGTCTATCAGGTCCCATGCCACGGAAGGGACATCTTGTACATAAAAATCCACCTTCACCGGGCTATCCACCAAAACTAACATCGCCTTGCTATCTGCCCGGCGCTTGATTTCATATACCCGCTTTACGGCTTCCTCATTTGTAGCATCGCACCCAATGCCCCATACGGTATCAGTAGGATAAAGGATTACGCCTCCTTTATTCATGACCTCGCATGCTTTCTTGATTTCTTCTTTCATCATAATACCTATTAATTAATATCAAACGCAGAGACGCAAAAGCGCAAAGCCTCAAATTAGAGAGCAAAGACCACGGAGAACAACCTGAGAAATATGAGTCCTTAGCATCCTCTTATGATAAATCTCCGCGTTTTTGCGCCTCTGCGTTCAATAAACTCGCACAAAAGTACAAAACTTTCATTAAATTTGCACGAAGAAAGCTTTACTTTATGACTACAGAACGAAAAATCATCCACATCGACATGGATGCCTTCTATGCATCGGTCGAACAACGCGACAATCCCGACCTAAGAGGGAAACCTGTCGCCGTGGGACATGCCGAAAAACGAGGCGTAGTAGCAGCCGCAAGCTACGAAGCACGCAAGTTCGGGGTGCGCTCGGCTATGTCATCGGTAAAAGCGATGAAGCTCTGCCCCCAACTGCACTTCGTTGAAGGGCGCATGGATGTATATAAAGAGGTGTCGGGGCAAATACATGAAATCTTCCACCGATATACCGACCTTATCGAACCCATCTCGCTTGACGAAGCCTTCCTTGACGTCACCCATAATAAAAAAGGTATAGAATTAGCGGTAGACATTGCCCGTGAAATCAAGCAAAGCATCCGCGAAGAACTGCACTTGGTGGCATCTGCCGGTGTTTCTTACAATAAATTCCTTGCCAAAATAGCTTCCGATTACCGCAAGCCCGACGGGCTTTGCACCATCCATCCGGCTCAAGCCCAGACGTTTATAGACCGCTTGCCCATCGAATCGTTTTGGGGAGTAGGACCCGTTACAGCACAAAAGATGTACACGTTAGGCATTTACAACGGGAGAACACTTCGGGAATGTTCGCTGGAGATGCTTACCCGTCAGTTCGGGAAAGCCGGACAAATCTATTATAACTTTGCACGAGGCATCGACGAGCGACCCGTTGAGCCAGTCCGCATCCGCAAGTCCATCGGGTGCGAACATACGCTTGAGAAAGACCTTTCAGTAAAATCTACCCTAATTATCGAATTGTATCACGTGGCATGCGAATTATGCGAACGCCTGGAACGGAAAAACTTCAGTGGCATGACCCTTACACTTAAAGTAAAGTTCCACGATTTTACCCAAATCACCCGAAGTATCAGCACAGACAAACCTCTCCACACACTCAAAGACATCCTTCCGCTATCCAAACAACTGCTATCGGGAGTGGACTATCAAAACCACCCGATACGCCTGTTAGGGCTTTCCGTATCGAACCCGAAAGAAGAAAATCCGGAAGGACTTCCCCACCCATCTGCCCAATGGATTCAACTTAAATTTGAGTTCAAAGAATAAGAATTGACACCCTTGCTACGAATATATTTAATTTTTATTAAAGAAAGCGTCTTTGTATTCGAATTTTTTCTTATCTTTGTTCCCAAATTCGGTATAAATAATGAGACAACTTAAGATTACCAAAAGTATCACTAACCGAGAGAGCGCTTCTTTGGACAAATACCTGCAGGAAATCGGACGCGAAGACCTGATTACGGTAGAGGAAGAAGTGGAACTCGCTCAGCGTATTCGCAAAGGCGACCGCGCGGCGTTAGAGAAACTTACACGTGCCAACCTGCGATTTGTAGTATCAGTAGCCAAACAGTATCAAAACCAAGGCCTGAGCCTTCCCGACTTGATAAATGAAGGAAACTTAGGCTTGATTAAGGCAGCGGAGAAGTTTGACGAGACCCGTGGTTTCAAATTTATCAGTTATGCCGTATGGTGGATCAGGCAATCCATCCTGCAAGCATTGGCTGAGCAATCACGTATCGTGCGGTTACCGCTCAACCAGGTAGGCTCGCTGAACAAAATCAGTAAAGCTTTCTCTAAATTCGAACAAGAGAACGAACGCCGTCCGTCTCCCGAAGAGTTGGCAGACGAACTGGAGATTCCGGTAGACAAGATTTCGGATACATTGAAAGTGTCCGGACGCCATATCTCCGTAGACGCTCCTTTTGTAGAAGGAGAAGACAACAGCCTGCTGGATGTGCTGGTGAATGACGACTCTCCTATGGCAGACCGCTCCTTGGTAAATGAATCACTTTCGAGGGAAATCGACAGAGCGCTTTCTACGTTAACCGACAGAGAGAAGGAAATTATCCAGATGTTTTTCGGTATTGGAACGCAAGAAATGACGTTGGAAGAAATTGGCGACAAATTTGGATTAACACGTGAACGCGTGCGCCAGATTAAGGAAAAAGCTATCAGAAGATTAAGACAAAACTCGCGTAGCAAGTTGCTCAAATCCTACTTAGGATAAAGTGCCGGTTCCCCATTTAAATGAAGGATGAAGAATTAAGAATGAAGAATCAGCAAAACATGCCCCAATTCTTCATTCTTCATTTTTTTATGTTAATTTCCATTTGGAGAGTTTCATATATGCCCGCAAATGCTTACTTTTGCTTCACAAAACTATAGATTTATGAAACATATCAAACTGCTTTGCTTTTTGCTTATCGCATCTATCATCATTCCGGCTCTTGCTAAATCGCCGAAAGATAAAAATAAATATGGTGTATATATCGCCGGAGTGTCTGCCTCATTCTCTGATTCATTGGTGTATTTCACCGATATCCAGTACGTTGACAGTGCTCTTTTAGGCGATAACGGCTTGTTGGTAGGGCGTGCGCAATACAGCATCCAACTGAAAGAATACCTGGAGCAAAAAGAGAACGGCAAGAACCGCACTTGTTTTGTTTATTACAACAAAAAGAAAAAGAACTTGCAGAAAGAAATCAATAAGCTAAAAGAAAAATACCAAAAAGGGAACACCTTGGTGCTTATTGACGTAAACCCTGAATTCAAATTTGAAAAAGCCATACAATATTGATTATCATGAAGAAGCTGTTCCTATACATTGTTTCACTCTTCATCATAGTGGGATGTTCGGATGAAATTCCTGAACAAAAACGCCCGATACAAGCCAAACGGGCGGTCCTTGCGTATCTGATAGCCAACAACAATCTAGATACAGACATCATGAACAATGTAGTATGGATGTATGAGAGTCTGGCAAAAAGCCAAGATTCATGCTCTTTAGCCATATATTATAAACCTTCTTCAAGTAACAACTATATAAATGAAGCGCAAATCCTGACTTTCTTCACCGACGGACACGGACAAATAAACGGCCAGCCTGCTTTAGAAGGGAATGATATTACCACCAGCAATGTAGTAGGACAAGCATTGAAATATGCAGCTATCTCCGGAATCGCCACTCAAGCAGAAGTCATGCAAGCCAATCTGCAAGCCATGACAGATATGATGCCAGCTGAAAGTTACGGTGTCATTTTCGGTTCGCATGCAACTAGTTGGATGCCCGCAACAGGAACGGATATCTCTACTTTCTCGTTCGGTTATGACGGAGTGGAACGAAATTCGATTAATATTCCCGAATTTGCAGATGTATTGGAAACATGTTTTCCGGGCAATCTTGATTTCGTCCTGTTTGATGCCTGCATGATGCAAACGGCTGAAGTATGCTACGAGTTGCGGAATGCCACGCATTATTGCATCGCATCGGTCATGGAAACACCAGTAGACGGATTTCCGTACCACCTGATTCTAAACAATTTGTATCAAGAGGACATTGACTTTGACAAGCTATGCGAAGATGTAATTACCTATAACAAAAAAGAAAAATTATGGGGTACGTACGCTGTAGTAGATTGCACACAAATGGATGCTTTTGCCGCTGCAGTTCGGGAAGAAATAACATCTAAAGCATCATTATTAGAAAACTTGTCACTTCATGCAATCCAACAATACGGGGTTGATCAATTCAGCTATTTCTCATTTGATGTAGCAGACCTTATCCGTCAATTAAACGAAGGTATCCTTCCAGATTCTTTCCAACAGATTTTAAACCAAACCGTACTTGCTAAAAGCTGCATTACAAATAGCAATGCCAATCCATACGGTTCGGTATTAAGAGATGAAGAAAAATATTGCGGAATCGGTATGTATATTCCAGATGCCGCAAACAATCCAAACTGGAATGCTTATTACCGCTCCGCTATATCGTGGTATCAAGCCGTATGGGGAAATTAATTTTCAATTCAGAAAATGTATTGCAAACGCAATTGCGCCAAGAAGAAATCTTTCTTATAGAAAGCGTTGCAATGCTCCCCTACCCACACGTAGCTACCATTCAGCTTCACGCCGAAGTATTGATTAAGATACCAGTTCACTCCTAAAGACAAATCGGTCTCCTCACCTCCATAAATGCCCGCACGGTTATCGTTCATATCCGTATAGTTCAATCGGGCAACCAATTCTATGGCTTGTGGAGTGGCAGGACGGCTTGGTATGCCATACATCGCATCGTATGCGAATCCGCTGCCTTTCAAAAGGAAACCGCCTTGAATATATCCCCCATGCGGACGATAAGCCTTCTTACTATCTGTACGGTTCAGCCGGTCGAAATAATATTCTGCCTGAACCATCCAACGAGGAGTCGTATAAAGTGCTTCGATTACTCCTTTTACCTCCGTTCCCATATCGGGTATCTCCGCTTCGAGCAACGAGGCAGGAAACATCGAAGTAATGCCTTCACTATCTACCGTGCCCATAGGCGGTTCTTCGGTATTGACTTGCTTCGTCCGAAAAGAAAAAGCTCCTCCTACATGAATCAAATGATGCGCTTCCCTTTGTTTACGCCATACGGCACGCGAAGTAGATACAAAAGCATTCTTCTGACCTTCCCCTATTTTATTAATATCGTTATGCGTATAAACCCCTGTCGCCGCATACCATGAATCAGTATAAAAATGATAAGTGACACCCAACTTACGGCTATCGCTAAAAGCCAAGACCGATGCCGCCGACTGATGAAAACGCAAATCTGCCGTACTGATAAGCATATCCAAAGAAAAAGGTTCATACGCATTACCCAACGAAAGCACACTGTTCTTGAAATGGTAATTCAGCAACAAATCTTTTATTGCTACTTTCCCACCGCCCAATCCAATATCAGCTTTCGCTTCCCAATGCCCATAAACGGCTTTGAATCCGACCCGGAAATCTTCTAACCGATAATAGCCCTGTACGTCTTCCTTGCCATAACCTGAAACCATAGCATCCAGCAAAGCACGCGAACGGAACTTAATCTTTAAAGACTCTTGAGCTGATACAGAAGACAATCCAATTACAACCCACCAAAAGAAAAACCAAACAAACTGTTTCATATACAAATAAAGGATTCATTGTTTCCGCCGGCAAAGCTACTCCGCCTTTCCCGTTGAAACAATGAATCCCTTATGTATCATAAATGCAATTTATACATTCACATTTATGTCAGAGAAATGTCATAGAAATGAAACCGGATTATCAGAACTCACTGGTAAAGTGGAACTTAATATGCTTAAAGTCATTCTGAGCCATCTGAAGCACATATCCGCTATCGGCAAGGAAGACATCGCGACCTTCACGGTCTTTTGCCATATACTGGAATTTACGCTTCTTGAAGGCTTCCAACTCTTCGGGGTCATCGCTCTCTATCCAACAAGCCTTATACAGACTGACCGGCTCCCAACGACACTTCGCATTGTATTCGTTTTCTAAACGATATTGGATGACCTCGAACTGCAACTGCCCTACCGTACCAATCAATTTCCGACCGTTGAATTGATTGATGAACAACTGTGCCACACCCTCGTCCATCAACTGGTCAATGCCTTTATTCAATTGCTTGGTCTTCATCGGATCGGCATTTTCAATGTACTTGAACATTTCCGGAGAGAAACTGGGCAAACCCTTGAAATGAAGCATTTCACCTTCGGTCAATGTATCGCCGATTTTAAATGTCCCGTTATCCGGCAAACCGATAATATCGCCTGCCCAAGCCTCGTCTACCGTAGTCTTGCGCTGTGCCATGAATTGTGTAGGCGACGAGAAACGCATCGTCTTGTTATGACGCACATGCAAATAAGGCGTATTACGAGTAAACTTGCCTGAACATACTTTGCAGAATGCCACACAAGAACGGTGGTTCGGGTCGATATTAGCAGTAATCTTAAATACAAAACCGGTAAACTTGGGTTCATCGGGCATCACCATACGTTCTTCTGCCTGCACCGGACGCGGACTGGGAGCTATCTCCACAAAACAATCCAACAATTCCTGCACACCGAAATTATTCAATGCAGACCCGAAGAACACCGGAGCCAGTTCCCCTTTCAAGTATTCATCCACATTAAATGCGGGATATACCCCTTCTATCAACTCCAAATCATTCCGAAGCTTCTCAGCCAACGGCGCGCCGATGTGATTATCCAAGTCTTCGGTATGTATATCTACCTCAACCTTTTCCGTCACTACTTGCTTCGAAGGCTGGAACAAGTTCAATTTCTTTTCATAGATGTTATATACACCTTTAAAACGCGGACCGCTCTCAATTGGCCATGTCAACGGACGTACATTGATTACCAATTCCTCTTCCAGTTCATCCAACAAGTCGAACGGGTCTTTAGCTTCCCGGTCCATTTTATTGACGAATATAATTACCGGCGTATTACGCATACGGCACACTTCCATCAGCTTACGGGTCTGTGTTTCTACACCCTTTGCACCGTCCACCACAATGATTACACTATCTACTGCGGTCAAAGTCCGATACGTATCTTCCGCAAAGTCCTGGTGACCGGGCGTATCCAAAATGTTTACCTTATAATCATGATAATCAAACTCCATCACAGATGTCGTAACCGAAATACCACGTTGTTTTTCGATATCCATCCAGTCGGATGTAGCGGTTTTCTTAATCTTATTCGACTTTACAGCACCTGCCACCTGAATCTGACCTCCGAAAAGCAACAATTTCTCGGTCAATGAGGTTTTACCGGCATCCGGATGCGCGATAATCGCAAATGTCCTTCTTCTTTCAATCTCCTGATTTGCCATATTTATTATTGTTCTCAATTTTCAATTTTTGAATACATTCTTTCAAACTATCTACCCAATAAGGAATTTCTATTTGATACGTTTGTTTGATTTTCGTCTTATCCAAAACCGAATAATGCGGACGAGTTGCCCGAGTCGGATATTCTTCAGTATGGAGCGGACGGACACGGCAAGTAGTTATTCCTGCCAATTGATGAATCATTTTCGTAAAATCATACCACGAACAGACCCCTTCATTACTGAAATGATAAACACCCGGTACGATTCCTTTATTCAATGCCGCATAAATAGCCGAAGCTAAATCGCGGGCATAAGTCGGAGTACCGATTTGGTCAAAAATAACACCCAACGATTCTTTTTCACATCCTAAACGCAGCATAGTCTTTACAAAATTATTGCCAAACGTAGAATAAAGCCAAGCCGTACGGATAATCATCGTGTTCGGACAATACTTCATCGCTTCCTGTTCTCCGGCTAATTTTGTCGAGCCATATACCGAATTCGGGCAGGTAGGGTGGTCTTCCCGATAAGGGATATGCGCCGTACCATCGAAAACATAATCGGTGGATACTTGCACCAGCCATCCGTTGCGGCTCTGAATTGCCTTAGCCAAATATCCCGGAGCCAAACGATTCAGCTTATCACACAAATCCACATTGTCTTCCGCTTTATCGACCGCCGTATATGCCGCACAATTCACGATAACATCAATCTCATGCGCTTTTACATAAGCCTCAACCGCTTGTTCATCGCAAATATCCAGCTCAACCACATCGGTAAAGAAATAATTAAATTCTTTATTCGCTTCAGCCTGAAGGCGCATTTCATTACCCAACTGGCCATTTGCACCTGTGACCAATACATTTTTCATATCAATCTAAATCTAATTCTCCCTTTTTATCCTTTATATAATAACCGGCAAGCATTGCCAGCAAATCACTGATTACTTTCACCGCTTTTTGGGTGTCTTCACTCACCTCTTTCTTTTGCAGTTTCAGCATCCACACGCCATACATTGCATCGAAACATGTTTCCAATTCAGGCACATCCTTATCCGCGCCCTTTGCCCGAAGCTCTACGATAAAGGGCAAAGCCTTGTAATAAGCAGCACTATAATAAGGGAACTTAGGCGAACGAAGCAAGCGCAAATGCAAATCGGTCAGCCATACGATAATGTTCTTATTGATTTGCAAATGCCCTTTCTGCATCACTCCTTCGTCATGCATCATGTTGATCAAATCAATATACCATTGCGTCAATTCTTTCTTCTGAGCTTCGGAAAGCGAAGGATAAGGTTCGATAATACACTTCTTTATCTGCTCGATATCGAACCCGTTGGCGCGAATCAAGTCTTCCACCTGCCACATATAAAGCAGGTATTCCGCAATATTCTGTTGTTTTAATTGTTGAGAGATATACATATCAAGCTAATGATTTTCCGAGACAAGCAAATACAATACCTACAATTGCCGCAATCATCACCACCACGCCGATGATACGATTTAGCATCCAGATGCCTCGCACATTGAACCGAGTACGCACCTTATTGACAAAATACGTAATGCTAAACCACCACGTGACGGCTCCCAATATGATAGCAAGATAGCCTACCAACTGGAATCCGATAGGGCTGCCCGGCATCACAAACGAGAAACGGGCAAAGAGACCGATAAACAGGAAGATAATCAACGGATTGGAAAATGTAACAAAAAAAGCAGTGACAAAATTATGCAAGTACGTTCCCCGCTTTCCCGAAGAAGGGCGCAATGATTTCACCGGATTGCTCCGAAACGTATAAACACCAAAAGCCAACAACATAATGCTTCCCACTACTTGCAGAAAGAGTTGGTGCTTAACGATCAGCTCGTCCATAAAACTCATGCCGTATCCCGTAAGCAACGCATAGCAAATATCGCTTAACGCCGCTCCCAATCCGGTCACAAAACCAAACCAGCGTCCCTTATTCAATGTACGTTGAATACAAAGAACGCCCACAGGTCCTAACGGAGCAGAAACCACCACTCCCACTATAAACCCTTTTATCAATAAATCCAGTATGGTAACCTGTTCTATCCAATTCATAGTGCAAAGATGCTACTTTTTTGCGAAATTACCTACAATTTTCCTCGCTAATATCGAAAAGAAAGCAGAATCATTATCCGATTCGAAACAAAAAGCAACCGAAAATATATACAAACCCATACGCAACTAGGAGAGTTTGCCTATCCATATACTTGAAAAGCTTCACGCTGATAGCTGCATTCTACGTTCTTCGTTCCAAAAACATACGTTCTTCGTCCCAAAAACGTACGTTTTCCATTGCAAGAACGTACGTTTTTGGAACGGAAAACATAAAACCCAGCCTACTGCACAAAGAAATCATAGTGAACTAAACACATTGGATATGGATTTTCCCAAATTTGTTCGGTTATTCCAAGTAATTGTGTAACTTTGCACATTGATTCATCAGAAAATACATTTTTAATCCAAACAAGCGTATGATTCTATTTTTCAGAACACCCAATCAAAGTGTGATTGCTACCCAATGCAACAAGGAAATGAATGCAGACGACATCCAAAAGCTGAGTTGGCTGTATAGCAATGCTACGGTAGAAAAGGAAGAGAATTTACAAGGTTGGTTCATCGGTCCACGCCGCGAAATGATTACGCCGTGGAGTACGAACGCGGTAGAGATTACCCAAAACATGGGGCTTACAGGCATTCGCCGTATCGAGGAATACTTCCCCGTAAAAGACGAGAACGCGGAACACGACCCGATGCTGCAACGTATGTACCACGGACTCAACCAACAGATATTTGACGTGAACATCAAGCCTCAACCCATCATTTACATCGAAGACTTAGAGGCTTACAACGAACAGGAAGGGCTGGCTCTTTCACGCGAGGAGATGGACTACCTGTTGAAAGTAGAGAAAGACTTGGGACGCAAGCTGACCGACTCGGAAGTGTTCGGCTTCGCTCAAATCAATTCGGAACATTGCCGCCATAAAATCTTCGGAGGGACTTTCATCATCGACGGGAAGGAAATGGAATCGTCCTTGTTCCAGATGATTAAGAAGACTACACAGGAAAACCCGAACAAGATTATCTCGGCTTATAAAGACAATGTGGCTTTTGCCGAAGGTCCCGTAGTAGAGCAATTCGCTCCTGCTGACCATTCTACATCCGATTACTTCATTATTAAAGACATAAAGACCGTTATCTCCCTGAAGGCGGAAACCCATAACTTCCCTACCACGGTAGAGCCGTTCAACGGTGCGTCTACAGGTACAGGAGGTGAAATCCGCGACCGTATGGGCGGAGGTAAAGGTTCGTGGCCGATAGCAGGTACAGCTGTCTATATGACTTCTTATCCACGTACCGATGAAGGACGTGAATGGGAAGACATCCTGCCCGTGCGCAAATGGTTGTATCAGACTCCCGAACAGATTCTTATCAAAGCATCAAACGGTGCTTCTGACTTCGGAAACAAGTTCGGCCAACCATTGATTTGCGGTTCGGTATTGACGTTCGAACACCAAGAGAACAACGAGAAATATGCCTACGATAAGGTAATTATGCTTGCCGGAGGTGTGGGCTACGGAACAAAACGCGACTGCTTGAAAGGTACTCCCGAAGCCGGTGATGAAATCGTAGTAGTAGGAGGCGATAATTACCGCATCGGACTAGGAGGCGGCTCTGTATCTTCGGTAGAGACCGGACGTTATTCATCGGGTATCGAGCTGAACGCCGTACAACGTGCCAATGCAGAAATGCAGAAACGTGCTTATAATGTGGTACGTGCCTTGTGCGAAGAAGATACCAACCCCATTGTTTCCATCCACGACCACGGTTCGGCAGGTCACGTAAACTGCTTATCGGAATTGGTGGAAGAATGTGGCGGTCTGATTCACATGGACAAACTTCCTATCGGAGACGAAACGCTTTCCGCAAAGGAAA
Source organism: Bacteroides sp. An322 (assembly GCF_002161765.1). Taxonomy (GTDB): domain Bacteria; phylum Bacteroidota; class Bacteroidia; order Bacteroidales; family Bacteroidaceae; genus Phocaeicola; species Phocaeicola merdavium. The sequence goes on along the minus strand of NZ_NFIN01000002.1, from coordinate 171,767 downwards.
TCATTGCCAATGAATCGCAAGAGCGTATGGGATTGCTGATTGAAGAAGAATCTATCGAACACGTAAAGAAGATTGCCGAACGCGAACGCGCTCCGATGTACGTAGTAGGAGAAACTACAGGAGACCATCGTTTCGCATTCGAACAAGCCGACGGTGTACGTCCGTTCGATCTTGCCGTAGACCAGATGTTCGGTTCTTCTCCTAAGACTTATATGGTAGACAAGACCGTAGAGCGTCATTATGAAAACGTGACCTATGATGTCGCTAAATTAAACGAATATGTGCGCCGTGTGCTCCAACTGGAAGCCGTAGCCTGCAAAGACTGGCTGACCAATAAGGTAGACCGTTCGGTTACAGGTAAAATCGCACGCCAACAATGTCAAGGCGAACTCCAGTTGCCTTTGAGCGATTGCGGTGTGGTAGCACTTGATTATCGCGGTGAAAAAGGTATCGCCACAGCTCTCGGACATGCTCCGCAAGCTGGTCTTGCCAATCCGGCATACGGCTCTGTACTGTCTGTAGCCGAAGCCTTGACCAACATTGTATGGGCACCTTTGGCTGACGGCATGGACAGCCTCTCGCTTTCTGCCAACTGGATGTGGCCCTGCCGTTCGCAAGAAGGCGAAGACGCACGTCTTTATACAGCGGTGAAAGCCTTGTCGGACTTCTGTTGCGCTTTGCAAATCAACGTTCCTACAGGCAAGGATTCGCTTTCGATGACCCAGAAATATCCGAACGGCGAAAAGATTATCAGCCCGGGAACCGTTATCGTATCTGCAGGAGGCGAAGTATCGGATATCAAGAAAGTAGTTTCTCCGGTCATGGTGAACGACCCGAAGACAACTTTCTATCACATCGATTTCAGCTTCGACCAGCTTCGCTTGGGAGGCTCGGCTTTTGCCCAATCTTTGAATAAGATAGGCGATGATGTACCTACCGTACAGAATCCCGAATACTTCCGCGACGCATTCCTCGCCGTTCAGGAACTGGTAAATAAAGGATTGGTTTTGGCAGGACACGACATCTCAGCCGGAGGTCTCATTACCACTTTGCTTGAAATGTGCTTCGCCAATACAGAAGGCGGTATGGAAATCAGCCTCAACAAGTTCAAGCATGAAGACATCGTGAAGATTCTTTTCGCCGAAAATCCGGGTGTGGTTATCCAAGTAGCCGACAAGCACAAGCACGAAGTGAAGAAGATATTGGAAGAAGCAGGTGTAGGTTTCGTGAAATTAGGAACGCCCACCGAAGAACGCCACATCCTCGTTACGTTAGACGATGCTACCTATCAGTTCGGTATTGATTATCTGCGTGACGTATGGTATTCTACTTCTTACCTGCTCGACCGCAAACAGAGCATGAACGGATGCGCCAAGAAACGTTTCGAAAATTACAAGAAGCAACCACTTGAAATCGTATTCGACAAGTCATTTACCGGAAAACTTTCCCAATTTGATCTTGACCCTAACCGCCGTACACCAAGCGGCATCAAGGCTGCTATCATCCGTGAGAAAGGAACCAATGGAGAACGTGAAATGGCATACATGCTTTACTTGGCAGGTTTCGATGTGAAAGACGTGACAATGACCGACTTGGTAAGCGGACGCGAGACCTTGGAGGACATCAACATGATTGTGTTCTGCGGAGGATTCTCTAATTCAGACGTATTAGGCTCTGCTAAAGGATGGGCAGGCACCTTCCTGTTCAATCCGAAAGCCAAAACGGCACTCGATAACTTCTACGCACGTAAAGACACGCTTTCATTGGGCGTATGCAACGGATGCCAGCTGATGATGGAATTGGGCTTGATTACTCCCGAAGACAAGAAACAAGGCAAGATGCTCCACAACGATTCACATAAGTTCGAATCGGCATTCTTGGGCGTGACCGTTCCGATGAACCGGAGCGTAATGTTCGGTTCACTGAGCGGTTCGAAGTTGGGTATCTGGGTGGCTCACGGCGAAGGCAAGTTCTCTCTGCCTTATCCCGAAGACCATTACAACGTAGTGTTGAAGTATTCGTATGATGAATATCCGGGCAACCCGAACGGGTCGGATTACAGCGTAGCAGGTATTGCCAGCCAAGACGGACGCCATTTAGCAATGATGCCCCATTTGGAACGTGCTTGCTTCCCGTGGGAAAACGCTTACTATCCGGCTAACCGCATTTATGAAGACCAAATCACTCCGTGGATGGAAGCCTTCGTCAATGCACGCAAATGGGTAGAAGCGCATAAATAATTCATCAAAAAACAAACACAGAGACACGAAGACACAGAGTTTTTATGAAAATTAATTTCTTTGTGTCTTTGTGCCTCTGTGTTCAATCTAAAATTAAATATTCACCGTTATGCTACACAAGTTCTTTATCCTAATGGGGCTGATATTAGCATCCTTACTCCCTGCAAAAGCCCAGATATTCGAATACATCGACATGGATAACGGACTTAGCAGCAGACGGGTACTTTCTATCGGACAAGGAAAACAATACTACATCTGGGTACTTACCCATAAGGGCGTGGACCGCTATGACGGGAAACGGTTCACTCATTATAACCTCTGTCACAAAGGGAAAGCCCTCAATTTCTATCCCAACCTAAACATCCTCCATACAGACCACAATGGGAAAGTATATGAAATAGGGAAAGACGGTTTCCTTTTTCATTACGATGAGCGAAAAGACTCGTTCCAACTTGCGTTCGACCTAAAGCAGCGTTATCCCGAATTAAAAAAACGTCCTATATCTGCCGTTTATATGGACGATGCCGACCGCGTGTGGTTTTGTGTAGACCAACATATCATTTTATATGATATAAAAGGAAAACAGGTTTACAAGTCAACGAATCCTCTTCAAGGGAAAATCACTTGTATCACACAAGCCAATGACACGGAGTTCTATCTTGCCACCGAAAGGCAAGTCTGCCGAATCCAACTCAAAGAAGGCAAGATTACAAATGCCCGTCCGATTGTCCTGCCTTCCCTTCAATTGATAGACTATATCTATTATCACCGCCCTACAAAAAAGTTGGTTATCAACAGCCTGCTTGATAAACTCTTTATCTACAACCCACAAGAAGGTAAACTCATCTCGATGGGCGAATCAATGAAAGACATTGGCATCAACAAGATTATCCCTGACCGTCAACGTCCCGATACACTTTACATCGCCACCGACGGAAAAGGCATTTATCGGTTAGAGGTAAGCCGTGGATATCTCGCGCCTTTCTTACGTGAAGACCCGCATACCCCCAACAAGATGAACGGAAACATCATCAAAGACATTTACCAAGACCTGTCTGGAAGACTTTGGAGCGTGGTCTACCCCACCGGCATTACCATTTACTCGGAACATTATCCCAGCTATAAGTGGGTTAAGCATTCGCCCAATAATCCTCACTCACTTGCCAACAATTGTGTGAACGCCATCTTAGAAGACGCGGAAGGCGACATTTGGTATGCCACCAGCAACGGAATAAGCTGCTATCAAAAAGACAAAGACCAATGGATAAACTTCCTCACCGATGAATCCGGAACGAATAACGAAAGCGAAAACCGCATTTTCGCCTCGCTTTGTGAAGTAAAACCCGGACTCATCCTTGCCGGAGGCTACATGTCAGGCGTTTACATGATAAACAAGCATACACGGAAAACCACGTTTTATCAACAACATAGCATCACTCCCGATGAAGGTCCAGACAAATACATCCGATGCATCTACCGCGATACGGACGGATTAGTATGGACCGGTGGTTTTTATCGCCTAAAGTCGCATAATCCACAAACAAACCTTACCAATGAATACAACATTGGATATCCTGTTACAACAATCCAACAAAGAGACGCACATTCTTTATGGATTGGAACCATTAATGGTATTTATATCTTCGACAAGACAACTCAAGAATTCCGTCCTTTAGAAAATGAACAAATGGGATGTATCAACGTAATTTACACAGATTCGGTACAGAATACCTACATTGGCACATACGGAAACGGATTATTTGTTTTGCCTAACGGCAAGACTGAATTCATCCATTACCATACTGAAAATAGCGGCATAGGAAGCGACAATATCTATTGCATTATTTCAGACCGAAACAGAAACCTTTACATAGGTACCGAAAATGGCTTGTCTTTCTTTGATTGCGCAGAAAAGTCTTTTACCAATTGGACTAAAGAACAAGGCCTTCTTGCTGCTAGCTTCAATCCGAATGCCGCCCTCCATACCCGCGACGGCGTCCTGATATTTGGAAGCAACGAAGGTGCTATTGTCCTTCCTGATGATATCAAATTGCCTAGCGAATTCTATAATCATATCGTATTTACCGACCTAAAAATCATGTATCGTACGGTTCACCCCGATGGGCAAGACTCACCACTTTCCCAACCTATTGACCAAACTGAGCAAATCAAACTAAGATACGACCAAAACACGTTCTCGCTTAATGTTTCATCCATTAATTTTGATAATCCATCTAATATTGCCTACACATGGAAATTAGAAGGATTTTACGACCAATGGTCTTCCCTTACAACCGATGGACTTATCCAATATACCAATCTATCGCCGGGCAATTATACCCTCCGCGTACGAGCGGTACTGACCAATAGTCACCAACCTATAGAAGAACGAAGTATCCGCATCTTGATAGGACGTCCGGTATGGCTCACTTTTTGGGCATTTTTAGGTTATGCATTTATCATTATCGGCATCACGTGGCTCATCGTGCGCATTAAAATCATCCGCCATGAAAAACAAGTATCACAAGAAAAAATCAACTTCTTTGTTCATACTGCACACGATATTCGTACCCCACTTACCCTCATTAAGGCTCCTTTAGGTGAGATACTAAAAGACGAACAGTTAAGTGACAAAGGGGTGAGAAATCTAAACCTCGCTCTGCAAAACACAGAAAATCTGTCTGAACTAGCAAATAATCTTATCAATTTCCAAAAAGAAAGTTATTATAGTTCACAAGCCACGGTATCACGGTACGAATTGAACCAATACCTACAAACCTACCTGACACAATTTAAGGCGTATGCAGAACAAAAAAACATTGCTTTGCATTACAAAAGTGCACCTGAAAAATTCGAAGTATGGATAGACCGTAATAAAATGGATTCTATCCTGCGTAACCTTATCAGTAATGCCTTAAAATATACACCAAGCGGAGGAGAAGTACGAATAGAAGCCGGACGCGCCAAAAACCGTTGGACACTGAACATTGAAGATACGGGCATAGGTATCTCTAAGGAAGACCAAAAGAAACTGTTCCGTTTCCTTTTCCGCGGACGAAACGCCACAAACCAACTCATCACAGGTTCTGGTATCGGAATGTTGCTTACCTATCGCCTAATACGTAATCACGAAGGACGGATAAGCTATACTAGTACAGAAGGCATAGGAACTACCTTTACTTTGAGTTTCCCCATACAGAGCGAACGCTATCTGTACCAAGCTGAAAACATCCCTGAAAACGTCTTGTCTGAAGAAGAAAAACAAGAAGAAGTGTTCACGAATGTTCCCCGACTTGCGAACACACAGCAAACCCCTCCCAATGCCCCCCATATCCTAATAGTGGAGGACAACACGAGCCTACGCAGTTTTTTAGCAGAAAGTCTGGCGGATACTTATTACACAGAAGAAGCTGGCAACGGGCAAGAAGCACTTGACAAAATACATATCACACCGCCCGACTTGGTCATTTCAGATGTGATGATGCCTGTAATGAATGGCGAAGAGATGTGCGGAATCTTGAAAAGTGATATCGAAACCAGCCATATACCCGTCATCCTGCTCACTGCCCTCGGTACCCGTGAAGATATTTTACGAGGCTTGCAAACTAAGGCAGATATGCACATCGTAAAACCATTCGACCTCACCGTATTGAAAGCCAACATCAGCAACCTATTAGAAAACCGCGAATTTATCCGCAAGAGACTGAAACAAGCTTCAATGGAACCGGATCCGTCTGCTGAAGAAATTCACCTTCCATCAGGATTGGACGAAAAATTCATACAACATGTCACTGCATTCATTAAAGAAAACCTAAGTGGCGATCTGACTGTAGACACCCTCTGCGCAGAGATGAACATGAGCCGCACTGGATTTTATAACAAAATGAAGGCACTCACCGGTATCCCACCCAATGAATTCATTCGCAACATCCGTATGCAGGAAGCTGCTGCCTTACTGAAAAGCCGGCAATATACCGTAGCGGAAGTTTCCGACCGCATGGGATTCGCCGACCCAAAATACTTTGCAGATACATTCAAAAAATTTTATGGCGTACCGCCCAGCGTATATAAGAAAAACGAATAAACTCAAACGATATGAACTTTTACATCAAATCATTTCTCATCTTCACTCGCATTGGGATGTTCACCATCGGCGGAGGATATGCCATGGTTCCTCTGATTGAAGATGAACTGGTCGACAAACGGAAATGGATTACTCGCGAAGACTTCCTCGACTTAATGGCACTAGCGCAAACTGTTCCTGGCATCTTTGCAGTCAATATTGCCATCTTCATAGGCTACAAGCTACGCCGTTTTTGGGGAGCTTTCTGGATGGCATTAGGCACTATCTTACCTTCGTTTCTCGTCATCCTTGCTATCGCCCTTTTCTTCCAGCAGTTCAAGCACTATCCAGCGGTGGAAAGCATATTCAAGGGCATCCGTCCTGCCGTAGTCGCATTGATAGCTGCTCCAACATTTAAAATGGCAAAGTCTGCCCGTATCAATCGTTATAATGCATGGATACCAATAGTCTCCGCACTTCTTATTTGGCTCTTAGGTTTCTCGCCTATCTATGTCATTATCCTGAGCGGATTGGGTGGATACATTTATGGGAAATTGAGAATTAAAAATTGAAAATTAAAAGTTTACGTATACTGTTACTAAGTATCAAATATTCATTATTAACTATCCATTATTAACTAAAACAAAAAATGCTTTTCTTACAACTTTTCTACGCATTCTTCAAAATCGGCCTCTTTGGATTTGGAGGAGGCTATGCCATGATTTCCATGATACAAGGTGAAGTAGTGACACGCCACGAATGGCTTACTTCAACCGAATTTACCGATATTATCGCTATCAGTCAAATGACTCCGGGTCCTATTGGAATCAATTCAGCCACCTACGTAGGCTATTCTGCGGTAGTGGGTGCAGGCTATTCGCACGCCTTAGGCATCTTAGGTTCTATCATCACCACCGGAGCAGTAGTGCTACCTTCATTCATTCTTATGGTACTTATCAGCCGCTTCTTCCTCAAATACCAAAAACACCCAGCTGTAGCTGCAGTGTTCAGTGGATTACGTCCCGGTGTAGTAGGCTTGCTAGCAGCAGCAGCTTTGGTACTGATAAACAGTGAAAATTTTGGAACTGATAGCTTACAAATTATCATCAGTACCGTATTGTTCCTCATTACTTTCATAGCCTCCTATTGCTTCAAAACTAATCCTATATTACTTATCGTACTAAGCGGTATCGCTGGCTATGTTATTTATGGAATGAACTGCGTTGGCGAATTATAACATAAATAATAACCGGTACTCCCAACACAGGAGTAACGGCATTAAGAGGAATAACCCCACGTTCACCAGGAAGTAAACATAGCAAATTGCAAAGCAAAGCTACAACACATCCTGTCAGTAAAGTCACCGGAAGCAAAAAACGATGGTTTGCTGTGCCTAACAACATACGCGCCACATGGGGAACTGCAAGTCCAATAAAAGCAATAGGTCCACAAAATGCAGTAGTTACTGCAGTAAGGAAACCAACTATTACTAATAACCACGACCTCACATGACGCACACGAATACCTAAATTCTCAGCATAACGAGGTCCCAACAAAAGAGTGTTAAGAGGTTTTACCATAAACAAGGCAGCTAGCAACCCCAAAAACATAATTACCGAAAAAGCTGGAAGTTGAACAGATGATACACCTCCAAAACTACCCAATCCCCAAATAACAAACGAATGAACCCCCTCATCTGTAGCAAAAAAATTGAGTAAAGATATAACGGAAGAAGTCAAATATCCTATCATAATACCCGCAATAAGTAACATTACACTATTACGAATCAGAACAGAAAGAAAAAGTACAGCGAGCATTACTATCATCGCTCCGACAAATGCCCCTACCACCATCGAAAGGAAACCAGAAAGCACAAATTGCCCCGTCACAATACTTCCTCCACCTGCCAACACGACTAATGCCACGCCTAAACTAGCACCAGAACTAATACCTAAAATAGAAGAATCCGCAAGCGGATTACTAAAAACTGTCTGCAAAATCAATCCAGATACAGCCAATGCTGCCCCACAAAGCAAAGCCGTAATACATTGAGGAACACGAGATTCCCATACGATAAAGTTCCAGCCTGAATCAGAAGAATCACTCCCCAAAAGAATAGCGGTCACTTCATCCGCAGGAATTGATACAGCTCCCCAGTAAAGATTTGCTGCTACAAGTGCCAACACTGCCATTACTAGCATTGTTATACAAATATGGTTCTTATTTGCTTTCATATATTTATTCAGACAATGGCGTGAAATAACGCATCTCATAATTAGGGAACAAATTAGGATGAAATACCGCAATTAAGTCCTTTAGCAACCGTTCGGGATGAAAAGGAGTTTCCTCATAATAAAGAACTTTCGCAGTGTTACATCCATATATCCTCCGCTTTCGAAATGCATCAAATCCAGCGTAAGGACGATAATCCCGCTCTAATTCAGCATAAGTCTTGTCATGCATCTGATTATATTTAATCAACCAATAATCAGCATGACGGGCACGGTCAAATACGGTTTCGAAGGACAAGGGAACGGAGCCATTTTCAGCAATAGTCCCGAAAGCATAACACGCACCGGCATCAGCATACATCTGCCCCGTAACACTCTTTCCGCCAGGCACATACCACGCTGAACCTTGCTTCAATTCCGCTAATACGACAGGCTTTTCTTCTGTTTCATCCGCTACATGCCGCAATGCTTGATACGCATATTCCACCTTTGTAAACAAAGAATCCGACTCGTATTCCTTTCCAATCAACATTCCATAAAAACGCATCCATTCAGCACGTCCCAATGCCGAAGTTTCCATATAGTCAGCACATTCTATTAACGGAACACCTAATTTTTCAATCCTTCCGTACGAGCCATTTTCAAAAGGTGAAAGCAAGATACCATCAGGACGCAAAGCAATCACACGCTCGATATTAGGACTCATACTACTTCCGACATCAGTTACTTTTCCCTCAGCCACACGCCGATGTATTTTCTCCAAACGGATATACGGCAAATCGCATACTCCACGCACCGCTTCTACCATTCCTAGTTCATCGAACAATCCACAATGTACTGCCGAATAAACCAGCATCCGTTCTAACGGAATACGCACTACCGTACCTTGAGGCAATACACGAGGTAGAGGCTTTCGTTTATCTACTAACAAGTAAGTATGCAAGACACGTGTTAAATCCCATGGATTGCGTACTGTGACTTGTGTAAATGCTTTGTACTTTACAATCGTTAAATATTGCGCATACGCCAACCGCAGAGTGTCTCCTTTTTCAGCAATTCCAGTCTGCATCTTCTGTTTTCCACTACAAGCAGAAAGCAAAAACGCACATGTAACTATCTCCCAAAATAAAATCACAAGCCATCGTATTTTGATTGTCTTACCCATAATTATGACATTGAGCACAAAAAGATACAAAACCACAGAGACTCATAAATTTATCTATATAAAACTCCGTATCTTTGTATTCTAGATTTAATTCATTCTAATTTCCGTACTACTCGACGGCAACGCTCCAGTTTTTTTTCACTTACGGGAGACTGCTTGGTACCTCCCACTTCAATCGTATCAACAACTTTAAATCCACTCCATTTCAATATTTCTTTCAACGCACGGATAACTCCGCGTGTTTGATGAAATAAGATATTAAAAGGATAAACCGTAGTACACGTACTCACCAACACCGTCCGCTTGCCTCGATGTAAAGCCCGAGGAATGCCTCTTGGGCTTTCACTCATCATTCCATACACCATACGATCGAATAATACCTTCAATTCACCCGGCATATTGCCCCAATAACAAGGTGCACCGATAATCAGTACATCACATGCCTGAATCAGACGAATCATCCGTTGGGCATCATCTTCGGGCAACACACAAACTTGTTTAGAACGACACACCATACATCCTGTACAAGGATGTACACACAAATCGGAAACACGAATTGATGAAACCTGCATCCCTACCCTTACAGCTTCCTCCTCCATTACATTCAGCATACGGGAGATATTTCCTTTCGGGCGCGGACTAGCATTAATTATCAATACATTCATACTTTCATCGAACGCAATGCTTTGCAAAGCTGGTCTGGGCACGAAGTGATTTTATTTCCACACCGAATGCCTTCTAATCGAGCGATAACTTCTTCTACTGGCATTCCTTTCACTAAAGCACTGATGCCTTGCAAATTCCCGTTACATCCTCCCGTATAGCGCACATTTTTTACAATGCCGTCCTCCACTTCCACCTCAATACGAGTACTACAAGTACCTTGTGTTGTATAATTGATTTCCATAATTTTCTATCTAAAATGTAATTCTGCTATGCAAAAGTAATGCTATTTTTTGAAATACAATAATCTTAACCAATTTACTTATCACAGTAAGAACGAATAAAGTCCGAGGTACTGAACGCTTTTCAGCCCCGGACTTTCAGGAAAAAAGAATGTATCAGAGTTGTATCAGAGATACCAAATTAAAATTATTCTGCGCCATACGCACCGAAGTAAGGTTGAGGAGCAGGAGTCGTATAAGTCTCACCGTTAACCGTCAGACCGGTTGTTCCGAAGAGTGGAGCCATTGTTGACTCGTTTGCATCGTATGCGCCAGCCAACGCCGGAGAACCAGCAGTCAAGTGGAAATCCCAAGCATCATTATAAACATAGTTAGTCAACGAAGTGGCATTGATATCATAGTTAGCAAACATCGGGTCTTTGCTATCCTCTTCGGTTGCAATAACGCTATTTACGTCAACCACACCTACATGGTAATCTTCGTGTTCGTAATTGTATCCTTGCCAAGAATAATGAATGCCTTGCTCGTAAACGTATGCGGGGTCTACTTCCTGACTTCCTGAAGCATAATAGTTATAATCGATAACCGAATTCTTATCGTCATAGCCACCCTCTACATTAGCTAAGTTATCCAATCCCGGAGTCATTGCACGGAATTTGCAGTTCACAAGCAAGTTGTTGTAAACATGTACGGCTACGTTTTCTTCCGCATAAATACCGCCGCCTTTATCGCTGTCGCGACGCCATCCGGCATTGATGATGGTATTGTTGTAAGCCTGAATCTTAGCTTGAGCGCGAACGTCACTTTGGTCAGAGCTTGACAGCTTCAAGGCGTTGGTGTTCGGAGCATACATTACATTACCTACTACATCTACTTGGCAACCCGATTTCACATTAACCGCTTCCTCGCCTGTCTCACCGTTTGCGATAAACAAGTTGTTCATGATAATGGCATTACCGCCCATCATATAAATGGCATCCGACACACCGTTGCGAAGGATAGAATTTGTAATGACATACTTGCCGTTTACGTTATTGGTAGTAATCTGCGGATAAGCATCGTCACCTGCTTCATAATATCCTGCGTTAGCAGCGGGAGCACCTTCCAATACATCACCACCCGTATATTCGATAATTGCATGGTCAATCAGCATTTCTTCGCAAGTACTTCCGGCTACAATACCACCCCACAAACCTGCGAATGTATTGGCTTCCGTCCGGTCAGCTTCAGGAATAGAGAAAAGAACAGGCTTTTCTTCGGTTCCTTCACAATACAGATTTCCATTTACTGTAAATTCTACCGGAAGTAAATTTGCACCTACACCTTCTGTACTTGCAATGATTTGTACACCTTCTTTAATAATCAAAGTCTTTCCTTCAGGAACTGTATAGTGTTCGGTCAGATTAATTACAGTATCAGCAGGCCAAATCACCGTATTGGTATTGTTCCATTGGTCTTCCAAACTTACCGGACCTTGAGGCTCATCTGGATCTTCACCACCCGGTTCTTCTACCGGTGGATTTTCCGGTTCGTTCTCGTCATCACTACAAGCAGCAAAGAATGATACGCTCATCAAGGCTGCGCCTACGAATAAATACTTCTTAAAGTTCATAATTGTAAAAATTAAATGTGTTTGTTAGTCAATATGTTTTGTTTTGCTTTCTACAGTTTATATCTCACGCCCAACATAATGGTCTGACCGTGCCATTCCTTACGCTCTATCAGATTTCCATTCTTACGTTCAAAATTTGTCACACCGTCTGTATGCGGACCTTTGTGCGTATAGCGGAGCAACGGAATGTCCAACAGATTAGAGGCTTTGGCAAAAAGATTCACACCGCATTTAAAACTTTTTTCTATTGACGCGTCCAATTGGAAATAACCGTCTTCCCAAATATCGTCATCAAAATAATTAGAAACCTCGCTCAAGCGTTTGCCCGTATAACTTCCGGCAATTTGCCCTTCCCAACCGTATTTCGTACTCTTAAAGAGCAGTGAGAGATTCACTACATGCCCAGCCTGACCATACAACGGACGTGATTGACGGACGGTCTTCACTTCCGAACCTTCCATGATTCGCTTATCTGTCGTAATTTTCGAATGCGTATAGGTATAATTCGCTTTAATGCCGAACCAATTAAAGTATTTCATCACATCCACTTCTACACCCATATTGTCCGCATCTCCGAAGTTCATCGGTACATAATATGTGTTTTGTCCCATGTTCAACAACCCTGTTTCAATCGGATTCTTCAAATGTTTGTAGAACAAACCGACCATAAACTGTTCGGAAGACTTCGGGAAAAACTCGTAACGCAAATCCACATTATCCGCCACCGTATGTTTCAAATCCGGATTACCTTTCTCGTCAAAATCTTCATTGAAAATGGTGTAAGGCACAATCTCAAAGAAACTTGGACGGTTAATGGCACGGGCATACGAGAAGCGTAAATTGGCATTCTCGTGTACATTGTATTTTGCATGGAAGCTGGGCAATACATCCGTATATTTCTGATTGCCTTCAGGATCTGCATTTTCAGTCGGGAACTTCAGCACATAACCTTGGTCGGTATGTTCCACACGCACACCCGCAATCAATTCCCATTTGCTCCATGTATATTTTACCATTCCATATCCTGCCCCTATCTTCTCGGTCGCATCATAGTTCAAAGCCCCGCTAATATTACGGCTGCTCACATCGGGGAAAACGATTTCATCGAAATTATTCCAGTCTTCCCCCTTTATCTGCGGGTCACCGTTTGTTGTCTTAAACTTGTATTCATTAAAGTAACTGTCACGTTTCTTGTCACGATACATACCTCCGACGGAAAAATCGAACGATGAACCATTCGAAAGGTTCAATTTGTACATCAAGTCAATATATCCGGCAAAGTCACGGTCGGAATTATGTTCCCAACGGCGTATCAACGCATCGTTCACCGCTACACGCTTACCGCCATCCAGCAAACCTACTTCCGCATTATCAGGCGTCTCATTATAAGCTTTTGATGCTACAGCCGACCAATTCAAACGCAAAGCGTGGTCATCAAGGAAACCGTGTTCGCCTTTCAACGTAGAATTAATAATGTATTGCCGGTTCCACTTCATGCGTACATGTTCTTCGTCATCGTCTTTTTGGTCACGCACCTCCGCTTCACGCATATCCATATACCCATTATACCAAGTCAGCTTATTATTTTCATTGATATGATAGTCCAGTTTCACGTGTGCACCAATACGAGTCTGTTGAGAAGAATAGTTACGGTATTCGATATTGCCGCTTTCGCGCCCCGGCTGATAATAGATTTGGCTTTCCTTGCCACGATAGGTATTCAAGAATGTTCCTGCCACCATTACCCCTAAACGGTCATCAAAGAAACGGTCACCGTATGAAAGGCTCGCATTCAAATCGGGCATCGGCTTGCTCCATTTCATGTGAAGATTATCATAATTAAAATCATCAGGAGTCACACGGAAGTATTCAGGCTTCCCCATCCGCTCGTAAGGAGAGTCTTTTACAATAGCCTTATGGTCGAACGACTGGAAATCGCGGTCGAAATACATAGCGTTATAACCTGTAGAGACACTTGCCGTGAACTGGCGTTCTGTAGGCGCATCCTTCATCACAAGATTCACCGCACCGCCGATACCGTCGCCTTCCATGTTTGCGGTAAGCGATTTGGTCACCTCCAAACGGTCAAGCATTTCAGAAGGAAATATGTCAAGAGGAACAAAACGGTTTTTGTTATCCGGGCTTGGAATTTTCACCCCATTAATCAAGGTATAATTGTAACGCTTGTCCATACCACGAAGAATGGCATACTGACCTTCTCCGCTACTGTTGCGTTCTATCGTTACACCCGACATACGCTGGATAACATTCGCCACCGTGATATCCGGAGAAAGCTCGATGGCTTTTGCGCTCATCACGTTCACCACATTCATTGCTTTACGCTCAATGGCACGCGCTCCCGCCTCACTTCGTCCGGGATTTGTAGCCACTACCGTGACCTCGCCCAGCAATACGTCATCGCTTGTCAATGGGATTTCTATATCGGCATCTTTCGAAGTCACCTTCATCTCGTAATTCTTATAACCGATATAAGTGCAGACAATCGTGAACGTAGGACGGTTTACCGAAAGGCTGAAACTACCGTCAAGCCCCGTCACTGCACCTTTCGAAGGTTCTTCTTTCACTACTACCGAGGCTCCGATAATCTCTTCACCTGTCTTTGCATCTTTGATTTTACCTTTCAGGTTCATCGCACTTGCGCCAGCTCCTATTGTCAGCAAAGCCAAGCCCAAAATCACTCTCTTTTTCATACAATCTCTTTTCCTGTTTGCTTTTGATGCAGCAAAAATATGGAGCGGCTTTTTCAAGAAGATTGCAGAGACATTTCATTTTCGTTACAACAAATAAGCAAGCCCTTATAACCTTATTTCCGGTTATCAAAGAGCTTGCTTATTACATTCACATTACAAAATGGCCCTACACCATTCATTAATCTTCTTGCATCACCTCCACTTCAGGCAAATCGATGCTTTCTACTACCTGCATCCAATATGCCCGTACATCTTTCCAATGATAGAAAGGCGCGCAATCGGTCTTAACAGGGAGTGTCACCTCACGTTCGTTCAAGAGGAGCTTTACTAGAATATCCTCATCACCTGGCTTGCGGAAAAAAATAAGCTGCACATTGCCACACATTGGAATAAGGCGATAAGTGCGGTATGTCTCAGCTATCTTTTGCCAATCGGCGGTAGAAGCCGACAAGTGATTGCATCCCATCAAAGTTGCCAATGGAGCCAAGTTGGTATCGTGACCGTAACGCAGGGTAACGCAATTTCGTTTTGAAGCAATGACCGTATCAGCGGTCTCCACAAAATTGCAAAGCAGATTACGCTCTACTTTATACATACATGCATCGCTCAAAGGAGATGCGCCTTTTTCGTAATACCACTCGAAATTATTGCGTTGCCACAAATCGTAACGTTCATCCTCGTTAAACAAGAAAGCCAAATCGGGCTGATTGTAGCTGCTTTGGCTGATACCGTCTAATTCAAAAAGATCCATCATCAATCCTGTAGGGTCTTCCACTACTTCGGGATGAGTGAAGAGTTGCTTCATCAAGCGTGCGGGATGCACATAGACACTATCGGCGGCATGATACACCGAATCCATATTCGCCAAATGAATGGCTTCGTAAGGTTCATTTTTATACTTTATATAATAAAGGTCGTGATTGCTGGCGTCATTCGTAATATTCAGTTTGGGATTCAATCCTTTCAATTCCACACATCCGGCGGTCATTGAGAGGAAAGCACGGGTCTTGTAAGTAGAACGGGCATCCACGTGCACTCCATCGGCAAATACTTGAGGATAATGGGCAAACATACGGCGTACCAATTCACGATGTTGCTCGGCTCCTTTGGGCGTAAGTTCACCATAACGCCCATCGGCTTCCTTTGCCAAACTTTCCACCACCTTCAATGCCCGTTTCCCGTCATCGGTAAGAATACCTTGTCGCTCGGCATGACGCAAGATAGCCAAAGGCTTGTCGTACTTCTTCTGCTTGGTAAGATAACGCGAACCGTGACGGGCAAACATCGAGATATAAAAAGGTTCATAACCTTCGGGAGCCGGAGTGAGTTGTACATCGGGAGCCTGATAGGCATAATACTTTCCAGCGGCTAAAGCCGGGATTTGGCAGATCTCCTCTTTCGCACTCTGTGCTGATACTGAAAGTGCAGCACAGAACAACGGGATAACTAAAAACAATCTTTTCATCTTACTTTTCTTTTATTATTTGAACACAGAGACACGGAGGCACAGAGTTTTTTTATTTTCTAAGATAAAGATAAAGATTAGACATATTATATACCCTCTGTGTCTTTGTGTCTCTGTGTTCTATATTTTACGAAGCGTAAAGGTAAACCTTCTTTCTTACGTCCGTACACATGAGTCGGTTAAAAAGAATGTTCCGCCCCGAAATGAAACGGGAATGCAACACGCTTGTCACACTTATTGCGCCGGCATACTTACTATCTCCTGCATAATGCGCACGGCGGTCTGTACGTCCGTCACGTTCTTGATAACCATGCTCCGCTTGCCGTTCTGCTCACGCAAGTTGCATTCGCGCGGATTCTGTGCCATATAGTTGATGACTTTTCCGAACGCCTCGCTTTGATAATACGGACTCTCTAAGTTGCTTACAAAATAAAGCGTCATACGCCCTGCTTTGAGGAAGACTTTCTCGATGCCCATCCGTTTCGCCATACGGCGCAAGGGCACGATGCGTATCAGTTCTTCGCCTTCGGGCGGTATTTTTCCGAAACGGTCGAGCAAGCGGGCACGGAAGGCTTCTACGTCCTTGTCCAATTCTAACTTATCCAACTCGCGATAGAGCAACATGCGCTCGCTGCTGCTTGGGATATATTCGTTGGGGAAAAGCAATTCGAGGTCGCTCTCTACGGAACATTCGTCTACGAATCCTTCTCCGCTCAATTTCTCTTCACCCGCTTTGATTTCATCGGCATAAAGGTCGGCAAATTCATCGTTCTTCAATTCGGTCACCGCTTCGGATAGAATCTTTTGGTAAGTCTCGTATCCCAAATCGGCGATAAATCCGCTCTGTTCGGCTCCCAACATATTCCCCGCTCCACGGATGTCGAGGTCTTGCATGGCGATATGGATGCCGCTTCCCAAATCACTGAAGTTTTCTATCGCTTGCAAGCGGCGTTTGGCTTCGGGACTCAAAGTCGATAAGGGAGGCGCTAACAGATAGCAGAATGCTTTCTTATTGCTTCGCCCTACCCGTCCGCGCATCTGATGCAAGTCACTCAATCCGAAGTTCTGCGCCTGGTTGATGATGATGGTATTGGCATTGGGAATATCAATGCCGCTTTCTATAATCGTAGTGGCAAGCAATACATCGTAATCGTAATTCACAAAGTCGAAGATGATTTTCTCCAAATCTTCGGGCTTCATTTGCCCGTGCCCTACGCATACTCGGCAATCAGGAATATTGCGTTCAATCATCGTCTTCAGTTCAGCCAAGTTCTGAATGCGGTTGTTCACGAAGAATACTTGCCCGTTGCGGCTCATTTCGAAATTAATGGCATCGGCTATGATTTCTTCGTTGAACGTATGCACTTCGGTCTGTATGGGATAACGGTTGGGCGGCGGAGTTTGGATAACCGAAAGGTCACGTGCCCCCATTAAGGAGAATTGCAGGGTACGCGGAATAGGCGTAGCGGTCATCGTAAGCGTATCGACATTCACCTTTAACTGGCGGAGCTTCTCTTTCACGCTTACCCCAAACTTCTGCTCCTCATCAATGATGAGCAAGCCCAAATCCTTAAACTTCACACTCTTCCCGATAATCTTATGCGTACCGATAAGAATATCCACCTTTCCTTCTGCAAGTTCTTTCAGAATGCGGCTCGTGTCTTTCGCCGAGCGGGCACGGCTCAGGTATTCCACCTTGCAAGGCATCCCTTCCAAACGCTTGCTAAAGGTTTGGAAATGCTGGAAAGCCAATACCGTAGTGGGTACCAATACCGCCACTTGCTTGTTATCGGTCACCGCCTTAAACGCGGCACGCACCGCCACTTCGGTCTTCCCGAAACCTACATCACCGCATACCAGACGGTCCATCGGACGGTCGCTCTCCATATCTGCCTTCACTTCTTGAGTGGCTTTCAACTGGTCGGGCGTATCTTCATAAAGGAAGCTGGCTTCCAATTCGTGTTGCAAGAAACTATCGGGGCTGTATTTAAACCCTTTTTCTTGTTTGCGGCGCGAATAAAGTTTGATGAGGTCGCGGGCAATGTCTTTTATCTTGGTCTTGGTGCGTTCCTTCATCTTTTCCCAAGCACCCGTACCCAATTTGCTGATGCGGGGTTGCTCGCCTTCCTTGCCTTTGTATTTCGATATCTTATGTAAAGAATGAATGGAAACGAACACCACATCATCGTTCTGATAAACTAACTTGATAACCTCTTGCGTGGTATTTCCGTTCGGGATGCGTACCAATCCGGCAAACTTTCCGATACCGTGGTCAATATGCACCACATAATCGCCTGGCTCGAACTGGCTCAGTTCTTTTAGCGAAAGTGCCACTTTTCCGCTCCGTGCCTTATCACTCCGGAGATTGTATTTATGGAAACGGTCGAATATCTGATGGTCGGTAAAGATGCAGCACTTCAAGGCATGGTCGATGAATCCTTCATGCAAAGTACGGTCTACCGCCTCGAAGGTAATCTTATCTCCCCTCTCCTTAAATATATCACGCAAGCGGTCGGTCTGCTTCATGCTATCCGAGCAGATATATAACCGATATCCTCTTTGCAGGTAATCGGTCAAAGTACTCGATACCAAATCAAAATTCTTATGGAAGATAGGCTGGATAGAAGTTTGGAATGTCAGAACCGCTTGCGGAGTACCTACCGCTTTATTCCCGAAATCAATCCGCCGGAAAGCCAATGCCTTTTGCAAGAACTCCGGACCATCGACCAATTTCCTTTTCAGGTTATCCAAGTCTACCGGCTCGCCTTCATACGCTTGAATGGCTTGCGGAGCGAATGTATCATCGTGTACCGCTTGAATGCGTTCGCGTACCCACATCAGGTCTTTCGCCCATAAAACGGCCGTATCGGGAATAAAATCGAGGAAACAGATGTCCGCCCCTGATGCTTTGGAAAGTTCGGGTACGATACTGACCGAATCTTTCTTCTCTTTCGAAAGTTGCGATTCAACCTCAAAGGTACGGATACTATCTATCTCTTCCCCGAAGAAGTCGATACGGTAAGGATATTCCGAAGCGAAGGAATACACATCGAGGATGCTTCCCCGTGTGGCGAATTGCCCCGGCTCGTACACATAGTCTACATGTTCGAATCCGAAAGCGACCAATTGCTCCGCTATCTTGTCAGTTTCTATCTCTTGTCCCACCTTCAGCACTAACATCTGGGTGTCCAGTTCTTGTTTGGAAACCACCTTTTCCGCTAAAGCATCGGGATAGGTCACCACCGATACAGGTGCCGACTTGCCCAAACGAGTCAATACTTCCGTGCGCAAGATTTCATTCGCCGCATCACGTTGCCCGTACTTTATCGCCCTACGGTAAGACGAGGGGAAAAACAAGATATCCGCATCTCCGTTCGCCTGCACCATGTCGTGATAAAAGTAACCCGCCTCTTCTTGGTCGTTCAAGATAAACAGGTTCACTCCCGGATGTATCTTGATGTATGCGGAAGCAAAAAACGAAGGGCAAGACGCATGTGTCCCTTCAAAAAATATAGTATGAATGTCTTTTTTCTGTAATAATTCAGCCAGCCCTTTCATATTAGGATGCTTGGCATAGATTTGTTGAAGTCCAGCTATTTCCATTGTTATTTCGATAGATGCCCGCAAAATTACAAAATTATTACTACATTTGCACCTATCAAACCCGATAAACTTATGTACGAGCAAATAATTGAACTTTTAGACCAACGGAGGCTGAAGGAAGCCCTTATCCAGCTGCAAGCCCTCGCTTCGGAGATTGAAGACTGGCAATTATCGGCAGATATTGAGAATCTGGCTACTACCTATACTTATATGTTGCAATATGCGTCACAGGGAATGAAAGACCCTGAACGCCCTAAGATGTACC
Source organism: Bacteroides sp. An322 (assembly GCF_002161765.1). Taxonomy (GTDB): domain Bacteria; phylum Bacteroidota; class Bacteroidia; order Bacteroidales; family Bacteroidaceae; genus Phocaeicola; species Phocaeicola merdavium. The sequence continues at coordinate 151,507 of NZ_NFIN01000002.1, read as the reverse complement.
ATTTATTAAGGAGAAAGACCTACAAACTAACAGATAAAGCCGAATTCTTAAGGGCATGCAAGCGGAATAGCGGACACTTTGCCGACAAATGCCGGCGCATGCGACAGAATCCTCCGCATACTTTCCAAGAATTATGCATCGGGCTGGAAACCTTGAGCGAAGACCTTGCCATAGCTGGATTACCCATCGGGGAAGAGTCCGGACAAGCCGATGCACAAAAAGACTTGTTCCTGCGCCACGAGCAAATGACCGATGAATTATTCGATAAAATTTGGACCTCGACCCAGTGGACTGAAGAAGAATTCCAGCAAGCCAACGCTTTCCTGACTTCCCTTCTGGTATCCGCCAACGACCTTGCCGTAATGGTCAGTGCCGTTACGCTAAGTTCACTCCGCTTGTTTGATAACCGCAAATTCCAGTTTTTGCTGAACACATACCAGACAAGTACAGACATACTGGTTAATCAACGCGCCCTGATAGGCATCGCATTAATCGCTTATTATCAAGAGAAACGGCTTTCACTCTATCCCGACCTCTTGGCTGCGCTCTCCTTATTGGGCGAATCGAAGAGCACTTCGGAAAACATGCTCATCATCCAGACCTTGCTCCTGCTTTCGCGCGAGACGGAAAAAATCGAAAAGAAGATGCGTGAGGAAATTATTCCACAAATGATGCGCACACCGGGCATTAACAAACCCGACCTGAAAATCATTGATATTGAAGAGCTGGAAGACAAGAATCCCGAATGGAGCAAAAACATGGCACAGATAGAGAAAAGCATCCGCGAACTGGGCGAACTCCAAATGGAAGGGGCAGACACCTACATGAGCACCTTTGCCCAACTGAAAGGCTATCCGTTTTTCCGGCAAGCGGCACATTGGTTCTATCCGTTCGACAAGCAGATGCCCGAAATTTCTTCTCTTTTCCAACATGAGAAAGACGGGCAAAAAAGCCTAATGAGCCTGATGATGGACTCGCCTATCTTCTGCAACTCAGACAAATACTCATTCTGCCTGACCCTCTTCAACTTGCCTGCCCAACAACGGGAAATGCTTACCGCACAAGCTGCCAACCAAAGCGAAATTGCTAAAGAACAGATGCAGGCATTGGCTGAAACCGCCAAGGGAACGCAAAAGCCCAAAATCGTAAGCAGCCAATACATCCACGACTTATACCGTTTCTTCAAACTTTGGGCATACCGGAATGAAACGCATGACATATTCAAAGACAAACTGGACTTGTGGAATTGTCCGGCACTTGCGCCTTTACTCCATACGCCGGAAGCATCCAAGCACATAGCCGACCATTTGTTTACGAAAGACTATATGGAAGAGGCATCCGTGCTTTACCAAAAGCTGAGCCAAGAAGAAACGCCTGATGCCGAAGTCATGCAAAAGCTGGGCTTCACTTATCAGAAAATGAAAAACTACGAGGAAGCTATCAAGGCATATACCCAAGCAGACCTGCTCAAGCCCGACCACGTATGGACCTTGAAACACTTGGCGCAATGCTACAAACGTACCCGGCAATATCCGCAGGCATTGGAATGTTATGAGAAAGTGACAGAAATGAAACCCGATGACCTGAATGTCCTGCTCCAAATGGGGCAATGCCTCGCCACGATGCGCCAATATGACAAGGCACTTGCTTACTTCTTTAAGGTAGAATACCTGGACAAAACCCCGGCAAATGCCCAACGCGCCATAGGCTGGTGCTACTTCATGACAGGAAAATACGAAGATGCACTCCGCTTCTACCAAAAACTGCAACAGGGCGAAGATGCGCAACTATCCGACTGGCTGAATGCCGGACATGTATATTTGGCATCCAACCAAATACCGGAAGCCTTGGAATGCTACTGGAAAGCCGAAACGTATTGCAAGACACACGAAGACTTTATCAAAACATTTTGGGCGGACAAAGAAGCTTTGCAAGAACAAAACGTTCCCGAAGACAATCTTTATCTGATTCCAGATATGCTTTAAAAACACATACGGCTTCATCGGGCGATGAAGCCGTATGTGTTAGCCTACGAAGCCTGCTTCGTAGGCCGATGAAGCAGGCTTCGTTAGCTGATGCAATTTAACGGGGTCTGAAACCTACAGCATGCAACTCTTTCTCCAGCCGGGCACAGACCTCTTCCATCGGCACTTCATGCCCTACTTCCCGCGCTATGGATGTCACTCCTTTATTAATAAAGCCGCACGGATGGATATAACCGAAATAGCGTAAATCGGTGTTCGCATTCAGAGCCAGCCCGTGCATCGTTACGAAATGGCTGCTCCGTACCCCGATGGCACAAATCTTCCGCTCGTCGGGAGTACCCGATGCAAGCCATACACCGGTTGCCCCCTTCACCCTTCCAGATTCGATGCCATACGAACGGCATACCCGGATTACGGCTTCTTCCAACAGGTTGATATACTCTTTCAACCCTAAATGGAAATCCTCCAGGCAAAGGATAGGATAACACACCAATTGCCCCGGTCCGTGATACGTAATGTCTCCTCCCCGGTCGATATGAAACAACTCTGCCCCTATCTGCTTTAATTGGGCTTCACTTAAAAGCATATTCGCCTCCTTCCCATGCTTTCCCAACGTATAGACATGCGGATGTTCGCAAAACACCAAGCGGTTCACGTAGGGAAGACGATTGGCACGTGTGGAAATTATCTCATCGAACAAAGCCGTCTGCCTCTCCCATGCCTCACGGTAAGAGACCTGCCCCCAATATTCGGTCTGTAAATTTACTTCCATAATTTTTCTTTTTTATTTTAGGAGTTAAAAGGAGTTATTTCAAGGAGTCAGAAGGAGTTAGAAGCCAATACTTCTGTGCTATTGGCATTTAACTCCTGCCGAAGGCATAACTCCTTCTAACTCCCTTTAAGTTCCTCACTACAGAAGACAAATGTAAGCTAAATATGGCTTTTTCGAAAGGAAAGAGGGGAAAAAAACAAATCTTCACAAATACTCGCCTCTTGTAGAAGAAAGATGTCACCTTTTCTATCGGATTTATCACAGATTTGTATTACATTTGTAATGTGAAATTTCCAAACACTAAAAAACGAATGATATGGAGAGAAGAAGATTAACATTTTTATCGGTGATGCTCTGTGCCACCGGATGTGTTTTAATGCCCGGGTGCCAACCACAAAAGAAAGCCGAAACGGCTCCGCAAATCTGTACCGTAAGCACCGACACCATCGTCCGCCTGCAAGAAGGCGAAAAAGTGCCGACTTGCAAAATCAATTTGGATTTCTCCTATCTCCAACCTGCCTCGGAGAGCGATTCGCTTTCCACGCAAATCAACGCTACGATTATCCGAACGGTTTTCGGATCTTCTTACGAAACGCTCCAACCGGACAAAGTCTTGCCAGCTTTAGCCGAAAGCTATATTGAGAACTACAAGACCGACGTGAAAGGCCTGTTCGAAGCCGACCTGCACAACGGAATGAAACCGGATGATGTGCCCGCATGGTACAACTACGAGTACCAATTGAATACGGAAATGAAAGAAGGCAAGAAAGGCGTATGGAACTATACCGTGACCGATTTCCAATACACCGGAGGCGCGCATCCCAATACCACAATCACCTGCCTGAACATCAATCAGGAAACAGGGAAAATCTTGAAAGAAGACGATGTGTTCAACGAGAAAGACACGGCAAGCATCTGCAAGCTCATCATGAACGAACTCATCAAGGAAGTGAACCAACGGATGGATACCGATACCATTACTTCCCTCGACGGATTGCAATCCATGGGCATCCTGCTGGATACCTACCTGTATATCCCGTCTAATTTCTTGCTGGAGAAAGAAGGAGTCACCTTCTATTACAACCGGTATGAAATAGCTCCCTATTCCGCCGGAGACTTCCGCCTGACCGTAAATTATGACGATATTCAATCTTACTTAAAACATTAAATATGGAAATGAAAATCATCCTGAAATATTTCCCCGACCTGAGCGAGACGCAAAAAGAGCAATTTGCCGCCCTCGGAGATTTATACACCGACTGGAACAGCAAAATCAATGTCATCTCGCGAAAGGACATCGGGAATTTATACGAGCACCACGTCTTGCACTCATTGGGCATTGCGAAAACCGTCAATTTCCGTCCCGATACCGAGATTATGGACTTAGGTACCGGAGGCGGCTTTCCGGGTGTCCCGCTTGCCATCCTTTTCCCCGAAGTGTCTTTTCATCTGATAGACAGCATCGGGAAGAAAGTGAAAGTGGCTACAGAAGTGGCGAATGCCATCGGGCTGAAGAATGTAACGACACGCCATTGCAGAGCCGAAGAAGAGAAACGCATGTTCGATTTCGTTGTAAGCCGTGCCGTAATGCCCTTGCCCGACTTGCTGAAAATCGTGCGGAAGAACATCAAGAAAGAGCAGCACAATGCCTTGCCCAACGGCTTGATTTGCTTGAAAGGAGGCGAATTGCAACACGAAATCCAATCCGTGAAGCATCAAGCCATGGTGACCGACCTGAAAGAGTTCTTCCAAGAAGAGTATTTCGAGACCAAAAAGGTAATTTATGTTTGTATAAATAAGTAATTGTCCATGACCATCAAACGATTCGAATTCAATATGTTTCCCGTTAATTGCTACGTCCTTTCCGACGAAACGGGAGAAGCCGCCGTTATCGACGCGGGATGCTATTATCCCAACGAACAACAACGGCTCAAGCAATACATCATCGAGAACCAGCTCACGGTAAAGCACCTGCTCAATACCCACCTGCATCTGGACCATGTTTTCGGAAACCCGTTCATGCTCCGCGAGTTCAACCTTCGGGCAGAAGCCAGCCGGGAAGACGAGTTCTTATTAGACAGATTGCCCGCCCAATGCCATGCGTTCGGATTCCCGCCAAACGAGGCTCCGGTTCCCTTAGGCGGATATATTGCCGATGGAGACATCATCCGCTTCGGCAATACCGGGCTGAAAGCCATCCACGTGCCCGGACATTCGCCCGGAGGCATCGTGTACTACGACGAGGCACACCAATGCGCATTTAGCGGAGACGTCTTGTTCCGGGGAAGCGTAGGACGTGCAGACCTCGAAGGAGGCGACTTCGGCGAGCTAATGGACGGCATCGTGACCAAGCTTTTCACCCTTCCCGATGATACCGTGGTCTATCCCGGACACGGAGATTCCACCACCATCGGACGCGAGAAAATAGACAATCCTTATTTCAGATAAATGTTTCACCACAGATTACATAGATTTCATCAGTTAATAATTAAAAGTGAATAACGAATAACGAGGAATGATTCGAATTGCCGTTATTAACTTTTAATTGTTCATTATTAATTGATAAAATCTGTGTAATCTGTGGTGAAAAAAACAAAACCCTTAACCTCATAAACTAAAACTAACCATGAAAACAGATGTTTTTGCCAACCGCCATATTGGCATTACAGATTCCGACCTGCCCCGCATGTTAGGGAAAATAGGCGTCAAAACGATAGACGAACTGATAGATAAAGTCATTCCGAAAGGAATCCGCCTCAAGCAACCTTTGGACTTGCCTCCAGCTATGACCGAACGCGAATTTGCCGGACACATCGCCCGGATAGCATCCCATAACAAGATTTACAAATCCTACATCGGCACCGGCTGGTACGATAGCATCACCCCTGCCGTTATCCAGCGGAATGTGTTCGAAAATCCGGTGTGGTACACGTCCTACACCCCCTATCAGACCGAGATATCCCAAGGACGGCTGGAAGCGTTGATTAATTTCCAAACCGCCGTGAGCGACCTCACCGCCATGCCCCTTGCCAATTGCTCCCTGCTCGACGAAGCCACCGCCGGAGCCGAAGCCGCTACGATGATGCACGCCTTGCGCAGCCGTGCCCAGCAAAAAGCGGGAGCCAACACCCTCTTCGTCGATAGCGAAATATTCCCGCAAACGCTTGCCGTCATCCGCACCCGCGCCTTTCCGCAAGGCATCCGTGTGAAGACCGGAAGCTACAAGGAATTAGCGTTCACGCCCGACCTCTTCGGATGCATCGTGCAATACCCCAACAATAGCGGGAACATCGAAGATTACCGCGGCTTTACCGCCCGTGCCCACGAAGCCGGATGCAAGGTGGCGGTCAGCGCGGACATCCTGAGCCTCGCCCTGTTAACGCCTCCCGGCGAATGGGGAGCCGACATCGTGTTCGGAAGCACCCAACGCTTAGGCATCCCGATGTTCTACGGCGGACCCTCGGCGGCTTATTTCGCCACACGCGACGAATACAAGCGCAACATGCCCGGACGCATCATCGGACTCTCGAAAGACAAATACGGGCACCTGTGCTACCGCATGGCGCTCCAGACACGCGAGCAACACATCAAGCGCGAGAAAGCCACCTCGAACATCTGCACCGCACAAGCCTTGCTTGCCACCATGGCGGGATTCTATGCCGTATGGCACGGAGCGGAAGGCATCTGCGAGATAGCCCGGCGCATCCATAGCATAGCCTCGTGGCTGGACAAGCAAGCCGCCAAATTGGGGTATGCAGAACAGAACGAAGCCTTTTTCGATACGCTCCGCCTGCGGCTTCCATCCCATGTCTCGCAAGAGAAATTGCAGACCATCGCGTTGAGCAAAGAAGTCAACCTGCGCTATTTCGAGAACGGAGACATCGGCATCAGCATCGATGAAGCCACTACGCCCACCGACGCCAGCCACTTGCTGATGATACTCGGCATAGCCGCGGAAGAATCGGTGCACGAAACGGGCGACATCCCCGAAACCTCTTCGCTGAAGGAAGAAATGTGCCGCCGGTCGCCCTACCTCACCCACGAAGTGTTCCGCCTCTACCATACCGAAACCGAAATGATGCGTTACATCAAGCGGTTAGAGCGCAAAGACATCTCCCTTGCCCACTCCATGATTTCATTAGGCTCGTGCACCATGAAGCTGAACGCAGCCGCCGAAATGCTTCCGCTCAGCAACGCCGCATGGATGAACATACACCCCTTAGTGCCCGAAGACCAAGCGCAAGGCTACCGCGAATTGATTGATAACCTCTCGAAGCAATTGCTCGCTATCACCGGATTCGAAGGCATCAGCCTCCAGCCCAATTCGGGAGCCGCGGGCGAATATACAGGCTTGCGCATCATCCGGAGCTACTTAGAGAGCATCGGGCAGGGACACCGCAACTTGATTCTGATTCCGGCTTCGGCACACGGCACCAATCCCGCATCGGCGGTGCAAGCCGGATACGAGATCCTGACCTGCGCTTGCGACGAGCATGGCAACGTAGACGTAGCCGACCTGCGCACGAAAGCCGAAGCCAACCGCGACCGCCTTGCCGCCCTGATGATTACCTACCCCTCGACCCACGGCATCTTCGAGAACGACATTGCGGAAATCTGCCGAATCATCCACGGGTGCGGCGCGCAAGTCTACATGGACGGAGCCAACATGAATGCGCAAGTGGGGCTGACCAATCCGGGCATCATCGGAGCCGATGTGTGCCACCTGAACCTGCACAAGACCTTCGCCAGCCCTCACGGAGGAGGCGGTCCGGGCGTAGGTCCGGTATGCGTCGCGCGCCATTTGATTCCCTTCTTGCCGGGGCACGCGCTCTTCGGCAACGAGACGAACGAAGTGTCTGCGGCACCCTTCGGAAGCGCCGGCATCCTGCCCATCACCTACGGCTACATCTGCATGATGGGAGCCGAGGGGCTGGAGCGTGCCACGAAAGCCGCCATCCTGAACGCCAATTATTTAGCGGCTTGCCTGAACGACACCTACGGCACGGTCTATCGGGGCGTCAACGGATTCGTAGGCCACGAAATGATTTTAGAGTGCCGCCGGGTACACGAAGAAAGCGGCATCTCCGAGAACGACATTGCCAAGCGTCTGATGGACTACGGTTATCATGCGCCCACGCTCTCCTTCCCCGTCCACGGCACCTTGATGATTGAGCCTACCGAGAGCGAAAGCTTAAGCGAATTAGACAATTTTGTAAGTTGCATGCTCTCTATTTGGCATGAAATAGAAGAAATAAAAAACGGTGAAGCTTCAAAGGAAGATAATGTACTGATAAATGCCCCACATCCCGAATATGAAGCGATATCTAACCATTGGCAACATTTCTACACCCGCGAGAAAGCCGTCTATCCGATACCGAGCGTACGCGAGAACAAGTTTTGGATTAATGTAGCGCGTGTGGATAATACATTAGGAGATCGTAAACTTCTCCCAACCCGCTACGGAAAATTTGACTAAAATAAAAAATGAAGAATGAAGAATACAAATATGAAGAAATTGTCAAAGCAATATTATTCTTCATTTTTAATTCTTCATTCTTCACTTAAATAAACTACGCCATCGTACCGCCTACAATATCAAGCAATTCATTAGTAATTGCTTGCTGACGGCTCTTATTATAGAGTAACGTAAGTTCTTGTAACAAATCATTCGCATTGTCGGTTGCAATTTGCATCGCCATCGTACGTGCTGCATGTTCAGCTGCAGCCGAATCAAGCAATACAGTATAGATTTTCAAACGAAGCACCTTAGGAAGCAATTCCTGCATCACACGTTCTGCAGACGGTTCTATAATGTAGTCTGCCTCCATCTGATTTTTTCGTTCGCCTTCTTGTGCAACACTTGCTTTTTGCTCTGTTTCGAGGTCAAGAGGTAAATAAGCTTCTCTTGTCAAGACCTGCGAAGAAGTAGACTTAAAGTGATTATACAACAAAATGACTTCTTGAATCTCATCTGTCAGATAACGGTTAATTAACTCTACCGCTAAATCAGAAGCTTCTTGATAATTCGGCTTCCCACTCATATGCTGATAATCTCCCATAGGAGTAAATCCCATTTTCTTAACAGCATCTGCAACTTTACGACCTATCGGATAAATCAAAATATTTTCTTTTCCTATAGTTTTCGTATATTCAGCAACAGTATCTTGTAAATGCCGGATTACATTGGCATTGAAACCACCGCATAAGCTACTATTCGATGCAAATACGACAATCGCAATCTTCCTCACATCACGTTTCACAATGAAAGGCGACTCTACACTCTGCCCTGAACTCAAGAAGTTAGTAAGCATGTGATGCAGTCTTCGTTCGTAAGGAAGCATATTTTCGATATCCCCCTGTGCCTTATGAAGCTTAGCAGAGGCAACCATCTTCATAGCCGAAGTGATTTTCAGCGTACCGTTGATGGAACTGATTCTTCCTTTTACTTCTTTCAGTGATGCCATGATGATTATTTCTCTTTAAATTGTCCTACTGTATCTGCTGCTACTTTTTCGATGATTGCCGTAACCTCATCGCTAATCTTACCGGCTGCCAATACATCCAACACATCTTTTTGATAGTTAGCACGCATGGTAGTTAAGAATGCATCTTGAAAAGCACGTACCTTCTCAATAGGCACTTCGCGCATCAACGAATGCGTTCCGCAATACAAAATAGCAACCTGTTCCCCTACCGGCATCGGTGTATACTGAGGCTGAATAAGCAACTGATTGTTCTTACGTCCACGGTCGATTGCCATAGCAGTAACAGGATCCATATCGCTACTGAACTTAGAGAATGCTTCCAATTCACGATATTGCGCCTGGTCGATTTTCAACGTACCTGCAACTTTCTTCATACTCTTAACCTGTGCACTACCACCTACACGTGATACAGAAATACCCACATTAATAGCAGGACGGAAACCTTGGTTAAACAAATCTGTTTCCAAGAATATCTGACCATCGGTAATAGAAATCACGTTGGTAGGAATATAAGCCGATACATCACCCGCTTGCGTTTCGATAATAGGCAATGCAGTAAGCGAACCACCAGCTTTAACCTTGCCTTTCAAACTTGCAGGCAAATCGTTCATCGTTTCTGCCACTTCTTGCTGGCTGATAATCTTTGCAGCACGTTCCAATAGACGAGAATGCAAATAGAAAATATCACCCGGATAAGCTTCACGTCCTGACGGACGGCGCAAAATCAATGATACTTCACGATAAGCTACAGCCTGTTTTGACAAATCATCATAAACAACCAAAGCATGACGACCCGTATCACGGAAATATTCACCGATAGCAGCTCCTGCAAACGGTGCAAAATACTGCAAAGCTGCAGGGTCAGAAGCAGTAGCGGCTACCACAATGGTATAATCCATTGCGCCTTTCTCACGCAATACATTTACTAGACTAGCAACTGTAGAACCTTTCTGTCCCACAGCTACATAAATACAATATACAGGATCACCTGCTTCATAATTATGCCGCTGATTGATGATAGTATCAATAGCAATAGCAGTCTTACCTGTCTGACGGTCACCGATGATCAACTCGCGCTGTCCGCGTCCGATAGGAATCATCGCATCGATGGCTTTCAAACCTGTCTGCAACGGTTCAGTTACCGGCTGACGGAAAATAACTCCCGGTGCTTTACGTTCCAAGGGCATTTCACACGTATCGCCCCCGATTTCGCCACGCCCGTCCAAAGGCACGCCCAATGGGTCAATCACACGTCCCAACATACCTTCACCTACATTGATAGAGGCAATACGATTAGTACGCTTTACCACCATACCTTCCTTTACTTGGTCGGTAGGACCCAACAAGACGGCTCCGACATTATCTTCCTCCAGATTCATTACGACTCCCATGATACCGTTCTCAAACTGAAGCAACTCATTAGCTTCTGCATTACGCAAACCGTAAATACGAGCTACGCCATCGCTCACTTGAAGTACAGTACCCACTTCGTCGAATTTCAGGGAGGTGTCAATCCCTTGCAACTGCTGGAGTAACACTTCTGAAACTTCACTGGGTTTAATATTATTATTTTCTGGCATAAGCTTTGTTTTAAATTATTCTTCTGTTTTTTGCAATAAACTGCTGTTCTACACGTTTCAATTGGTTAGTTACACTTGCATCCATACGCATACCTGCCACTTCTACAATATACCCACCAATCAAACTCTCATCCACTTTCGTCTCCAATTCAACCTTCGCATTATTTGCTTTAGACAATGCCCTCTGCAAATAATCGACCAATTTAGGAGAAGGAACAGCCGTTGTCAATTTGCCGATGAGAATGTTTTTATCCTCACGATACAAGTCGATGTACGACCAGGTCATGAACTGCAAGAATTTCTCTCTTTTTTCTTCCAATACCAAACTAAAGAAACGCATCAGTTCTTGGCTCACCTTTGCTCCTCCTGCCGCTTCACGCAAGAGTTTCAGCTTTGTCGGAATATCCAATACAGGATTTTCCACTGCGTGACGCAAGCCTGCAACACGCTCAAAGTATGAAGCCAGCATTTTTACTTCTTCATAAACTCTGTCTTCCTTTTTCACAGCTTTTACATAGGCAAGCAAAGCTTTTGCATAACGTCTGGAAACAACTCCTGTATTCATAACCTATTTATTTTTTAGAAGATTCAAGCATTTCATCCAGCATACGGTCAATCAAAGCATTCTGCTCTTTCGTATCGACAAGCTTACTTCGCATAATCTTCTCAGCTATTTCAACCGATAAAACAGCCACCTGGCGACGGATGTCACGGATTGCACTTTCCTTTTCCGTTTCAATCTGCTTTTTCACTTCCGTCATCAAGCGTTGTCCTTCAGTTATAGCCCGGTCTTGAGCATCTTTTATGATGCGGTCGCGCGTAACAGCTGCTTCGCTCAAAATGCGGTTCTGCTCTTCACGTGCCTGAGCAAGAATCTTTTCGCCTTCCAGCTTCACGTTCGCCAATTGTTCATTCGCTTCACGCGCTGCCTTCAACGAATTATCAATATATGCTTTCCGGTCCTCTACTGCCTTAATGATCACGGGAAAACCATATTTCGCCAACAAGACGAATACGACTCCAAACGTAATGACCATCCAAAACACTAGCCCCGGATCCGGAGTTAATAATCCCATAATGTATTGTTTTTATTATAAGAACAAAGTCAACAAACAAACCACGATTGCGATCAAAGCCACACCTTCAACCAAGGCAGCGGCAATAATCATGTTCATACGCAGATCGCCTGATGCTTCCGGTTGACGTGCCATAGCTTCCATGGCAGCACCACCGATTTTACCGATACCGATACCTGCACCCAATACTGCGATACCTGCGCCGATAGCAGCGCCTAATTTACTAATGCCAACACCTGCAGCAGCCTGCAATAAAACTGATAATAACATAATTCTAAAATTTTAATGGTTATACTTTTAATTTATTATTTTTATTTTTCTGCATGTTCTTTCACTCTCGACAAACCGATAAATACAGCCGAAAGCATCGTGAACACATACGCTTGAATAAATGCGACCAAAAGTTCGAGCGCATTCATGAAAATACCGAATGCCACAGCCACTACTGTCATCGAGCCATTGATTACAGCACCAGCCTTCACCGTAATGAAAATGATTGCTATCAAACTCAACAAAGCAGCATGACCTGCCATCATATTGGCAAAAAGACGAATCATCAAGGCAAACGGTTTAGTGAATATACCGAAGAATTCTATCAACGGCATCATAGGTATCGGAACTTTCAGCCATGTTGGAACTTCAGGCCAAAAGATTTCCTTCCAGTAAGCCTTTGTACCGAATATATTGGTGAAAAGGAACGTACACAGAGCCAAAACCATCGTAATGGCAATATTACCTGTTACGGTCGCTCCCCCAGGAAAGATAGGTATCAATCCCATCAGGTTATTCACCAGCACAAAGAAGAAAGCGGTCAGCAAATAAGGTGCATACCGTCTGTAATCTTCGCCTACACAGCCTTTAATTACATCATCATAAATAGACATTACCGTAGCTTCGATCATTCCTACTCCCCCTTTCGGAGCGCCCTGCTCCAAAGGATGTTTCTTATACCAACGTGCACAACCCAACATAACAATCAGCAGGATAGCACTGTTGATAAACAATCCGAGTACATTTTTGGTAATGGAAATATCGAACGGTCGCACTTCTTCACCGGCAGCATTCCGCTCCACTATCTTACCGTCATTAGCACCTCCTTCAGCGATATACAAGCCTTCATATTCTTCTCCTCCTTCCAAATGAGAAGAGCAGAACACATGCCAGCCCGTACTGCTTTTTACGATTACCGGAAGATGAATCGTGAGATGAGTATCGCCAAACGAGACTACATGCCACTCGTATGCGTCACCGATATGTCCGAATATCAATTCGTTCACATCTATCTCTCCTTCACCGCCGGTCTCCGCTTTCAGCGTTGCTGTCGGAATTGCCAACAAAAGCAGCAGTGTTATTACTATGTACCGTATTTTTTTCATTTTTTACTTGTTTACTTAATTTCAGTTTCGCTTCAAAGCGAAGGAAGAAACGGGTCTCAAAAACCAGAAACGCAAAATAGAAAAAAACAAATGTAGCAACAAAAGCTACGACTTCCTTTTCTATCACGAATCCGTAAAATATCAGAACCAAAGCACTCAATATAAATTTCAGCACCTTACAAATCAGGTAAGTCATCGCTATCTTATCAGCCCCCAACTGAAGACTGAATTCAAACATATAAATGTAAAAAAGACCAAAAGCATAGAAAAACACCGGAATCAACGGAAACCATTGGAAATACCTTTCTGGGAAAAAGAAATGAAAAACCAACACCGTTCCAATTGTCAAGATTATGCCTAATCCTGTCAGTTCTTGAATGAATTTCTTCTTTACCGCCTTTAATAACATTCTGTCAATAGCATTAACTTAGGCCTTCCTCACTTTAGAGTTCAGCGCAAACTGATATCTGATTGTCTCTGACTTCTACAAATCCGCCCTTGATTGACAAGGAATGCGATTCTTTTCCAGCCGTGTACCTCACTTCTCCAGCCGTAAGCGAAGAAATCAACGGCGCATGGTTCACCAGCACTTGGAATTCTCCAAGTTCGCCAGGCAATACTGCCATGTCCACTTTCCCTTCGAAAACTGTCTGTTCAGGTGAAGCGATAACCAGATGAAGTTCTTTCATTCTTTCTAGTTTTAAAAACTCAAAATACTATCCTTTCGCTGCAGCAAGCAGTTTCTCACCTTTCTTAATCGCATCTTCAATCGTACCGACATTCAAGAAAGCCTGTTCGGGAAGATAATCCACTTCACCGTCCAAAATCATCTTGAATCCCTTGATTGTGTCCTCGATAGAAACCATTACGCCCGGTACACCAGTAAACTGCTCTGCCACGGCAAACGGTTGAGACAAGAATCGTTGTACACGACGGGCACGATTTACAGTCAAACGGTCTTCATCTGACAATTCATCCATACCCAAGATAGAGATAATATCCTGCAACTCTTTATTACGCTGAAGAATTTGCTTAACACGTTGTGCCGTATCATAATGTTCCTTACCCACTACCAGCGGATCCAAAATACGTGAAGTTGAATCCAAAGGGTCAACGGCTGGATAGATACCAAGCTCGGCAATCTTACGGCTCAACACCGTAGTAGCGTCCAAGTGAGTAAAGGTTGTAGCAGGAGCCGGGTCAGTCAAGTCATCCGCAGGCACATACACAGCTTGTACAGACGTAATAGAACCGTTCTTCGTTGAAGTGATACGTTCCTGCATCTGTCCCATTTCCGTTGCCAAAGTCGGTTGATAACCTACAGCAGAAGGCATACGCCCCAGCAATGCCGACACTTCTGAACCAGCCTGCGTGAAACGGAAGATATTGTCAATAAAGAACAAGATATCACGCGGACCGTTCTCACCCGTATCACGGTCACGGAAAGATTCCGCCAGTGTCAAACCTGACAACGCTACAGATTGACGTGCACCAGGAGGCTCGTTCATCTGCCCGAACACCATAGATACTTGAGATTTCTCTACTTCCTTGTAATCCACTTTCGACAAATCCCAATTGCCTTCTTCCATGCTCTTCAGGAATTCATCGCCATAACGGATTACACCAGACTCAATCATTTCCCGCAACAAGTCATTACCTTCACGGGTACGTTCACCCACACCGGCAAAGACAGAGAAACCATTGTGCTTCTTGGCAATGTTGTTAATCAACTCTTTGATGAGCACCGTCTTTCCTACACCGGCACCACCAAACAGACCAATCTTACCTCCTTTCAAATAAGGTTCCAAAAGGTCAATCACTTTAATACCCGTAAAAAGGACTTCTTGCGAAGTAGCCAAATCTTCAAACTTCGGCGGTTCGCGATGAATCGGAAAGCCTTCCGCCTTATCCAATTCTTTCATTCCGTCGATAGCATCACCGACTACATTCATTACACGTCCTTTAATCTGACTTCCAACCGGCATAGATATCGGATGACCGGCAGGAACGACTTCCATTCCGCGTTTCAGTCCATCCGTACTGTCCATGGCTACGCAGCGCACAGTATCTTCACCGATATGCTGCTGCACTTCAATCACCAACGTACGACCGTCATTACGGACGATTGTCAACGCATCGTGGATTTTCGGCAATGATTGTTCTACATCCTGCCCTTCATCCAACTTGAAGTACACATCGACCACCGGACCGATTACCTGCGAAATGTGTCCAACGATTTTTGACATAAGCTTTACTCTTTATTTTTTATAGATTCAACTATTTTCTACCAGAACCACATTTTAATGGTTCAATGTATCATTAATCATCTACGCAAATTTATATAAATATCTTATTATCTTGTCATCCTAACTAACATTTTTTTGTAAAAAAACCACTTTTTCCAGCGAACATGAAACTATATATTAAAAAGGGGAGACAATACCGCCCGTTTTTAAACATTTATTCACACAAAAAACATTCCGTGTGCGAAAACAAAGAGGCTTAACCAAGTATTGAAGCCACAATCCGACGTGCTCCGCCATAATCTCTGAATTCACATAAATAAACCCCCTGCCATGTACCCAAATTCAAGCGTCCAGACGTTACAGGTATGGTAAGAGACACTCCTGTCAGACTGCATTTGGCATGACTCGGCATATCATCGGGACCTTCATCCACATGCGTATAATAAGCCTGATTCTCCTTCACCAGATTATTATAAATACGCTCCATGTCATTACGCACACTAGGGTCATAATTCTCATTAATGCTTAATGCACAACTTGTATGCTTAATGAACAAATGCAACAAACCTGCTTCTGGCAATTCAGGCAAGTGACTCATAACCTCCTGTGTTATTAAATGGAATCCTCTAGTACGAGGTTTCAGTGTAAATTCAACTTGTTTAATCATATCCTTTTATTTTTTGCGGAACCAAACGGCATTCACCTTCCGGCGGATTATATATAAATTCAATACCGATACAAATAAAAAAACCACAATGCCCACCGATAAAGCAGGCACTAGACTGCCCCCTCCCGCTTCGGGAAGCAAGGCGGAAAGAACCGGTACATACCAACTGCGTACACACACCACAAGACCGAAACCTAATGTCAATACCAACAAATTCAGCACAACAGTAAGCACCTGATAGGGACGTGCCACTTGTGCCGGACTATACCCTATTAACAACAGAGTTTCCAACTTGCGCATATTCTTTTGCAACAACAAATAAATGCTCAATATCAAAATATAAAATGAAAGTGCACTGATGAGCAAACCAACCGACAACACAACCCCGACTATCACTTTCAAAAGCCAAGCCGTTTTTCCTGCATCCAGTTCATTGCCTTCCATTTCATATCCTTTCCGCTGAAAATACTGGACAATGCGTTCATCTGCAAGGTTATTCACTTCGACAATCAGGCGGGAAGGAGCTGCATCTCCCCCTTCACCGTAATGCGTATTCGCCCAACGGATAAACGATTCCGGAACCAATATCGTATTGAGCCGATTGGAGAAACCGGCTATACGCCCCTTCAACTGCTTCATTTGTCCATTTCCCATAATGCGGATATCCAAATTGACCATGCCAATCAACCCTTCAGACAGTTGTGGCAAATTTCGGCTTTGTGCAAAGCCGAAATTATATAAATTCAAATAATTACGTGGAATGATAATCGGCACCTCATTTGATGCCGGGTCAAACTTCCATTTTTCTGATTTCACATCTACAAATGCATCCGGAACCGATTCAAAAAACAAATCGGTTGACATCCGTATGCCCTGCAGCCCCATGCCTGCAGAAACTTTAAACTGAGAAGGGATAAAACGCCCCACCCCTTTTACAAAAGGCTGAGCCTCAATGTCCCGAATATCTCCCGAAGAAAATGCCGACTGTTTGCCCACAATTGTCCCCAATGTACTGACTTTCTTACTCACTATGACATAATCCCCTTTCATAAAGCTATCTCCCTGAGTAAATACCGGCAAAACATCGCGGTAAAACTGCACGGCAAGCAACACGATTACCATGCCACACACATTGGCAAAGAAAAAACCAATCAACTGAGACACACTAAGATGCTGCTTCAATAATTTCCAAATCATGTTCTCAATGAATATAAATAATTAATAATGTATAGCGGAAAATTAAAGTTTCAATATCCGGTCGTATCCCAAAGGCAAATGCTTCCCGATAGAAGTCACTACCACGCCTACTCCCCTCTTGTTTACTTCCTCTTTCAGTATATCTGCCATAACGCGGCTATTTCCATCATCCAAATGGCTTATCGGTTCGTCAAGGAAAATAAAATCAAAAGGCTGGCACAATGCACGGATAAACGCCACCCTCTGCTGCTGGCCAAAAGACATACGTTCCACTTTCTGGTCTTTTTTCCCATCAATCCCTAACCTTTGAAACCATTCCTCAATTTGCTTCCGTTGGCAATATCCTGTCAATGCGTTCTTCATCCGGACATTCTCCCAAGCAGTCAGTTCACCGAACAATCGAAGCTCTTGGAACAACATGCTCAACGAAGTTTTCCGTAAATGCACCCATTGTGAAACAGATAAATTGCGGATATTCTGCCCGTCAAAAGAGATTATACCCTGATAATCCTTCCGATACCCGTATATAAAACTACAAAGAGAAGACTTTCCTGTTCCCGAAGCTGCCTCCAACAAGTAAATCTTCCCTTTCTGAAAGGCTACCTGCCGATGCCAGACATCAGAGATAACCGTATCCCTGCCGGCAAAGACTTCCGGCAAGGTCTGTTGTAACTCTATCGTTTCCATTCCTTACTTATTAATTGATTGCACTCAACAAAGCCTGAAGAATATTCCGGTCTTGAGCTTTCATCACCAATTCCAGATGCGATTTATTCATATCCTCCATAGCGAAGGTCATATAATCCAAACCTTGCAAAAAGCCCAACGCCTGATTCCATTCAGCTTGAGAACCATAAACTTGTCCTGCTTCCTCTATAGCTGAAGCCAAATTCATTCCCCAATACACGATGTTACCTTTTACCTGCTTTCCCCACGGGCAATCACGTAATGTTTGTCCCGGAACAAAAGCATCAATCCACTCCGCATGATTTGTCAGATAAAAACGTCCGTCCGATACCCCGAACCACCAGTTGTGATAACCGGGACGCATCCCCAACATGCTTCCGTCCGTCATACGGAATTCATATCCCGTAGCACCACGGTTAATAAGTTGCATCCGGTTGCCTGTCAGTGCCAATAAAGGCTTCAGGTTTTCAAAAGTCTGTAAAAAACGGGCATCCGTCACATCTGCATAAGCAATGAATTTACCCGACATCGGATTACCGGCGATTGCCACATCCCCTTTCATCGAACCGAATATTGATTCAAAATCAATCGGCATCATCGAGTTTTCCAACTGACTGTTTAGCAAAGGATGTCCGCATAAAATTTCATAGATTTTCTTTCCATCGATATTCATCGACATCCAGAATCCGGTATTGGCAGGGAATTTATCCAAATAAGTTCCTTCTATTTTCCCAAATGCCTGAGCCTGCTTCTCCTGCATCTGCTTCATTACTTTGTCCGTACTCAAGTTCGTAAAGTCTATGCTCATTTTCCCTTGAGCAAAAGTCACTTCCGCCAACGTTTTTATATCTTTCAGTTCCAGCCCTCCGGAAGCTCCCATCAGAATCGGACTCACATATTGTCCGGGAAGCATGTCTAGAGAAGTTAAAGCCACAATATCTCCTTTTCCGCCTTTAATATGCTTGAAATCCGATGTAGCACAATATCCGTCCTCTTCACCTTGGCGAAGCAACATCGAGGCAGTATGGCACAAATCTTGAGGGACACCTCCGTTGGGGTCGCCCAATATCAAAAGAGCATCCGACGTATATGCCACCAACAAATTTCCCATAGCAGCCCATTTATACCCGTCTTCTTGAACTAAATCACCACAAATCTGTTGCTTACTTAATGATTCGAACAATGCCTCTAGTTTCCCAGCATCAGACACACGTGCCAATACCCCGGCTGAAACCGAGTGGGATTCTACATACAGGTATATGTTTTTCCGGAAATCAATGCCGCTTTCTGCCGGGTCTGCCATTATTTTATCTACCAATGGTTCAGACCCTTGCATACCACTCTTCAAAGCATCTCCTAAGCGTAGCACGAGTGCTTCTCCTTCTTTGCCCGATAAACCGCTTTTCTCAACAATAGATGCCGCATTGACCGACACGACCAAAGCTGCATCCTTAGGCAAAGCCGCTTCGTATTCATCTCCGCTTTTGCACGAAACCAATGCCCACACGCCTATCATCCAGCATGCCCACCATGTAAAACTTCTCTTCAACATAACTTTATCCTATTACCTGATAAATAACTTACCGATACACAACCTTTTATCAACTCTCCAACACATGCGCCAGATTCATCAAATGCGCCGCTACCAAAGCTGCAGTCTCGGTGCGTAACCTTGATTTTCCTAAACTGACAGACCGGAAGCCCATAGATTCCGCCAATGCTACCTCTTCACGGCTAAAATCCCCTTCCGGACCAACCAATACTACCGCATCGGCTTGAGAGTCCAAGACACTCCTCAACAAAGGCTTCTCGCCTTCATAGCAATGCGCGATAAATTTCTGCCCTTTAAAATTTTGCTTGACAAATTTATCGAAATCAATCATACCATTCACCTGCGGCTTCCGTGCCTTCAAAGATTGTTTGACAGCAGAAACCACAATCTTTTCAATCCGTTCGGGCTTTATTACTTTCCTTTCCGAAAAACGGCAATTCAAGAAGCTCAATTCATCAAACCCGATTTCAGTCGCCTTCTCCACAAACCATTCGGTACGGTCTATGTTTTTTGTCGGTGCCATAGCTAAATGCAAATGCCCTTTCCATAAGGGTTCTTGAAAAACCGTTTCCAAAACTTTTACTTGACAACGCTTCCCTGCAATTCCGTCAATAACAGCCTTATAAAAAAATCCTTTCCCATCGGTAAGCAACACCTCATCGCCTACGGTCAATCGCAACACGCGCAAACAATGGGATGCTTCCTCTTCAGGAAGTTCCATCTTTATTGCAATATCCGGTGTATAAAATGTATGCATATCTGTTTTTTATAAAAATCAATTTTCGTCTTTTTGCTCTTGTTCCCTTTTACGGATTTCATCACGCAATTGCGAAGCACGCTCATAATCTTCGGAAGCAACAGCTTCTTCCATTGCTTTTTTCAAAGTATCCAAGTCAACCGAATTTACCGTAAGCGTGTAGATAGAACCGTCTGTTGAAACATTCCTCAACTGTTCCCGTTCTAAAACGTCTTCATACACATACAACGGAAATTTAGCCCGCAACGACAATGCAACAACATCCGAAGTACGCGCGTCTACCGCCTCTACTTCTCCGTCTGCTCTCCTTATATAAAAATAAGAATAGTAAATTCCGTTCTTCACTTCATAAATAACCGCTTTTTCACATTCCAAACCACCCGCTTCCATTACATGTAACATCAAATCATGTGTAAAAGGACGAGGCGGACGATAGTTCATTTCACCCATCTTAATACTCTGTGCTTCTGCTGCACCAATAATTAATGCCAGTTTTCGTTTCTCAACCCCAACTTCTTCCAATACCAACGCAAACGAATTAGACGGCCTTAACACCGTTGACATATCCAGAATTTTCACTTCAATTTCTTTCATTCCTTTACGTGTTTATATTTAAAGACAATAGCAAACAAAATTGCTACCACCAATGCGTATGCCGCAAAAATAAACCAGGCTTTGCTCCAACCTTCCACTTGCGGAACCGTGCTGCCGAAATCCACAAAACAATTCACCACAGCTTGAGCGCTCAATGTACCAATCGTAGCTCCCAGCCCATTGGTCATGATAATAAATAATCCTTGGGCACTCGAACGTACGGAGACATCTGTTTCCTTATCTACAAACAAGGAGCCGGACACATTGAAAAAATCAAATGCCACTCCGTATACAATCATCGAAAGAATAAACATCCAGACGCCACTGCCCGGATTTCCTAATCCGAACAAAGCAAACCGCAACACCCATGCTACCATAGCTATCAGCATTACTTTCTTAATGCCAAAACGCCCCAAGAAGAACGGAATCAGCAATATACAACAGGTTTCGCTGATTTGCGAAAGGGAAATCAACAAATTGGCATGTTGCACTCCAAACGTATCGGCATATTCAGGCAATGCACTGAAACTAGTTATAAACGGATTGGCAAACCCATTGGTAATCTGCAACGATACCCCCAATAACATCGAAAATATAAAAAATATCGCCATTTTACGTTGGCGGAACAACAAAAACGCCTTCAAGCCTAACGCTTCGGCTAAAGACTTCCGCCCGCTTGCACCACGGCTTACCGGACACGTTGGAAGCGTATTGGCATAAACCGCCAACAGAATGCCCCAGCCCGCGCATACAAAGAATTGCATATAATTAGACTGGAATCCCCATAAGTCGACCAGCCACATCGAACAAATGAAACCGATAGTTCCACAAGTACGGATAGGAGGAAACGCCTTGATTGTATCTAACCCGGCACGCTCAAGAGCCGTATAAGCTACCGAATTGGACAGTGCCAATGTTGGCATATAAAAAGCTACGCTCATTGAATAAAAAGCGAATAGTATCGGGAAAGACACCATGTTACCTGCCGTCATTCCATAATAACCCGCTCCTGCCATAAACAGAGCTGCCAACAGATGACTCAATCCCAACAAACGCTGGGCTGGCACCCAACGGTCGGCGATAATGCCCAATATAGCCGGCATAAACAACGACACAACACCTTGCATGGCATAAAACAATCCGATGTGGTTGCCCAGCCCTATTCCTGCCAAGTAAGTCCCCATCGAAGTCAAATAAGCTCCCCACACAGCAAACTGCAGGAAGTTCATCACAATCAGTCGAAATTTTATATTCATAGTTTTCTTATACCTTATTATATATAGGCTCGCAAGCCTAGAGTGTAAACTCAATAACAAATATACGAAACTTTAATCGAAAATCCAACAAGTCGCCCTTGTTTTTATTTGAGAATACTACAGCACTTTCATTTAAACAAAATGCTAAATAAAACGAAGCAGGCTTCAGAAGGCTACGAATACGGATGTAAAGGCCAACGAATGCAGATGAATCAGGCGATGCAGCCTAATGAAAACAAACGGACATAAAAAAAGGGAATCTTCCCAGATTCCCAATCTTCATTAACCTTAAATCTAATACCATGAAAAACACGATGCAAAGATAAGCATTTTATGTTATGCAACATACATCCTCATCCAAAAACCGCTTATTTTTAACAAATATTTTATTTGTAACGGTTTTTTAAAGAGAAGCTCTTGCTTTTCTCAAATTTTATTGCAACATTTGCAGTATGAACATTATGTAGGCATTCATTGTTTTAAAAGCGATTTTAATTGTTTCTTTATGGGCAACAACAAAACAAATAACAATACAACTCGACGCTACAGCATAATACAAGTGCTTGTCATTACCTGTGACTTATGTCTATGCAACGGATTATTCTATCTGCTGTACTATTGGACTGGATTTTGCAAACAGCATCCAACTCAAGAAGCAACATTGCCTCAAACTTTAATTACCCTGTCGCTCTGTTATTTAATATGCACTATCCACCGAGGAGTTGTCCTGCATAACGACAAAGTACATCCTTACCAAATTGTCTGGCGGGCATTTCTTAATGTATTCTATTTTTCTTTCATCAGTGGTTTCTTGCTGACAGCCGGTCATTTTATCGAAATTTCCTTTTCATTTTTTATCACATACCTTCTCTCGTTATTCGTTTCGGAAAGCATCTGCAGGCTTCTGATCCGCATTTGCATCAAGAAATACCGGACAAACAAAAACCATATCCACTATGTAGTGTTGATAGGAAGTACAACTAATAATATTGAGTTATACCACGAACTGACTAACAACCTGACCTACGGATATGCAGTTACAGGCTATTTCGATGACCAACCTAACCCGGAAATGGATGCGCTAAATTGTCCCTATTTGGGCAAACCGGAAAAAGTCCAAGACTACCTTGCTTCTCACACGTATATACATTCTCTGTTTTGCTGTCTTCCTTCAAGACGGGCAAGTACGATTGTACCGATTATCAACTATTGCGAAAACAACTTGGTACATTTTTACAGTGTGCCCAACTTGCGCAATTATCTCCATAACCGGGTGTTTTTCAATATGCTGGGCAATGTCCCTTACCTGAGCCTTCGCCCTGACCCGCTGAGCCAGCCGGAAAACAAATTCTTAAAACGAGCATTCGACATTGTATTTTCATTAACGTTCTTATGCACGTTTTTCCCTATCATCCTCATTATCGTAACCATTATTACCAAAATAACCATGCCTGGTCCCGTCTTCTTCCGTCAAAAACGCAACGGATTGAACGACCGTGAATTTTATTGCATCAAATTCCGTTCGATGAAAGTAAACAAAGACGCCGATACCTTGCAAGCAACTAAAGATGACCCACGTAAAACCAAATGGGGCAATATTATGCGCAAGACTAATATAGATGAATTGCCCCAATTCATCAACGTACTATTGGGAGACATGAGCATAGTCGGTCCTCGTCCTCACATGCTAAAACATACAGAAGAATATTCAAAACTAATCAATAAATACATGGTACGCCATTTTGTAAAGCCTGGCATTACAGGCTGGAGCCAAGTCACAGGCTACCGAGGCGAAACCAAAGAGTTAAAAGACATGGAAGGACGTGTCTTAGGAGACATCTGGTATATTGAACACTGGAGTTTCGGACTGGATTTATACATCATTTACCGTACCGTCCGCAACATATTCCACGGTGAGAAAAATGCATATTAACGGCACAGTTCGCATTGTTGGGGATTTAACAAATTAGGCATATAATTTCGCTACCCTGTAAAGGAAGAACTTGATGTCTCCCACTCCTCTGAACGTAGCCCTAAACGTTTTGAGTTTGGCATTGAAGGACTCTGCATTGGCGTTCGTGTGCCTTTCGATGAAGAAGTTCAGGATCCTTTCATAATGCGCCTTAAAGGAATTGATGACTGTGTTGAATTGGGGGTATTCCCATTCCTCCACCCTGTTAAACCAAAGTGCCATCTTTACCCTGGCCACATCCTTATCATAGCTCGTCGAGTATATTTGTCCCAACTGTAGGGAGAGATAATAGAACTGCTTGAGGTCATCGTATTGGCTAAAAAGGATTTCCGCCCTTTTCCTTTGCGTTTCGGTCCAATGTGTCGGGGACTTGAAAAGCAGATACCTGCTTCGCAACAACAACTGGCGGCGCGTATCGCCGTTTTCAAAGACTTCCGGCACGAATTTCTCCCCTTTTGCCTTGGCCTCTTTCCGCAGCTTGTTTTCCTCCTCTATGGCCTGCCAACGGTACTGTACCCTTACATCCTGTAGCGCGTCGTACATGAGCTTCTGTACATGGAAGCGGTCTATGACCTGCGTGGCGTTAGGGAAACAGCGCAAGGCGATGCTGTGCATGTTATCTGCCATGTCCAACGTGACGGTCCTGACTTTCAGCCGTTCTTCCAAAGGTATCATTTCGAGGCACGCTTCAACATCTTCCGACTTTGTGCCCCTGACCATGGCTATGACGGTGCCTTTACGACCATGCCCGTCTTTGTTACAGACATTCGTGTAAAGCTCGCCACCAGTCAGGCTGGTCTCATCAAGGGATATATGCTCTCCGGTGTTTTCAGGGAAAAGGATGTAGTCCTCAGCGTGTCCGTATTGCTCCCATTTGAGGAAGCCGCTCAGATGGTTCTTATAATAATCCGTTAACACGGAAGGCTTCAGGCGGCAGAAATCGGCCACGCTCTTGATGCTCACCTCATGGTTTTCCAAGTATTCCTTTTAAAAAAGCACCGAACTCGGCGGTGATTCGGGTGCCTGAAGCTACCAGCTGCCAGTCACGGCTATAGGTCTTGCCCGTACGCTTGTCTTCCCAGCGTCGGCGACGGAGCTTCAGATAGACCGTATGGTCACGGGCGGGGAAATCCGTCACTACTATTTCAGGATAGAAGCCTTTGGAAACTAACGGGAGGGAAGAATATTCTTCCGGTATCGCCGGAAGTTCATCTAAACATATGATATAATAAGAACCCATGTCGGAGAAGTCGACAATCTCAAAATAGTCCAATATGCCTTTAGGCAGGAATAAGGACAAAACAGATTTATAATTAACTGAATTGCGTTTCATAACACAAAGATATGACTTTTACGCTTTTGTTAAATCCCCAAGTTTAAAATCTGTGCCATATTAACCACCCTTTGCAGACACTTATAAAAACGCGAAGTCCTGATTTCTAACGAAATCAGGACTTAAGTCGGGGTAGCGGGATTCGAACCCACGACCCCCTGCTCCCAAAGCAGGTGCGCTAACCGGACTGCGCTACACCCCGAAAGGTTCTTTTTCAAAACCGCTGCAAAGGTAGTGGTTTCTATTTAAACCTGCAAATTTTTGAAGAACTTTTTTCTATATTTTTTTCTATCTCCTTAGCATTAATGTTTTAAAGGGAGCCGGATAAGGCGTTTCAAACTCCATCCATTCATGTGTTACCGGATGATAAAAACACAACTTGAATGCATGAAGCGCCAAACGTCCCAACGGATTTACCTCACATCCATAACGCTCATCTCCTACCACCGGATGCCCTAACGACTGCATGTGGACACGAATTTGGTTCTTCCGACCTGTCTCCAGATTCAATTCCAATAACGAAAAGCCATTGGCGCGCTTAATTGTATGATAATGAGTCACCGAATACTTGCCTCCATCATCTACCGGAGAAGAACTTACATACAATTTACGGTCGGTCAACCAAGAACGTACCGTACCTTCATCTTGCTCCATATCTCCTGCTACAATTGCTACATACCGGCGGTCACGTACCAGGTCATGCCAATTATCGCGTAGCGTATGTTGCGTTTTCTCGTCTTTGGCATACATCATAATGCCGGATGTTTCCCTATCCAAGCGATGAACCACATAAATCCGGTTTCCTCTGTGAATCCGCTTTACATACTCATTTAATATATGTTGCGCCGTTCGTTCTTTTTGACGTTCTGTAGCAACCGAAAGCAATCCTTCTTTCTTTTCTACAACTATGATATAGGCATCCTCATACAAAATCTTCAGCATCGGATGCCGGAACTCATGCTTATGCTTTTCCTTGCTGATTTGCACGCACATACCCGGCTGTAAAGGATAATTGTAAAGCGTTTGAATCGTGTTATCGACCAGCACTACCCGATTGGTCAATAAGGCTTTCACCCGCGTGCGGCTGATACCTGCCATCTTTTTCATCAAGAAGTCCATCAATTCACCCGGTTCGGTCACCCGATAAGTTGTATATTTCGAAGCAGCACGCGCCATAGCAGGCTTGCTTGTCTTAAAGTCTTTTCTTGCCACGTCTTTATCTATTTTAATAAGTTTTCTTTTCTAATAATACCACATTTTCTACATGATGCGTATGCGGGAACATATCTACCGGCTGGACTGCCTTTACTTTATATTTCACGTCAAGCAATTGCAAATCACGGGCTTGTGTCGCAGGATTGCAACTTACATAAACAATGCGTTCCGGCTCTGCTTCCAATATCACTTGAACAACATCCCCATGCATACCTGCCCGAGGCGGATCGGTAATAATCACATCCGGACGCCCGTGCTCACGAATGAAATCTTTGGTCAGGATATCTTTCATATCGCCTGCATAGAATAAGGTATTCTCAATGCCGTTCAGTTCCGAATTGACTTTGGCGTCTTCTATCGCTTCGGGCACATATTCGATACCTATCACTTGCTTGGCTTGGCGGGAAACAAAATTGGCGATAGTTCCCGTTCCTGTATATAAATCATACACAAGTTCATTTCCGGTCAATCCGGCAAAATCACGAGCTACCTTATATAAATTATAGGCTTGTTCCGAATTGGTCTGATAAAATGATTTGGGTCCGACCTTAAACCGAAGCCCTTCCATTTCTTCGAAAATATGGTCTTTCCCTTTAAATACCTGCACATCCAAATCACCGATTGTATCGTTGCATTTGTTGTTAATCACATATAATAAGGAAGTAATTTGCGGAAACTTATCTGCTACAAACTGAAGCAATTCCTTCATCTTCGCCAATTCCGCATCATCCACAATCTTGCATTGCAACAAGACCATCAGTTCTCCGGTTGAAGAAGTACGCACCATCATGTTGCGCAACATGCCTTCTTGTGTGCGCAAGTTGAAAAATGCATACTGATGTTCGTAGGCATAATCACGGATAGCATTGCGGATTTGGTTGGAAATATCGTCTTGAAGCCAACATTTCTCTATGGCAAGCACCTTATCGAACGCACCGGGAATATGAAAGCCTACCGCATTCATTTGCTCGTATTTTACGTCCTCCTTCACTT
Source organism: Bacteroides sp. An322 (assembly GCF_002161765.1). Classification (GTDB taxonomy): domain Bacteria; phylum Bacteroidota; class Bacteroidia; order Bacteroidales; family Bacteroidaceae; genus Phocaeicola; species Phocaeicola merdavium. The sequence goes on along the minus strand of NZ_NFIN01000002.1, from coordinate 123,764 downwards.
CTTCTTCGGTCAGCCAGCGTTTATTCGAGAACGTAAATTCCAGCTTATTGCGATAATACATCGTCTTCTCCGAACCGATAATGGGACTGATTTCAGGCAATTCGATTTTCCCGATGCGGGTCAGATTATCAAACACTTGTTTTTGCTTATAACGGATTTGCTCTTCGTATGCCAGACATTGCCATTTGCATCCGCCACACACACCATAGTGTTGGCAAAACGGTTCCACCCGCATGGGAGACTTTTCATAAAACTTTACGGCTACAGCCTCTGCATAATGGTTCTTTTTCCGCTTCACTTGCAGGTCGACCACATCGCCCGGCACTACGTAGGGTACAAATACCACCAAATCATTTACCTTGGCAACAGCTTTTCCCTCTGCCGCCACATCCAGTATCGTTACCTTTTCCAATAAAGGAAGTTCTTTTTTCTTTCTTGCCACGTTATTTCCTATAATTCAATTTTAAGTGCAAAGGTAAGGATTTTCCTCCATATTCCGATAAGATTTTGAAAGAACTCCCAAATAATCTGCATTTATCCTCCATTTAACTCCGATATCTGTTTCAGCTAAATGAAACCGGCATTCCATCTGTTTAAATTCAGGCATGCATATATGTGCATAACGGCATCAATCCGTCTATAATTCCAATATAAATAAGGTGTAAGAAAAAGATTACACTCATTTTGGCAAGTCTATATATCAAAATATGTCTAAAAACACCTGCTTTGTATTTGTTATGTTACAAATTTTCCATAGCTTTGCAAATGTTCTACTTATGAGAAACATAACAACCTAATAAATCTTCTAAAAGAATGGAAACAAAAAGAGTTTACACCTTCGGAAACGGACATGCCGAAGGAAAAGCAGACATGAGAAACCTACTGGGTGGTAAAGGTGCCAACCTTGCTGAAATGAACCTTATCGGAGTACCTGTGCCTCCTGGTTTCACTATCACTACAGAAGTTTGTAACGAATATTTCGAGAAAGGCAAAGATGCGGTCGTAGCTTTGTTGAAGGACGATGTAGAAAAGTCTATCGTAGGTGTTGAAACACTTATGAAATCGAAATTCGGCGATGTAGAAAATCCATTGCTTGTATCAGTTCGTTCGGGTGCACGTGCATCCATGCCGGGTATGATGGATACTATCCTGAACTTGGGATTGAACGATGAAGTGGTTGCCGGATTGGCGCGCAAGACAGGCAACGAACGTTTCGCATGGGATTCATACCGCCGCTTCGTGCAAATGTACGGTGATGTTGTATTGGGCATGAAACCTGCTAACAAGGATGACATCGACCCGTTCGAAGCTATCATCGAAGACGTTAAGAAAAAGAAAGGTGTACGTTTAGACAACGAACTGGAAGTGTCAGACCTGAAAGAACTGGTTAAACGCTTCAAGGAAGCCGTTAAAACCCAGACCGGTAAAGAATTCCCCAACGATGCTTACGAACAATTGTGGGGTGCTATCTGCGCCGTATTCGATTCATGGATGAACGAACGTGCTATCCTCTACCGCAAAATGGAAGGCATACCAGCCGAATGGGGTACTGCCGTAAACGTACAGGCAATGGTATTCGGTAACATGGGCGACACTTCTGCTACCGGCGTTTGCTTCTCTCGTGATGCCGCTACAGGCGAAGACCTCTTCAACGGCGAATACCTGATTAATGCTCAAGGCGAAGACGTTGTAGCAGGTATCCGTACTCCGCAACAGATTACTAAAATCGGTTCTCAACGCTGGGCAAAACTGCAAGGCATCTCTGAAGAAGAACGCGCTTCTAAATATCCGTCTATGGAAGAAGCTATGCCGGAAATCTACAAAGAATTGGATGAATTGCAGACTAAGCTGGAAAACCACTACCATGACATGCAAGATATGGAATTTACTGTACAAGAAGGTAAATTGTGGTTCTTGCAGACCCGTAACGGAAAACGCACCGGTGCCGCTATGGTACGCATTGCCATGGAAATGTTGGAACAAGGCTTAATCGACGAAAAGACAGCGGTTTTGCGTTGCGAACCGAATAAGTTGGATGAATTGCTTCACCCCGTATTCGACAAAGAAGAACTCCGTAACGCTAAAGTTTTAACCCGTGGTCTTCCGGCTTCTCCGGGTGCTGCTACAGGTCAAATCGTATTCTTTGCCGAAGATGCAGCAAAATGGCGTGCCGATGGTCATCGCGTAGTTATGGTACGTATCGAGACTTCTCCCGAAGACTTAGCTGGTATGACCGTGGCTGAAGGTATCTTGACCGCACGTGGAGGTATGACTTCTCATGCAGCCGTAGTTGCCCGTGGTATGGGTAAATGCTGTGTATCAGGTGCTGGAGCCATTAATGTAGACTACAAAGCACGTACCGTAGAAATCGACGGCGTTGTATTGAAAGAAGGCGATTACATTTCATTGAACGGTAGTACCGGTGAGGTTTATCAAGGCGAAGTGCCGACCAGAGCAGCTGAAGTATCGGGCAACTTTGCCAAACTAATGGACCTTTGCAACAAATACACCCGTTTGCAAGTACGTACCAACGCTGATACTCCGCACGATGCAGAAGTAGCCCGTAAGTTCGGTGCAGTAGGTATTGGTCTTTGCCGTACAGAGCACATGTTCTTCGAAAACCAAAAGATTGTTGCTATGCGCGAAATGATTTTGGCACCAAATGAAGAAGGACGTAAGAAAGCACTTGCTAAATTATTGCCTTATCAAAAGAACGACTTCAAAGGCATCTTTAAAGCAATGGACGGTTATCCTGTAAATGTCCGTCTGCTCGACCCGCCTTTGCACGAATTCGTTCCGCACGATCAAAAAGGTCAGGAAGAAATGGCAGAAGCTATGGGTGTAACTGTAGAATATATCCGCCAGCGTGTAGATAGCCTTTGCGAACACAATCCGATGTTAGGTCATCGCGGATGCCGTTTGGGAAATACTTATCCCGAAATCACCGAAATGCAGACCGAAGCTATCTTGGGTGCGGCTTGCGAATTGAAGAAGGAAGGTTACGATCCACATCCTGAAATCATGGTTCCGCTGATTGGTATCTTGTACGAATTCGAAGCACAAGAGAACATCATCCGTGCTACTGCTAAGAGAGTGTTCGAACAAGAAGGCGTAGAAATTCCGTTCAAGGTAGGTACGATGATTGAAATTCCGCGTGCAGCCCTAACAGCTAACCGCATTGCATCACATGCTGAATACTTCTCATTCGGTACAAACGACTTGACTCAGATGACATTCGGTTATTCACGTGATGATATCGCTACCTTCTTGCCTGTTTATTTGGAAAAGAAGATTCTGAAAGTAGACCCGTTCCAAGTACTCGACCAAAACGGTGTAGGCCAGCTTATCCAAATGGCTGTAGAAAAAGGCCGTTCAGTACGTCCTGACTTGAAATGTGGTATCTGCGGCGAACATGGAGGTGAACCTTCATCTGTGAAGTTCTGTGATAAAGTAGGGTTAAATTATGTTAGCTGTTCTCCGTTCCGTGTGCCTATCGCACGTTTGGCAGCGGCTCAGGCAGCTATTGAAAATCCGAAATAAGCAATAACGTTCTTATAATAAGAAGCGGATAAAAGTTTCAAATAGCTTTTATCCGCTTTCTCTTTTTATCTTTCCAATAGCAATTAAAGCCACAATTTGGCTTTTTGCATTCTACACATTGCAAATTGAAACAAATCTGACATAAAGAAGAAACTTGAGGGTTATATTAAAGAAATTTTTCTTCAATAGCCTATTATTATTTCTTCTTTCACTTATTTTTTATTTAATTTTGCAGGCAGAATAATGAAACCATTTTTTATAACCTAATATGGCTAATCTAATAAAATTACGTAAAGGCTTAGACATTAATCTGAAAGGGAAAGCCACTACGGAGTTGATTAAAGTGAAAGAGCCGGGATTCTATGCAATATGCCCCGATGACTTTACCGGAGTCACCCCAAAAGTGGTTGTAAAAGAACAGGAATATGTCATGGCTGGAGGACCCTTGTTTATCGACAAGAATCATCCTGAATTAAAATTTGTATCGCCTGTAAGTGGCGTAGTGACGAGTGTGGAACGTGGTGCCCGCCGGAAGGTAATGAGCATCACGGTGGAAGCCGCTGCAGAACAAGACTATGAAGAGTTTGGCAAACAAGATGTTGCCAAGCTGGATGGCAGTGCTGTAAAGGAATTGTTGTTGAATGCAGGTTTGTTTGCATTCATCCGCCAACGCCCGTATGATGTAATTGCCGACCCGACAATTGCGCCACGGGCTATTTTTGTATCTGCATTTGATACGAATCCATTGGCACCCGACTTTGAGTTCGCGTTGAAAGGCGAAGAAGCGAATTTCCAAACCGGACTGGACGCTTTGGCTAAGATTGCTAAAGTCTATCTGAGTATCAGTGCCAATCAAGAGGCAAAGGCATTGGTTCAGGCACAAGGCGTAACCTTGAATGTATTCGACGGCCCGCATCCTGCCGGCAATGTAGGCGTGCAAATCAATCACATCGCTCCGGTAAATAAAGGCGAAACCGTATGGACCCTCGACCCGCAAGCGGTTATCTTCATCGGACGCTTGATGAATACAGGACGGGTGGATTTGACCCGTACGGTGGCTATCACCGGTTCGGAAGTGAAGAAACCTGCTTATTGCAAACTGAAGATAGGCGCGATGCTGACCGATGTCTTAGCTAATAATATAAATAAGGAGAGAGAGGTGCGCTGCATTAGCGGAAACGTATTGACCGGAAAGCAGATTCCTGCCAATGGCTTCTTAGGCGCTTTCCATTCTCAGGTTACGGTGATTCCCGAAGGAAACGATGTGCACGAGATGTTAGGTTGGATTATGCCTCGCACGAATGATTTCAGTGTCAGCCATTCTTACTTCAGCTGGCTAATGGGCAAGAAGAAAGAATATGTATTGGATGCCCGTATAAAAGGAGGCGAACGTCACATGATTATGTCGAATGAGTACGACAAGGTGCTTCCAATGGATATTTTGCCTGAATACCTGATTAAAGCGATTATTGCCGGAGACATTGACCGGATGGAAGAATTGGGTATCTATGAAGTAGCTCCCGAAGACTTTGCGCTTTGCGAATTTGTTTGCTCTTCGAAGATGGAACTTCAGCGTATCGTTCGCGAGGGGTTGGATATGCTTCGCAAGGAGATGTGTTAATTGATAAAACTTAAAATTAAATGAAAGCATTAAGAAATTATCTCGACAAGATAAAGCCGAACTTTGAAGAGGGAGGCAAATACCATGCTTTTCGTTCGGTATTCGAAGGCTTCGAAACATTTTTGTTCGTGCCGAATGCCACTTCGAAAACAGGTACACACATCCACGATGCGATAGATAGCAAACGTATCATGTCGTTCGTGGTCATTGCTTTGATGCCGGCTTTGTTGTTCGGTATGTATAATGTAGGTTATCAGCATTACCATGCGGTAGGCGTGGAAGGCAGCTTCATCGAAATGTTCGCGTATGGTTTCCTTGCCGTATTGCCTAAAATCATTGTTTCGTATGTAGTCGGTCTGGGTATCGAGTTCATCGTAGCCCAATGGAAAAAAGAAGAGATTCAAGAAGGTTTCTTAGTTACGGGTATGTTGATTCCGATGATTGTTCCGGTAGATTGCCCGTTGTGGATGCTTGCCATAGCTACGGCGTTCTCGGTTATCTTCTGTAAGGAAGTGTTCGGCGGAACAGGTATGAACATCTTCAATCCGGCATTGATTACCCGTGCATTCCTTTTCTTCGCTTATCCTACGAAGATGTCGGGTGATATTGTTTGGGTATCAGGCAATAGCATCTTCGGTTTAGGAAAGACAGTAGACGGACTGACCGCTGCCACACCGTTGGGTGTGGCTAAAGTTGCCGAATGTCCCGCTTTCTCTTGGGACATGGTGACGGGTCTGATACCGGGTTCTATCGGTGAAACAAGTGTGATTGCAATAGCCATCGGTGCCGTAATTTTGTTGTGGTCGGGTGTAGCAAGCTGGAAAACCATGCTGTCTGTATTCGTAGGCGGTGCCGTTATGGGTTGGGTATTCAATCAATGGGGACCGGATACGGCTGTAGCCCACATGCCTTGGTACGAACATCTGTGCTTGGGCGGTTTCTGCTTCGGTGCTGTATTCATGGCGACCGATCCGGTCACTTCTTCACGTACGGAGAACGGTAAGTTCGTTTACGGATTCCTGATTGGTGCAATGGCTATCATTATCCGTGTATTGAATCCGGGTTATCCCGAAGGTATGATGTTGGCTATCTTGCTGATGAATATCTTTGCGCCGCTGATTGACTATGTTGTAGTGCAGAACAATATTTCACGCCGTGCCAAACGTGCTATGTCTAACAATTAAACCGAATATACAATGAATACGAATAGCAATTCTTATACGATCATTTATGCTTCGGTATTGGTTATTATCGTAGCATTTTTGCTGGCTTTCGTGAATTCTTCTTTGCGCGACCTGCAAGGAAAGAATGTAGAGCTGGATACGAAGAAACAGATTCTTTCTTCACTGGGCATTCGTGAAGTAGAAGACCCTGAAGCCAAGTTTGCCGAAGTGGTGAAAGAGGATATGTTAGTGGCAGAAGACGGCTCGCTGAAGCCATACGAAGGCAGTTTCGTCACCGGATATGAAAAAGCCTATAAGGAAAAAGGAGAAGCGCATCTCTTTGTTTGCGAAATAGACGGTCAGAAGAAATACGTTATTCCCGTCTATGGTTCCGGACTTTGGGGAGCTATTTGGGGATATGTAGCCTTGAACGAAGACAAGAATACGGTTTATGGCACTTATTTCTCTCATGCATCAGAAACTCCGGGCTTGGGTGCGGAAATCGCTACCGAGAATTTCCAGAATGAATTTAAAGGTAAAAATGTCATGGACGGCAATGCCATCGGGCTGGATGTCGTAAAGAACGGAAAGGTTGAGAAACCGGAATTTCAGGTAGATGGAATCTCCGGAGGTACAATCACTTCGGTAGCGGTAGGTCAGATGCTGAAGAGCTGCATGGGACATTATACCAATTTTTTAACAACTAAATAGGAGGAGACATTATCATGGGAAGTTTATTTTCTGCTAAAAATAAAGAGGTGTTTTCTACTCCGATTAGCATGAACAATCCGGTAACGGTACAAGTATTGGGTATCTGTTCTGCACTCGCCGTAACCTCTAAGTTGGAGCCGGCTATCGTAATGGGGCTTTCAGTAACGATTATTACGGCATTTTCCAACGTTGTTATTTCATTGATTCGTAAAACAATTCCGAACCGCATCCGCATCATCGTCCAGCTGGTGGTAGTTGCCGCTTTGGTGACTATTGTAAGCGAAGTGTTGAAAGCGTTTGCATACGATGTCAGTGTGCAATTATCTGTTTACGTAGGTTTGATTATTACGAACTGTATCTTGATGGGACGCCTCGAAGCCTTTGCCATGGCAAACGGTCCGTGGGAATCTTGTCTCGACGGTTTGGGTAACGGACTGGGCTATGCCAAAATATTGGTCATCGTGGCGTTTATCCGCGAGCTTTTAGGTTCGGGTACATTATTAGGCTTCAATATTTTGAATTACGATGTCATCAAAGAAGCCGGATATGTGAACAACGGCTTGATGCTGATGCCGCCAATGGCATTAATTATCGTAGCCTGCCTGATATGGTACCAGCGTGCGAAACATCCTGAATTACAAGATAAGGAATAATAAGGAAAGGTAGTAATTATGGAACATTTTTTCAGTTTATTGGTCCGCTCCATTTTTGTGGACAATATGATATTCGCATTCTTCTTAGGTATGTGTTCGTATCTGGCAGTATCGAAGAATGTGAAAACAGCTATTGGTTTAGGTATTGCCGTAACATTTGTGTTGGTAGTGACTTTGCCGGTCAACTACTTGCTTCAGACAAAAGTGTTGGCTGCCGATGGCATTTTAGGCATTGACCTCAGCTTTTTGAGCTTCATCCTCTTTATAGCCGTTATCGCGGCAATTACACAGTTGGTAGAAATGATTGTAGAACGTTTCAGCCCTTCGCTGTATGCTTCGTTAGGTATTTTCTTGCCGCTGATTGCCGTAAACTGTGCTATCATGGGTGCGTCTTTGTTCATGCAGCAACGCATCAACCTGACTCCTTCCGACCCGAAATACATCGGCGACGTATGGGATTCTATTTCTTACGCCTTAGGTTCGGGATTAGGCTGGATGCTGGCGATTGTCGGTTTGGCTGCCATCCGTGAGAAAATGGCTTACTCTAATGTTCCTGCCCCGTTAAAAGGCTTGGGCATCACGTTTATCACGGTAGGTCTGATGGCAATGGCATTTATGTGTTTCTCCGGTTTGAACATCTAATAAAGAAAGGAATCAGACAATGGATATGAATTTTATATTAGCAAGCATTGGAGTATTCCTGGTGACTATTCTGGTGTTGGTCATCATATTGTTGGTGGCAAAGAAGTTCTTGGTTACTTCGGGTAAGGTAAAACTGACCATTAACGGAGAAAACCAATTGGAAGTGGAATCAGGCTCGACGTTATTGAATACATTGGCTGTAAACAATGTATTCTTGTCATCGGCTTGTGGCGGAAAAGGTTCTTGCGGACAATGTAAGTGCCAGGTATTGGAAGGCGGAGGGGAAATCCTTCCTTCCGAAGTGGGTCATTTCAGCCGCAAGCAGCAAAAAGACCATTGGCGTTTGGGCTGCCAAGTGAAAGTAAAGGGCGATATGTCTATCAAAGTGCCCGAATCTGTTTTGGGTGTAAAAGAATACGAATGTACCGTTATCTCGAACAAGAACGTGGCAACCTTCATCAAGGAATTCAAGGTACAATTACCTGCCGGTGCACACATGGACTTTATCCCCGGTTCGTATGCGCAGATTAAGATTCCGGCATTCACGATGGACTACGACAAGGATATCGACAAGGAATTGATTGGCGATGAATACTTGCCTGCATGGAAGAAATTCAACATGTTCTCGTTGAAGTGCGTCAATCCTGAGCCGACCATCCGTGCTTATTCAATGGCGAACTATCCGGCAGAAGGCGATGTGTTCATGCTGACCGTCCGTATCGCCACTCCTCCGTTCAAGCCCGACCGCAGCGGCTTTATGGATGTCAATCCGGGTATTGCTTCTTCGTACATCTTTACGTTGAAGCCGGGTGACAAAGTATTGATGAGTGGTCCTTACGGCGATTTCCATCCGATATTCGATTCGAAGAAAGAAATGATTTGGGTAGGCGGTGGCGCCGGTATGGCTCCGTTGCGTGCGCAGATTATGCACATGACCCGCACGTTGAATACGCATGACCGTGAAATGCACTACTTCTATGGTGCCCGCGCATTGAATGAAGTGTTCTATTTGCAAGACTTCCTGCAATTGGAAAAGGATTTCTCGAACTTCCATTTCCATTTGGCACTCGACCGTCCCGACCCTGCAGCCGATGCCGCAGGCGTAAAATATACTCCGGGCTTCGTTCACCAGGTAATGTATGAAACTTACTTGAAGAATCACGAAGCTCCCGAAGATATCGAATACTACATGTGCGGTCCGGGTCCGATGTCGAATGCTGTAGTCAAGATGCTGGACAGTCTGGGAGTAGAATCCAGTTCAATCATGTACGATAATTTCGGAGGATAATTCATAGTCACTTTACCTCTGCCAAATATACATACGGCTTCATTGGCTTATGAAGCAGGCTTCATCGGGTAACAGAGCCTGCTTCGTAAGCCGATGAAGCCTGCTTCGTTTTCACCCACACTTTTATGACAAATAGACAGGTATGGATTAATAAAGTTTCAAATAGTAGTTCTTTATTTGATATTAGCCCACAAATATTACAAAACTGTTTCAAAAGCACACATTTTGCTATTGCATCATTGATTTAAATCAATAAATGACACCCCTACCTTCATTTTCTCTTGATATTATTTTTATGTTATGAAACATGTCCTTATCTTTGCATCGGTAAAAAGATAAAAGCTCGAGCTAAACTAAACTAGATTAAAGATAACATTATTGTTTTAAGGTAACAAAGTTTTTAGGTAACATTTAAAATTTAGGTATTATGAAAAAGTTTGGATTAACATTAGTAGCTGCTTTAGCATTTTCAGCATCAGTATTGGCTAACGGTGTAAACGATTCAACTGTTGTCGCTAAATGGGATGGATCTATTAACAAGGCTAAACTAAATAAATACTTGAAATTATCAGCATCTCAAGACGAAGAAGTAGCTGATATTTGCGATTACTTCCAGGAACAGATGAAAATGGCTAACCGTTCTACCCAAAATGCAGACCAAAAAGTCCGTAATGCGGTGTATGGAAATCTGAAGTTAATGAAGAAGACCTTGAACGAAAAGCAATATGCAGATTATGTACGTCTGATGGCATTGACGTTGCGCAACAAAGGCATTGATATTGAAAAATAATTCGTTCTAGCGATAAATCTACAAGGAGAGGGATATCCACCATAAATGGGTATCCCTCCTTTTTTGCCTTATTTCTCTTTCAACACATCTTCCAGCCGAAGCAATTCGTCACGATATTGAGCCGCTTCAATAAAATCTAACTTCTTAGCAGCTTCCTGCATCAATTTCCGGGTACGGTTAATGCTCTTTTGCAACTGCTCTTTCGACATGTATTGTACAATCGGGTCGGCTGCTGCATACATTTGTTCAGGCGCGTCCGTATAAGCCTTTGGCTTAGATGCACTGCTTTCGCTTTCGGTCTTTTCCAACAAAACATTATTATGCGCCCGCTTGATTTGCTTCGGCGTTATGCCATGTGCCTCATTATAAGCTAATTGTTTAGCACGCCGACGATTAGTTTCATCAATGGTCTGCCGCATACTTTCCGTTATTTTATCGGCATACATAATCACTCTTCCATTGACATTCCGGGCTGCACGCCCTGCCGTTTGAGTAAGAGACCGATGAGAACGAAGAAAACCTTCTTTGTCGGCATCCAAAATAGCGACAAGTGACACTTCCGGCAAATCTAATCCTTCGCGAAGCAAATTGACTCCAACCAGGACATCATATACGCCTTGCCGCAAATCATCCATAATCTTAACACGCTCCAATGTTTCCACATCACTATGAATATAGGTACAGCGTATGCCATGACGAAGCAAATACTCGGTCAACTCTTCTGCCATCCGTTTGGTAAGAGTCGTAACCAGAACACGCTCTTGACGCTCAATACGCAATTGTATCTCTTCCATTAAGTCATCCACTTGATTCATGCTCGGACGCACTTCAATAATCGGATCCAGCAAACCGGTAGGACGAATAACCTGCTCTACTACAATGCCTTCACTCTGTTCTAATTCATAATCATCGGGAGTGGCACTGACATAAATTATCTGGTTCGCCAATTCCTGAAACTCTTCAAATTTCAGCGGACGGTTATCCATAGCCGCAGGCAGCCGGAAGCCGTATTTAATCAGGTTTTCCTTCCGGGCACGGTCTCCTCCATACATGGCACGGATTTGAGGAACACTGACATGGCTTTCGTCTATGACTATCAAGAAATCTTTCGGGAAAAAGTCTAACAGGCAATACGGACGTGTCCCTGCAGCTCTCCCGTCAAAGTAACGCGAATAATTCTCAATGCCCGAACAATGTCCCAATTCACGGAGCATTTCCATGTCGTATGTCACCCGCTCGTACAAACGTTTGGCTTCGTAATTTTTTCCTTGCTCTTCAAACCAAGCGACCTGTTTAGTCAAATCATCTTCAATTTCATGAATGGCACGCAGTACACTTTCCTTGGTGGTCATGAACAAATTGGCAGGATAAATTTTATATTCGTCATATTCATTTATCCGATGTCCTGATATCGGATCGATTTCTTCGATGGCATCAATTTCATCATCCCAAAACATTACCCTTAACGCACTGTCTGTATATGCCAAAAAGATGTCGACCGTATCTCCTTTCACCCGGAAATTCCCACGGTTCAATTCAAGGTCATTCCGCACATACAGGCTATCGACCAGCCTTCTCAAAAACACATTGCGGTCTAATTTCTTCCCTTTCTTGACATCAATGACATTGTTATAGAAATCCGCCGGATTCCCCATGCCATAAATACATGAAATGGACGAAATGACTACCACATCGTTTCTCCCCGAAAGAAGGGCAGACGTGGCAGCCAGCCGCAATTTATCTATTTCACCGTTAATAGCAAGGTCTTTCTCTATATAAGTATCCGTAGAAGGTATGTACGCTTCCGGTTGATAATAATCATAATAAGACACATAGTATTCAACGGCATTGTGAGGGAAAAAGTTCTTAAACTCCCCATACAATTGTGCCGCCAAGGTCTTATTATGACTTAATATCAAAGTTGGCCGATTGATATTCTTTATGACATTCGCTATTGTAAACGTCTTTCCTGAGCCTGTAACCCCCAGCAATGTCTGAGCAGGCAGACCGTTCTTAATGCCTTCTGTCAATTGAGCAATGGCTTCCGGCTGGTCGCCCGTGGGCTGATAATCTGATACAAGTTCAAAATTCATAACTGGCTGTAATTAAAAAAGCATGTAAAATTACACAATATTTTTCATCCGACTGATAGGTGAATGAGATTTTTTTGTATTAAAAATGATTGAGATGTTGCATTATTCAACGGAAAGCCGTACTTTTGCACAACTATATTGATAAATATGAAAAAGTACATCATACTAACGTTGCTTTCGGGCATGATGCTCTCATCGTGTGGAGAGTATAATACGGTGCTGAAAAGCACAGACTATGAATTTAAATATGAAGCTGCAAAAGGCTATTTTGCCAAAGGTCAAAACAGTAGAGCCGCTACTCTGCTAGAAGAACTGATTCCTATCCTGAAAGGAACAACCAATGCAGAAGAATCAGCTTACATGTTGGCTATGACTTATTTTAACCAAGGCGACTATATTTCAGCCTCTCATTATTTTAATGTGTATTACACGACTTATCCACGAGGCACATATACCGAGTTGGCACGTTTCTTTTGCGGGAAATCTTTGTATCTAGATACTCCAGAGCCACGTTTGGACCAGACCAGTACATACAAAGCCATTGAAGAACTGCAAATGTTCATTGAATATTTCCCGACTAGTCCGCGTAAAGATTTGGCTCAAAACATGATATACGAATTGCAAGACAAGCTGGTAGAAAAAGAATACCTGTCTGCCAAACTTTATTACGACCTAGGTTCGTATACCGGAAATACTTCATACAGCAGCACAGGAAACAATTATCTGGCAGCAGTAGTGACCGCACAAAATGTATTGCGCGACTATCCTTATACCAAACGAAGAGAGGATTTGTCTATTTTGATACTTCGTGCCAAATATGATATGGCAAAGCAAAGCGTACTTGAGAAAAAAGAAGAACGTATGCGCGATGCCATTGATGAATATTACGCATTCAAGAATGAATTTCCTGAAAGCCAATATACAAAAGAAGTGGAAGCTATCTATAAAGATGCCAGCCAATACGTAAAAGATGAAGAATAATTAAGGTTTTTATAATAAAGTAAAATTATGGATTACAAAAAAACAAATGCTCCTACCAATACCATTACACGCAACTTGATGGAATTGTGTGAAGATACCGGGAATATCTATGAAACTGTAGCTATTATCGGGAAACGTGCAAATCAGATCTCAGTGGAGATGAAAAACGATTTGTCGAAAAAATTGCAGGAATTTGCTTCGTACAACGACAATTTGGAGGAAGTCTTTGAAAATAGAGAGCAAATCGAGATTTCACGCTATTATGAAAAATTGCCGAAACCGACATTAATTGCAACACAAGAATATATCGAAGGTAAAGTATATTATCGGAATCCTGCAAAAGAAAAAGAGAAATTACAATAAATCCTACTTATCTAATAAACACAGGAACGCATTATTCTCCTCCCCTTTCGCATAAAGGATGCGTTTCTGTGTTTTTTATTTTATTGAAACTCGATTATGATACAACGCATTCAAACTATCTATCTGCTTATTGTAAGCATTTTGCTCATTGTAATGATGTTAATTCCTGTAGGGCATTTCTATACAGAAACCAATGTCGCGGAAATGACAAATTTAGCAATAATAACAGCCAATGGCGCTGCTGATTATACCCCATGGGCATTATTTGTTTTATTACTCTTATCAACGATATTGGCATTTGCTGCTATCTTTTTATATAAAAAACGTATGTTGCAAATCCGCCTGACTGTTTTCAGCACAATTATCTTGATCGGGTATTATATCACGTGTGCTGTATTTGCTGTATCCACGTTATCAGCTTACGGAAGTTTCACACCTTCATGGTCTATCTGCCTGCCGTTCATATCCATTATCTTGAACTGGCTTGCCATTCGTGCTATCAGAAAAGATGAAGCTTTAGTCAGATCCTATAATACAATCCGCTAAGCAAATCTATTAATGATTATAAAAGAGGGTGTACCAAAATGAAAGTTTATTTCTATTTTGATACACCCTCCTCTTTTTGATTCTTTATTCTTCATTTGCGAACATCGGATCCCATGCCGGAAGCCGGATAGGTTTCTGTTTCAAGATATCCAAAACCTTAGCCGGCACATATTTCTTTTCTACAACCAAACGGAACATATATTCATTGAACCATTCATCGGTCATGATAAGATGTCCCTGATAACCAGCCTCAGCACCCCAACTGTTTTCTACCATCCATTTCTTCGGCTTGCCATTGGCATCCAAATCGACCGCCATTAATGTCATGGCATGACTTGAACCGCTGGCAAATGTCTGGATGCGTTGTTTCTTATCCATGTTGAACGTAGTCCCCATTAAGGAAGCATAATCATAATTGTTCAAATCGAGCGTTCCCTTTTTGCTGTCGAGGAACTTACCTACATCACAAGAGAAATACATCATCGTACTGTCCTTAATCGATTTGATAGCCATTTCCTTGATGTCTTCTATCGGCAGATTCACATACGTCCAATTCCGTCCGTCATACGTATGGCGGTCATAATCAATTTCATAACATTGATAAAACTCCCGGCTTGGGTCATTCATCAACATGACATAATTACCCGTCAGGTCATTGCCTAAGAAAGTCTGATAAAACGATTGGGGAGTATATTCTTTGGTTTCCCCATTCATCGTCCATTCAAAACGGTCTACCGGCTCGCCAAAAGCCAATGCCAACATGCGGTAAATAGTCCCCAACATCGTTGTTTTCTGCTTGGCTAATGCAGTTTCATTTGCACCTTCAGACGCTGATTGGCGTAATTGCAAACCAAATTCTTTCAGTTTCAATCCCACCAGATTAGCAATCTGGCTTGTATTTTCACTGCTGTATGTTTCAGGCATTACAGAAGCCGGAACAACCCCATACTTCCCGATGATATCAGAGATACCCGTAAACTGTCCTCCGTCACTAATCGGATGCTTGAAAAGCCATTCTACCATTTTATCTTCCATCGGCTTCTCACGTGTATCAATGATGCCTTGCAAGAAAAGGTTCGCTTTCTCTAACTGGTCATAAAAGAAACAATAGTTTTCCGAAAATTCCATTTCATCCAACCCATATTTTGCCATCATCTGCGCACGGAGCACATTCAATCCCGTAAACAGCCAGCAACGGCCTGATTGCTGCTGGTCAGTAATCCCATGCGATACGACATAATCAGAAAAATGCGTATCGAAATTAGCCAAACGTTCCTGATTTTTAGCCAACACTGCAATGCTTGTTCCAGCCATCGCATTATAAATAGCTTTGTCTGAAGCTGTAGGTTTATAACTACTTTTAATTTCTTTCAATACGTCTGGAGTTATCCCTCCTTGTTGTGCCTGTACCGTAAGAGCCATAGCCATCAGACACAATGTAATACTTTTTCTCATATTTTTCTTTATTTATTATTTCTTCTTATAATCGTTTACAATCGCCTCTGCAATCCAATTCGCCAAAGCCTGCCGGTTATCCGGAATAACCAAACGTTGCTGGTCACGGGCGTTCTGGATGTTTCCCAATTCCAAGAATACGGCATAAGGCGTCGAATTACGCAACACATATAAATTACGTTCACTTACCGTCCCCCTAAATCCACGGGTCGGCTGATGACGCTTGTATTTAGCCCGAAATGTTTTCTGTAATTGGATTGCCAGCCGTTCGCCATATTTACTTCCGGGGGCATGATAGAAATAGACATCAGTCTGCTTTCCTTTGCTTCGGCTGTCTATATGGATAAATATCGCACGCTTATAGTTGCCCTTATCTTTCCGATAGAGTTTGTTAATCGCATCACAACGTTGTTGCAAGCGTTCTATCTGCCCCAACGGAATCGCTTTACCCATACACGTTTCCCGTTTGCTGTTTTTCAGAATAGCCGTATTCCGGATGCCGTCTTTCGCATCTTGAATGATAAAATGCACTTTTGCTCCCCGCTTCAGCAATTCCCTTCCCAAGCGCAAAATAATATCATACGCATATTCATCTTCATGCAGTTCTTTTCCTTGATACTTTCCGATACATCCAGGATCAGGACCTCCATGGCCGCTAACCAAATAAAACGTCGCTCCTTTCAAGGCATCCGATGTTATCTGATAAGAGGCTTGGGCTTTCCCGAACAAAGGCTCTTTACGTGTCTTTTTATCTTTTGCCGCAAACGACGGAAGCATCAACAGACAACACAATACTATTCCGATTAATCGCATCCGGCTCATTTCAACAACTCATCTATTTTCTTACACAATGAGGCAAATTCCTCCTCGTTATACAACCGCGTCATCAATACAATCTTACCCTCTTTATCAATCAGCACATTCCGGGTGATACCTGCTTTACGCTCGGCATATTTAGCAAAAATGTCCGCTCCAGGGTCCAATCCCATCGGATAAGTTACCTTGGTCTGTTTCACAAAAGCATTGACTTTATCTAACGGTTCATCCCGGTCGATACCATATAATGCAAACGAAGCATTATCCTTATGCTTTTGCCAAATATCCCGTTCGATAAAAGGCATTTCCTTACGGCATACCCCACACCAACTTGCAGTAAACTGAAGCATTACCACCTTGCCACGCAAAGAAGAAAGCTTCATTTTCTCTCCATTAGTCAGTGTCATTTCAAAATCAGGTGCCATATCCCCTACTCTCACAATATACCCTACACTATCAGGTTCAGGTGTCTGCGCTTTTACAAAAGAAGTACTTCCAGCCAACAAGCATCCACCTATAATTAAAGACAACAACAATCTTCTCATATAAACTTGTAATTAAAAACCGGTTCAAATATACAAAAAAAAGAGGGCGTGCCAAAATGAAAGCTAATTTTCATATTGACACACCCTCTTACTGTTTATTCTGGACCTTTTACAAAGGCATATTACCATGCTTTTTCGGCGGATTGCTTTGACTCTTGTTTTGAGTCATCTCCAATGCCTGAATCAGCTTATAGCGTGTATCTTTCGGCAAAATAATCTCATCGATGTATCCCTGTTCTGCCGCACGATACGGATTCGAGAATTTCTCTTTGTATTCTTCAATAGCCTGCGCTTTTTCTTCCGGTGTAGCCTTACGGTACAAGATATTTACAGCACCGTCTGCTCCCATTACGGCAATTTCCGCCGTCGGATAAGAGAAGTTCACATCTGCACCGATAGGTTTGCTGTTCATTACAATATATGCACCTCCGTATGCCTTACGGGTAATCACCGTAATCTTAGGCACGGTGGCTTCTGCATACGCATATACAATCTTTGCACCATGGCGGATAATTCCGTTATGTTCTTGTGTACAACCCGGAAGGAAGCCCGGCACATCTTCGAATGTAATGATAGGAATATTGAAACAATCGCAAAAACGGATGAAACGCGAAGCCTTATCAGAAGCGTCAATATCAAGTACACCGGCAAGATATGCAGGCTGGTTTGCCACAATACCTACCGAACGTCCGCCTAAACGGGCAAAACCGATAACGATATTCTTTGCGAAATGAGGCATAATCTCAAAGAAATATTGGTCGTCTACTACTGGTTCGATGATGTTCTTGATATCGTATGGCATATTCGGGTCGTCCGGAATTACTTTCATCAACGATTCATCCGTCCGGCGGATATCATCGGTACAAGGCACTATCGGAGCGTCTTCCATATTATTAGAAGGCAAGAAACTCAATAACTCACGGATGCTCATTAAGGTTTCTTCTTCCGTATCACACAAGAAATGGGTTACACCGCTCTTGCTGCTGTGTGTATAAGCACCGCCCAATTCTTCTTTATCTACTTCTTCATGCGTAACGGCTTTCACTACATCCGGACCGGTAATGAACATGTGGCTCTTTTCTTTCACCATAAAGATGAAGTCGGTCAATGCCGGAGAATAACAAGCACCTCCAGCACACGGTCCCAAGATAGCAGAGATTTGCGGAATCACACCCGAAGCAATGGTATTCTGATAGAAAATAGAAGCATAGCCAGAAATACTGCCCACACCTTCTTGAATACGTGCGCCTCCAGAGTCGTTCAACGCGATGACCGGTGCTCCGTTCTTCAATGCCAATTCTTGCACTTTCACGATTTTCTTAGCGCCGGTAGTGCTCAATGTTCCTCCGAATACGGTAAAATCGTACGCATAGACATAAACTAAGCGTCCGTCAATTTTACCATATCCACATACGATACCATCACCCGGAATGTGTTTCTTATCCATTCCGAAATCCGTGCAATGATGAACCACCAACTTATCCAACTCATTGAATGTCCCTTTATCAAGCAACATATCGATGCGTTCACGGGCGGTCATGTGTCCGTTGGCATGTTGTTTCTCTATACGTTCGATGCCACCACCTTGAGAAGCCAGCTTATCCAGCTCTTCAAATTTCTTATATTGTTCTTCTGTAGTCATGTCTATATCAATTTTCTTCTTCATCTATCACATCAAGCGTCATAATCACCTGATTGCTGTTTACCGAATCTCCTTCATTCACCAGAATCTCTTTCACTACACACGGGCTGTTTACCTTGTAGTTACTTTGCATCTTCATGGCTTCGATTACTGCAACAATGTCACCTGCTTCCAATCGGTCGCCTGCCTTTACCGGTATTTTCACGACTTTACCCGGCATCGGAGAGATAATCTTATCTTGTTGTTTCTCATCGGCTCCCTTACGCATCCGCAAATACTTCGCCTGCGAATCGATGATGTCAATATTATACGATTGATAGTGTGCATTAACCGTATAGCTCTTTCCGCCTTCTTTACGAATCAACTCTGCATTGTATGATTTCCCGTTATGCAAAATAGAACAACTTCCGTTCTCTGCCATTACAATGTCTACATCGTAAGGAACACCGTCAATGGTAAGCTGGACTTTATTGCCCTCTTTACTCACCAATGTAACATCAGCCACTCTGTCTCCTATATGTATTTCCATATCTTAAATCCTTAAATTCGTAATACTCCTTTCTTCAATCCGAATTCACGCCAACGGCTAATCAAGCGGTTATCTGATACACCCGATTTGTTTTCCTCCAAGTTCATCAGATAGTCGATATAGGCAGCTATCAAAGCGATATTCTCGGTATCTTCTTCTTTCTTTCCTGCCCAACGGCGCAACATGTCCTGATGTTTCGGTATAAATAAGGTATTGTAATGACCTTCTACAAAATCAGGCACATTCATGATATGGCGCAAATAAGCAATGTTGGTTTTCAGACCCGTAATGCGATATTCATACAACACACGGCGCATGCGTTCAATTGCAAACTGACGGGTAGTAGCCCATACAATCAGCTTACCAATCATCGGGTCGTAATAAATAGGAATTTCATATCCGTCGTACACATAACTATCGATACGCACACCGATACCGTTCGGCTCGGTCAGTTGACGGATAATGCCCGGAGAAGGCATAAAATTATTTTCGGTATCTTCGGCACAAATACGGCACTCAATGGCATGGCCACGTTGTTTCAAATCTTCTTGCTTGAAATGAAGAATTTCACCGTTTGCGATACGAAGCTGTTCTTTTACCAAATCCACACCTACCACTTCTTCTGTAATCGGATGCTCTACCTGAAGACGGGTATTCATTTCAAGGAAATAGAAATTGCGGTGCTTGTCAACCAAAAACTCGATTGTGCCCGCACCTTTGTAATGGACTGCCTTAGCCGCAGCTACAGCCGCCTCTCCCATCTTCTGGCGAAGTTCCGGAGTAACAAAAGGCGAAGGAGTTTCCTCTACAATCTTCTGGTTACGGCGCTGGATAGAACATTCACGCTCGAACAAATGAACGGCATTACCGTAATTATCGCCCAAAATCTGGAACTCAATATGATGAGGTTCTTCTACAAACTTTTCCAGATAAACCGTATCATCGCCGAAAGAAGACATCGACTCGGAACGGGCAGTATTGTAAGCCTCTTCCACTTCGTCTTCACTATGAATCAAACGCATGCCTTTTCCGCCTCCGCCCATCGAAGCCTTCAGCATTACCGGATAACCAATACGGTTACAGATTTCCTTGGCTTCTTCCACACTTTGCAAAGGCTGCTCTGTTCCAGGAACAACGGGAACGCCTGCCGCAATCATGTGCTTACGTGCCGAAATCTTATCACCCATCGCATCCATCGTTTCAGGATCCGGACCGATGAAGATGATTCCTTCTTCACGGCAACGCCGTGCAAACTCTGAATTTTCCGACAAGAAACCATATCCCGGATGAATGGCATCGGCTCCATGACGCTTAGCCGCCATGATAATCTTGTCTATATTCAAATAACTGTCGCGTGAAGCCGCAGGGCCAATCAAGCAAGCTTCATCCGCGTATGATACGTGGCGAGCCGTTCTGTCGGCTTCAGAAAATACTGCTACGGTGCGTATGCCCATTTCGCGGCACGAACGCATTACACGCACAGCAATTTCACCACGGTTAGCGATTAATACTTTGTGTATCATGCTTTATCTTTTTAATTTTGTTCTCACTTTTATTTATTGATTGCTACTTTTGCAATCGGGTATTTATATGCGTTATCCGTCCGCACATAAAACCCAAATCTGTGCAAAAGTAACAAAAAAAAACGATTCACCCCCATATCTGCCATTTTTTTTAAGCTTTGCTGCATAAATAGAAAAATAACACCAGCCTCCCCTACCTCAGTTTCTTAGAAACGACAACTCTAGTTTACAAAAAAAGACAATCTGAAAATCCAGTTGCAACAGTTCCCTTCATTTACTATATATAACTGACTTTGTGGAACGATTACTAATCGTACTCGTGAACGATTAGTAATCGTACTTGATACGCAGATATATTTAAACGGAGAATATTATAACTGAGCTTTCGGACTAAGCCGCAAAAAGCAGGACGCAAAGCTGAAAAGCGCATAAAAGACATAGCAATTTAGCCAAATCCTTTATGCGCTTTTTCTTATAAGATAACAAATCTTACTTCACATGTATCAATTCATAATTACGGTTGCCCAATCCGATTTTTTCGGCATGAGCCAAACAAGTCTTATACTCTGTATTCGGATTGGTATTATCGAAATGGTCGTGACGGTCGTGGAAATGAGGACTTGCCATTTCATCCGTCAATTGGCTATTGGGTAAAGGAGTCTGCTTCAAGCAAGCGTCTACACATGCCTGGTCTAAAGCCAACGGATCGAAAGATGCGAATATGCCCACATCCGGTATAATCGGAGTATCATTGCCCGAATGGCAATCACATGTAGGCGAGACATCACATATCAATGAAATATGGAAATTCGGCCTGCCGTAAACCACGGCTTTTGTATATTCAGCCATCCGGCAATTCAATTCTTTGATAGCTGCATCTTGAGCAAAACCGATTGCATCAAAATTGCATGCCCCGATACAACGTCCGCATCCTACGCAATTGTCTTGATTAACAGACATCTTCTTTCGTTCCTCGTCAAAAACAAGACCGTCGTTGGCACATTCGCGCATACATCTTTTACAACCGCGGCAAGCATCTTGGTCGATTACCGGTTTGCCATTGCAATGCTGGTCTTTCTTTCCTGCTCTCGAACCACATCCCATACCGATGTTCTTTATTGTACCTCCAAAACCGGTCATTTCATGTCCTTTGAAGTGAGTAAGCGAAATAAAAATATCGGCATCCATCACGGCACGGCCTATTCTTGCTTCTTTCACATATTCGCCTCCGACAACCGGAACTGCTATATCATCCGTACCTTTCAATCCGTCACCGATAATCACCGGACATCCTACAGTCAAAGGCGTAAAACCGTTCTCCCATGCACAATACAGATGCTCAATGGCATTCTTACGGCTTCCGGGATACAAGGTATTACAATCGGTAAGGAAAGGCTTTCCACCACATTGCTTTACCAAATCCACCACAGCCCGCGCATAATTCGGACGAAGGAAACTCAAGTTTCCAAGTTCGCCAAAATGCATCTTGATAGCGACAAACTTCCCGTCCAAATCTATCGAGGTCATGCCTGCCGCCTTTATCAATCTTTTCAATTTATCAGCCGGTCCTTCATCGGGCTTACACCGGAAATCTGTATAAAAAACCTTGCTTTTTGTTTTTACATCATTCATTGTCTTATTCCTTTTTCGATACCGCAAAGATAATCGAAAATAACATTGCAGACAATAAAAAACACAGATTAACACAAATACTCTAATCTGCATTAATCTGTGTCTCAAATGTGATTTTTCATTTTGTGCGGCGTACTGTATGAAGCACTTTGCCTTCCTTATCCATCATATACAAACAAAGTTCTTTCTTGTCAAGCGTAATGAGTGAAAAGCCAGTAGCTCCGCTACAGAATTGAGTGCCATCGATGGGTTTTACTTCACGTGCCAATGAGCCGGAAGTATTCACTACATAGTCAATCTTACTGTCCGGCTTACGGATGTGCTGGAAATTATGGATATGGCCACATACATACATATCTACATTGCCATGTTTTCGCAAAATAGAGTCTACCCGCTTCTGCATATCAGAACGTTCACTCTCATTTTTATCTGTATCGGCATAAATAGGATGATGCCCTACCACCATTACCCAGTCTTCTTTAGCAGAAGCAAGTACCGAATCCAACCATGCCAACTGCTTGTCCATATCTTGCTTGCCTGCATCGGGGTATTTTTCGGTATCTTCGCGGTATTTATCAAGTAAAGGTGCCGTATCAATCAGTACCAGACGGATAGTCGCCCCGTCTTCTTCCATTACTTTTGTATAATATCGTGCCGGCATTTCCCAACGTGCACTGATGTTGCTATAATCAATTACGGCTTGTGTATTGCCACGGTATTCATGATTACCCAAAACAGGATACCAAGGCAACATCAAATCGGGATGACTGTATATCAGTTCATAATTGGTCATCCACAAAGGGTCTTGCACACTACGTACTCCCTCAAAGTGGTGCACATCACCGGCAGCGACCACAAATTCGATATCAATGGTTTCTGCCATTTTCCCCATCAATTCAGCGATTGTTTTTTGGTCATAATAGCCATTGCGACCCAAATCGTTTGCCAAATAAAAGTTCAATGGTTTCTCTAAAGATTTCCAAACAGTTGCATCTTGTGCAAAAGCGACTACAGCCGCCAGCATTAGGAATAATGATATTCCAAGTCTTTTCATTGTTTTCATTTGCGTAAAAATAAATGTTGATTAATTATGATGCGACAAAATTAGAAGTCAAATCTGAATTAAAACTGAAAATACTCGTTCATAATCACAATGATTCAGATTACGCATATCTAAACGTGAATATGGAAAGGCTATACACCACCCGCCTTTTAAAATAAAATCTGTAATCTCAAAAAAAATACTCGACCACTGAATAAACAATGGTCGAGCAATATATTATTGTTATGTTATCTGAATTTTATCAGACAATAATATTTTTATTCTTCTTCCGGCTTCATATTAGTATAAACCGTCTGTACGTCATCGAACTCTTCGAGACGTTCCACCATTTTGTTAATGGTTTCGCGTTGCTCAGGAGTCACGTCCTTCTGGTCATTCGGAATATAAGTGAACTCACCTCCAACATCCTCGAATCCGCATTCTTCCAAATGTTTCTGGATAGCGGCATAGCTCTTCGGGTCGCCATAGATAGTAATGGTGCCTTCTTCGGGATCTTCATCGTATTCATCGTCCACATCATAATCGATGAGGTCAAGAATCAGTTCTTCCATATCCAAGCCGTCTTTTTTCTTGAAAGTGAATACACACTTGTGGTCGAAAAGGAAAGCCAGAGAACCTGTCGTACCCAAGTTTCCGCCGAACTTATTGAATACCGAACGCACATCAGCTACGGTACGGGTCGTGTTATCAGTCAAGGTATCTACGAAGATAGCCACCCCATGAGGCCCGTATCCTTCGTATGTCATTCCTTTGTATTCGCTCTGGTCTTTTCCCATCGCATTCTTAATGGCACGTTCAATATTGTCCTTCGGCATGTTTTCACGCTTACAAGTCGCGATAACCGAACGCAAAGTCGGGTTGTTTTCAGGTTCGGGTCCGCCTGCCTTTACCGCAATAGCGATTTGTTTGCCCAAACGTGTAAATGTTTTGGCCATGTGACCCCATCTTTTCAATTTTGTCGCTTTTCTATATTCAAACGCTCTTCCCATTGGATTTATGTTTTTAAATGTTATAGTAATAATGATTGAACACTGAGACACAAAGGCACAGAGTTCTTTATTTTAAAAGGACAAAGCACACAAAGGATACTTTATAATTCCTCTGTGTTTTTGTGTCTCTGTGTTCAAATATAATAGATTTATCTCAATTTCGCTCCCAACTTATTTTCCAAGTTTTGCACGAGCTTACCCATCAGCTTGTCTATCTGCTTATCGTTCAACGTAGCGTTTTCGTCCTGAAGGGTGAAGCTGACCGCATAACTCTTCTTTCCAGCCTCAAGGTTCTTGCCTTCGTACACATCGAAAAGTTCTACGCTCTTCAAGAGCTTCTTGTCGGTTTCGTAAGCAATCTTCTCAATGTCGGCAAAAGGCACGTTCTTGTCGAGCAAAAGCGCCAAGTCGCGCTTTACAGCCGGATACTTGGAAAGTTCTTTGTAAGTCACCGCATTGTTCTTAATGGCTTTCATCAGTTCCTTCCAATTCAAGTCAGCATAATATACTTCGTTTTCGATGCCTGACCTCTTCAGAAGTTTCTTGTGCAGGATACCAAGGGTAGCCAACAACTTTCCGCCACGGGTATGTACGGAAATGGCAGCGGCATAAATGTCATCACTCAACGTACCGAAAACCAACGCACCGAAATTCACACCTAAACGACGGAAAATGTTCAGCACGTATGCTTTCAATTCGTAGACAGACGAATCCTCATCGGGATGCGCCCATGAGTTGCTCACTCGTTTTCCGGTCAACCACAATCCCAAATGCAATTCTTCGGAATAAGGAGCCAAAGCTTTCTCCGGATTCCGTTTCTCCGCATTGTAATGATAGCAATTACCGAACTCGAAGAACTTCAAGTCGGCGTTCTTACGGTTGGCATTGTGCTCGATGCTTTCCAGTCCGCCGAACAAAAGCGTCGCACGCAATACGTTCAAGTCGTTGCTTAACGGGTTCATCAGACGCACCAGATTTTCGGGCTTATACGTTTCCAGCCCTTCGTAATAAGTCGATGCCGTAAGCGAATTGTTCAGGATTTCATTGAATCCGCATCCTACCAATTGTTCGGATACAAGGTTTTGAAGTTTCACCGACTTGTCTTCGGCACCTTCCACGCTCAGACACGCTTTCACCGAAGTAGGTATCTCTACATTATTATATCCGTAAATACGCAAGATGTCTTCCACCACATCACACGGACGCTGTACGTCTACACGGTAAGGAGGCACCAGCAACGAAAGCCCTTCTTCACTCTCGCCCGCAATCTTCATCTCCAAGCTCGAAACGATACGCTTTATCATTTCGGCGGGAATGTCTTTTCCTATCAACGAATTGACATATCCGTAAGAAAGTTCTACGGGAAAATCAGCTATCGGTTCTGGATAATTATCCTTAATGTCGCAAGCTATTTCGCCTCCGGCAAGCTCTTTTACCAAGATAGCGGCTTCTTTCAAGGCATAAATCACACCGTTCGGGTCGATGCCACGCTCGAAACGGAACGAAGAATCGGTACTTAATCCTTGGCGGCGTGCGGTCTTGCGTACCCACGTGGGATGAAAATAAGCACTTTCCAAGAACACGTTCTTTGTTTCTTCAGTCGTACCCGAATCGAGTCCGCCGAACACACCCGCGATACACATCGGCTCTTCGGCGTTACAAATCATCAGGTCGCGTTCCGATAACTTATGCTCCACACCGTCCAGCGTCACGAAAGGAGTGCCTTCCGCTACGGTCTTCACCACAATCTTTCCGCCTTTAATCTTGTCGGCATCGAAGCAGTGCATCGGCTGACCGTAAGCGTGAAGGATATAATTGGTGATGTCCACGATGTTATTAATCGGACGCAAGCCAATTGCCTTCAATTTATTCTGAAGCCATTCAGGGCTTTCCTTCACCGTAACGTTGCGTACTACGACTCCCGCATAACGCGGACAAGCCTCGGTGTTTTCTACCACTACATCAATGTTCAGTTCGTGATTGTCCACCGCAAAAGCTTCCACCGACGGGCGTTTCAAGGTAGCTTCGTATCCGTTCTGAACCAGCCAAGCGTACAAGTCACATGCCACACCGTAGTGCGAACAAGCATCCGCACGGTTGGGCGTAATGTCCACTTCCAGCACATAATCGCTCTTGATATTGTAATAATCCTTCGCCAATGTGCCTGGCACAACGTCATCGGGCAACACGATAATACCTTCATGACTGGTGCCGATGCCGATTTCGTCTTCGGCGCAAATCATTCCGTTCGATTCTACGCCCCGAAGCTTTGATTTCTTGATGGTTATACACTCGTCTCCGTCATAGAGCTTGGTACCCAAGGTAGCTACTACCACCTTCTGCCCTGCTGCCACATTCGATGCGCCGCACACGATTTGCACGGGTTCGCCTTGACCCAAATCTACCGTTGTGATGTGCATGTGGTCAGAATTGGGATGCGGTTCGCAGGTCAGCACTTTTCCGATGACCAAGCCTTCCAGTCCGCCTTTAATCGACTGGACTTCTTCCACTTCTCCTGTTTCCAGCCCGATAGAGGTAAGCGCAGCCGCCACCTGTTCGGGAGTCAGGTCGAAGTTGACATATTCTTTTAGCCAATTATACGAAATATTCATATAGGTATGTTTTTTGTATATTTCCTTATTTTTGATGCGCAAAGTTACAATAAATATTTGGGATAAAGCGAGAAAGAACGGTGATTTTTCATAGAAGCCTCTGAAAGGGAGATTTCCGAAAAGATATTTTCGTACCTTTGCGCCCGAAAAACTTAATGAATTATTGAAACGCAGATTTTCGCAGATTAACGCGGATTTTATTTTTCGCCACTGGTGATACAGGTTAAAAACAATTGATAATCTGCGAAAATCTGCGTTAATCTGCGTTTTTAACTCAACCGATTATGACTAAAATACTGATAACCGTTTTCTTGGGAGGAGGACTCGGAAGCCTGATGCGCTATGGGGTGCAGGCGGCGATGCACGGACGCATTTCGCCCTTCCTCTTCCCGTGGGCTACGCTCAGCGTGAACATCCTCGGAAGTTTCCTTATCGGAATGTTCTATGTCCTCTCCGCCCGATTCAATTTGTCCGACGAGACGCGGCTTTTCCTCACCACGGGACTTTGCGGAGGATTCACCACCTTTTCCACCTTCAGCCACGAAGGAATGACGCTCATCCGACAAGGCAATTACGGCACCTTCTTGCTCTACGTCACCCTAAGCGTGGCATTGGGCGTGGCGGCGGCTTTCGCCGGAGGCTGGGCAGGAACAATGCTTCACGGAAAATGATTTTTGAAACGCAGATTTTCGCAGATTAACGCGGTTTTTTATTTTTCACCACTGATTGCACAGATAAAAAACGATTTATAATCTGCGAAAATCTGCGTTAATCTGCGTTTCAACAAAACCACAAGAAATAAATATGAATAAACTCATCGAACTGACTTCGCTGGACCAGCCTGGAGCGGACGTGTTCAGCACCCTGACCGAAGCTCAACTGCGCAACCGGTTAGAACCTGAGAAAGGCGTGTTTATCGCCGAAAGCCCGAAAGTCATCCGCGTAGCGCTGGATGCGGGATACGAACCTACAGCACTCCTTTGCGAACGGAAACACCTCACGGGAGACGCTTCCGACATTCTCGCCCGATGCCCGGACATTCCAGTCTATACAGGCGAAAGGGAATTGCTCGCCCGCCTGACGGGATACGTCCTGACACGAGGCGTACTCTGCGCCATGCGCCGCCCACGGATGAAAAGCGTGGAAGAAATATGCGAGGACGCGCGGCGCATCGTTATTATTAAAGGAGTGACCGACACCACCAACATCGGAGCTATCTTCCGCTCTGCCGCCGCATTGGGCATCGATGCCGTATTGCTTACTCCCGATTCGTGCGACCCGCTGAACCGCCGTGCCGTGCGGGTATCAATGGGGTCGGTGTTCCTCATCCCGTGGACATGGATAGACACGCCGCTCTCCGACCTCCGCCGCTTGGGATTCCGCACCGCCGCAATGGCACTCTCCGATGATTCCATTCCGCTCGATGCGCCCGTCCTGAAGCAAGAGCCTCGCCTGGCGTTGATTATGGGAACCGAAGGCGACGGGCTTCCGCACGACACTATCGCCGAAGCCGACTATACGGTACGCATCCCAATGGCGCACGGAGTGGACTCGCTCAACGTAGCCGCCGCATCCGCCGTTGCTTTTTGGGAGTTAAGGAAATAATAAACGCAGAGACGCAAAAGCGCAGAGTTATTTATTGGAGAGAAAGCAAAGGACACAGAGAGAAATATCAAAACCTCCGTGTTCTTTGCCTTCTCAGAAAATAATACTCTGCGCTTTTGCGTCTCTGCGTTTAAACTAACTCTTCTTCTTATAACTCACCACCGCCCAGACATTGAACACGAGGGCGAAGCCGCAGAGCCAGCCGAACGGGGAAAGCATCTCGGCGAAACCGCTTCCTTTCAGGTAAACAAGGCGCATCGCCCCGGCGAAATACTGCAACGGATTAATGGCAGTGGCACGCTGCATCCACAGGGGCATACTCTCCACGGGCGTGAAGAGCCCCGATGTCAACATCATAATCACCAGAAAGAAAAACATCACGAACATCGCCTGCTGCATCGTGTCGGAATAGTTGGAGATGACCATGCCGATGCCGGTCGTTACAAATACGTAGACGAGCGTAAAGAGCAGAATCGTCAGCAAGTTCCCCACGGGCGCTACACCGTGCACCAGCCATCCGAAGGTCATTCCGAAGGCGAGGGCGATGAAACCGATAATCCAATTGGGCATCAGCTTGGCGAGAATAAACAGACGCTTCGACACGGGCGACACATTGATTTGCTCGATAGTTCCCGCTTCCTTCTCGCCCACGATGTTGAGGGCGGTCAAGGCGCACCCCAGTATGGTGAGTAACATCATAATCAGTCCGGGCACCATGAAGACCTTATACTCTAATTCGGGATTGAAGCGGTAACGGATGCGCACATCAGGCAGAAGCTCGGCGACCGCCGAGGTATTCGCCCCGCCCGAAAGCGGACGTATCTCCTGATTATAATCCCTAACGACCGACGCGAGGTATTGCGCCCCCAACGCTCCCCGCGTGCCGTTCACCGAATTGGCAGCAATCAGCACCTGCGCCGCCCCGTCCCGATAGAGGTCGCGCTCAAAATCCTGCGGAATCTGAAACACGATGTCCGCATCGCCCGTCTCAACGCTCCGCATCGCCTCCTCGTAGGTGGGCGACACGTCGGCGAGGCGGAAGTAGCCCGAATCGGACGCTTTTTGCACCAGCCTTTCCGATAGAGGGCTGTGGTCTTGGTCGACCACCGCCAGTTTCACGTCCTGCACATCCTGATTCGTA
Source organism: Bacteroides sp. An322 (assembly GCF_002161765.1). GTDB lineage: Bacteria > Bacteroidota > Bacteroidia > Bacteroidales > Bacteroidaceae > Phocaeicola > Phocaeicola merdavium. The sequence goes on along the minus strand of NZ_NFIN01000002.1, from coordinate 93,821 downwards.
ACGAAAGGAAATATCACAATCGTCATAATCGGCATCACAAATATCAGCTTCGACAAGAATTTGTTGCGAAGTATCTGCTTGAACTCTTTTTCCAATAAATATTTCAGCATACGTTCCCAGTTTTTTGAGTCCTTAAGTTATTCAATTCTTTATTGCCCGTCCCCAGCGGGGACAACGCTAATCCGGCAGGATTTATCCTGTCCCCGGCGGGGAAAGTGCTTATCCGTCCCGATTAGCTCCGTCCCCGGCGGGGAAAGTGCTTATCCTGTAGGATTTGTCCTGTCCCCAGCGGGGACGATACTTATAATTTTCCGCAAGCTCTGTCCCCGCCGGGGACAACGCTTAAAATTTTCTGTAAGCACTGTCCCCGCTTCGGATGACACTTATAATTTTCTGCAAGTGCTATCCGAGGCGTATCTTGAACTTCTTCCACGCGACAGCGACCAGCACCGCCGCCATCGCAAGCAACACGCATAGCTCGACGGCGAAACACGACGCGTCCACGCCCTGAATCATTATCTTACGCATCGCCGAGATGTACCAACGGGCGGGAATGAGGTCGGCTATCCAGCGCAACGCCGCGGGCATGCTCTCTAATGGGAATATCAGCCCTGAAAAGACCAGCGTGGGCATCATCAGCCCTACGCCGGAAGCGAGAAGCGCCGCCATTTGCGAGTCGACCAGCGTGGAAATAAGCAAACCCAACGACAGTGCCACGACGATGAAGACCGCGGATACCACCGCCAGCCACAGCAGGCTCCCGCGGATGGGGACACCCATCACGAACACCGCGAGGAGGAGTATCGTGACGACGTTGGTCACCGATAGCGTGAAGTAAGGCGTCATCTTCGAGAGGATGATGTGGATAGGCCGCATCGGGGAGGCGAGCAGGATTTCCATGGTTCCCGTCTCCTTCTCGCGGACGATAGAGACGCTGGTCATCATCGCGCAGATGAGCATCAGCACCACGCCCATTACGCCGGGCACGAAATTGTACGCGCTCTCGCCTTGCGGGTTGTAGAGCATCCGCGTTACGACGTCGATGCGCGTCGGTACGCGGCTTTGCTCCAACAGTTCGGCTTGATAGGAGGAGAGCACGCCTTGCGCGTAGCTCGTCAGGAGCGACGCTTGGTTCGGGTCGGTTCCGTCGGCTATCAGCTGGATACTCGCCTCGCCGCTGGGCATATCGGAGGCGAAACGCTCGCTAAAGACCACCACGAGGCCGATATCGCCACTTTTAAACACCTCGCCGATTTCATCGGGCGAATCGAGTTCGCGGACTACGGTAAAATATTCGCTCGCCTGAATCCGCTCGATGACGCGGCGCGTCTCCGTGTCCTTCGACGGGTCGAACACCGCCACCCGCGCGTCGTTCAGCTCCGTCTTGATGGCGTAGCCCAACAGCAGCACCAGCATCAGCGGCATGATGAGCAGGATAAGCAAGGTGCGCCGGTCGCGGAATATCTGGCGGAACTCTTTTCGTACAAATGATAGGAATTGTTTCATATTTTTTCTTTTATAAACGCAGAGACGCAAAAGCGCAGAGTTTCTTTTTTCGAGAGAGCGAAGCGCACAGAGAAGGGTGACTTTTGCGGATTTTGCCTTCTCTAAAAAATAATTCTTTGCGCTTTTGCGTCTCTGCGTTTGCTTTTTAATCTGACTTACGGACAGCTTTTCTCGCCAATTGCTGGAAAACCTCGTCCATCGTGGCGGCTTGGAAGCGGGCGCGCAGCCGCTCGGGCGTGTCCAACGCCTCAATCCGCCCGTCCACCATGATAGAGACGCGATCGCAATACTCTGCCTCATCCATGTAATGCGTGGTGACGAAAACCGTGATGCCTCTGTCCGCCGCGCGGTAGATTAACTCCCAAAATTGGCGGCGGGTGACGGGGTCGACACCTCCGGTGGGTTCATCGAGGAAGACGACACGCGGTTCGTGGAAGATGGAGACCGAGAACGCGAGTTTCTGCTTCCAGCCGAGCGGCAGAGCACGCACGAACGTATCGCGCACCGACTCGAATCCCAAATCGGTGAGCATCTCGTCCGTCTTCCGGGCTATTTCCTTATCCTTCATCCCGTAGATGCCGCCGAAAAGACGTAAGTTCTCCCAGATTTTCAAATCCTCGTAAAGCGAGAACCGCTGGCTCATATAACCGATGTGTTTCTTCACTTCCTCCGCCTCGGTGGCGATATCGAAGCCAGCCACGCGCCCTTCGCCCGCGGTGGGCACGCTGAGTCCGCAAAGCATGCGCATCGCGGTGGTCTTCCCCGCCCCGTTCGCTCCCAAGAAGCCGAATATCTCGCCCCGCCTCACGTTGAACGAAATGCGGTCGACAGCGGTAAACGTCCCGAAGCGTTTGGTCAGCTCGCGGGTGTAAATAACGTTTTCTTCCATAACCATCCTATTTACTTAACAACATAAAGCAATCTTCTACCGAAGGCAGAATCGCCTGTATCGCTACATCGGAATGACCCTTTTGCATGAGATAGGCTTTTAAATCATCGGGCGAACCTCCCTCGCGCAGCGTAACGTGAAACGCCGTGCCGAACGAGAACGAAGTGTTCACGTGCGGATAATCCCGCAAATCGCCCAACAAGCGGTGCATCTTGCCCGAACGTACGGCGAGGAGCGTAGCGGGATAACGGCTTACGACGCTACGCGGCGTATCTACCTGCAAGAACTCGCCCGCTTGTACCAGCGCGATGCGGTCGCACAAGCTCGCCTCGTCCATATAAGGCGTCGAGACCAAAATCGTGATACCCTGCCGCTTCAGTTTAAGCAACATTCCCCAAAACTCCTTGCGCGAGACGGGGTCGACACCCGTTGTCGGCTCGTCGAGGAACAAGACCTTCGGCTTATGTATCAACGCGCAGCTCAACGCTAACTTCTGCTTCATCCCGCCTGATAATTTGCCCGCCTTCCGGTGCTTGAACGGCTCAATCTGTTTGTAAATGTCCGCGATCAGGTGGTAATTCTCCTCGATAGTGGTATTGAACACCGTGGCGAAGAACCGCAGATTCTCCTCCACCGTCAAATCCTGATAGAGCGAGAACTTTCCCGGCATATACCCGATGATATCGCGTATCTTCCGGTAGTCCTTCACCACGTCGTATCCCATCACTTGCGCTTGTCCCTTGTCGGCGAGCATCAGGGTGGTGAGAACGCGGAAAAGCGTCGACTTCCCCGCTCCGTCAGGCCCGATAATGCCATACAGCTCGCCCTCGTCCACGGAAAAACTCACGCCATTCAGCGCGCGCGTCTTGCCGTAAGATTTGTATAACTGGTCTACTATTACTGCGCTCATAATTTCATCTCCCCATACATCCCTTTCTTGATGTATCCGTCATTCTTCACCGCCACCTTCACGGCATAAACCAAGTTGGCACGCTCGTCACGGGTCTGAATCGTCTTCGGGGTAAACTCCGCCTTATCCGAAATCCATGACACCGTACCCATGTACTCGCGGCGTCCGTCCTCATCTTCATCGGCGTAAACCTTCACCTGTTGACCTACTTTCAACGTTGTCAACTGAGGAGCGGTGATGTAGACACGCAGATACATATCGCTCAAGTCGCCCACCTTGAAGAGGCTGCGCCCTTGCGCCGCCAACTCTCCTTGTTCGGCGTATTTCGAGAGAACCGTCCCCCGCACGGGACTCGTAATCACGCATTTCGCGATCTGATCCTCAATCTGAGCGATTCGCGCCTCCAACATCAGCACCTCTCCGCTCACGCTCCGGTTGCTGTTCTCCAATGTCTCCACCTGCGCCGCGAGCCGCTTCTCGAGTACGGCGAGCCCAGAATTAATGTCATCCAATTGCTTTTGATTCGCCGCTTTCTCACGTACCAAATTCTCGTAGCGTAGCCGCTCACGCTTTTGCGTGGCTATCTCCTGCCGGAGAGAAGCTATCTGCCGGCTAACGTTGTAACGGCGGCTGTCCGTAGCCATCAGATTCCCCAGCAACTCCTCCTTCTTCAGATGCAACTGGATGGTGTCGATGTATCCCACCGCCTGCCCGGCCTCTACCTGATACCCTTCCTCGATGTCGAAGCGCATAATCTCGCCCGTACCTCGCGCGGAAACGGTCACTTCCGTAGTCTCGAACACGCCCGACGCGTCGTAATCGCCGCTTCCTCCCTTACACGAAGCGAACAATGCCACCAAACCAATGGCTACATAATAAGAACGTATCGTTTTCATCTTCTTCTTTTTTTATTTGTTATTAGTTACATATTTCAAATTATAGATAGCTTGCAGCAATTCCATTTCGTGCAAGATTTTGTCTTGAATAGCGGATTGCTCGGCGTGGATATCCCGTGTCAGGTCTGTTCCCGATAAGGTTCCGTTCGCCATTTTGGCTTCCGAAGCCCGCTTCACGGAACCTCGCAAAGCGATAATCTCGTCATCGTACTTCAATTGGTCGATATACTTGTCGATAGTGGCGTTACGTTGTGCAACGTCGAGCGAAGTATTGAAGAGGAATGTCTCCCGCTGGGTTTCGATAGAACGGATACCAGTTTGTATCTTTCTCCGGTCATTCTTTCGGGTATAAAGGCTTCCGAGGTTCCACGAAAGTCTCACGCCCGCGAGGTAATATGCCTTAAAATTATCCTCGAACATATCCAGTCCGGGCTTCCCGTAGCCTCCCGTAACAAACAAACCCAGTTTCGGCATCATTCCCGCCGTGATGCGGCTATCTTGCGCCCGCAAGTTCCGTATCTGCGCCTGATAAAGTTCCAATTCAGGGCGATTGTTCTCCTTCGTCAAGGGACGAACGGCTTCCGGCTTCACCAATCGGGTCTCCTCGCCGATTTCCTCGCCGATAAGCCGCGAAAGCATCTCTCTGTAAGCCCGCTTGGTATGCTCGAATTGCGCTTCCGTCTGCTTCGCCTTCAGCAAATCCACCCGAATCGCGTCCAAATCCGACTGCTGGGCGATTCCGTTCTTGATGTACGAGGAAACTTGTTCGCAGCTCCGCCGCAGTTCCGCCTGCAGCACTTTGTTCTGCTCCAACTGGGCTTCGGCAAGCAAAACGCCGAAATACAGCTGGTTTACCCGCTCGTTGATAGTATACATGCTGACATCCATATCCCGTTGGTCCACTTCCGCCTGGGTGCGGAGGGTTTTCCTTTCCGAGCGTATCGCGCCTCCGTCCCAAAGCGTTTGGTTTAAAGCAAGCTCCATTTTGTACTGGTCTTGACTTACCGAAGGAATCTTGACACCCGTCAAGCCGATAGCGTCGAGGTCGATAGGAATCTCCGTCACATCCGACTGATAAGTAGCCTGCGCGGAGAATGTCACTTGAGGCAAATACCCCTTAGCCGCGTTCGAAAGATTATATTCCTTCGTCTTTTCTATCAAACCGTATTGCTTGATAAGCGGATAATTCGCCCGCGCTTTCTCATAACACGCCTCGATGCTGAGCTGGGCGAAACAAGGAGCGTAAGACACAAGCGCGAAGAAGAAAGTGATTGTCTTTATTCGCATATCCATTCATTTTATGAGTTTGTATATTCTTTTGTCTGTATTGTTCGACAATCCTGTCGATGCAGGGATAAAAAAATTAAGGCTTCAACGCTTCCAAGATGAGTTGCATATTATGTTCACGATACGATGCTATCAATCGCTCCGCGACCTCCGTCTCTATTCCTTCTTTCTCCCTGCAAGCGGAAATAGCGGTTAATGAAGCGGTATCAAACGTAAGCAACATAAAGAGAAAATCGCCAAATTGTATGGAACGGATTCTACCCGCCTCTATTTCCGCCTCCAACATTTCCTTTACCCGCTGGATAGGCTCCACCCGTTCGAGCAAACCAATCACCATCGCCCGGTTCTCCGGCTTCAATAGCATTTCCGATAGAAGGAAATAAGGCATTTGGGACACTTGGGTCAACAAGTAATGGTCGCGTGCCTCACGGATACGGTTCAACGTCTCCTCGAACGACAAACCTTGCTCGAATATTCCTCGGAACATAGGGACAATCTCACGCGTCTTCCGCAACATGACCGCTTGAAACAAATTCTCCTTACTCCTATAATAATAATGCAACATCGAATGCGCCACTCCTGCCCTCCGGGCGATAGAGAGCATCTTCGCTCCGTCGTAACCTTTCTCCAAGAACTCGGCTTCCGCCGCTTCTAATATCACTTGCTCGGTGTTTTGTTCGTTGGTTTTCATTATTTTATTTGTATTGACTATTTTGTTCGACAATATTGTCGATGCGAATATAAGAATAAGAATAGATATATCAAAGGATTTAACACTATTTTATGCGAAAATCAAACAAACGATTATCTGCATAGCCATAAATCAAGCATCGATTCTCTATAATCAGAACTGTAATCCTTCCAAGCAAGGACTGGAGTTTTCACCTGTAAGGAGAGCAGTCCTCCCCGTGAAAGGACCAGCTACACATAAATATAAACCATTAAAACGGTACGTCAGGCATCGGTGCTCCAAAAGGATTCTCCGTTTGAGGAGGAATGTCTACTGAAGTAGGCGGTACATAACCTGCATTTCCTGCTCCCTTATTCATCTTTGAACGAAGCACTGGCGAGGCATTCTCTTCTCCCGGCATCGGCACAATCAAATCGTCATCAGGATTCTGAAAACGGGCAAACTCAGCACGGAAACGCAGAAGCACATCACCCACCGCACCATTACGGTGCTTGGCTATAATGATTTCCGCCATTCCATGTAAGTCATTCCCTTTCTCGTCTTGATAAATCTTGTAATATTCCGGACGGTGAATAAAACACACCATATCGGCATCCTGCTCAATAGCACCCGACTCACGCAAGTCACTCAGCTGGGGACGCTTTCCATCAATACCTTCACGGTTCTCCACACCACGGTTCAACTGGCTCAAAGCGATAATAGGAATATTCAGTTCCTTCGCCAATCCCTTCAACGAACGAGAAATGGTACTTACCTCTTCCTGACGGCTTCCGTACGACATACCACTGGCATTCATCAACTGAAGATAGTCGATAATAATCACTTTCACATCGTGTTCACGCACTAAACGGCGTGCCTTCGTACGGAGTTCGAACACCGAAAGCGAAGGCGTATCATCCACATAAAGCGGCGCATCGTAAAGCTCCTTTATTTTATAATCGAGTTGTCCCCACTCGTAAGGAGCCAACTGACCGCTCTTAATTTTCTCGCCTGGAATCTCACACACGTTCACTATCAAACGATTCACCAATTGTACGTTGCTCATTTCAAGCGAAAAGAGAGCCACAGGCACCTTATTGTTTACCGCCATATTCTTCGCCATCGAAAGCACAAACGCCGTCTTTCCCATTGCCGGACGAGCGGCGATAATAATCAAGTCAGAGTTTTGCCAGCCCGAAGTCATCTTATCTAATTGATGGAATCCGCTCGAAAGCCCGCTCAATCCGTCGGTACGCGCCGCCGCTTTCTGAAGCATCTCGTATGCCTCCTGAATGACGGGATTAATCTGCGTGTAATCTTTCTTCATGTTCTGCTGGGAAATTTCGAAAAGCTTACCTTCCGCCTCCTGCATCAGATCATCCACATCTTGTGTCTCATCGAAAGCTTTGGTCTGTATCACACTGGTGAACGAAATCAATTCACGCGCCAAAAACTTCTGAGCGATGATACGGGCGTGATATTCAATATGAGCAGAGGAAGCCACCTTACCGCTTAATTGAGTGATGTAGAACGGTCCACCCACTTCCTCCAAGTCCCCTCTTGAACGTAATTGTTCCGTTACGGTCAAAATATCAATCGGTTTCTGCTGAATAGCCAAATCGGTTATTGCAGCATAAATCAACTGATTCCGGTGTTCGTAAAAAGACTCAGGACGAAGTATTTCGCTCACTAACGAATAAGCATCCTTTTCTATCATCAATGCACCCAGTACAGCTTCTTCCAATTCGGGAGCCTGCGGTTGCAAATGTCCGTATTCATCCACAGGTTTAGCTTTCGCCACCTTCGGGACGCGTGTCGTTCTTCTCGTTTCTGCCATTTCTTTCGTTCATTTTATGAATAAGCGCACAAAGATAACGAAATAAATGAAGATGAGAAATAAAGAATACTTAATATATTATCTCTACCTTGTATGGTTTTCGTTATGGTTTTCGTACCAAAACCGTATGGTTTTCATCCCAAAACTATACGGTCTTGGTACGGAAACCGTACGGTTTTGGGATGAAAACCATAAAATACATCTTTTACATTTCAAATCATGAATAATTCATCATGCCAAATACTTCCACTTATTATTCACGATTCATTATCTAAAACAATTCGAATGCAACCGTTCCTCGGATATCCGCCGAAGAAGCGCCGATGTATGCTTTGAACTTGCCCGGTTCAGCCACCCATTCGTGACGCTTGTCATCGAAGAATTTCAGGGCATCGGGGGTAATGGTAAAGGTTACTTCTTTCTCTTCGCCCGGACGAAGGGCTATCTTTTGGAAACCTTTCAATTCTTTTACAGGACGAAGCACGGAGCATTTCTCATCACCGATGTAAAGCTGAACCGTTTCCTTTCCGTCTGCCTTACCGGTATTCTTCACTTTTACCGAAACCGTAAGCGTTCCGTCTTGATTCATCGTCTTAGCCGAAATCACGGGTTTTCCGTATTCGAACGTGGTATAGCTCAAGCCATAGCCGAAGGGGAACATCGGCTTGATTTTCTTGGTGTCATACCAACGGTAGCCCACGAGGATATCTTCTTTATACACCTCCTTGATGCTATCGCCCGGATAGCAAAGCGCATCGAACGCATGTGCCGGGCAATCCGCTAACTTCACGGGATAAGAGAAAGGCAACTTGCCGCTTGGATTGGCATCGCCGCTCAATACATCCGCCAAGGCATTGCCGGTGATAGTACCCAAATACCAAGTCTGCACCACCGAGGGCACTTCGTCCAGCCAAGGCATCGCCACGGCATTTCCGCTGACCAATACCACCACCATATTCTTATTCACTTCGAGCAACGAACGGATGAGCTCGTCTTGTCCGAAAGGCAGGTTATACGAAAGACGGTCGCCCGCTTCGCAATCCTGCTGGTGGTTCTTGTTCAGTCCGCCCACGTAGATAACCAAATCAGCTTCTTTCGCTTTAGCCACGGCATCCTCACGCAACGAGTCCATCACCGCCTGAGGTATTTCATCCACATTGCCATACATCGGACGCCCTGCCTTATATCCTTGCGCATACACCACATTGCTGTACTTCTTCCGCAAGCCTTCCAACGGAGAAATGAAATCTTTCACTTTCAGTTCCGACGAGCCTCCTCCCTGCATCAAATTGCGTGTAGCGTTATCGCCAACCACAAGAATATGCTTGTACGCATCGGGAGCTATCGGGAGCAAGCCCGGTTGCTTCTTCCCGTTTCCGTTCTTCAGAAGCACGGTGCCTTCCACCGCTACATCGTATGCCGTGCGGTAATGTTCGGGAGAAGTCAAAGAGCCGAAAGGCTTGTTGCGGTTCATCGCCGTACGGAATATCAGGCGAAGCACCCGTCCCGCCTTATCATTGACCACTTCCATGGGAACCTTACCTTCTTTAATCATCTTCAGATAAGCCTTGCCCAAGTAATAATCATCATATCCGAACTCCGATTCCGAAGTCAATCCGTTGGTGTACGAACCCATTTCGAGATCAAGACCGTACATGGCGGCTTCGTACGTATCGTGTGCCGCACCCCAATCGGTCACCACACACCCGTCGAACTTCCATTCGCCTTTCAAGATGTCGTTATTCAAGAGTTTGCTATGCGCCGCGTGCGTACCACGCACCTTATTGTAAGCACCCATGATGCTCCACGCGCCACCCCGCTCTACCGCCGCACGGAACGCGGGCAGATAGATTTCGTACAAGGCACGGTCGCTCACCTCCACATCGATATGCCCGCGCCACAATTCTTGGTTATTCAGGGCATAATGCTTCACGCAAGCCGCCACACCGTTCTTTTGCAACTCTTGGATATAAGGCACGCACATCTCCCCTGCCAAGTAAGGGTCTTCGCCCATGTACTCGAAATTGCGCCCATTAAGAGGCGTACGGTAAATGTTTACGCCCGGACCCAACTGGACATCTTTCCCGCGATACAAGGCTTCTTCGCCCAATGCTTTTCCGTATCTGCCCGATAATTCGAGATTCCACGTTGCGGCAAGGCAGGTCAATGCGGGAAATGCGGTACAGCTATCGCTGGTCCATCCGGCATAGCCCCAATCGTTCCAATTGATTTCGGCACGCACACCGTGCGGACCGTCGGAATACCACAATTCGGGAATGCCCAAACGCGGACATCCGGGCGAGGAGAATTTTCCTTGCGCATAACTCAGGCGTACTTTTTCCTCTACCGTCATCCGGTTCAAGGCATCTTGTACGCGCGCTTCTATCGGCTGGCTATCGTCCAGATAAACCGGAAGCGTTTCTTGTGCGAATATAGCGGACACGGACAGAGCCGCACCCACGCAATAAGTCAATACTTGTTTTTTCATGGTTGTTTTATTTTTTCACCACAGATTACACAGATTTATAAAATTATTCTAATGAAAGCCCGCAAAAAACCAATGTAGGGGCGTATTGCATACGCCCTGAAAACATCCACGTGGATAAGTGTGCGCATTCGGGCGTATGCGATACGCCCCTACAACTAATTGGGTGAAACATTCACTCAGCAACAACGGAGATTTCAGCTTGAGACAAGCCTTCGGAGGTTGCGGTGAGTTTCGCTTCGCCGGGCTTTCCGGTGTTTTGCAATACCACTAAGCACTTGCCGTAGAAGGCTTTGCGCTTGTTGTCCTTGAAACGTTCCATCGAGATAGGGCTTCCGTTATCCACTCCGGCGATGAACGCATTGCCTTCCACTTGGAAATTCACCAAATTATCGGCATTGGGGCAAAGCGTTCCGTCCTTATCCACAATCTCTACCGTGACGAAACTCAGGTCTTTGCCATCGGCATCCAACTGGGCACGGTCGGGGGTCAGACGGATTTGTGCGGGTTCTCCGGCTGTACGGATTTCCTTCTCGCCTACCGTCTCCCCTCCTTTACGTGCTACCACCTTCACGCTTCCCGGCTCGAACTTCACGCGCCATACGGCATGAAGGCAATCGGGAGTCTTCGAGCGTACTCCTTGCGACTTGCCATTGACGAAGAGTTCCACTTCATCGGCATGATTATAATAGCACCACATATCCACGTCCTGCCCCGGTGTCCAGTTCCAGTGCGGGAAAAGATGCAACACGGTCTTGTCCGACCATTCCGCCTGATAGAGGTAATAAGCGTCCTTCGGGAATCCGGCAAGGTCTACGATACCGAAATACGAACTCCGCGCGGGCCATCCGTAGGGAGTAGGCTCACCGATGTAATCGAATCCCGTCCATACGTATTGCCCGCTGATAAAGGCATTGTCCCGAATCAGCTTGAGGGTTTCTTCGTGCGTATTGCCCCAAGGCACGTGGCAATTATCATACGCAGAGCAAGCGAAAGTAGGGTCAGTATACGGCTTGTCCCAACGGTCGGGGCAAATGGTCACCTTATCACTCGGCATCCGGTAATACCCGCGTGTAGCGAGTGCCGAATTGCTCTCGGTAATGATGAAAGGCTTTCCGGGGAAATTCTTAGGCACATCGGGGATGTTCGCGTTATGGTAATTGTACCCGATAATGTCCATCGCACCCGACTTAAACAAGTGATTAGCTGGGTTCGGTTCGTTGCATCCGGTTGTGATGGGACGTGTCGGGTCAAGCTCTTTCACCAATTCCGCTAACCTTTTTGTCAAGAGAGAGTTCACACTCATTTCACCCTCTTTTGCCAGCATATCCGCCGAATGTCCGAAGTTCAATATCAGATTGGCTTCTTCCAAGCTCAATGTATCGGCTTTCGCATCGCTCCATTGTTCCAAGACCTCATTTCCGATACTCCAAATAAAGATGGAAGGATGGTTCCGGTCGCGCAAGATGAAATCACGCAAGTCCCGTTCGTACCACTCATCAAAATAACGAGCATAATCGTGCGAAGTCTTTTTCTTGCGCCACATATCGAAGGATTCGTCCATCACGATGAATCCCATCCGGTCGCACAAGTCGAGCAATTCGGGTGCGGGAGGATTGTGCGAACACCGGATGCCGTTGCATCCCATTTCCTTTAAAATCTCCAGTTGGCGTTCGATAGCCCGCACATTGACCGCGGCTCCCAAGCATCCCAAATCGTGGTGCATACATACCCCGTTTATCTTCATCGGTTTCCCGTTCAGGGTAAACCCTTTTTCGGCATCGAACGAGAACGAACGGATTCCCACCGGAGTCTCATACCGGTCCACGGTTTTCCCGTCTTGCACCACCTCGGTCAGCAACGTATAGATATAAGGAGTATCTACGCTCCACAATTCCGGTTGCTCCACCTGTAGCGATTGGGATGTTTCCGATTCTTTTCCGGCTTCTACCGGACATTCGGTTTCTCCGCTTGCCACGATTTGCCCCTCGGCATCTATCAAAAAAGAGCGCACTTTCACCTGAACCGATGCGTCCGATTCGTTCGCCACACGGGTACGGATATTCAAATCGGCTTGTGCGTCGCTCACATTCTCCGATACGACATACGTGCCCCATTCGGCTACATGCACCGCTCCGGTCTTCACCAGCCACACGTTCCGGTAAATGCCGCATCCCGAATACCAGCGCGAGTTGGGTTGCTCGGAATTATCCACCCGCACGGCTATCACATTCTCCTCGCCCCATTTCAGGTGCGGGGTCAGGTCATAGCTGAACGTAATGTACCCATACGGGCGATGTCCCAAAGACACTCCGTTGAGAAACACTTCCGAATTCATATAGACCCCGTCGAACACGATACGGAACTGCTTCCCCGCATCGGCTTTTTCGGGCACGAATGTCTTCCGATACCATCCGATACCTCCGGGCAAAGCGCCTCCGCCCGTACCCGATGGATTGTCCTCACTAAAGTCTCCCTCTATCGCCCAATCATGGGGCAGATTCAGAAGCCTCCAGTCTTCATCCGCAAAAGCGACATTCATGGCTTGCGGCTCGTCTCCCAACTGGAAACGCCAGCCCTCGCCGAAATCCACTCGTTCGCGGATATTCTCCGGAGATGTGGCGCACGAAGCCAAAAGCAGGCAACACACTCCGCATAACAAATAAGCTAATTTTTTCATGGTTGTTTATGTTTAAAATAAACGCAGAGACGCAAAAGCGCAAAGATTTTATTTTTGAGAGAGCAAAGAGCGCAAAAGAGTTGGCGTTTGACTCCGTGTTCTTTTGCCTCCTCTAAAAATATATTCTCTGCGTCTTTGCGTCTCTGCGTTTGATTAATTCAATTTCACCGAGACTTCCTCACCCGTATAGTCCACTTCAACGCCTTTGGCATTCAAGTTGAACGGTTGGGCTTTATCGGGATTCACTTTTACCACGGTGAATGTACGTTTCTCCAACATGCCGGGGAACGAGCCTTCACGCTTGCCGATGGTCAAAGTCTTTTCTTCTTCATCGTATTCCATCGGAATCATCGCATACTTGCCTTGCTCGTAATTGTAGTTCACACCCTCGTCTTCGTAAAGCGTAAACTCTCCGTCCGCACCTTGATATACGTACAAGATGATGTGGTCGGCAGGTTTCTCGTCGGTATATTGGATATCTTCTCCGTAAGGCACAATCGAACCGGCACGCACATAGAGCGGTACACGTTCGTAGGGCGCTTTCACTTCCACTTTCTCTCCGCCCTTTTGGAACTTGCCGGTATAGAAGTCATACCAGCCTTCGGCTTGCGGGAAATAGACCTCACGCGAGCGGGCACCGTATTCATATACCGGAGATACCATAAAGGCAGGACCGAACATAAACTGGTCACTGATGTTGTTCACGTCCGTATCGGCGGTGAAGTCCATCACCAACGGACGCATGAGGGTATAATCCTTGAACCAAGTCATACCTGCCAACGAATAGATATACGGCATCATGTTATAACGCAACTTGGTGTAATACACGATAGACTTGTATGCGGGATGCCCTTCGGGAGCGATTTCCCACGGCTCGCGCAACGGATATTGCCCGTGTGCCCGATAAAGCGGACAGAACGCGCCGAACTGGAACCAACGGGTATTCAGCTCACGCCATTCCTTATAATCGGCGTTCTCGGTCTTCGTCTCGTTCCATTGCTTCTGGCCAGCCACATAGCGGTTCTCTACGCAGAAGCCGCCGATGTCCATGGTCCAATACGGAATGCCGCTCACGGCAAAGTTCAGCCCGGCGGAGATTTGCGCCTTCATGTCTTCCCAACGGGTAGCGATATCCCCGCTCCACGTAGCGGTGGAATAGCGTTGCAATCCGGCAAAACCCGAACGGGTCAGCAAGAACACACGCTTGTTGTTGTCCACCCCGCGCTGGCCGTTATAGATAGCGTCGGCATTCATCAGGGCGTAAGCGTTGAAGAACTCGGCGGAAGGTCCCAAAGCCGTAGGTCCGCACAAATCCTTGCGGTATTGCAGGTCGGTACAATCGCGCACGTTCGGCTCGCTGGCATCCATCCACCAAGCGTCGATGCCCAACGGGTAATAATGCTCGTACATCTGTTTCCAGAACAATTTCCGTGCGTCGGCACTATAAGCGTCATAGAATCCGTAGGTATAACCCGGACCTACCCAGTCCTTCAGGCTATCCTTTACCGATTGCTGGTACATCCAACCATTCTCGTCAAACTCCTTGAAATGTTCGGTCGTGGTATAGAACTTCGGCCATACCGAAATCATCATCCGTCCGTGCATAGCGTGGATAGAGTCTACCATGGCTTGCGGGTCAGGGAAACGTGCCTTGTCGAACTCGTGGCTTCCCCAAGCGTTTTCGGGCCAGTGGTTCCAGTCGAGCACGATGTTGTCTATCGGAATCCTCCGGTCGCGGAATCCCTTCAATGCGCCCAACATTTCGGCTTGCGTGTTGTATTTCTCACGGCTTTGCCAATAGCCCATCGCCCATTTCGGCATAATCGGAGACTTGCCCGTCAGGGTGCGGTACCCGCTAATGACCTCGTCCATATCGTCACCCGCAATGAAGTAATAATCCAATTGACGGGTCATTTCGCTCCACCACGATTGCTTGCCCTGTTCCTCGGGGTCTACCGGACGATGTACACGGAGTCCCGAATAAGATACGCCTCCATCGGGAATCCATTCCACCTTGAGCGGCACACGCTTCTCGGCTTCCAAGTCCACCGAGAACTTGTAGCTGTTCGGGTTCCATGCCGTGCGCCAACGTTCGGGCACCACCAACTCATTATTAATATACACCTTGGTATATCCCGCATAATAAAGGATAAACTTGAACTCTCCGCTCTCCGAAGGCTCGATGCTTCCCTCATACGTCACTTTCGAACCATAGAACGGGAAATCCTTGGGCAAGTTCACCACATGCCCCAAGTCGCCTCTCACCAGATGCTCGAAATAGAGCGAGTCTTCACGGCGCACCAACGTTTCGGCACCCGACCCTTCGGCAGGCACATACGTTCCGGTTATGGCTCCCTCTTTCCCGTCCTTATCGTAGAGCTTGAACACTTCGCCCAACTGGGAATAATCGTTCGGGTTTCCGAAACGGCATAATGAATAGCTATCCAACAATACGCCATAGTTCTTGTTCGACACGATGAACGGAACCGACACCTTTGTATTATATTGGAACAGCTCTTCGTTCTTGCCTTTGTAGTTGAACTCATCCGCCTGATGCTGCCCCAAGCCGTAGAACGCTTCATCATCGGGCGACTCGAACACTTGGCGGACGGTATATCCCCGTGTGCCTTCCACCTCTATCGGAGTAAAGGTCTTCCCTCCCCCTTTGTTCTCTTGCAAAATCAGATTCCCGTCTTCATCGGTAAACCATACCTCGCCGGTCGATGCCAACACCGAGGCACGCACCTCATCGGTAGACACCGTAACGGTATCGCCCTGCTGAGCCACCGTAAACGGTGTTTGTTCTGCCCTAGGAACAATTATCAAACTTTGCGGATCGGCAAACTTCTTATCTGGAGTTGCCGAGACATGAATGAGCTTTTCGCCCATTACCTGCAAACGGACCAGGCGCGCACCCGTATCTCCCTTTTGCTGTACTTTTACAATTACTCCATTCTCTGTCTTTTCATACACACCGCCGGAACAAGCTCCAAGCAACAAGCCGGCGAACAGACAATAAGAAATGTTTTTCATTTTCATCATATACCCAACTGATGTTTAAAGTTAAACAATAAATTCTTTGATTACAAAGATAATCATTGCATTCTTAAATAATGATTCCAAATGTTTTATACAAGGACAATATTTCATCCATTCATGTTTCATTTGTTTCCGGGTTGGGTATCATTTGTTATTTTCCCTCTTTTTCCTGATAATCAGAGGGTAAAACACCAAACTCGTCCTTAAAATGCCGGCTAAAATATTTCGGATTATTAAACCCGACTTCGTATGCAACTTCGGATACATGCAACTGGCTTTCGCGCAACAATTGGGCTGCCCGTTTCAAGCGAATGACACGTATAAACTCTATCGGACTCTTACCGGTAATCTGCAACAATTTCTTATATAAATGCACACGGCTCATACCTAATGCACGACTCAACTCTTCTACCGATAAATCGCTTCGCGAAATATTATCCTCTACATATTTAATGGCTTTTTCAATCAGTTTCTCATCCAATGAAGTAATGACAATATCACTTGGCGCAAGGTCTATTGTGGCTTGAGTCGCTTGCCGATACCGGCTCAATTCAATCAATTTACGGATACGGAGCACAAGTATGGTCATATTAAAAGGCTTGGTCACATAATCATCTGCCCCAATCTGAAGCCCTTTCACTTTCGACTCTACCGCTTGACGCGCCGTAAGCAAAATCACCGGAATATATGCAGTCTGTTTATCTTCCTTTATTAATTTACACAATTCATTTCCGTCCATACCCGGCATCATCACATCGCTAATGACCAAATCAGGATGCTCGTTTTGTACCTTTTCCCATGCTTCTTCTCCATTCGAAGCCAACAATACCCGATATTGCAATTCAAGGCTATGCCGCATGAATAAACGGAAATCTTCGTTATCATCTACCACCAATACCAATGGGAAATTACTTCGGTCTGTTGATTCTATATCCGTTTCTTGATTCTCGTCTTCAACCTGCGGAATCAATGAAGGTTTGGGCAATTCAGCCTTTACATCCACATGCTTCACCGGTAAATGCACAACAAATACCGCCCCTGTGCCGATATTGTCGAACACCTCTACCGTTCCTTCATGCAAACGGACAAAATCACGCACCAAACTCAATCCGATACCGCTTCCCGTCGTTTCTTCCATGCCTTTATGCTCTGTTTGATAAAAACGGTCGAAGATGTGTTCTTTTTCGCTATCTGGAATACCGATACCTGTATCCGACACTTTGATTTCCAATGCCTCTTTCTCTCCTTCTATATATTCCAACATAATGGTCACACGTCCTCCTTCTGGAGTGAACTTAAATGCATTGGAAAGCAAGTTCATTACCACTTTCCCTATCTTATCGGCATCGAAAGCCATCGAAAACGATTCCACACTCGAAAAGAACGAGAACTGAATGTGTTTCTTATCCGCCATCAGAAGGAAAGAATTGCAGACTTCGTGAATATAAGCAATAATATCTCCTTCGGACAGGAATAAATGATGACCGCTCATTTCCCCTTTCCGGAAATCAAGCAACTGGTTGACCAACATCAGCAAGCGTTGCGCATTGCGGTACATCAATTGCAACGTATTCTTTTGCGCATCATTCTCCGGCTTCTTCAACAACTCTTCCAATGGAGCAATAATCAACGTCAAAGGCGTGCGCAACTCGTGGCTGATATTGGTGAAGAAACGGAATTTCATTTGGTTAATTTCCTCTTTTCTTTCCGCCTCCTGCTCGATTTGTTGCATTTGAAATTTCTCACGCTCACGTTTCAATATTATCCGGCGGGCAAAAAGCAAAACACATATTATAATAAAAGTATAGCATAAATAAGCCCACCACGACATCCAAAACGGAGGATGAACCACAATCTTCAAACGGGTCACTTCCTCTCCTTCATATCCATCGCTATTTATAGCCTTCACTTGCAAGACATAAATGCCCGGAGAAAGATTGGTAAAATTAATCTGATGAATACCTACTGGCAAAGCCAGCCAATCATTGCCCGTACCTTCCAATTTGTACACATATTGCGTCTTTTCGGGCAAGCTGAAATTATCTGTAGCCAATTCCAGTGTAAAAATATTCTGTTTATGGCTTAACTCTATCTTGCGTGTCTCGTTCAATTCCTTCTCCAATATCATATTCCCGTCATATTCAACACCAACTTCCACCTTCTTCCCCAACAAAAACAAATCCGCCAACAACACTTTCGGCAATATCCGATTGTAATGAATCTTATCCGGATTAAACAGATTCAGCCCGTAAAGCCCTCCAGCTACTACCATTCCGTTATCCAGCGTTTTAATGGACCTCAAATTAAAATCACAATTCTGAAGCCCGTCTTTATCATTATAGATATGGGAATCGAATACGTATTCCCCGTCTTGTGTTTGAGATACCTTCAGATGAATCATCTGGCGGGTAGAAGAAATCCATAGATTATGTTCCAGGTCCTCGGTAATGCCCGATATCATGGTGCCTTCTTCTCCAGTTATCTGAGAAAAATCATTCAACACCCCACGCTTCCTGTCATACATTTTCAACCCTTCCAATGCAGCAATCCATATCAGCCCCCGGCTATCGCAATAGACCTGATTCACACTGAAATTATTTTCTACAGAATCTAATCCGCTAATCCGTTTATCCGCCAAATCCAGGAACGCCAAACCTACCGTACCAATCACCAAAGTATTGTCGGGAGCCATACACAACGAAGAAACCATTTTATCCGGCAAACCCGAATCGGATGTCCTGAAAGTATCCAACACACCTTTTTGCGGATGAAAACACTGGATGCCAGCATCCAAAAAACCAATCCAAAGATTCCCTTGGCTATCTTCCTCCAAAGCCCAAATGTTATCACTCAACAAACCATCCGAAGCCGCCGTATAGCATGAAAGCCTCCCTTTGTCCATACAATACAAACCGCCATTAAATGTGCCTATCCATAATTTCCCGTCCCGCGCTTTCAATAAAGCCACCACCGGATTAGATGACAAAGCACCGGCATAATTGCTTTCCACTTCCTCCGTATGGAGATTCCATAAGAGCAATCCGTTATCGTTCGTCCCCAACCACAAGCGGGATTCATCTTCCTGCTCAATGCAGGTTATGTCTCCCAGTTCCTGCATATTGAACTTGAACATGCTTTCCCCATAATAGGAAACACCCTTTTTATACGTCCCCGCCCACATAATACCGTTGCGGTCAGCATACAAATGATATACCGTATTATGCGACAAGCTACGCACATCCTGCTCATCACTGGTCAGGCTTATGATTTCTCCCGTTTTTTTATCGAATACATCAATGCCTTTATAATCCTTTGCCAACCAAATATGCCCTTGTGTGTCTTGTGAAACAGAATGTACAAAATCAGGCTGGTTACGCCAAGGTTTTGCCATTTCTTCCAGCCAACGCCCGGAAGAGACATCATAAATCCATAACCCTAACACACTATAAATCCAAATGCAATTATCGGCATCGGTATAAAACAGAAATTGGGCATATTTCCCTTTCGGGAGCTGGGACGGTATATCCTCTTTTTTCCATTTCAACTCCAGACTTTCAGAATCAACACAAACTAATAGCCCATTGTCATACAAGAGTAAAATCCCTTCACGACATTCGCCTAACGCACAAATCCCCGATACCGGCAAGCGGGTTTCCTGAAAAGAAAACAAAACCGTTTTTTCATCTTTCTTATAACGGTAAACCCCTTCACCTGATACAAAGACCCAAGTATAGCCCTGCTTGTCTACATAAATATTCGACGGAACTTCACTATTGCTTCCCAACCGTTGCATAAAATCCTTCAAATCAGAGATAAACCGTCCTTCCGATTTATCAAACAAAGCGAACGAACGCTCCATTTTTATCCAAAGCATCCCCTCTGGAGTTTCTTGAATCCCTATCACACAATTATCCGGTAAAGAATAAGGGTCATTATCCAAATGGCGATAGACTTTGAACGTATATCCGTCAAAACGGTTCAGACCACTCCGTGTACCAAACCATAAAAAACCGTCCGTATCTTTATAAATAGCATAAACCGTATTATTGGAAAGACCGTCCGCCACCTCTAAATGGCGGAACATATAATCATGCGCAAATGCAAGAAGCGAAGTCACGCAAAATATCACAACAAATAGAATCCGTTTTTTCATCTTATCCGAGATAAAGGCGTTATTTTTCCGAATACAAAAGAAACAAAAATAAAGAGAAAAAGCAAGTATCCACACCTTTTTTCAAACAGAATCTGTATCTTTCCTTCTGAAAAATAAAACGCAACCGGCTGCATCAGCCATCCCAAACGGTTAAAACAGGGAATTCAACCAATTGCATTCAAAATTCTTCTTATATCCGAAAACAAAAGCGCTTGTCCGTATGTTGTATGAATGTATTTATTTAAAACTCAACAATATGAAAAATTTGATTTATTTAGCGGCATTTGCCTTACTTATGACAAGTTGCCATGATGATGAAGCCCCAGCTATCCACGAAGATACGGCATCCAACCTAATCAGTCCAGCCTTATACATGAACGTATCTACCCGTGAAGGAGATAAGCCTTTCACCGGAGTGTTGAGCATCGCTCCTTGTACAACAGGTACTTCCGTTTTTTACGGGAATTATGTCAATCAAAAGCTAACCCCTTTCTACGGCTATTATTTCGTAAAAGACGGGGAAGTATATCCGAATGAAAACAACCGGGTACTGAATTTGCCAGCAGGCACTTACGACATGATTTACTGGGGAACCCCTCAATACACAGAACCGATTTATGCCTATCCGAATGTTAGAGAACCGAGCTATAGCATCGGAGGCGATTTTGCCACACAAGACTTCACATTATTGAAGAATCCGAATGACACTACTTACTATCCCACATTCGACCTTGTATATGCCCGCCGTTCGGTAAACGTCGGCACAGAAGACCTTGACGCTGCTCTTCATCGGGTCGTATCTGGATTGAAAATATCAGTAAAAGGGAAAGACGGTCAAGCACTTAGCAATAGCATAACCAATATTGAAATACGTGTAACAAACATTGCGGAAAAGTTGAATTTCTATACTGCCCAACCCGAAGGAAATTCCCGTACAATCGCATTTCCGCTGGTACGTTCGACCGATGGGAAAGAAATGACCAACGGTATTGTCATGACATTCCCTTCTTTCGGTATCCCTGAACTGCAAGTATTAGCTACCCTTCAGAACGGGCAAATAAAGACATTCAAGCAAAAGCTGAATGCCCCACTGGAAGCCAATAACAAATTGACCCTTTCCCTTAGTATAGGAGACATACTGGAAGAAGAGGATGAAGGAAGTTTCACCATAGATGACTGGAATGAAAATAACGAAGAAATAAATGTTCCGGTACTGGAATAGTGAATAGTTAATAATGAATAGTTAATAACGGTAGATATCTCTGCCCACCGTTATTAACTATTCATTATTAACTATTCACTATTAATTGTCTATTGTTATTGAGGCGCACCGTCATAGACCGATTGCAATGTGTACGATTCATCCTCCGTAAAAATTCCTCGCTTCATCACGTCAATCACTTCTTCGGCATTGTTCAGCATTTCTCCCGTTGCATGATTGAATAATCCAGACGTTTCCGCCCCGCTTCCAGAACTTCCATTGTCCCAATAGAAAGGAGGCAAGCCGTAATCTTTTGCCGCTTTGCATACATATTCTAAGTAATATAAGCGGAATGATTCGGCACGGGCATCGTTCCGATGCACACACCCCATTTCGCCGATATATGCCGGAATGCCTTTGTCGATAAACGCGCTCTTCATTTTCCCGAACTGGGTACGCACATTATCTTCATCTCCCCACGTAGCTTTCTTTGCCGGGTCTCCGGTATGCCCCCATTCGGATGCAGTGGCTTCCAGCACAAACTCATTGGGGTCGTAGAAATGAACGGCTACCATCAGGCGGTTCTGCACCGCATCGGTAGGCAATACGAAATTCTCCACCGTCAGGTCGATATTGGTCACATAACCCGGCACGCCCAAATAACGCTCTGTATTGTTTCCGCCCGTAGCGCGCACAGCATCCACAAATACTTGGTTCCATTCATTCAATACAGCATATTGCTTACCACCATCGGTACGGTTGTCTCCCCAACCCCATCCGCCATCGTGGATTTCGTTCATCGCTTCAAATACCAAGAAGTTTCCTTTATCGCGGAAGCGTTCGGCTATTTGGGTCCACATCGCTTTCAGTTGGGCTTTAACGGCTTCATTTACCGTCTCATCGGCTGCGGCGTTCTTGATATTCAGCCAATACTGGCTATCCGCCCCGTCGTGGTGGATGTTGATAATCGCGTTCAAACCTGCATTTTCAGCATAGCCTACCACTTCCGCTACCCGGTTCAGGTAATCGGCATCGATGGTATAATCGGGAGCCGCGCCTACCTTTCCCAACCAAGTAACCGGAATACGTACAGAAGTAAATCCAGCTGCGGCAACCCGGTCAAACAAAGCCTGAGTGGTCGGTTCATTGCCCCAACCTTCTTCAGCCACCCCATTGTTATGCGCATCCAACTGGTTTCCCAAGTTCCATCCCAAGCCCAAACTTGCTGCTATTTCATACGGAGTCTCACCCGATACGCCCTGTCCTCCTTGTCCTGCCTCCTGCACAATGGATACAGTCTCCGAAAGGTCATTTAAGGTAAAAGTGATTGTCCCGGTACGTTCCGCACCGTGGTTGGCGGATACCGTGAAATGCAAGGTATATTCCGTCATCGCACGGGCTTTGTTCACCTCGGCTTCCGTTATCCACGAATCATTTATCGTGTACGAATAATCGCCGTTTGTGGTCAATGTCACCTCCAACGGACCTCCTGCCGAAGGCATTTCGTAAGAGTTTTGTGCCACAATCAAACCGTCGCCAGCCGTTTGGGTCACCTGTACCGAAGCCGAAAAACTCCCAGCCGTGACCGAAAGCGTTGCAGTACGGTCTTCGGTTTCCGTATTGGCTTCGGCAGTTATATCATACGTATAAGTGCCTCGTTGGGTCACATTTACAAAAGCCACATTACACCAGTCTTGATTGCTTGTCACCTGAGGTTCAGTTCCAGATGCAATAGACAAGGTTTGCGTTCCGCCTGATTTGGCGAAAGCCAGTTCGGTAGCAGAGATTTTCGTTTCGCCCGAAAACCCGCCTTCTTCCTCGTCCGAGCACGAAGCGAACATCGCCGTTCCTGCTAAGAAAGCGAAAAATAGAGTCAAATAAATCTGAATGTGTTTCATTGTATCATGTGTTTTTATAGAAACGCAGATTAATGCGGATTTTCGCAGATTATAATTTAATTATTTATCTGCGTGAATCTGCGAAAATCTGCGTTTCTTCGTTATCTATTACAGAATAGAAAGATTATCAATCGTAACCGTTACGGCATCGGGATTCTCGATGTCACTGAACATCTCCAAGAAGTCGATGCAAAATACGATTACACCATTATAAGCAGCCGAGGGACTATAATGAATGGTATATGTACCGTCACCTTGGATAGTTGTCATACCCTCACCTTCGCCTACGGTAGGCCACCAGCCATTCGCCGTACACATCAATTGAGCGGTATATGAATTGGTTGCGGCAGCACCGGTCAAACCACTAATCGTAAAGGTCAAGTCCATTGAATAATCAAATACGATTGCATTCGGATCGAAAGGTTGATTAGATGCCGTAGAACCATATTGGTTATACAATTCCACACGGAAGTTATTGTTTGTCTCTTCCAAGTGTCCCCAATCAATCTTCGTATTGTCTACCGCAATCACCGTAGCTTCAGGAGTGCTGCTTCCGCCACCTGCATTGGGCAGGAAATGATAAGCTATATATTCGTCTTTCTCGGTGCTGCGCTGACCCAGCCACATACCCATTACGGTACCGCCTGCAGTCTCGATGCTCAAGATACGCAACTGGTTTTCTGCTGTTGCGCCGAACATGATGTCTCCACCGCCGATATGGTAAGTCGGAACACCTGCATCGAAGGTATAAATACCGTCTTCATCCAAGGTATAAGTACCTGTAGTAGAAGTTCCATCCGGCA
This sequence comes from Bacteroides sp. An322, assembly GCF_002161765.1. Lineage (GTDB taxonomy): Bacteria > Bacteroidota > Bacteroidia > Bacteroidales > Bacteroidaceae > Phocaeicola > Phocaeicola merdavium. The sequence continues at coordinate 69,567 of NZ_NFIN01000002.1, read as the reverse complement.
TCTCGAAAGTATAAGTCATATCTGCCGAGTTCAAGGTCATGCTCAGGTTTTCCAATCCGTCTACTACCGTAGCCCAGTCGGGATAATTGCCTGCGGTAAAGTTGTTCATCAGGCTTCCGTCCAGATTTGCCCAGTCGAACGGTACATCGGGCGACATGGTCCACTTGATTTCACTCGTTACCACTTCCGATACCATATCCTGCCAACCGTCAGGCAATGTGGGTTCGGGATCGGGTTGGTCTTCGGGCACGTAATTATCGGCAAATTCCTTGGATACAAAGTTCCAAATCAACCACCACGGACCTTCGCTATTATCACGCATCACACCAATACGCAAATGGTTCTCGTCCAGTTCCAATAATTGCAAATCCCTGCGCCAATTAGACGCACGGTCGGTCCAGCTCGGCGTATGAAGCAAGTCGCAATCGGTAAAGGTAATGGTATGCGTATCCGTATTCAACATGAACGTACCGGTCTGTGTCTCATTGGAAGACGAATTGAACACCGTTACATTTGCCCCGCCTTTCAGATTAAACGTCATGGTACTTTCCCAAATCACATCGTCTCCGGTATGTCCTACTCCCGGATCCCAGTTGGCACTCCAATTGTTCCATGTCACCGTTCCAGATGGGTCGGCGTAGGTCAATTCACCTGCGGCAAAACCATATTCGCCGTTATCAAATATCCATACTTTCTCCTGGTCTACGCCACCGGTCAGATAAGTCCAAAGGTCATCATTTACGAAACCTGCATAGAAACTATCAATGGTAAATGTAGCCGTAGGGCCATAAACAATACCGCCACGGGTTTCAACACCGAATTTTACTTCGTATTCTCCCTCGAAAGGCATCTGCAACGTCACTTCCGGTCCTTGCGCGCGTCCTTGGGGATGTTCCCAGCACACTTGATAATTAGCAGGCATCAAGCTCTTTAAGTAAACGATATTCGGGTTTTCCGAATCGTGAGTAATCGAGAAGGCAATGCCCTCTACCAAGTCTTCAGAAGCCACATCTGGAGCTTCCAAATCGTATGAATCAGGCGTACAGGCAGACACGATGCCTACGAGCAATGCCACCAACGCCATTTGTAATGTATGTATCAGTTTATTCATAATGTTTCGATTTTAAGTGTTATTACCAACCTGCATTTTGCTTCAACACACCATTCGACAAGGTAATCTGATTGTTCGGAATCTGAGACAAACCTTGCTTGTTTGTGATATTCGAAGCGGTGATGCTTACTGTACCCGGATTGCCTCCGTTCTCTACCGAAGTGTTTCCTGCAATCTGAGAAGCGGCATAATCCACGCCTTGACGAAGCAAATCCCAATAACGCTGGCCTTCGAAAGCAAATTCCAGTCTGCGTTCGTTCATAATATTAGCTTGAGTTGCAGATACCTGACGGTAATACGTAGACAATACCAAGTTACCTTCTTCATCTTCTTCGGTAAAGGCACGTTGGCGTACTTGATTCAAGTATTCCTGTGCATTGGGGCTTCCCAATTCAGCCGCCATGAGCAACACATCGGCATAACGCATCACCACAAAATCCTGATATTGGGAAATCATGTAGTCTCCACCGCTACCCAATCCGGTAGTCTCATCGGTCAAAGTCCATTCGCCGGTTGATTCATTCTGTTCCCATTTCGAGAGAGTGGTATATTTCTTAACGGTATATCCCGTATAATCACGCTGGTCTTTATAACCATTTTCGTAATTCGGGTCATCAGCTATTCCTTCACTTACCAGATTAATGATAGAAGCCTCGCGGCGTGTATCGCCTGTATTGTATGCCATCCACATATTCGGATTGACCGTACAAGCTCCCCAGCCTCTTCCATAAGGAGTCCAATAGACATTGATGCTACGGATACCCATATTGACCAACCAACGGTTTCCATCTGCATTGCCGTTATAATCAGAAGTATAATTAAACTTCATAGCCAATACCGTTTCTTCATTTCCACGTCCGGCGTAGGTAGATTGCTGGGTATAACCGCTTGCGGCATTGCCTTCCCACCAAGTGGAAGCCGCGGGCCATAAGTTCTTGAATTGCGGAACCAAGGCATATTCACCCGAAGCGATGACATCTTCCAAACCTTGCAATATAGAAGCTTTTGTCACGCCTTCCACACTCGGTTCTTTTCCATAATAGCCGGTATAGAACAAATACACACGTGCCAACAAGGCTTTGGCTGCATATTGCGTGATATGCCCGTCATTATTTGCCGCATCACTCTTCGGATAAGCCGAAGCCGGAATGTTTTCGGCAGCATAAAGCAAATCATTGAAAATGACATTATACACTTCGTCCGGCTCAACCTGAGGACGGTTTTCATTCACCGGCTCGGTAAACAAAGGAATATTCCCCCACAAACGGACCATATCGAAATAACACAAGGCACGGAGCGCACGGCACTCGCCCATGTAAGTGCCTCTTGTCTCTTCACTATTCCAAGCGATTTGCTCTTCGTGCGCAATCAGTTCATTGCAACGGTATACCGCCGCATAATACGAAATCCAATCCTGTTCGAATATATTCAATTCAGAAGGCGACTGGGCTTGGTCGAAGCGGTCTACCACTTGATAGTTACCCACATCCGAAATACCCGTACCTCCGAAACACTCGTCCGCCATCAGTTCCGATGCCATATAAAAGCCTCCGATATTGCCCGGATTGGAATTTGTGCATTGCCACCCGTCATAGCATCCTATCAAGGCACGATATGCATCACTTTCCGTCTGATAGAAATTACCGGTAGTAGATTCTACCTTCGACTCTACATCCAAGAAATCAGCGGTACATGAAGCTAACCCCATGCCAGCCAATCCCAATGCGATCATATAGATTTTATAGTTATTCATATCTTTCATTGTTTTAGATTATTCAATTAGAATTTCAAGTTTACGCCAATCAGGTAAGTACGCGGACGCGGGTAATATCCCAAGTCGATGCCCGATACCCAGTCGGATGTACCGTAACCGATTTCCGGGTCCATACCGTCATACTTCGTGAAAGTAAACGCATTCTGCACTTGGAAGTACAAACGTGCCTGGCTAATGGCTTTCAGGTTAATCAGTTTCGCGAAGTCATATCCTACGGTGATGTTGCTGATGCGCAAGTAATCGCCGTCTTGGATATAAAGGTCAGAGAATTGCCAGTTGATATTATTTTCCGTTACACGCGGAAGGCGGTTGCTGGTGCCTTCACCCGTCCAGCGTCCTAAGATAGACGAGGTATAGTTCGAATACTTATTGGCATGGTTACGGTAGCTCTGTACAATCTGGTTTCCAGCCGCTCCGTATGCGGTTAAAGCAAAGTCAAAATTCTTATAGCTGAATCCGAGGTTGAAACCGTATGTAAAGTCGGGAGTACCGTTACCCAAATCCACTTTATCGTTATCGTCAATCACACCGTTATGGTCTTGGTCTACGTAGATGACATCACCCGGTTGTACATCGGCTTGCAAAATACCGTTTCCGGCTGCTTTCCAATCTTCAATCTGTTGCTGGTTTTGGAAGATTCCGGCGGTTTCATATCCCCAGAAATAACCTATCGGATGACCGTTCGATGCACGATAGAATTCCGGTGTATTGTCATACAACATATTGGTATCACCGTGGATAATGCCGTCTTCGGTCGGAATGTTTCCTACCTTATTTTTATTATAAGCACCGTTGATGCCTACATTGTATTGGAAATCGCTTCCGATTTGGTCGTTCCAAGTCAAAGCCAATTCGATACCGGTATTCTTCACATCACCGCCATTGATGAACGGAGCACCTGTACCTGCCGTAGCCAAAATCGGAGCTTCCACCAACCAGTCTTTTGTTGTCTTGATATAGAAATCAGCGGTCAGGCTCAAACGGCTCCGCAGGAAACGGGCATCGATACCGATGTTGGTCTGTTCGGAAGTTTCCCATGTTACGTCTTCATTCGCCAAACGGCTCGGATAAGAACCCCAATAACCGGATTGGGCATCAGCTCCTACTTGATTACCGAAAATATAATGCGTGTTGCTTGACGTAATCGGGGCGGTGTACTGGTAGTTATCAATGTTCTGGTTACCTACCTGACCCCAGCTGACACGGAGTTTCAAGAAGTCCAGCCAATCGTACGTGTCTTCCATAAAGGCTTCGTTCGAGATAGTCCAACCTGCAGATACCGAAGGGAATACACCGTAACGGTTTCCACGAGCGAAACGAGAAGAACCGTCGGCACGGACCGTAGCATTAATCATATAGGTTTCTTTCCAGTTCCAGCCGAAGCGGGCGAAATAAGAAACCGTGCGGGTCTCATCGTTCGGATGACCTGCCGCACCCAGTCCGTTATCGGTGCTGGTAGCCGTACCGTTATCTACGTATGCATGTTCCCAATCATCGAATCCGTCACGCAAGATACCGTTCGTAGCCCGTAAATACGTACCGTTATAGCGGCTGATTTCCATACCTACCAAGGCGTTGAAAGCATGTTCGCCTACGGTCCAATCGTAGGTTGCCGTATTGGTCCAAGTCATGGTCAATCCGTGTGTCATGTTCTGAGCGGCACTGGTACGTGTATCATTGAAACTATAAATAGAGAAATGATACAACGGAGAAAAACTACGGTATTCATTTGTGCTATATACAGCACCGAATACGGTACGGAACTTCAAGTTCTTGATGGGTTGCAATTCGGCATAGACATTACCCGAGAAAGTGGCATCCTTATTCTCGTTATTGCTATTGGTCATCATGCTTCCGTAAGGGTTTCCGTCTCCATTATACCAGTCGGAGTTGGTCGTATCGTTATAAGGCGAATCATAAATGTTATTGTCGCTATAAATGGGAGCCAACGGAGAAGTGCCGAATGCTCCGCGAAGCGTATTGTTATATTGATTACCTACTGAAATACCGTTGTTCATCTTATAAACGAAGCTGACCTGCTCGCCTACCTTCAACAAATCGGAATCCTTGAAAATCTTATGTTCCGAATTGATACGGAAGTTATAACGTTCGTAATTCGATACATCCTTGCCACCTACGATACCTTCCTGGCTCATGTAGCCCAATGACATAGCATAGGTAGAAGTTTCCGAACCGCCCGTAATACCTAAGGTATAGCTTTGTGTCTGGGCATTGTTCTGGAACATCGAGTTTACCCAATCGGTATCATACACATTACCGTTCGCATCGTAGATGCTTTCGAACGAATTCCAATCGTATGGCGCATTGCCCGAGTTGACCGCCTGCTCGTCCATAATCATCATATACTCTCTGGAGTTCAGCATGTCCGCCTTGCGGGCTTGGGTTTGCCAACCGTAATAAGCGTCAAACGAAATCTGAGCCTTTCCCGCCTTTCCGCTCTTGGTGGTAATCAAAACCACACCGTTAGCGGCTTGCGCACCGTAGATAGCGGCGGAAGCGGCATCCTTCAAGACATCAATGCTTTCGATATCGGCTGGGTTCAAGGTCGAAATATCACCGCCTACCCCGTCTATCAAATAAAGCGGAGAAGCATTACCCACCGTACCCAAACCACGGATACTTACCTTCATGCCTTCGCCCGGCTGACCGGAAGTAGAAGAAATGTTCACACCCGGAGTCTGGCCCTGCATAGCCTGCAACGGGCTATTGGTGTTCATCTTCGCCAAGGTCTCACCTTTTACCTGCACCGTGGCACCGGTCACCAATTTCTTCTTCTGAACACCGTAACCTACTACGACTACTTCATCCAAAGTTTCCGAATCCTCTTCCATTACTACATTCAATGTAGTTTGATTGGTAATTTGGATTTCTTGCGTCTTGAAACCGATGTAAGAGAATACCAACGTCTCGCCGGAAGCTACGCTTACGGTATAATTTCCGTCGAGGTCGGTAATAGCGCCATTAGTTGTCCCCTTCACTTGCACACTAACGCCGATAAGCGGCAATTGGTCTGCAGCAGAAGTAACAACACCCGAAACAGTTAGATTTTGCTGAGAAGCCTGAGCGGCTCTCACACCACTTGCAGGGAAGCATAATAGCATCGCCATTGCAAGAAAACACAGTTGCACGAAAGTGCACTTTCCGAATAAGTGTTTACTCATGGTACATTGTTTAATAGTTAAACTTAATCATTCATTTCTTGTCCTAATAAAACGGAGTATAACATGGCAAAAGCCCTCCTCTTCATTTAGGACAACGCAAATATATTACACTTATATAAAAAAGAAGGGGCGAATTTGTTTCCCCTAAGGGCACATTTTGTTTGCATACCCTTTTTATTATCATTCCTTACCCCTAAGCATATTAAGCCGATAAGCACAAAACACAAAGGCATAGAAACTACGCCAATATGTCAGTTATCTGCTGACAAAAATGCATACGGCTTCATCGCCCTACGCATCCGTATGTATCTGCCCACGAAGCCTGCTTCATCCGCCTACGAAGCCGGCTTCAAAACATTCGATACCCTAATTAATAACATCATGCCTAATCTTAAATCCAAAGAAACCTTTCAAATGAGAGAAAAAAGATTATCTTTGCAAGCAACTTAAACTAATATTTAATTGTATGCAAAACAAAAAACTACTTTTACTCGCTTGGCTCATCGTCTTCCCGATGTGCCTTTTTGCGCAAACCAAAGAAAAGATTATCAAAGTGGCTTGTATAGGCAATAGCATCACCGAAGGATTTGCCTTGGAGCATCCCGAAACCGAAAGCTATCCAGCCGTGCTCCAACGTCTGCTAGGGGACAAATATAAAGTAGGGAATTTCGGACTGACCGCTCATACACTCATGATGAAAGGAAACTTGCCCTACATGGCAAAGCAACCCTATCAGGACGCGCTTGCTTTCTTACCCGATATTGTGACCATCAAGTTGGGCACCAATGATACAAAGCCCATGAACTGGGTACATAAAGAAGACTTCAAGAAAGACCTGAACACGATGATTGATGCCTTCGAGGCCTTGCCTTCACATCCGAAAATCTACCTTTGCCTTCCCGTTCCGGGAGGACGGGAAGACTGGGGCATCAACGATAGCATCACCACATACGGAGTCATTCCCCGCATCAAGGATGTGGCTCACGAACGCCATTTGCCCATTATCGACCTGAATACACCCTTGCGCCCTTATTTCCCGCAAGCCTATACCGACGATGTGCATCCCAATAAATACGGAGCGCAACTCATCGCCGAAACCATCTACCGCGCCCTGACCGGAAAAGAGCCGATGCCCACTCTGAAACGGACCGACCAAACCTTATGGTATGACGAGCCGGCGGCACAATGGGAAGAAACTCTCCCGTTAGGCAACGGACGCTTGGGCATGATGCCCGACGGAGGTATCGCGCGGGAGCATATCGTACTGAACGACATCAGCATGTGGAGCGGTTCGGAAGCCGATTACCGCAACCCGCAAGCCTCCGAAAGCCTTCCCCGCATCCGCCAACTCCTCTTCGAAGGCAAGAACAAAGAAGCGCAAGAACTGATGTACACCAGCTTCGTACCCAAGAAGCCCGAAAAGGGAGGCACGTACGGATGTTTCCAGATGCTTGCCGATATGTACATCGAATACGATTATCCCGATGCGGAAAGCCCGGAGGAGGATTACTTGCGCTGGCTTAACTTGGATGAAAGTGTGGCATACACCACCTTCACGAAAAACGGAACGCGCTACGTGCGTGAGTATTTCGTATCGAGAGACAAAGACGTGATGCTTATCCACCTGAAAGCAGACCGACCGGACGCACTCGGATTCCGCCTCACTTTGAGCCGTCCCGAACGGGGAAGCGTGCGGAAACTGAGCGAAGGAAAACTGGAAATAGCAGGTACCTTGGATAGCGGGAACGAGCGGAAAGAGGGTGTACGCTATTCCGCCATAACGGGTGTGAAGCTTATAGGAAACAAGAGCCGGATGCAGACCCATGCGGATGCTATCGAAGTTTCGGATGCCGGTGAAGCATGGATTATCGTATCGGCGAACACGTCGTATATGAAAGGCGAACTGTATCAGACCGAGACCCAACGCTTGCTCGACCAAGCCTTGGCTTCCGATTTAGCGCAAGCCAAGCAAGAGGCGATAGATGAATACCAGCGGCTCTTCCACCGTGCGGGAATCGTTTTGCCCGAAAACCCAACCGTTTCCGGACTAAGCACCGACAAGCGGCTGGAAGCTTTCCAAACGCAGGATGACCCTTCGCTGGCTGCCCTTTATTATAATTACGGACGGTATCTGTTGATAAGCAGCACCCGTCCCGGAAGCCTTCCGCCCAACCTCCAAGGGCTTTGGGCGAACGGGGTCACCACACCTTGGAACGGGGATTATCATACGAACATCAACATCCAAATGAACCACTGGCCCGTAGAGCCGGGCAATCTTTCCGAACTCTACCAACCGATGATAGCCTTGGTGGAACGCTTGGTGAAGAGCGGAGAAGAAAGCGCGAAGGCATTCTATGGAGAAGATGCGAAAGGCTGGGTGCTTCACATGATGACCAACATCTGGAACTATACCGCTCCGGGCGAACATCCTTCGTGGGGCGCGACTAATACGGGCGGAGCTTGGCTCTGCGCACACCTATGGGAACATTACCTTTATACGGGCGACCGGCAATACCTTGCCGACATCTATCCTATATTGAAAGGAGCTTCGGAGTTCTTCTACTCTACCATGGTGCGCGAACCGGAACACGGATGGCTGGTGACCGCTCCTACGTCCTCACCCGAAAACGAGTTTTACGCATCAAAGAAAGACCGTACACCGATAAGTATCTGCATGGGACCTACCATGGATATACAATTGGTGCGTGAACTCTATACCAATGTGATAGAAGCCGCATGCATCTTGCATACCGACTCCCTTTATGCCGGAGAATTAAATAAAGCCCTCACCCAGCTTCCCCCGCACCAAATCAGCAAGAAGGGGTATCTGATGGAATGGCTCAAGGACTATGAGGAAGTGGATGTGCACCACCGCCATGTATCGCACCTGTATGGCTTGCATCCGGGAAACCAAATCTCGCTTTACCACACCCCCGAATTAGCGGAAGCGTGCCGTGCCACGCTTGACCGGAGAGGAGACGGAGGAACGGGCTGGAGCCGGGCATGGAAAATCAATTTCTGGGCACGCTTGGGAGACGGAAACCGAGCATACACCTTGTTCCGCAACCTGCTTTATCCCGCCTATACGCAAGCCGCTCCCACGGAACATGGAAGCGGAACCTTCCCCAACCTGTTCTGTTCGCATCCGCCTTTCCAAATGGACGGAAACTGGGGAGGCACTTCGGGCATCAGCGAAATGCTGGTACAAAGCCAGGAGGGATTCATCAACCTGCTTCCAGCCTTGCCCGACTCGTGGAAAACGGGAAACCTGTACGGGTTCAAGGTGCGTGGCGGAGCTACGGTAGACATGAAATGGAAAGACGGGAAGCCCGCTGAAGTCATCCTCACCGGAGGCTGGAACCCGAACCTCAAAATCAAGATGCCGGAAGGCGTGACCGAAGTATCGGTAAACGGAGAAAAACGCCCCGTGAAAGGCTTCTTGGAACTTACGGTTACGGAAGGGGAAAAAACAACAATCGTTTTCTAAAGTTTTTTCTATTATAGTTCATTTAACCGTAGGGGCGGGGTTTGCCCGCCCGAAGACATCACCGCTCTATTTGTGATGCATTCGGGCAGGCAAACCCTGCCCCTACAGGTATTTGACAAATGCGGACATCCATTTTATCATGCGGGCGTATGAAATGTTTTCAAATAGGTATCCTTTTGTAACCTCTGCCCACCTTAGCATCAAAAAGCATTTGTATTTATATTCAAAAAACTATCTTTGCAGAGAAAGTACGATTCCGGTTCCAACGATAAGAATACGGGATTTTGATAAAAAAGTATCAGCATATATCAAAGGAAACGCTTATTTTTGTAATACATAACTTAATAAATTCAGTGTTCATGAAAAACATTTCTAAACTCGCATTGGCTTCTGTATTTTGTGCAGGAGCTTGTTTGAGCGCAGGAGCACAAAACGTGCCTCCTGCCATACCTTCCGACCCGGTCATCGAAGCCAACATCCAAGAATGGCTTCAGAAGATGACCCTTGAAGAAAAGATAGGTCAGATGTGTGAAATCACCATTGATGTAGTGACCGACTTCGAAGCAAGTATGAAACATGGGTTCGTTTTGGATAAAGCCAAGCTGGATACCGTTATCGGGAAATACAAAGTAGGCTCACTCCTGAACGTGCCTTTAAGCATCGCCCAACCGAAAGAAAAATGGGCGGAGGCTATTAAGCAAATCCAAGAGCTTTCGATGAAGGAAATCGGCATACCTTGTATTTATGGCGTAGACCAAATACACGGAACTACCTATACCCTCGGAGGCACATTCTTCCCGCAAGGCGTGAATATGGGCGCATCCTTCAACCGTGACTTGGTGAAGCGTGAAGCCGAAATCTCGGCATACGAGACCAAGGCGGGATGCATCCCTTGGACGTATGCTCCGGTGGTAGACCTCGGACGAGACCCGCGCTGGTCGCGTATGTGGGAGAACTACGGGGAAGATTGCTACGTGAACGCAGAAATGGGAAAAGCATCGGTCATAGGTTTTCAAGGCGAAGACCCGAACCACATCGGACCGAATCATGTAGCGGCATGTATGAAGCACTACATGGGCTATGGCGTCCCCGTATCGGGCAAGGACCGCACGCCTTCTTCTATCTCACGGAGCGATATGCGCGAAAAGCACTTTGCACCTTACCTCGAAGCCGTCCGCCAAGGGGCATTGAGCGTAATGGTCAATTCGGGCGTGGACAACGGCATGCCTTTCCATGCCAACAAAGAATACCTGACCAAATGGTTGAAAGAAGACCTGAACTGGGACGGAATGATTGTGACCGACTGGGCGGACATCAATAACCTCTGCACACGCGACCACATTGCGGCTACCAAGAAAGAAGCTATCAAGATAGCTATCAATGCCGGCATCGACATGTCAATGGTGCCTTACGAAGTGAGCTTCTGCGATTACCTGAAAGAATTAGTAGAGGAAGGCGAAGTGCCCATGAGCCGCATCGATGATGCCGTGGCACGTGTGTTGCGCCTGAAATACCGCCTCGGACTCTTCGACAAGCCCTACTGGAGCACCGAAGACTATCCGAAGTTCGGCTCGGAAGAGTTCGCACAAGTGGCTCTCCAAGCCGCCGAAGAATCGGAAGTATTGCTCAAGAACGAAGGAGGCATCCTTCCGCTCGTCAAAGGCAAGAAGATTCTCTTAACAGGACCCAACGCCAACTCCATGCGGTGCCTGAACGGAGGCTGGTCGTATAGCTGGCAAGGACACCGTGCCGATGAATGTGCCCAAGCATACAACACCATTTACGAAGCCCTTTGTAACAAGTTCGGCAAGGAAAACATCATTTACGAGCCGGGCGTAACTTACGCTCCTTATAAGAACGATAACTGGTGGGAAGAGAACACGCCGGAGATAGAAAAATCGGTAGAAGCCGCACGAAATGCCGATGTCATCATCGCCTGCATCGGGGAGAACTCGTATTGCGAGACTCCGGGAAACCTGACCGACCTGAACCTCTCCGCAAACCAACAAAACTTGGTAAAGGCATTGGCTAAGACCGGTAAACCCATTATCCTGATTCTGAACGAAGGACGCCCGCGCCTCATCAAAGACATCGAGCCGCTCGCTAAAGCCGTAGTAAACATCATGCTTCCGGGCAATTACGGAGGAGATGCCTTGGCGAACCTCCTTGCCGGAGATGCCAACTTCAGCGCGAAGATGCCCTACACCTATCCGAAGCACATCAATGCCCTCGCCACTTACGACTACAAGCCGTGCGAGAACATCGGGCAAATGGGCGGAAACTACAATTACGATTCGGTGATGGACATCCAATGGCCCTTCGGCTTCGGACTGAGCTACACCACCTATAAGTATAGCAACCTGAAGGTGGACAAGCCTCAATTCACCGCCGATGACGTGCTGACCTTCAGCGTAGACGTGACCAACACGGGAAGCATGGCGGGCAAGGAAAGCGTACTGCTCTACTCGAAAGACCTCGTGGCAAGCAGCACCCCCGACAACATCCGCCTGCGCAACTTCGAAAAGATTTCCCTCAATCCGGGCGAAACCAAGACCGTAACGATGACATTGAAAGGAAGCGACTTGGCTTTCGTCAACTATTACGGGCAATGGACCTTGGAGAAAGGCGATTTCAAAGTGAAGTGCGGAGACCAATGGATTGACCTGCAATGCACGCAAACCAAGGTGTGGGACACACCGAACCGGTAAATTTTCATTAACGCAGAGACGCAAAAGCGCAAAGTTTTTTATTTCAGAGAAGGCAAAGACACACGAAGTGCCAATAGAAAAAATAAAAACTCCGCGTTTTTGCGCCTCTGCGTTGATTTTTATCCTATCTTTGGCAAAACATTAAAAACAAACATTGCCATGATAACATTCCCTAACGCCAAGATAAACTTGGGACTCAACGTAGTAGAAAAACGTGCCGACGGATACCACAACATCGAAACCGTCTTTTATCCGATTAACCTGCAAGACGCGCTTGAAGTAAACCGGCTGGAGAACGGAACAGAACCTTACCGCCTGCACGTGAAAGGCACCCTCCTTGACGGAGCACCCGAAGACAACCTCGTAGTAAAAGCCTATCTCTTGCTTCGCGAGAAATACCAATTGCCCCCTATCGACATCCACCTGTACAAGCACATCCCTACCGGAGCCGGGCTGGGAGGAGGTTCAGCCGACGGGGCTTTCATGCTTAAGCTATTGAACGAGAAATTCCAAATCGGGCTGACCGTGCAGGAAATGGAAGAATACGCCGCACGCATCGGAGCCGATTGCGCTTTCTTCGTGCGCAACCAGCCCGTCTTCGCCACGGGCATCGGAAACATCTTCGAGCCAATCACCTGCTCGCTTTCCGATTACCGGCTGGTATTGGTGAAACCGCAAAACGCAATTTCGACCAACGAAGCCTATAGCCGCATCAAGCCGCACTATCCGGAAAAATCGGTAAAAGAAATCATCCGCCAGCCCGTAGAGACGTGGAAAGACGAACTGAAAAACGATTTCGAAGAATCGGTGTTCGCCCTTTATCCCGATATAGCCGCTATCAAGGACAAGATGTACGACTTGGGAGCCGTATATGCCTCAATGACGGGGTCAGGCTCAGCCGTCTACGGCATCTTCCGCGAACGGATAGAGAACATCGACGCTATCTTCAGCGGATATTTCTGCCGCCAACGGGAAATGATTTGATTACGATGCTTTATATTAAACGCAGAGACGCAAAGACGCAAAGAATATATTTTGAGAAAATACAAACTTTGCGCTTTTGCGTCTCTGCGTTCGATTCAAAAATAAATTCTATACTTATGTCCGACCCCAACATCCACCGTTTTGCTTCTTCTATCGAGGGCATTCCCTTGCCCCCGGCGTTCACTTTCCCTTTTCATTACACCCCTCACCCGTTGGTGCAGGAAGCGGCACACGAGGTGCAGGCACATCTCCGCACCCGCTCCAAATGGGAAGAAGAATTGCACAAAGGGAAGATGTTCGGCGTGCTCCTGATACGAGACACGGAAGGAAACGTGGGGTATCTGGCGGCTTTCTCGGGAAACCTTGCCGGAAGCAACCTGCACCGAGGGTTCGTGCCTCCGGTATATGACCTCTTGCGTCCCGACGGGTTCTTCAAGCAAGAAGAAAGCGAAATATCCGCCATTAACCGGCGCATCGAATCGCTGGAAAAAGACGAAGCCTACCTGCACCTGCAACACGCTTACCAAGCCGGCACACAAGCCCATCGGGAAGCATTGGCAAAGGCAAAGGAGGAAATGAAACAAGCCAAACGCTCGCGCGAAGAAAAGCGGAAGAAAGGAGTTTCGCCCGAAGAAGAAGCCGCGCTCATCAAAGAAAGCCAGTTCCAAAAAGCCGAATACAAACGCCTGGAGAAAAAGCTAAGGCAAGAAGAAGAGGAACGAAAGGCTTCCCTTTCCGCCTTCGAAACCCAGATACAAGCCCTGAAGCACGAACGGAAAACCCGCTCGGCGGCACTCCAGCAACGCTTGTTCCGCCAATTCCGGATGCTGAACGCACGAGGCGAAACGAAAGACCTGTGCCAAATCTTCCGCGACACCCCGCAGGGCATCCCTCCCGCTGGAGCGGGCGAATGCGCCTTGCCCAAGCTCCTGCAATACGCTTACCTGCACGGGCTTCATCCATTAGCAATGGGCGAGTTCTGGGTGGGAGAATCGCCGAAGGAAGAACTCCGGCGCGAAGGGCACTTCTATCCTTCATGCAAAAGCAAGTGCGAACCCATTTTGCGGCACATGTTAGCAGGACTGGAAGTGGAACCCAACCCGTTAGAGAAAGCCCATCGGGAAACCGGTGAGTTGGAAACCGTTTACGAAGACGAGTGGATCGTGGTGGTAAACAAGCCATGCGGAATGCTCTCCGCACCGGGCAAGCTCACATCCGATTCCGTTTACACCCGCCTGAAGGAAAAATATCCCGAAGCCGACGGTCCGCTCATCGTCCACCGCTTAGACATGGCTACATCGGGTTTGCTCTTAGCGGCAAAGACCAAGGAAACACATCAAGCGTTGCAGGCGATGTTCGCCACCCGCGAGATACGGAAACGCTACACCGCCCTGTTAGATGGCATGGTAGAGCAAGACGAAGGCATCATCGACCTGCCCCTTTGCCCGGACTACGCCAACCGTCCGCGCCAAATGGTGAACTTCGAACACGGAAAACCCGCCGTGACCCGTTACGAAGTGCTCGAACGGAAAGAGGGGAAGACCCGCGTCTCGTTCTATCCCCTCACCGGACGCACCCACCAGCTACGCGTCCATGCCGCCCACCCCGACGGGCTGGATTGTCCCATTGCGGGCGATGAACTTTATGGCAAGAAAGCCGGACGCCTCTACCTCCATGCCGCCCAGCTTACGTTCGTCCATCCCGTGACCGGCAAGCGGCTCACCCTCTGCAGAGAAGCTGAATTCTGACAAAGAAGACGTTTTTCTATCAATTCTTTCTTCTTCGCATGCCTCTACGCTAAAATATATTAAACCGATTAAACGGTAGCCTTCATCGCTTGTCTGAATAGTAAACGCGCGAAACAGCTCGTTCGTTTTCACCCGGTACCGGAAACGAAGGGAGCGGACTTAAAAGAATTAATAACTAAAAAACTCAAGGAACATGAAAACAATGTATGTATATCTCGCAATGGGTGCCCTGATGTGCACCACCACACTTTTCGCTCAAAAGCCTGAACAGAAAAGACAACAACCCACACCCGAACAACGCATCGAACGCCAAGCCGCACGAATGGACAAGGAACTGATGCTTGACGATGAAACCTCAGCCAAGTTCCTTCCGCTCTACAAGGAATACCTGCAAGCAATGGCAGAATGCCGTCCTGCTCCTGCCGAACGCCCGCGCAAAAGCGAGCTGAGCGATGAAGAACTGGACAAGCGGATGCAAACCCGTTTCGAATGCCAAAAGAAACGCATCGAGACGCAAGAAACCTATTACGCCAAGTTCAAGAAAATACTCACTATGCGCCAAGTAGAAAAGATTTTCGCCCCGCATCCCAAACGTTTCCACCACGCGCCGCACAAAGCTCATTGCGCTCCCGGCAACCGATGCTTCCAACATGCCCCTCTGCCCCCGCATTTGCTCGTGCGATGACAGAATCTGAAACCTTTGCTTTACGCCTACGAAGGTACGAAAAAGTTTTGAATTATGCAATACCATAAACAGATAGTTGCGCAGCACGGCGCAACTATTTTCTTTCACGCATCCAGTTAGGCAGAATAATTCATGCATATATATGCAGATTCTCCGTTACAGCATTACAATATTACAGATTACAGTTAGGTGAAATCGGTTTTCTTAGACACCTTCACTGATAGCATAGATATCGGCACTGAAAAAAGTTGTCGTTTGCACTTATCTATATTTTACACATATACAATAGATTGCGAACCAACAAGTAAATAAAACGCCTATTCGTTAACAGATTTTTACGCTCACCCGTTCCAAATCCATTGCCGTACGGAAAAGAAAACGTATCTTTGTGATGCGAAAAAAACGGGACAGAAATGCCCGGAATACAAAAGAAACGGTTATCTTTGCTTTACAATTAACTTTTAAAACAATAATGATTATGTATACCATACAAGCGAACCAGTCCGGCACACGGACTTTGGAAATATCGGAAGAGCACTTGCAGACCATCGAGAAATACGCGTTGTTCCAGCACCTGATAGACAGCAACGGAATCGTAGACGAATCGGTGCTCGACAAGCTGAGACTGAACGTACGCTCGCTTATCGCCTCGATGGAAGGGAACAGCAAAGACTTGCTCGACCTCTGCATCGACGTGATTTACCACAAC
Organism: Bacteroides sp. An322; assembly: GCF_002161765.1. Taxonomy (GTDB): domain Bacteria; phylum Bacteroidota; class Bacteroidia; order Bacteroidales; family Bacteroidaceae; genus Phocaeicola; species Phocaeicola merdavium. The sequence continues at coordinate 53,179 of NZ_NFIN01000002.1, read as the reverse complement.
AACATGAAGGCAATCGGGCTGTTCAACCTCATCCAGCTCTACATCAAGTGGGAGCGCGAGAAAGAAGGAAGCCTAAGCCCCAACGTGCTGAACGAACCGTTGAACTAATTTTAAATCTAACGCAGAGGCGCAAAAACGCAAAGATTCATTTAGAGAAAGTAAAAACATACAGAGCTTTGGCGGTTCGTCACGTATACCTCTGCATCTTTGCTTTTCTCTAAAAAATAAAAAAACTCTGCGCTTTCGCGTCTCTGCGTTTAATTATAAACCGACAAGCATAGTGAGAAACTATCAACTGACAGACTGGTTGCCCACGACCAAGAAAGAAATGGAACTGAGAGGCTGGAACCAGCCGGACGTTATTCTGTTCAGCGGCGATGCCTATATCGACCACCCCTCGTTCGGAGCTGCCGTAATCGGGCGCATCTTGGAAGCAGAAGGGCTGAAAGTAGCCATCGTCCCCCAGCCCAACTGGCGCGATGACCTGCGCGACTTCAAGAAATTAGGCACGCCCCGCCTGTTCTTCGGCGTGACGGCTGGAAGCATGGACAGCATGGTCAACAAATACACCGCCAACAAACGCTTGCGGAGCGAAGACGCCTATACGCCCGACGGACGGCACGACATGCGCCCGGAATATCCCAGCATCGTCTATACGCGCATCCTGAAAGAACTGTACCCCGATGTGCCCGTAGTGTTGGGAGGCATCGAAGCCTCGCTCCGCCGCCTGACGCATTACGATTATTGGCAAGACAAGGTGCGCCCGTCTATCCTGATAGACTCGAAAGCCGACCTGCTGATATATGGCATGGGCGAGAAACCCATCACGGAACTGTGCCGGCGCATGGAAGCGTCGCCCGAAGTGCCGACCGACATCCCGCAAACGGCATACCTCGTCCCCCGCAAGGATTTCCAGCCCGCGGAAACCGACCTGCGCCTCTTCTCGCACGAAGAATGCCTTGCTGACAAACGCAAGCAAGCGCAAAACTTCCGCCACATCGAAGAAGAATCGAACAAATACGAAGCCCGACGCATCTGGCAAGAGACGGACGGACAAACGGTGGTGGTCAACCCGCCTTACCCGCCCATGACGCAAGGCGAACTGGACCGCTCGTTCGACCTGCCCTACACGCGCCTGCCTCACCCGAAATACAAGGGAAAACGCATCCCGGCGTACGACATGATTAAGTTCTCGGTAAATATCCACCGCGGATGTTTCGGCGGATGCGCCTTCTGCACCATTTCAGCACACCAAGGCAAGTTCATCGTGAGCCGGAGCAAGGAAAGCATCCTGAAAGAAGTGAAAGCCATCACCGAGATGCCCGACTTCAAAGGCTATCTGAGCGACTTGGGAGGGCCTTCGGCAAACATGTATGCCATGCACGGCACAGACGAAAGCCTCTGCCGCAAATGCAAACGCCCCTCGTGCGTGCATCCGAAAATCTGCCCGAACCTGAACACCGACCACCGCCCTTTGCTGGACATCTACCGTAGCGTAGACGCCCTGCCGGGCATCAAGAAAAGCTTTATCGGAAGCGGCGTGCGCTACGACCTGCTTTTGCACGAAAGCAAAGACCCTGCCACGAACCGGAGCACCGCCGAATATACCCGCGAGCTTATCACGAAACACGTGAGCGGACGATTGAAAGTGGCTCCCGAACACACCAGCGCACGGGTATTAGAAGTGATGCGCAAGCCCTCGTTCGAACAGTTCTATGCCTTCAAGCGCATCTTCGACCGCCTGAACCGCGAACTGAACCTGCGCCAGCAACTCATCCCCTACTTCATCAGCAGCCATCCCGGATGCACCGAAGAGGACATGGCGGAATTAGCGGTCATCACCAAGCGGCTGGACTTCCACTTGGAACAGGTGCAAGACTTCACCCCCACCCCGATGACCGTAGCTACGGAAGCATGGTACACGGGCATACATCCCTACACGCTGAAACCCGTTTTCTCGGCAAAGACGCAAAAGGAGAAGCTTGCCCAGCGCATGTTCTTCTTCTGGTACAAGCCCGAAGAGCGTCAGAACATCATCCGCGAGCTAAGGCGCATCGGACGAAGCGACCTGATAGGGAAACTGTATTAATTAATCAAACGCAGAGACGCAAAAGCGCAGAGAATTATTTTTTCTATAAAGAAGGCAAAGGCCACAGAGGCTTATTTTTTCCGTGTTCTTTGCCCTCTCTAAATACAAGCTTTGCGTTTTTGCGCCTCTGCGTTTGATTATTGATTATCAATGGAACTGCTCGATAAGCGAAGTAATGTTCGCCGTAAACAAGCGGACCGATATCGCAAGCAGGATGATGCCGAAGAACTTGCGGATGATGTAAATGCCTCCTTTCCCCAACAAGTGTTCCACACGGTCGGTCATCTTCAATACCAGATACACCCACCCCATGTTGAGGAACAAAGCAATTAGAATGTTAATGGAAGCATACTCGGCACGCAGGGACAACAACGTGGTGAACGAACCGGCTCCAGCCAAGAGCGGGAAAACCAAAGGCACGAGAGTAGCCTCCTTAATCGGTCCCGTATTCTTAAAGATTTCGATATCCAATATCATTTCGAGCGACATCAGGAAAATCACGAACGCGCCCGCCACCGCAAACGAAGCGATATCCACCTGAAACAACTTCAGCATCATGTCGCCGGCGAAAAAGAACCCCACGAGCAACGCTGTAGCAATCAACGTCGCCTGCCAAGCATTCACCGCCCGCCCTTTCTGCTTCAAATCCAATATGATAGGCACAGCCCCGATAATATCAATCACCGCAAACAAAACGATAAACGCGCTGATTAATTCTTGAAAATTCAATCCTCCCATAGTCCGTCAATTTAATTTTTGTTCACAAATATAGTAGAAAGAAATGAAAAAGCGAAAGAAAGCGAGGGAAATCGAACGCAGAGACGCAAAAGTGCGGAGAATATATTTTAAAGAAGGCAAAGGATACGGAGAAATTAAAAGTTGAAAGTTTGTCATGAGGGCGTATCAAAATAAAAAAACACTTTCATTTTGTCATCCTGAACGCAATGAAGGATCTCGAATACATAAGCGGATATACACGAGATTCTTCACTTCGTTCCCTTAGACATTACTTTTTGATAAGCAATTCTCATTTTGACATAACCTCGTAACGAAATTTTTAATTTAAAGAACTTTGCGTTTCTGCGTCTCTGCGTTTATAAAACCACAAACTCCTGCCGCACGAAATATAAAAAAGGTGAAAGGCACATCACGTATCAGAATATTGTTTACCTTTGTCTGTTAAAATAATAACTTAATAAAGTTAAAGCAAGATGGAAGAAAACAGTATGTACGACAAACTTTTATTGCTTCCTTTGTTCCAAGGTCTCTGCAAAGAAGACTTTACCAACATATTGGAAAAAGTAAAATTGCATTTTCAGAAATACACATCGGGGCATTATATCGCAAAACAAGACGATCCTTGCAACGGTTTGACCTTTATTCTACAAGGGCAAATCATGTCTGAATCAACAGACAAAACGCACCATTATACACTTTATGAGACACTAGACGCTCCACACGTCATCGAACCCTATTCGTTATTCGGTATGCATCAGCAATATAACGCATCTTATTCTGCACTAGGAAACGTGCATACCATTACCATTGACAAATCGTATGTAGTATCGGAATTAAGCAAATACTCTATTTGCCAACTCAACTACGTAAACTTACTTTGCAACCGCAACCAAACATTCTACCGGCGTTTGTGGAACGCGCACATCGGAAATACACAAAACAAAATCATCAATTTCCTGCTTTTGAGATGCACTACAATCTCGGGATATAAAAAACTTCATGTCCGTATGGAAGACCTGGCAGAACTGCTCGATGACACACGCATCAACATCTCAAAGGTTTTGAATGACTGGAAACAACAAGGACTGGCATCCCTTAGCCGGAGGGAAATAGAAATCCCCGACATGAACGCCCTACTTGCATATAACCAACAGAACAATAACGATATATTATGATGAAGAATCCCTTTTTAACACCTTATACAACCCCGCACGGGACAGTTCCTTTCGACCAAATAACCTTGCCCGATTATGAGCCAGCCATCCGCGAAGGCATGCGCCGGGAAGACAAAGAAATAGAAGCCATTATCAACAACCCGGAAGAACCTACATTCGACAATACTATCGTGGCGTTGGAGCAATCGGGAGGCTTATTAGACCGGGTGACCACAGTGATGTTTAACCTGATGAGCACCGAAACCTGCGATGAACTGGACGCTCTTGCCGAAAAGCTCATGCCCGAACTCTCGGAACATAGCAACAACATCGGGCTGAACGAGAAACTTTTCCAACGCATCAAGCACGTTTATGACCGGCGCGAACAGCTAACTCTCTCGCCCGAAGAACACCGCCTGTTAGAAAAGACCTACGACGGATTCGTGCGGAACGGAGCCAACCTGGACGATGCCGGCAAAGCCACGTTCCGCAAACTGAGCATGGACCTGAGCACGCTGACCTTGCGCTTCTCGCAAAACCACCTGAAAGAAACGAACAATTATGAATTGAACCTCACACGAGAAGAAGACTTAGAGGGACTTCCGGAAAGTGTCCGTGAAGCCGCGGCACATACGGCGCAAGAAAAAGGAGAAACGGGATGGACCTTCACCCTCCAAGCCCCCAGCTTCGTACCTTTCATGAAATACAGTGCCCGCAGGGATTTACGGAAAGAACTGTATTTTGCCTATAACACCCAGTGCACCCACGATAACGAACAAAATAACCTCGATATCGTAAAGCAACTGGTGAACACACGCATGCAAATCGCCCAACTCTTGGGATATACCGACTATGCCGATTACGTATTGCGCAAACGCATGGCAGAGGATAGCGGACACGTCTATCGCCTCCTCGACCAATTATTAGAAGCCTATACCCCTACCGCCCATAAGGAAGTGGAAGAAATCGAAGCCTTGGCACAAGAGACCGAAGGACCGGACTTCAAGCTGATGCCGTGGGACTTCTCGTATTATGGCAACAAGCTCCGCCAGAAGAAGTATGCCCTCGATGAAGAAGAATTACGCCCCTACTTCGAGCTGAGCCGTGTCATCAAAGGCGTGTTCGGGCTTGCCACCCGCTTGTATGGCATCATCTTCAAGGAAAACCCGGACATTCCGGTCTATCATCCCAATGTCAAAGCCTACGAAGTGTATGACAAAGACGGAAGTTATCTGGCTGTACTTTATGCCGACTTCCACCCACGCGCCGGAAAGAAATCGGGCGCATGGATGACCAGCTACAAAGAGCAATGGACGGAAGCCGACGGTACTGATAGCCGCCCGCACGTATCGGTGACCATGAATTTTACAAAGCCTACCCCTGACAAACCGGCATTGCTGACTTTCTCGGAAGTGACCACATTCTTGCACGAATTCGGGCACGCCCTGCACGGCATGTTCGCCCATACACGCTTCAAAAGCATGAGCGGAACGAACGTTTATTGGGATTTTGTGGAACTTCCCTCGCAAATCATGGAAAACTTTGCCATAGAAAGAGAATTTCTTCATACCTTTGCAACGCATTATCAAACAGGAGAAAACCTTCCGGATGAATGGATCCAGCGGATTATCGACTCGTCTAACTTCAACGTGGCATACGCCTGCCTCCGCCAAGTAAGTTTCGGGCTGCTCGACATGGCATGGTACACCCGCCGCACTCCATTCGAAGGCGATGTACGTGCCTACGAACAAGAAGCATGGAAACGTGCCCAAATCTTGCCCACGGTGCCTGAGACCTGTATGAGCGTCCAGTTCGGACACATCATGTCGGGAGGATATGCCGCCGGATATTACAGCTACAAATGGGCAGAGGTATTGGATGCCGACGCATTTTCGGTATTCAAGGAGAAAGGAATCTTCAATACCGAAACGGCTCAATCTTTCCGGGACAATATCTTGTCGAAAGGCGGAACGGAACACCCCATGACGCTATACAAGCGTTTCCGGGGACAAGAGCCTACGATAGACGCATTATTAAAACGAAACGGAATTATCGAATAACATGAAAAAATACATCTCATACATCGGAATATGCCTGGCAATCCTGCTAAGCGGATGCAACGAAGATGATGTAATGGAAATCTTCGCCAGCGGGCAGACCTGGCATTGGAGCAGCTCGTATGACACAAGCAATTGGGAAGACGATAACAACTGGGAATCGACTCTTTCCATTGACGAGCGTGAACAAATCAACAAAGACCAAGAGAAATACATCATCCGGTTCTCTGAAGACGGAACAGTAGAAGGGCAAGGAAACGCAATAACCTTTACCGGTACATGGAGTGCAAACGGAGAAGACCGAAGCATCTCAATAAACATACGTGCCAACCGGACTCCCAGCGGGCTGGACGAGATTTTCTTCGATGAAATCAGCAACGCCAAGTTCTATCGGGGAGATTCCAGACTCATTAAACTTTTCAATATAGATAAAAACCATTACATCCAATTCTACCCTGTAGGATTCAGAAACTAATCATATATGGAAGCAAACGAGAACAAACAAGAAATATTAGACAAACGCTACATGCGCATGGCCGCCATTTGGGCTGAAAACTCCTATTGCAACCGGAGAAAAGTAGGTGCCTTGATAGTAAAAGACAAAATGATTATTTCCGATGGCTACAACGGTACTCCAGCCGGATTTGAAAACGTATGCGAAGACGAAAACGGACTGACCAAGCCCTACGTATTGCATGCCGAAGCCAATGCCATCACGAAAATAGCCCGCTCGAACAATAGCAGCGAAGGCGCCACACTCTATGTGACCGCATCGCCTTGCATCGAATGTGCCAAGCTTATCATCCAGGCAGGCATCAAGCGTGTGGTATATGCAGAGAAATACCGGCTGGAAGACGGGCTGGACCTCTTGAAACGTGCGAATATCGAAGTGGTTTACTTAAACCTTAATGAATAAAAGCGTATGACAAACAATAACAAAAACCGGCTCATGCCTTTCCTGCTTGCCTTGTGTGTAGTGGTGGGAATCCTGATTGGAACATTCTATGCCAATCATTTTTCGGGAAATAAATTAGGCATCATCAACACCTCATCGAACAAGTTGAATGCCCTCTTGCGCATCATCGATGACCAATATGTAGATACGGTCAATATGTATGACCTCGTGGAAGAAGCCATGCCTCAGATTTTGGGCGAACTGGACCCCCACTCGGCTTATATCCCCGCCAAAGATCTGGAAGCGGTCAACTCGGACCTGAAAGGAAGCTTTAGCGGTGTAGGCATCCAATTTACCATTCAAGACGATACTATCCACGTGAACAATGTCATCCCCGGAGGACCTTCGGAGAAAGTGGGCATGTTGGCTGGAGACCGCATCATCGAAGTGGACGATTCGGCTTTTGTAGGAAAGATAGTGACAAACGAAGAAGCCATGCGCCGCCTGAAAGGAGAAAAGGGAAGTACCGTCAAACTGGGTATCTATCGTCCGGGAGAGCAAGAAATCCTTCATTTCTCCGTTGTGCGAGGAGATATTCCGGTGAAAAGCATTGATGCGGCATACATGATTAACGAACGGTTCGGATATATCAAAGTAAACAAGTTCGGAGAAACCACTTATCCCGAATTGCTTGTTGCCCTTGCCAAACTGAACCAAGCCAATTATGAAGGATTGATTATCGACCTGCGCGGAAACACGGGAGGATATATGGCTGCAGCTATCCAAATGATTAACGAATTCCTTCCAGGGAATAGCCTGATTGTATATACCGAAGGACGCAAAGCACCCAGAGAAAATTACACTTCAAACGGAACAGGAAGCAGCCAAGGCATTCCATTGGTCGTATTGATGGATGAAGGTTCAGCCTCGGCAAGCGAAATCTTCGCCGGTGCCATTCAAGACAATGACCGGGGAACAATTATCGGACGCCGCTCGTTCGGAAAAGGATTGGTGCAGCAACCCATTGAGTTCAGCGATGGTTCGGCTATCCGCCTGACTATAGCCCGCTATTATACGCCTTCGGGACGATGCATCCAGAAACCGTACCAAAACGGGAACGATTCGGAATACCAAATGGACTTGATTACCCGCTATGAGCACGGTGAGTTCTTCTCGGCGGACAGCATCAAGCAAAACACGAAAGAAATCTACCACACCCGTTTGGGACGCACGGTATATGGAGGAGGAGGCATCATGCCCGACATCTTCGTGCCGCAAGATACCACCGGATTCACTTCCTACTTCCGTATGGCTGCATCACGCGGGCTTATCATCCGCTATACCTTAGATTATACGGACAAGAACCGGGCTAAACTTCAACAATACACCACCCCCGATAGCATGGCGGATTACCTCAAGACACAGAACCTGTTAGAGAAATTCGCTTCGTATGCCGAAAAGAAGGGATTGAAACGCCGGAACATCCTGATGTATAAATCGAAAAAATTATTCGATGAAAACCTGTACGGAAACATCATCTACAACATGTTAGGCATCGAAGCCTACATCGAATATAGCAATAAAACGGATAATACCGTACTAAAGGCACTCGAAGTGTTGGAGAAAGGGGAATCATTCCCGAAAGCTCCGGAAGAAGAATCTTTATAAATTAAATTGAACACAGAGGCGCAAAGACACAGAGAATCTATTAATTCAATTTATAAAACTCTGTGCCTTTGTGTCTCTGTGTTTATTATCCTATTCACATCATGCAAAACAAGGCACAAATCCGTTTCGAAATCACCCAAAAGAAAAAGCAATATCCACGGGAAGAACTAAACAGGCTCTCCCTACGCTTATTAAACCAACTGGAACAACATCCGCGATTCCAACATGCCCGTACCGTCCTGCTCTACTATTCCCTGCCCGATGAAGTGCAGACCCATGGATTTGTAGAGAAATGGAGCAAGGAAAAAGACATCATCCTGCCCGTTGTAAAAGGAGACGAACTCGAACTACGGAAATATACGGGGAAAGAAAACCTGACTAAAGGAAATTTCCATATCGAAGAACCTACGGGAGAACCGATAAACGAATGGGACACAATCGACCTCGCCTTTATCCCCGGCGTATCTTTCGACCGCCAAGGAAACCGGTTGGGACGCGGGAAAGGATATTACGACCGCCTTTTGCACAAAGCCTCCTTATATAAAATAGGTATATGCTTCCATTTTCAGCTTCGCGAAACGCCGCTTCCTGCCGATGCATTGGATATACCCATGGACGAAGTATGGACCGAAAACGGAAGAATGTATTGACCCGCTTACCTGAATACGATGTTCACAATCACCTGTGCCCCTACCCGGGTATTCAGATTCCGTACCAACAACGTCCGGCTCATCGAAAGCTCCTGACGCAAGACGGAAGAAGACAAATGCACATAAAGCACCTGATTCTTGATATATAAATTCTGCGTATATCGGACTATCACCGGACCTACAACGTCTTTCCACGCTTCAATCAACCGGTATTCGTTAAGAGGCGTTTCCAATCCTTCTTGCCTAAGCAAACGCCGGATAACATCGCCCACCTGCTCCGTATTGTTCCTTTTCATGCCTCAGCCTCCTTTTCCCGTTCGGAAACACATCCGTCCTCCACTTCGAATAACTTATAATCTTCGCCTACTCCGCTCAATATCTTATCCAAATGCTCCCGGTTGGTATCGGTGATGAAGATTTGCCCGAAATTATCTCCAGCCACTAACTTCACGATTTGCTCCACACGCGAAGCATCCAGCTTATCGAATATATCGTCCAACAAGACAATCGGCACCGTCCGGTTTCCCGTGCGCTTCAAAAAATCAAATTGAGCCAGTTTCAATGCAATCAAGTACGTCTTGTTCTGCCCTTGCGACCCTTCCCGTTTCATCGGAAAATCGCCCAATTCCATAATCAAATCATCCTTGTGTATGCCTTTAGTCGAATATCCTAAGATACGGTCCCGCTGGCGGCTCTCCTTCAATAATTGCAAAAGATTCCCCTGAGCCGCATGCGATTCATACATCAGGCTCACCTGCTCCCTGCCCTGCGAAATATAGGCATAATACGATTGAAACACCGGGATGAACTCATCCACAAAGTCTTTCCGCTTCCGGAATACAATTTCACCCGTCGAAGCCATCGCCTCTTCCCACAAAGCCATCAACTCTTCTTCCGGCTCCATTTCAGCCTTCAGCAAAGCGTTCCGTTGTTGCAAAGCCTTATTATACCGGATTAAAGCGTCCAAGTATTCCCGGTCGAATTGCGATATCACCACATCCATAAACCGCCTCCGTTCCTCGCTTCCTCCGGCTATCAGCCAAGAGTCGGCGGGCGAAACCATCACCAAAGGTATCAGCCCGATATGGTCCGACAAGCGCGAATACTCCTTCTTATTCCGCTTGAATTGCTTCTTCTGCCTGCGTTTCAATCCGCAATACACTTCCTCCGGCTCGCCGTTATCCGTTTCGTAAAAACCTTGTATCACGAAGAAATCACGCTCATGAAGAATGTTTTGCGAATCAATCGGATTCGTGGCACTCTTGCAAAAAGACAAGTAATACACCGCATCCATCAGATTGGTCTTCCCCATTCCGTTCTTCCCGATAATGCAATTCAACTTTCTCGAAAAAGCAAGTTCCACCTGCTCCAGATTCTTATAATTCAATATAGAAATGCGCTTTAACCACATACGTATTCTCCTTTTTAAGCCACAAAAATACGAATAAAAGAAAGATTGATAAAAAAACATGCCCGCAAATTTCGTTTATAAACAGAAATAAACTACTTTTGCTGACCGAAAATAAATCTCACGAAAATAATAAAAAAACAATAAGAAAAATGTCAAAACAAAAACAAACTCATGATCCGTTGAATGTAGACGAAGCATTGAACACTTCCGAAGCATTCCTGTTAAAGTACAAGAACCTGTTTATTGGTGTTGTAGTAGCTATTGTCGTTATCGTATGCGGCGTTGTAGGTTACAATCATTTCATCGGCGAACCGAACGAGTTGAAAGCATCCGAAGCCTTATTTAAAGGAGAACAATATTTCGGAAACAACGAATTCGAACTGGCTCTGAACGGTGATAGCCTGGGATATACGGGCTTCCTGAAAATTGCAGACGAGTTCAGCGGTACAGATGCAGGAAACCTTGCCAACGCTTATTGCGGACTTTGCTATGCGCAACTGGGCAAGTACGAAGAAGCAACAACCTATCTCGACAAGTTCAGTGCAGACGATTACATGGTAGCACCTGCTATCATCGGCACCATGGGCAACTGCTATGCACAAATGGGACAATTGGATAAAGCAGCCGCTACATTATTGAAAGCAGCAGACAAGGCAAACAGTACCACATTAAGCCCGATCTATCTGCTCCAAGCCGGACAAATCCTGGAAAAGCAAGGCAAAAACGCTGAAGCCGTAGACGCTTACAAGCAGATTAAGACCAAATATGCGAATTCTATTCAAGCTATGAGCATCGATAAATACATCGAACGCGCATCTATCAAATAAATGTTCTTTATAAATGTCATCCTGAACGAAGTGAAGGATCTCGAATACACAAGCGAATGCTTCCGAGATTCTTCACTTCGTTCAGAATGACAAAAGGCTCTCCCCATTCTTAATTCTTAACTATTAATTATTAACTATTCCCCATGTCAACAGCCTTTCACAATCTGTCCGATTACGATACCCATTCCGTACCCGATGCATCTGCCATGCGTTTCGGTATCGTGGTATCCGAATGGAACCAACACATTACCGATGCCCTCCTGAACGGAGCTTTGAATACATTAAAGAAACACGGAGCCAAAGACGAAAACATCTTGGTAAAGACCGTACCGGGAAGTTTCGAACTGACCTATGGTTCTGCCCAACTAATTAAAAGCGGGAAAGTAGATGCCGTTATCGCCCTTGGATGCGTGGTACGCGGAGACACCCCTCATTTCGATTACGTATGCATGGGAGCCACCCAAGGCATTACCTACCTGAACGCAACAAGCGACATTCCAGTCATTTACGGACTGATTACCACCAATAATATGCAACAAGCCGAAGAGCGTGCGGGCGGAAAATTGGGCAATAAAGGAGACGAATGTGCAATTGATGCAATAAAAATGATTGATTTCGCTTGCAAATTAAAAAAATAATCGTACCTTTGCAGCGCATTTGAGAAAGGGCAAATACCAGAGTGGCCAAATGGGGCAGACTGTAAATCTGCTGGCTTACGCCTTCGGTGGTTCGAATCCATCTTTGCCCACACAACTTGCGGAAGTAGCTCAGTCGATAGAGCATTAGCCTTCCAAGCTGAGGGTCGCGGGTTTGAGTCCCGTCTTCCGCTCTCATTCCTCAAGGGCAAGTACCAGAGTGGCCAAATGGGGCAGACTGTAAATCTGCTGGCTTATGCCTTCGGTGGTTCGAATCCATCCTTGCCCACATAACTTGCGGAAGTAGCTCAGTCGATAGAGCATTAGCCTTCCAAGCTGAGGGTCGCGGGTTTGAGTCCCGTCTTCCGCTCTAAAGAAAAGGATACGCCAAAAACGTATCCTTTTTTTGTCACCTAAGTACAACTTTTTACGAAGCAGGCTTCATCGGCTTACGAAGCCGTATGCATAAGCCAATGAAGCCTGCTTCAACGGGCGATGAAGCCGTATGCCTTTCCGTCAGATATCGAATGACAAAAAGGCAGGATTCAAAATCTCTTCATATAATAAGGCGGACGGTATAATCTAAAATATATTTTTCGTATCTTTGGGGAACTATTTTTCACAACAAAACTTACCAAGTATGATTACCGCAGAAAACATCCTTCTTATCGGCTCTATCCTGATTTTCATCAGCATCCTAATCAGCAAAACCGGATACAGGTTCGGCATCCCGACTTTATTGCTCTTCCTATTAGTGGGCATGTTTTTCGGAAGCGACGGGCTTGGCATCCAGTTCCATAGTGCAAAAGATGCACAATTCATCGGTATGATCGCCTTGAGCATCATCCTGTTTACAGGAGGAATGGATACACGATTCCGCGAAATCAAGCCGATTCTGACGCAAGGCATCCTGCTTTCTACCGTAGGCGTATTGCTAACTACCCTGCTGACCGGCTGGTTCATCTATTATCTCTCGTGCCACACGCAAGCAGACATCCACGTCACATTATTAGCCGGAATGCTACTGGCTGCTACTATGTCGTCTACCGATTCCGCTTCGGTATTCAGCCTGCTCCGCTCGCAACGCATGAACCTAAAAGAAAACCTGCGTCCCATGCTTGAGTTGGAAAGCGGGAGCAACGACCCTATGGCTTATATGCTCACCATTGTTTTGATACAAGTCATCGGAAGCGGGACAGACCTCAATATAGGCACTATCGCACGCGACTTATTAATCCAATTCTTTTTCGGCGGAATCATCGGTTATGTTTCCGGAAAATTCGGTGTATGGCTACTGAATAAAATCAACCTTCCCAATACCTCACTTTATCCGATATTGCTGCTGAGCATCGTATTCATCACTTTTACCACAACCGACTTGCTTAAAGGAAACGGCTATCTGGCGGTTTATATAGCAGGAGTTATTGTAGGAAATGCCAAACTCACTTCACGCAAAGACATACTTACATTTATGGACGGACTGACCTGGCTGGTACAGATTATCATGTTCATCGCATTGGGCTTATTGGTCAACCCACATGAAATGATAGACATTGCAGGAGTAGGCTTGCTCATCGGCATATTCATGATTATAGTGGCACGCCCTGCCAGTGTTTTCCTATGTCTGCTCCCTTTCCGCAACCTATCTTATCGGGCACGTATCTTCGTCTCATGGGTAGGGCTTCGAGGAGCCGTCCCTATCATTTTCGCCACTTATCCGGTCATTGCACAAATTCCTGGTTCAAACCAACTATTCAATATCGTGTTCTTTATCACACTATTGTCGCTTATCATCCAAGGTATGAGCATTTCCTGCATGGCACGCTGGCTGAAGCTGGATATGCCCCAACCCAAAGAAGGCAATGAGTTCGGCGTAGAACTTCCGGAAGAAATTGATACCCAACTGAATGACTTAACCCTTACGCAAGAAATGCTGGCGGAAGGCAACCGCCTGACTCATATCGACCTGCCCAAAGGCACCTTGGTGATGCTGGTAAAACGCGGAAATGAATTTATTATCCCTAACGGACAAACCGAACTTCAAGAAGGGGATAAACTCCTGCTCATTTCGGAAAACAAAGAAAAAGAACAATAAAACCGGCAGATTCATATTCCGATAAAAGCCTAAGATTATGCTTTCATCCCATGTGAATCTGTTGATTTTCTATGCATATTCCGAAGAATTTACTACCTTTGCACCTCGAAAACAAGAATAACGAAAACATTAAAACGCATAATACAAAATGGAATTAGCAAGTAAGTACAATCCCGCTGATGTGGAGGGAAAATGGTACCAGTATTGGCTGGACAACAAACTCTTCAGTTCGAAACCTGACGGACGTGAACCGTACACCATCGTCATTCCTCCCCCTAACGTGACGGGAGTGCTCCACATGGGACACATGCTTAACAATACCATACAAGACATCTTGGTGCGCCGTGCACGCATGACCGGCAAGAACGCCTGCTGGGTGCCTGGAACTGACCATGCTTCTATCGCTACCGAAGCCAAAGTGGTAAATAAATTGGCAGGGCAAGGAATCAAGAAGACAGACCTGACCCGCGACGAGTTCCTGAAACACGCATGGGACTGGACCGATGAACATGGAGGCATCATCCTGAAGCAACTCCGCAAACTGGGTGCTTCGTGCGACTGGGACCGCACTGCCTTCACCATGGACGAGAAGCGTAGCAAAAGTGTCATCAAGGTATTTGTAGACCTCTATAACAAAGGATTGATTTACCGTGGCGTACGCATGGTGAACTGGGACCCGAAAGCTCTCACGGCATTGAGTGATGAAGAAGTAATCTACAAAGAAGAACATAGCAAACTATATTATTTAAAATATAAGGTAGAAGGTGACGCAGAAGGACGCTATGCCGTAGTAGCCACCACCCGTCCCGAAACCATCATGGGCGATACGGCAATGTGTATCAATCCGAACGACCCGAAAAACCAATGGCTGAAGGGTAAGAAAGTGATTGTTCCGTTAGTAAACCGCGTGATTCCGGTCATCGAAGACGATTATGTAGACATCGAGTTCGGTACGGGATGCCTGAAAGTGACTCCGGCACACGATGTGAACGACTATATGTTAGGCGAGAAACACAACTTGCCAAGCATCGACATCTTCAACGATAACGGAACCATCAGCGAAGCCGCAGGGCTGTATGTAGGCATGGACCGCTTCGATGTGCGCGAACAAATCGAGAAAGACTTAGCAGATGCCGGCTTATTGGAGAAAGTGGAAGCCTATACCAATAAGGTAGGATGCTCGGAACGCACCAACGTGCCCATCGAGCCGAAACTTTCCATGCAGTGGTTCTTGAAGATGCAGCACTTTGCCGACATGGCATTGCCTCCGGTAATGAACGATGAATTGAAATTCTATCCGGCTAAATATAAGAATACCTACCGCAACTGGCTGGAAAACATCAAAGACTGGTGCATCAGCCGCCAATTGTGGTGGGGACACCGCATCCCGGCATATTACCTGCCCGAAGGCGGATATGTAGTGGCAGAGACACCGGAAGAAGCCCTCGAACTGGCTAAGCAAAAGAGCGGACGTGCCGACATGAAATTGGAAGAACTGCGTCAAGACGAAGATTGCCTCGATACTTGGTTCTCTTCTTGGTTGTGGCCTATCTCGCTCTTCGACGGCATCAACAATCCGGGCAACGAGGAAATCAAGTACTACTATCCGACATCAGACCTGGTAACTGGTCCGGACATCATCTTCTTCTGGGTGGCACGCATGATTATGGCAGGCTACGAATACATGGGCGATATGCCGTTCCGCAACGTGTACTTCACCGGTATCGTGCGCGATAAAATCGGACGCAAGATGTCGAAATCACTCGGCAACTCTCCCGACCCATTGGAACTCATTGACCAATACGGTGCCGACGGTGTGCGTATGGGTATGATGTTGTCTGCTCCTGCAGGAAATGACATTTTGTTTGATGACGCGCTTTGCGAACAAGGACGAAACTTCAACAACAAGATATGGAACGCCTTCCGTTTGGTGAAAGGCTGGCAAGTAGCAGACATCGAACAACCCGAATATGCCCGTTTGGCTACGAAATGGTTTGAAGCCGTATTGGCTAAGACTACCCTCGAAGTGGCAGACCTCTTCGGGAAATACCGTCTGAGTGAAGCATTAATGGCGGTCTACAAACTCTTCTGGGACGAGTTCTCAAGCTGGTACCTCGAAATGGTGAAACCTGCATACGGACAACCTATCGACCGCACCACTTACGGACAGACCCTGAAATTCTTCGAAGCCTTGCTGAAACAACTTCATCCGTTCATGCCGTTCATCACCGAAGAATTGTGGCAACACATCTACGACCGCCAACCGGGTGAAAGCATCATGACGCAACAATTGGATAAAGTGGAAAGTTTTGATGAAGCATTGATTCGTGACTTCGAAAAAGTGAAAGAGGTTATCGGAGGCATCCGTACCATCCGTCTGCAAAAGAACATCGCGCAGAAAGAAACTTTGGCATTGGAAGCGACAGGCGAGAATCCGGTAGCTGCATTCAACTCAATTTTAACGAAAATGGGCAACCTTTCCGCTATCAACACGGTATCTGTAAAAGCCGAAGGAGCAGCCGCCTTCATGGTAGGCACAACGGAATATGCCGTACCGTTAGGCAACCTGATTAACGTAGAAGAGGAGTTGAAGAAATTAGAAGCCGACTTGAAATATCAGAAAGGATTCTTGCAAAGCGTATTGAAGAAACTCGGCAACGAGAAATTCGTAAGCAAGGCTCCTGCCAATGTTATCGAAATGGAACGCAAGAAGCAAGCCGATGCCGAAACGAAGATTGCCGCTTTGAAAGAAAGCATCGCCGCACTGAAAAAGTAAAACATACTTATATCTGAAACGCAGATGAACGCAGATTCCAGCAGAACACATTTTATCCATGCTTCTGCCGCCCTGTGTTCGTCTGCGTTTCTCATAAAATACATCCTTAATCTTACACTCAGATGAAAATAGCAGCAAAGATTATCCTACTCCTTTTTTGCATAATGAATTTTTCTTCATGTAACATAGGCATCCCCTTACGTTATGAACCGTCAGACAACAATGATAGCTATACGATCCAATACTTGTTCCAGCATGATGGCGTAAAAGTATATCGCTTCTACGATAAAGGGAACTACGTATATTTCACGACACGAGGAGATGTAACCAGCATAAAAACCGATTCTACAAAAGAAAAGACAATCACCTTCCATCACGAAGACAGTATCATCCGTCCATTCCGCTAAATAGAAAAGATCTCAGTATCCAGGCTTCACATTTCATGTTTTGCCCAAATACTGAGACCTTTTTCCGAATATTCTTTACAAACGTTCTATCTGATAATCGTGTCCGGCAACCGTTTCTAAATCATATTCATAAATCTGATACAAAACC
The DNA here is from genome assembly GCF_002161765.1 of Bacteroides sp. An322. GTDB lineage: Bacteria > Bacteroidota > Bacteroidia > Bacteroidales > Bacteroidaceae > Phocaeicola > Phocaeicola merdavium. The sequence continues at coordinate 35,629 of NZ_NFIN01000002.1, read as the reverse complement.
GGACGTTGAGGACGAATTTCCTTAGAAACCAAAGGCTCTTTTATTAATGCCTGCTGATAAAGCGGATTGGGATTTTTTCCTGATGCAGGTTTCAATCCTTTTCCTTTCAACGGGATATAAGAACGCAACCGCAAATTACCTCCTAAGCGCGAATGAATCTTTGCTTCAGAAAGTTGCATACCATCCCATTTCATATCTACTACAAAACCTCCACGGGCTACCAATCCACATACACTTCCTTTCGTCCATGCATCGGGCAATGCAGGCAATAAATGGACTGCTCCGTCATGACTTTGCATCAACATTTCGGCTACACCTGCTGTATAACCGAAGTTTCCGTCAATCTGAAAAGGCGGATGCGCATCGAACAAATTGGGATAAGTACGTCCTTCGGGATATTCTCTCGCTACTGCATCGGAAGGAAGAAGCTTCAACAAATTACCTATCATTTTATAAGCGTGATTGCCATCAAGCAAACGTGCCCACAAGTTGATTTTCCACCCGATAGACCATCCTGTAGCTTCATCTCCACGCTGAAGCATCGTGTTCTTGATAGCTTGGAAAAGCAATGGATGCGCGTATGGCGAAATCTGATTACTAGGGAAAAGACCATACGCATGTGAAATATGACGATGCTGGTCATAGGGATTGTCTACATCCTCCAACCACTCTTGTAATTGATTATACTTGCCGATTTGCATTGGAGGAAGCTTTTCTATCATTTGCCGCAATGAATCTTGATAAGCCGAAGATTCACCCAACACCTGAGCAGCTTGTAAAGCATTGTTCAACACATCGAATACGATTTGATTGTCCATCGTACAACCAGCTACAATCGTAGAACCAGCATTCTTACCCTGCGGACCATGTTCGGGCGACATCGAAGGTGCTTCTACCATCCAACCGTATTGCGGATGCGGAATAAGATATGACAAATAAAAATCAGCGGCACCTTTCAATGCAGGATAAACTTCCTTCAAGAAATTCGTGTCTCCCGTATAAAGATAATGCTGCCACAAATGTGTGGTCAACCATGCCCCACCATTGGGCCATGTACCAAAATATGCATTATCTACCGGTCCTGTACAACGCCAAATATCGGTATTATGATGTGCCACCCAGCCATTTGCTCCATACATCACACGAGCCGTTTCCCGACCGGTTTGTGACAAGTCTTTTATTAACCCGAAAAGCGGCTGATGCGTTTCTGTCAAATTCGTCACTTCAGCAGGCCAATAATTCATCTCTGTATTGATGTTTATCGTATATTTTCCATCCCATGGAGCAGCCAGATTATCGTTCCATATACCTTGCAAATTAGCGGCTTGACCTCCTGGTTGAGAAGACGAAATCAGTAAATAACGCCCGTATTGGAACATCAACGCGGCAAGCGACACGTCTTGTCCTTCATTGAAACGCCGTACACGCTCTGTGGTTTCCCATACATCGCCTTTTCCTTCGCCCAAATCCAAACGGACACGCCCGAATTGTTCTTGATAATAACCTTCATGCTCTGCCAAAGCCTGACTATACGAACTCTTTAAGGCAGCCTTCAACAATTCTTGCACTTTCCGGTGCGGATTGCCACTCATATCATTGTATGAACGGAAATTAGTGGCAGCAGCAATATAAAGTGTCACTTCATCAGCACCCTCCACACGTAATTTATCTCCTTCGGCTTTCACTTTTCCACCTTCTGCAACTACCTGCGTAGCTGTTTCCATACGGATAACTCCCTTCACTCCTTCATGGTCTTCACCGTTTCCAGTCAGTACCAATGTCTTGCCTTTGCATTTTACCTGATGCTGCTTCAACGGAGTCTGATAACCAAGCGTGAAACTCAACATTCCCGGACGGTCTGCCGTAAGACGAACCCTTATCACTTTATCCACAAGTGATGCGAATACTTCACGTTGATAAGTCACTCCGTCTACTTTATAACGGGTAGTAGCTACCGCACGCTCCAAATCCAAGTCCCGATAATAATCGGTAACCTTTTCGTGCTCCGGCTGCTCAATCATCAAACTACCGATAGTTTGATAAGGCATCCCGTTCCGTCCCGAATAAAATGTCTTGTCTATCAATTGCTGAGCTTCCATATTCCGGTTCTCGAAAATAAGTTTCCGTACTTCTGGAAGTGCTTGCAATGCTTCCGGATTATCGTTCCGATGAGGACCGCCGCCCCACATTGTCTCTTCATTCAATTGAAGCTGTTCCACTCCAGTACCGCCATAAACCATCACACCCATGGTTGAATTCCCCAGCGGCAAAGCCTCCACCCAAATTTGAGCAGGCTGCTTATACCAAAGCTTCAGGCTTTCCGCCCACGATGATAAGGCAAAAGCAGAGCAAAAAAATGCAGCCAATAAAAGTTTTTTCTTCATATTACAAATAAGATTAGTTTGTTTGAGAAGCAAAGATAAACTTTTCCGGCTATAAACAAAAACAAAAGAATACACATATTTTTAAGAAACACAGATTAATGCGAATTTTCGCAGATAATTAATTTTAGACCACAGAGGACACAGAGTGTTAATTATTTTTTTATGTACTCTGTGCCCTCTATAGTAAAGGAATGAATAAACTAGTTCAATCTATATTCCCCGCTTTAGCCTCAACAACGCTTCTATATAATAATAGTCAGCATAAATGATGGAAGCGTCTATTTCCGAACCGTTGGGATAATGTCCCGTAGAGTGCAGAAGGAAAGCGGGCTTCTGCTTACCACACTGATACTTATCCGAACTCAAGCTTTCCAACATACGAAGAGCCGCTTCCCGATACGTGCTTCCTTTTTCAGGAGACACATAGCCTGAAAGTTCCAGCAACGCCGAAGCCACTACACAAGCAGCCGATGCATCACGTGGAGCATAAGGGATGGCAGGGTCATCGAAATCCCAATAAGGAATGTAGTCATCAGGGAGACGCTTCAGATAAACGTCGGTCACTCTTTGTACGAAGTCGAGATACTTCGGGTCTTGCGTCTCCCGATAGACTACCGTATAGCCGTATATCGCCCAAGCCTGACCGCGTGCCCACATACTGCTGTCGGAATAACCTTGGTGCGTCATACCCTTGATGAAATGTCCCGTCACCGAGTCGTACACCGCTACGTGATACGAAGTGTAGTCGGGACGGAAATGATACTTCATCGTGGTATCCGCATGCGATACGGCTATATCATATAAATTCTTATCGCCTCCATTTTTCGATGCCCAAAAGAGCATCTCAAGGTTTATCATATTATCCATAATGGTATTGTGTCCTCCTAACATTTCCACGTTACGAGGCCATGAGAGGATAGTTCCAGCCTTAGGGTTGAACAATTCAGCCAGCGCATCGGCACTACGGAGAATAACTTCGCGGTACGCCTCGTTATGCGTTAACCGATATCCATTTCCGTAACTGCAAAACATCAGGAAACCCAAATCGTGATCATAGGCGGGCGTGATGTGTGAAATGCTTTCCAACGCATCGGTAAACCTTTCGGCTTCCGCCTTTATCACGGGATCTTTCGTATATTCGTAATCATACCATAGGATGCCGGGCCAAAACCCTGCACACCATTCTTCTTTCGTTGCCTTGCTACAATACCAATGCGATGTACTATCGGGAATGTTGCGAGGCATCATCGTATAGTCCGTCCCTTCATCCCCGCGGGAAAGTTCATCTAACGTGCGACGCACCTGCGTATCGCAATATGCCAAAACCTTGTCTACATCGAATTGCCCGGATGTTGTACCAGAGTTCGAATCCGTACAAGCCGCAAGCATAGCCAATCCGACTCCCATCAACCAATTTCTTGCTTTCATATTCGTATTTCTTAATAGTTTATGCATTTATATAATCAAACGCAGAGACGCAGAATCGCAAAATTTCTATTTTTAAAAAGAGCAAAGACCACAGAGAATAGCATCCGGCTTTACGTCCTACGCCTTCGCTAAATAAAATTATTTCTCTGCGCTTTTGCGTCTCTGCGTTTTTTTAATTACAAAGTCTCTCCCTGATAAGAAGCATACTCCTTCAAGTCTCTCTCCGAAGCGGGAACCAAGCGTACAGCAGCTCCCCCACTCGGCTTCAAGGCAAACATCAACGCTTGCTTGCCTGTGAGCAACAACTTACTACATTTCACTTGCGTGCGTGTACCAGTCTCTTCCCCGCCATCGGTGTACAAGTGAGCCACGTAAGTCTTTCCGTCTTCCAAGAAAGAAAGGTCTACTTTCTGTGTGGAAGCATCGTTATTAGTTATCAGCCCCACGAACCATTCTTCTCCGCTCCGGCGGGCTATCGTGACATTCTTGCCGGGAGTTCCGTCGATAACCTTGCTCTCATCGAATACAGTCTGCAACTCTTCAAACCATTCTATCTCAGGTTCGCCTCCGTAGAACGAAGGCTTGTCGTACCAAAAGATAGTCTGCAACGGGCTGTAGAATATCAGCGATGCCGCCAATTGATGGGCATGAGTGGTCTTCAGACGCTTATCGTAATAACAAATGGTATAGTCTGCCGCCCCATTAATCATACGAGTAAAAGGCAATATCGTGTTGTGTGTGGCATCAGAAAACTCTTCGTTGCCGTGGATGCCCTCCTGAGTCAGCAAATTGGGGTATGTACGACTGAATCCCGACGGACGGAACTCGTCATGAATGTTAATCATCAGCTTGTTCTCAGCAGCATAACGCACCATATCGTGCAACCACACCGACCAGCGGTGGGAAGCGTATTGCACAAACCCCGACTTCACGCCTACCACACCCCATTCGTGTAACAAGGGGAATAGCTCACGCATCTGTTTCTGCAAGGCGTGCTGATTAACATAAAGCCACACGCCTACCCCCTTTTTCTTCCCGTATGCAATGACTTTCGGAAGATTGAGTTTCGATACTACTTTAGTTGCATCGCCGTCAAACGAAGTGCAAGGCATATACCATTGCCAGTCGAACAACATATACGGTATCTTATGAGCCGCACAGAAGTCGATGGTCTCCATCGCCCCTTTTGTAGTTAAAGTGGTCTCACGCATAATCTTACCGGGCTTCACCCACGAAGCGTCGGCTATCTCGCACGGCGGATTCAGGTTTTGAATGATGTCATTGTGTTCCAATAATTCACCCGGCTTATCTGCCACCATAATCACTTTCCACGGTGAAGCAAAATAAGTCACGGCATCTACAGGGCTGTACATCACCGATTCCAACGTGTTCCGCTTCTTCGTAGATGCTATAAATTTAGTCAGACACCAATCATCCACATCAGCATCCGTCAAAGCCATCCATTTCCCATCCGGAAGTTCTAACGTCAAAGTACGCTCTACAGGATGTTTGAGCGCATTTACGTCCACATAATCAAAAGGAGCTTGTGCCCATTCTTCTGCCCAAGCCTTGGTACCTTCGGGAAGGGTATATTCCGTCAGGTCGCCCGTTACCTTGTGAAAGATAGCCTGCGGATGTTCGGGGAAGAAATAACGGAACGCCACGCCTTCATCGTAGGCACGCACTTCAATGTTCATTCGATACTTCGAACCGTCTTTCTTCGACAAGTACAACGTACCTGCATTGTAACAGTCACGCACGGTGCTCCGCTCTCCATACAACGGATTCCACACCTCATCATGCTTCCCGTAAGATACCGAATCAACTTCCAAATTATCCATCCAACAATCTGGCTGTTCCAGCTTACAGAATCCCAACGCTTTTTCCCATACACGATTGTCCAGTTCCAGTCCCACACGCGACTGTTTTATCACCTTCTTACCTTTATATGTCACTTCATAACATAAGGTATTCACTCCCGAAGCCGTCCGGGCTGTGTAACATTCCAAACGGTGTGTCCCATCGGGCGACACCACTTCTAATTTCTCAGGCACGGCAGCACATAGTGAAACGCCTGCCACGCACATCATTATTCCAGCTACAAGATGTTTCATAAATTTCGTCTTTTTACTAAGGAATACGAACAAACAGATAAATGCACTCAATCGAAATACGATTATTTTTCATCCGAATAAGTTTTCAATTCCACGTTCCAATACACCACGTAACGCTGGCGATGTACGTCGTAGAGCGGCGAAATTGTCACACCGTCCGCCGTGCAGAATCGCAAAGTACTGTCCGAAATACGCTTCACACTGTTTTCCGGATGTTTTTCATCCCATTTCAACGAAACGGGAAGCCCTTCCGGAATGTGATAATTATAAGTATAATAATCGTTGTATTTCAAAGGGTCTGAATCAGGGGCAGGAGCCTGCATCCCTTCCGTCCCCAGTTCGCCCGCCAGTACAATAGGCCCGTAGAGTAACGCCGCGCGGCTCGAGTCATCAGGCGTAGTCTCCAAAGAGAAATGCATCGGATAAGTAACTTCCACACAATCGCCCTCTCTCCATTCCTTATCAAGCGTAATATATGAGCCAGGTTTCTGACCGACCCTTATCCGCTTGCCGTTCACCTTCACTTCGACCTTTCCGCTCCACAACGGGTAACGCAAAAACAACTTGGCACGGGTCGGACTATCCACGGAAACAATCAATGACGTGGTTTCGCTTTCTGGGAAACAGGTTTCCTGACGCAGGGTAATGCCTTTCTCTCTCCAATGTAACACAGAAGGGATGAACAGATTAACAAACACACCTTCTTCGTTATGATAATAGATACCTTCAGCATATTTGGCATGGCTCTCAAAACCGCTCCCCACACAGCACCAGAACGAGCGGTCGGGCGTGCTATACACCTTGTGTGAACCCGAGAGCAAAGGCAGGAAGTAAGCAACCATTCCCGTCGCTGGGTCTTGCTGCCCAAGAATATGGTTGTACAACGCCCGCTCGTAATAGTCAGCCACACGGGACGAAGCGTCCCAGCAGAACAAGTGACGGCTTAGCTTCAGCATATTATACGTACAGCAGGTCTCGCCCGTATAGCCCGACAGATGTTTTGAGAATTGCGCAGGGTCAAAATAATGCTCCTTATCGCTGCTGCATCCGGGCGCGAAAGTATGACGGTCTATCATCGTATTCCAAAAGAACTTGCTGAGCGAACGGCTCTCCTCGCTTCCGTCCAACTCGTAATTACGTGCCTCTGCCAGCACTTTTGGAATGAACGTATTGGTGTGCTTAGTGCCCAGTTCATCGCGCCCCTCTTTTAAAGGGTCGATGACCTCATCGTGGTAAAAGAAGCGGGCAAGCCAACGGTAACGCTCGTCTCCCGTCAAGGCATAGAGATTGTAAAACGACTCATTGATGCCCCCGAACTCGTTGCGTATCATCTTGCGACGGGTCTCCTCGGAAAGCGGTTTCAGCTTGGCATATGCCCAGTCGCCCATCCGCTTCACCACGTCCAACGCTTGCCGGTTGTCTGCATATAGGTATTGGTCTATCAGACCCGAAAAGATTTTATGCAGTGTGTACCACGGTGCCCATACACTCGTGCCTCGGATATTCCGGTTTATCAGTTCTTCGGGATAAGCGCTCAAGTATCCGTTTCCATTTGTCTGCTGCACTTCTGCCAGCCCGCTCACCAAGCTGTCGCCTTTCAGACGGAACACCTCGCCCCCTGTAGCGGCATACATCAATGAATAGGCGGAAAGCAAATGTCCCGTGATGTGCCCACGCAACTCGCAGTCGAGCGACTCCCAACCTCCTAATTTCTTCACCGTCATATAACCTCCTTCACGCCCCGCATAGACTCCTGCCGTCGTGCGGAAGCTATGGAGCAACTGATTAACCTCTATCGAGACCATCCAAGCCGAATCGCGCTCCATATTCTCCCTGAAACGGCTGGGCAACAAACGCACATCGCTCAAATCGAAGCACTCCGCCGCCATCGGCACACTATTCTCTACCTTAAATTTTCCTTCGAACTTCCCCGGATAAACCGACTGGGCACACACGCCGCCCCATCCTGCGAGGCAAGCCAACATCATTCCTGCAATCTTCTTCATACGTTACTTCATTGTTTTCCTTTATCTACGGAAAAGCCGCCGCTTTTACTCAACCGCACATAAAAAAAAGGATGCCGGTCAACCCGACATCCCTTTCTCGTCCCGCTTTATAAATTCGATAGCCATTTCTTACCCGATTTCGTATTCAGCCAAATTGCAATCGCCGTACCTATTACAGCTAAATATGTTGCGGAGCCACATGACACCTATCAATGTCTTTATTCGTTTCATATCTTCCAATCTTTTTACCTGTTTATACGTTCAAGAAAACATTTTTACCCAACGAAGATAAAGAAAAGTTGCAGCCGGAAACGAATAAATGCTTATCTTTGCCTTACAATCAACTGTAAACTGTATGGATATGGAACAAGCGAAAGTAGTAAAAGGGATTCCCTACGGCGTAGCGAATTTCGAAGACGTGAGAAACAAGAACCGATATTATGTGGACAAGACCATGTATCTACCGCTTTTGGAGGAAACGAGCGACTACCTGTTCCTTATCCGCCCGCGACGATTCGGCAAAAGCGTGTTCGTAAGCATGATGCAGGCGTACTACGACATCGCCAAAGCAGACCGGTTCGACACCCTGTTTGACGGGCTGTGGATTAAAGAACACCCCACCCCACTGAAAAACGCCTTCCAAGTGATTTACTTCGACTTCTCTTTAGTAGGGGCAGGAGGAATAGAAAACTTAAAACAGACATTCAATGATTACTGCTGTAAAGTATTGGACCGCTTTATCGAACGATACCACGCTTTTTACGATGATAGTTTCTTCTACGAAGTCAAGAACGCGACAAATGCCGCTTATAAACTAAACTCCATCAACACGAAAGCACGTGAAATGGGCTACCCCTTGTATCTCATCATCGATGAATATGACAACTTCACCAACGTCATACTCAGCGAAGGAGGAAAGGAAGTCTTCCAAAACCTGACTCATGCCAGCGGATTCTACAGAGACTACTTCAAGATTTTCAAAGCCATGTTCAGCCGCGTATTCCTCATCGGCGTATCGCCAGTCACATTAGATGACCTCTCAAGCGGATACAACATCGACTGGAACATCTCGCAGGCACCAGAGTTCAACCATATTCTCGGATTCTCGGAAAGCGACGTAAGGACCATGTTCCACTACTACCAAGACAACGGGAAGCTGCATCCCGATGCAGACATCGAAGCCATGATGGCAGAAATGAAGCCGTGGTACAACAACTATTGCTTCGCCCAAGAATGTCTGGACGATGACCGCCTGTACAACTGCGACATGGTGTTTTATTACCTGCGCCACCAAGTGTTATACAACCGGCCTCCAAGAGAAATGGTGGACAAGAACATCCGTACCGACTACAAGAAGCTGAAGATGCTCGCCGACATCGACCGAGGGAACAAGCGGGAGAACCGCATGAGCGTCATCGAAGAGATTGCAGCCACTGGAACAATACTGATGACACTGAAGTCTTCATTCCCTGCCGAATACGTGACAGAGGACGAAAATTTCCGCAGCCTACTCTATTACTACGGGTTGCTCACCATGAAAAAGAACATTGGAAGAAGAATCGAAATGACCATACCGAACAACTGTATAAAAGAACAGTACTGGAGCTTCATGAGAGACTACTTCAACCGGAGTGTACCAATGAACATAACTGAGCTGCAAGACAAAATGGACCTGATGTCTTTTGACGGGGAATGGGAACCCCTGATTACGCACATCGCCACGGCATACCGTGAAAACTATTCCGTGCGCGACAGCATCTTGGGCGAACACAACTTGCAGGGGTTCTTCAAGGCATACCTCGCACTGAACAGCCTTTACTTAGTTGAGCCTGAAATAGAATTGAACTACGGGTTCAGCGACTTCCTCATGCTGCCCGACAAGGCACGCTATCCCGAAATTGCCCGCAGCTACATCATGGAACTGAAATACGTGAAGCCCTCTGCAGCCCAAACTGAAGTGGAGGCGAAAAGCAAGGAAGCCGAAGAACAACTGCACAAGTATGCCAATGACAAAATCGTAAAAAGACTGTGTGAAGGCACGACACTGCACCTGCTGAAAGTGGTGTTCCAAGGAGCGGACATGAAGGTGTGCGAGGAAATAGCACACAGAAATACAGAAACTGATTTTCTTGCATAAGTAACTAAGTAGGTGTACAAAATCAATCGCTATAACACCCCTGGTTTTATGAAGATACCTTCGTAGGGCGATGAAGATACCTTCGACGGCAGATGAAGGTACCTTCATTAAAAACGGGTATTTGCCTACGGCTATCTTTCGAATACCACACCTTCTACGTGAGGCCCCACATAAATCCGAGCCATATCACCCGTGTGATACCACTTGGGCTTTCCCTGCATATCATCGGATATCACCGTCCCGTTAATCTTCAAATTCTTAAAGCGGATGTTCTTGATTTTCCGTTCCTCGTTGTAACCTTCTATAATGGAAATCTCTGCATGGTCACCTGTGTACGTAATGTCTTTAAACAGGACATCTTCAATGCCACGTCCGGGAGCCGTACAATACTTCTCATTATAGAATATCCGAAGGTTCACTAATTGGCCTTGTCTGAAATTCTCTATGCGGATGTTTTCAAAACGCACGTTACGTATCAGGTTATTGTCGCCCGCATTGATAGCCATACATCCTTGATAATTCAACTGGCACTCTTTATGGTCAAGAATGTCGATATCCTCATAAGTCAGATTTTCGAGCACCTCGGGATTCTTCGTATCGCCATGAATGCCGATAAAAATGGGATGTGCCACATCTGCCCAAAGAACGGAATGACGCATCGCAATATCTGAACTGGCTCCCGTGAACCCCAACCGGGTTCCATAGACCGTAGTACAATCATCCGAATTCCGGCAAAATACATTATCGAACAATACATGACGGCTGGCAAAAATATTCATTCCGTCTCCCCAACCGTAATAACTGATGGACTTCACATTGCGGATGGTAACATGTTCCGACCCTCCGGTCGCACATTGTGTAGCAAACAATCCTTCCACATAAATATTCTTTGAATTGCTTATCCGTATGCCCATCTTCACCGTATGGTCTACTATGCCCCGTCCCAACAACCGTACGTTCTCAACGCTATCCATCAGGAGTTGCCCCATCATCACGGCTCCTCCAGCTACATATACCGTCTTACCTGAAGGAATGCGGAACACTTCGCCCGAATCGGGACGATGTATGCCGGGACCGTACCAAATCACATCTTTATCTTTCTTATCCGGCACATCAGTTTCGATAGGATTGGCAAACAAGTGCAGGTTATTAAAAATATCTCCGTTTACCTCTACCGAAAAATTGCCCGGCTTATCCAACGTAAAAGTCAACGTATTCCCTTCTACCACCGTCTCTATCCCTCTTGACGCAGGACGTACACACGCTTTTCGGATTTCCCCCTTATTGTAAGTGACGCTCACTTCTACTTTTCCTTCAAAACCAAATGTAGCCATGGAAGAAGGCAGAGGCACGTGCCGGACTCCTTCCACCTTGTCCACTTTAATCAAATAAGAAGGCAGATTCTTCCACGTTCCCCCTGAACGGCGTACTTTCACCGTAAAATTATCGTTCAACAAGACCCCTTCTGGAGCTTTCCATACTTCGAGCTTTCCTTCGTCAGCTCTACTCATTGTGATGTTCAAACACAACAACACAAACACCAGCCATACTGTTTTCTGTTTCATATTTCTCTTTATTTTTATTATAATCCAATCAACTTTCCTTTATTAATACGAACAAAAAAGTAAATTTACTCATTCAAAATGACAAAAACAACCATTTTTCTACATTGAATAAAAAAAGCCCGTGAACCGTCTGCAATGCGGTTCACAGGCTAAAATGTATAACTTTAAAATAAACAGAAGTTATTGCCCGTCACGAGCACTAATGTTAACCAACATAATGTTATAATGGTCTTTATTCCTATCTGTCCCTTCCGGACGGTAATCGGTCTTCATGCCGATGCCGCTAAAATTAACGTATTGTGCACCATTCAATGCTTCTACTTTAACGGCATCCTCTTCACGGTCAACGATAAATACACTCATTGTTAAGTTATATTTCGCAATCGTGTCAGGGTCTTCGTATTGGGTCAAGATATAGTAAGTACCGTCGTTACTTACTACAGCCTTAGCGTTCTGTACATCGATAAAGTCGCGCGAATCAACGTTTGGGCTTCCTATTTCGTCTTCGCAAGAAACAAACATCAATGCTCCTGCCAAGATACCAAAGATATAGTTCAATGTTTTCATCATTTCAAATTCATTGATTGTTATTTTGTTTTTCTATCTATTCTCAAATCACCATCCCGGATTCTGTTTCAATTGCGGATTCAGACGCATTTGAGCCAAGGGGATAGGTGCCAAGTATTCACGTTTCTCGAACAACAAATCCGAAGCCAAGGTGGCAATGGAACGTCCGTAATCCGGATCATCCGGTCCGCTTCCTTCATAAACGCCGTGCAGTAACGGATATCTTTCCGGATAATAGCAAGGCTCTCCGAAATAATTCAAGTCGTTTGCCGTATATTTCGTATAAGCGGTATTCAATACGTGACGTCCTAATTTCTGACCGGTCAGGTTGATATGTGCAATGCCCCAACGCTTCAAGTCATCCAGACGGAAACCTTCACCGAAGAGTTCGCAAGCGCGTTCGCGGCGGATTTCATCCAGCATGTTCATTTTCTTGCAAATCGTACGTCCGGTAGCGTGGTCGAAATAACCTGCGTCCCACACATTCGCTATCAGGTTATTGGTAAGCGGAGCCACACCCGCACGGGCACGGGTCTTGTTGATAGAGAAATCCAAGTCAGCGTCCGAAATGTTTCCATTGCCTAATTCGCAGGTTGCTTCAGCGTAAATCAAGTACACTTCCGCCAAACGGATCAGCGGATAATCTGCCGATTCGGTGTTCTGCGGGCGGTTCGCTCCTTCCGGCAGATACTTGCGGCTGCCGTATGTGGCATGCGTACTGCTGTTGCGGAGGGTAGGACGGGTAATCAAGAATGGGCTGTTATAAGCAGGGTCATTCTCGTTTTTAACATCGTTACTTGCCGGATATACTGGATCAGGATAAGGTTTGCCCAATTCTGTACACTGACGGTTATCTTCCGGACGACCGCTCCAAGTCACACGGTCAGGCAAAAAGGCACAGCCTACAAAACGATAGTCGCGGTTGCGGAATTCGCTTTCAAACTCTCCATAACCAAGGAACTCCGGATTGTTCTGCGCATCCGCCATACTGCCCGTATAGCTGATACGTATCGGAAGTCCGTTGCGGCACAAGAAGGATTCACCGAACGAAGCACTGATGTTAGTAGCTTGCCACGTAATGACTGTATGGGTCAAGTTGATACCACCACGGTTCAGGTCATAGTCGTACTTCTTGAAGAAAATGAACTCTTTGTTCGTGTTTTTGCCGGCACCGCGGAAGTTGCAAATGTTACCACCCTTATCGTCAATATTGAACAAATAGTAGTAGCTCAACGAGTCGCATTCATTCCACAAAGCGTAAGTGCCGTTCATCTCCACATCCTCAATAACCTCTTTCGAAAGCTGTTTAGCACGGGTCAGCATATCGCTCACGGATTGGTAAGTGTCAGGCTTAGTCGTACCTGCCCCCGAACCTGTACCGTCACCGTCCAAATCATAATCAATAGAGGGTACGTATTTTTCCCAAGTAGCTTCATACAGAAGCACTCTTGCCAAGAAGGCTTTAGCGGCTTGCTGGCTGACTTTTCCTTTTTCAGCATCTGGAATGTCTTGCTCTATCGGGAGCAAAGGAATGGCTTGTTCCAAATCGTTGATGATGAAATTAGCCACTTCATACCGGCTGTTACGTGGGGCATACAATGCTTCATCACTCATATTGGGGGCATGGTCAATGATGGGCACACCGCCGAAAGTCTTCAGCAGAGTGAAATATTGCCATGCACGGAAGAAATAAGCGGTACCTATGGAAGCGGCAATGGCATCCTTGTCGCCGTATTCTTCTGCCTTCTCCAGCAAAACGTTCGAAGTACGGATATGTCCATATATCTTGTCCCACCGCCAGTCTGATTCGGGAGCAGACCCTCCGCCGTTTGCGCCTAAGCCGGAGATGTCCAGGTTCTTGTCCATATTAGAATAGGCTGTACCGTTCAGGTCTTTCCATCCATCGGTGTTATACAGCGCATTGGCAGCCTGTTCGAATTGTTCAGGAGTCTTGAACGTAATGGCTTCCGTGCCTTGCGCCAAAGGTTCCTTGTCGAGGAAGTCGCTGCATGCTCCTAATGATAACGAAGCCGCTACAACCGAAGCCAGACAAAACTTATTGAATCTTGTTTTCATATATATTGTTCCTTTTTATAGTTGTTGTTAATTAGAAAGTAACGTCTACACCGAATGTCAGCAGACGGCTGAAGGGGAAACCGTTGTTCGAAGCTTCGCCGCGTTCGGGGTCGAAACCGTCGTTTACGCTGGTCCATTCCCACAAGTCATCACCCGAGAAATACACTCTCAACCGATTAATACCCGCTTTCGTTGTCCATTTCTGCGGCAAGGTATATCCCACAATCAGCGATTTCAGACGGATGTAGCGGTTCTTCTGCACACTGGCATCTACATTGTTGTAGTTGAATTTATTGAAGTTCTGGTCACGCGACAAAATCGGGTATTCGGCATCCGTATGGTCGGGTGACCAAGTCTTGCCCAAGAAATTGCGGTTCTGGCGCACGTAGTTGGTAACGAACGGCGCATACGTGTTACCGGTTCTCAGCAACATCTGCTTGCCCACGCCTTGGAAGAATACCGAAAGGTCGAAGCCTTTCCATTCCAATGTACCTTTCAATCCGAAAGTCAGACGGGGAGCGGCATCACCGATGTAATACAAGTCGTATTGTGTAATGGCTCCGTCACCGTCACGGTCTACGTAACGGCGTGCACCCGGACGAAGGGTATTGGTTCCTGTCTCCGAAGGAGCCGGCAGGATATTATTAGGTTTCGGACCTGTATGATCTGCATTCCAATAGAACATTTCGTAGTAAGCGTCCACTTCTTCCTGTGTCTGGAACAGACCGTCGGTCTGATAGACATAGATAGAGTTCAGCGGCTTGCCTATCAAACGGTTGTTGCTATTGTTATAACCAGCCACCGGGATATTGGTATTGCCTGCCATTTCCATCAATTCAGTCGATGCGTCAGACAACGAACCGCTGATGCTATACTTCCAACCGTTCACTTGGTCGGACCATCCTGCCGTGATTTCCCAACCTTTCGTGCGCAATTTACCGTTGTTGCTCAGTGGGGCACTGGCACCCAATACAGCGGGGAAAGTAACCGGGATGAACATGTTATCGTTCGTTTTGATGAAGTAATCGAAAGAACCTCTCAACCGGTTATTTAAGAAAGCCCAATCCACACCAATGTTATGGCTGAAGATAGTTTCCCACGTGCGGTCATCCGAGCGGATGCCATCAAGCCACATCGAAGTGTACTGAGTCGCATCGCCTCTTCCGAAAAAAGCGTTGCCGGTCTTAATCAAGGCGAAACGTTCGTATTCACCGATACCGGTTACACTACCTGTCTTACCGTAATTGTAACGCACTTTCAAATCACTCAACCAGTTCAGGTCTTTCAGGAAATTTTCACGTGAAATTCTCCAGAAGCCCGATACCGAGTAGAAGTTTTTCCAGCGTTGTTGTGCAGCAAGACGGGAAGAACCGTCTCGGCGTCCTAAGAACTCTATCGAATATTTGTCATCGTACACATAGTTCAAACGGGCTAAATAAGAAACGAAACTCCATGAGGTCTGTCCTCCTTCGGCTGTATTATTATTTCCATTTACCCACACATTCAAATCGTTCAGTCCGGAGCCCGGATAAACTTCGCCTTGATTGCGGGCTGCTATCACCTTTTTCCATGTCTCTTGTTCGGCGGTCATACCGAGCATGGCAGAAACCGTATGCACATCGGCAAACGTGCGGTTATAGTCAATCTGTGCCCCCACGTTGAAGTTCTCCCAGCGTTGGATTTCCTCTTTCAACGAGCCCGGCGACTGGAACGTACCCATCACCTGCGTACCCGACCAATCGTAGAAACTGACAGGGGTTTTCACTTCCTGCTTCTCTCTTCTTGCCATCTTATAGTTTCCGTTCACCGAAAACTTCAGTCCTTCAGTTACCCATTTCGACAAATCAAGGATAGCCCGTGCATTCCCACGGAAATTACTAAATGTATTGTTTATCCGTCCACCCTCAAGAATCTTGCCAATCGGATTCCGGTTACCAGAGAATACATCCAACGGGTCGCCGTTTACGTTATAGACCGGCCAGAACCAAGCGTCCATATAACCTTCACCCACACCGCTCGACGGGGTAGAAATGTCTTGCTTGTCATACGACATACCCGTCTCGAATTTCAAGAAATCGGTAGCCTGATAATCCATATTCAAGCGTGCGCCGTATTTCTTTTGTCCGTCATCGGCTATCTTCAACTGCGATTGTTCGTTCGAGTAACTCAACGACGCATAATATCCGAACTTGTCATCAGCTCCGGAAATTGTGAGGGCATGTTTGTTGGATGTCGCTTGTCCGTACATTTCGTCTTCCAAATAGACGTAAGGGTCCCAGCGTTCAACAAATGTTCCGTTATCAAGTGTCAGCACTTCACCGTCACGCATGGCATTGAACAGATTAGCACCCCGGTAGAATGTCGGGACACCGCCCGGCGACAGATGTCCGTCGATTGCCGTACCTCCGTTGTCGGCATTGTTGAAAATCCACCAGTTGATGTTCTGGTAAATCTCGCGCGGGTCTTTGTAGTTAGGGTTGCAAGCCGTATCCCAGTACTGCGCCTCGAAGAACATATCCAGCCATTCGAAGTTGTTGGTGTACGGAGTCTCGATACCCGTAATCGTACGGCTCACCGAACCGTTATAGGTAATTTGCGCCTTGCCTTTCTTTCCGCGTT
Organism: Bacteroides sp. An322; assembly: GCF_002161765.1. Taxonomy (GTDB): domain Bacteria; phylum Bacteroidota; class Bacteroidia; order Bacteroidales; family Bacteroidaceae; genus Phocaeicola; species Phocaeicola merdavium. Next base: position 18,733 of record NZ_NFIN01000002.1, on the reverse strand, counting down.
TTGTAGTGACCAATACGACACCGTTTGCCGAACGGGCACCGTAAATAGCAGCCGAAGCATCCTTCAATACAGAGATATTCTCGATGTCGTTCGGGTTCATTGCGTTCAGGTCATCCAATGAGCCTGCCATTCCATCGATAAGAACCAAAGGCGAACCGTCTCCATTGATAGAAATATCGCCACGTATCTTCATCGCCGCTCCTTCACTACCCGGACGGGAAGAAGAACGGGTAATGGTCAGTCCCGGCACTTCACCTTGCAGGGCCGTTGTGGCATTGGTGATACCACGGTTGGCGAACACTTCTTCACCACGCACTTGGCTGATGGCACTGGTAAGTGACGCCTTTTTCTGCACACCATAACCTACTACGACCACTTCATCGAGCAACTCATCGTCTTCACGCAACGTAACGGTAAATGAAGTCTTTCCTCCGATGTTCACTTCCACTGGACTATACCCGATAAACGAAACCACCAAAGTGCCCGAAGCATTGTCTAACGTAAAGTTTCCGTCCATATCCGTAATGGTACCGTTTGTAGTGCCTTTCACCGTAACACTGGCACCTATAACCGGTTCTCCGGTATTATCAATCACCTTACCGGTGATTCTTTTTCCGTTTTGCTGGACGCGCTGCACAGCATCGGAACCTGCTTCTTTTGCAGCATAAGCCGAAGGCAAGGAAACCGTCAGGCATAATACTGCCGCAAGTATTACTTTTTTCTTCATATTGTATATGTTTTGGTATTAGACTTTTTTATTCTACTGTATATACGTTGATTTCAGCCAGCATGGCTTGATCGCCCGTTCCTTTATATTGCTCACCGAAATATACCTTGATGTAACGTACACTCGGAGTTCCGGTCATACGGTAAGCCTGCGGGGTTTCGCTATTGGCATCGAAAGCATAAGCACCACGGTCATCCCATGCCCAAGTATCAGGAGCAGTCGGATTGGTTGCGTTTTCTTCTGAACAAAGATAGAACTGTTGTCCGGTCTGGCATTTTGCCCCGTCCTTGCCTTGACGGCGGAGTAATTCGATGCTGCTGACTTTTACATTTTTACCCATATCCAAAATGAACCAATGCGGATATTTGGTGCCCTGACTCTTCCATGTCGCGTGCCAGAATGTATTCACATCACCGTCTATCATGGCGATTACACGTCCTGCGGGCGACTTGCCTCCGCCTTCACCTTTCGTTTCCTGCGAACTATAGCCGATTGTTTCCGAGTCGGAATTATCATCGTAACCGGGAAATGCCCATGCCGTCCTGTCTACCTTCACTACCGGAATAGGGGTCACCGTCATTTCACGCGCTTCAGACATATTGCCCGCAACGTCTTTCCCTCTTACGCTGATAGTGCATGCTTCTCCCGCAATAAATTCATTGCCATACGAAAGCTGTACCCATTGGCTTCCGGTTGAATTAGCTGCCACTTCGAAGCTTTTGCTTCCAGCCTTCGAAGCGTCACCCGCCGCCTGATAGTCTATCTGGATAAATGCAGAAACGCTGAACTCGTTGCTGTAATTCACTAAGATTCCGCCTTCATCGGGTTCTACCGTCACGCTTTCCGCTACAGCGGTAAAGGCAGGCGCGCCCGGTGAGGCTTCCAGTTCGACCGCACCTACGTTATTCCCTTTTACGGCACATGCGTAGAGCGAAAACTTAACAGGGTCGGTAGAAACGAATCCACTAACAGTAGCGTTACACCGTCCGTTGGCATCCGCCCGCTCTTTCGAAATAATCTGATACTGCATCTCACCTTTTGCATCCAGATATTCAATCTTAGTGTACATAAAACTGGAACTTTGAGGAATATTCCATGTCAAATACACTTCGCCCGGTCCGGCTGAAGTCTGTACATTCGTCACTTGGGCTGGAGCTGAATTGTCAATCTCGACCCGTTCGTCTGCTTCATCTAAACAGGAAGTTGCCCCAATAGACAAAGCTCCTAAAACAACCATGGCAAAACATCCTTTCACCAAAGCCGATTTCCATGAACTTTTTCTCATCATATTACACATATTCATATAATTAAATTTAAAGTATAGTGTTGTCACATCTATCTAATTGCCAGTTATCAGATACACTGACGGATAAACTCTCGCACTTCCTTCCGGCTGATGAACAAATGGTTCTCTACCGTACGGCGGGAAAGGTTCAATTCTTCTGCAATGTCTTCTGATGACTTACCCTGAAAACGGTTCATCTCATAAACCTTACGTCTCTGTTCCGGAAGCGCGGACACCCTTCGGATTTCCATCCGGCGAAGGTCGTCCGCCACAATCCGGCTCTCAGGCTCTACGGTCGATACCGGGAGCATATCATATAAATACCTATCGATTTCCTGCCTTTTATAATAACGACGCAGGTAGTCGTTCAACAGATTCCGCACTATCGTAAAAAGGAAATACTTTAAGGTGTCGCGGCGGATCATCATTCGATACTCTAACAATCGTAAAAAAGCGTCTTGAACCAGGTCTTCCGCATCACCTTCATCATTGATGCGTCGGTAGATATAGAAGAATATAGAGGAGCGGTGCTCTTCATAATATTCTGCTATTAGCCTGTCAGATTTTTCAGTACGGTTTTCCATGCCATTAGTGTTTTGGTTTAATGATTACACCGCAAAAGTAAGGCAGAGATAAGAAAAGCAAAAATTTTTTAAGGGTCAAGCTATCTCAACGGATAGGGTTAGACAAGATAAATCGTAACGTTCCTATTACCAACGAATTACAAAGCCGTTACATCGAGTCTCAAATAATTGGATGATACGCTAAGGGCAGCTTTATCCGCATCTTTACTAAACAAAGACGATTCCTACCGCATACAGATGACATAGAAATACCGTTCATCTACCCAATAAATATAATAGTATTTGCAAATGCAATATAACTGCTACGCCGGTACGATTAGTAATCGTTCAGCTGTACGATTAGTAATCGTCACGCGATACGATTACTAATCGTATTTTACATGCAGTTATCTTCGGAAAAAATGCTTATCGGCTGAGCTGCTTGATGTATTCATTTGGAGTAATGCCCGCCACCTTCTTAAAGGAACGGAAGAAAGAGGCACGCGAACTGAAGCCGCACACTTCCGCCAATGCCTCTAAGGTATATTTGGCATATTGTTCATCAACGACCAGCCGTTTGAACTCTTCCACCCGGTATTCGTTGATGTAATCGTAATAGCTCTTTTTCAAGTATTGGTTAAAGAAATAAGAAAGCGCATGCGAAGTCACTCCCGTCAACGTTGCCAAGTCGGCTATCTTCAAGTCGGGATTGCGGTAAGGTTTTGCTTTCCGCATGGCGTCTTCCAACATTTTTTGTATCCGGCGGCACTCTTCCGTACTGACCTTAGAGGCTTTATACTTTTCTTTTTCCTCTTTCGTTTCTTCCTCCTCGTCGGCTAATAAAGGCATCTCAGCCCCCAACGAACCGTCCATGATACTTTGAAGCACTTCCCGATTATCCGCATCCGGCACGACATGTTCCAGCACCGGCTGGACGGCTATAGGCAAAGAACGCAATTTCCTTTTCCGCCATAGATGAAAACTGGTTCCGCCTCCCACTATCAATATGCCCAAACACACTACCGTATAGAGCCACGCTCCTATCGGCGAACCAATCTGAAGCGCAAGCACGGTTTCGGTATCGGGCAAACCGATGCTCCGCACCCGGAACGTATAATCACCCGAAGGCAAATTGTAGAAAGAAACAAACGACTTGCCAATCAACGGATTCCAGTCGTCTTCCGCCCCTTCTAATTTGTATTCATAAAACATATTGGAAGGGTCGGTATAATTCAATGCCGAAAATTGGATGGTTAAACTCGTTTGCGCCTCATCCAAACGCACTTCATCCGGTCGTCCCGTATTCCATACTTCCGAAGCGACCGGTTTCCCATTTACCCATACATCTGATATCGCCAACTTGTAAGGCGGCTTCTGCAACGCCTTGATTTGACGGATATCCAAGTAAACCAAGCCTTTTGAATTACCGAACCAAAGCACCCCTTGCTCATCTTTTACAGGGAAACAATTGATGAAGATAGGGCTGAGAATACCGTCCGTCAGGTTATAAGGCATCACGACATCCTTTTTGTCATACCGGTAAATACCGTTGTTCGTAGTGAGCCACAACCACCCTTCGTTATCTTCTATGATAGACATCAACGCCTTGTCCTGAAGCAACGCATGGCTATAGCGGTTAAACCGGCTCATGGAAAGGTCGGATACGAACAACGTTCCCTTTTCGGGCAAAAAATACAAATTATGCCGGGAATCTTCGTACACCACCCTTACTTTTTCTTTATGAATAAACCCTTCGGGGAAGACGTCCGACTTAATGCTTTCGGAAGAAGCGTCCCAAATGCAAAGACCTTTTTCCGTACATATCCAGCCTTTGCGGGAAGAGTCGAAGAAGATTTCGTAGATGTTGCCTTCGGGCAGTTTCGAGTTGGCACTGGTGTAATGAGCCTCCTGTTTCCCGCCACGGTACCGGAAAAGCCCTGCCGACGTGCCTATCCACAAGTTTCCCTCTGCATCGGCACGAATGCAAAAGATATGTCCTGAAAGAAACGGATTGCGGGTATTCGGGTCAAAATCACTCAACTCCAGCGTTTCCGGATTGAAGGCATACATACCTCCCCCATAGGTCCCGATGTAATATTTCCCCTCGAAATAACAACTAGAAATAATCATATTGGCACGAAGGCGGTGAAAACTTTGGAATATCTTCTTGCCTTGATTGATAAAATACAATCCGTCACGCGAGCCAATCAACTTCTCCTCACCGTGGAAAGCAATGGTACGGACGGGCATATCTTGCGTATCAAATACCGGAGGGTATTTATAAGTAGTAAATAACCCGCTTTTGTATAAGGTATAGTCTACCCCCAACTGATAAAAACCAATCCACATCAGCCCGTCACGGTCTACCAGCAACGAATAAACCGAATTGGAACGGATGCTCGACCCGTTTCCGGTCTCGTGACGGAAAGACTTTATCACTTTGCCTTGACTTACCGAAACGATATGCACACCGTTGCCATCGGTGCCCACATAGAGCAGGTCTTTACCGTCGGTGGAAAGCGAAGAAATGACCGAACAACCCACATCTACATAGTTACGGAACTCAGCCGTCCGCATATCGAACGCCACAATGCCTTCGTTCATCGTTCCCGCATACAAAGTATCGCCCACACTCGTCACCGAATAAAGCGGACTGCGGTAAGGATAGGTTTCCACCTTTTTATTTGCAAGCTCCACTCTAACCACACCCTTGGAAGTAGTCATCCACAAGCGTCCATTGGCGTCTTGATTTAATCCCCGCACTTCATTCCATTGCGAAAACACATTCTTATCGGGCAAAAGATGCTCCAACTTACCCGCCTGATAGATGAACAGGCCTTTCCGTGTACCGATGTACAACGTCTCTTTCCCGTCCGAGAGCAAGCAATATACCGGCGTATCTATCTGAGTCGGGTCTATTGCCACTAACTGGTCGGAAGCCTTATCCAAGCGCAACAAGCCTACATCGGCACCAACCCATAGTTCGTTTCCTTGCGTTTCGGCAATGGCATACACCCGCTTCAGGTTTTCACTCTTTCCCTTTATCAGGTAATGCTTCAGCCGGACACCGTCGAACCGTTCGAGCGAAACATTCGTCCCGAACCACACAAAGCCTTGCCGGTCTTTGTAGCAAGCGTTCACCACCAAATCGGACAACCCGTCGGAAACCGACAAGCTACGGAAATTATGCAAAGAAGGCATACCCGCCGCTTGCAAGACCGCCAGCAACAGGATGCCCACCATTACGATTATTGTCTTTATTTGTTCTCTCATTTGTCTTATTCAGATACACCGAAAAATTTAAGGCGAACAAAAATAGTAATATCTTTTTTACCTTGAAAACATTAGAGGCGTTTTTATTTGTGCAATACTCAAATGGGAAACATTCCCGTCTACCGATACCACACACGGACAAGAAGCGGTGTAATGCCAGCCGTCCGCATCCTTAACCAACAAAACATCGGCGGGTTCTTCCGACTGAATGCGGATGTTTCCCGTTTCCAGCAAAGTGCCTCCACCCATGAATGCCATTATTACCTCGCCCGCTTTCTCCCGGCTTAGCGCATACGTGGCTTTGGCAGATAAACCTTCCGCTGAACATTGCGCGTCCGATTGGTCGGACGAAAGGATAAGGTCGATAGCCCCATCCGTTTGTTCCACTCGGATGCCTGCATGGCTTCCTTCCTTATCGGCGGAAACCTGCGGGAAGGATACGGACCTGATGCGGGAAGGAGCACTTTTTGCCGTATGAGGCTCGAAAACCGACACGAACGGACGGTTCCATGCCTCTCCGCTCTGACGGGCTATGAAAGTCAGCGTAGGCTGGTCGGCTATCACGTAAGGCATCTGCTTGATGCGGCTCAAGCCTTCGGTCATCGGACTAAGGGCAGAAAACACCTTACGGTCCGGCTCTCCCTTCATCCACATCGACATCGTGATATGGTCGCTATCAGGCATTTGGATCGTGAAATCCGCCTTGATGTCCTTGGCGGTTTCCGCACCGCGCTGGTTATAGATATAGGAGTAGGCATACAAATGCGCTCCGGCAAACGCCAGTTCCTGCGTAGGTTGCAAATCGAGCTTACTTCCGTCCGAAACGTCCAATGCCATCGTCTGACCCAAATTGTGATAGAAATAATCGTGCATCTTGTCGCCTCCTTCTATCTTCCGGCTACGGAACACATCGATGTAATAGCCCGTAGAATCACCGGTATTGACGATACTTACCAAACGAGTTTGGTCGGCATAGGTCTCGGGCTCGCGGAAATAGACATTGCTATAACTCACCGGCTGGTAATCCACCTTTGCCCCTGAAGCGGGATAAAGGTTCAGCAAGCGGAAAGCATGGTTGCTCTTCATCACGGGATACGACGAGATGCCGTCCACGCATACCGTGTTGTGTGAAGGGAACTGGCTATAATACTCCAAGTAATCCAATCCTTGATAAAGCGTCTTCCCGATTCCGGCATCGGGACCCAATACATAGCCTTTGCCATACAATTCCAGGCTGATGCCGTTGGCGTGGGCATGATTGCCCTCACTCCCGTTCACCGATGCCATCAGGCTATGTTCCGGATGCATCCCGTTGCGTTGCACCAGCCAGCTGACATTGGGCGCATAAAACGTAGGAGTCACATAATCATCTATCTTCCCTGCTTTCACAGACTTGTCTAACTCTAAAGGCTTGTCGGCAAAAAAGGAAGTAACGGCTACGGGCATCTTCTGCGTGCCTTCCCGCATTTGCCCTGCCAACGGGTCAAACAAGCGGAGCATTGCCGTGAATTTCTCCTCCTCGGCTTTCTTGCCATACAATTGTGCATTATAAATCAGATATCGGAACACATCAGTGCGCAACGCTCCGGGATGCGTGTCGCCCCATCCGCAAAGCATCCGGTTGGGGAACAGGTATTGAGGCAAGGCTTCCACGGCTTTCGGGATAACCGGTATCTGCTTGGTCAAATCCATCTTCAAATTACGGTCGAACAGATTGGCGAACGATACATAATCGCCCACTACGTTCATGCTATATCCCGGACATTCCGCCCAAATCCCCGTATCGGAATCGAAGCCGTAATCCGCCAATTGCTTCAATGACCACTGGCGGAGGGAAGATTGGTTCACCACATAGTCGATGTAATACTCCCTCCCCTTCCGGTCGGGATAAGCGGCATCGTCTTCCAATATCATTGCTACGTTCATGATGAAACGTGCCTGAATCAAGTTCCAATTATTATGAGGCACACCGTTGGCGATAATGTTCTCTATCCATTTCTTGAATGCCGCGGCATAAACCGGCATCTTTTCGGGACGGGATTGCTTCACGTAATCATAAAGGAAATCATACAAGGGGACTAATTCATTCAAGATGTCTTCGTGAATGACCTCGAACGAAGTCATGCCGACCAATGTCTGCTGGTGCCCGTTGTTCAAGTCCACCGGCACGTTCCGGTAATAAATCCCCGTCATATACGTATCGAACACCGATGCCGCCATGCGGGCGTATTTCTCCTCGCCGGTCAGCCACCACAAGAAAGCGGCATCGCGTGCATAGCCCATTATCTCCCGGTTGATGCTCTCTATCATCCGCCCTGTCTTACCGATGCTCACCCATTCGTAGGGATTGCCTTCCAAAGCCGAATTTGCCAGATACATCCCCTTCGGGTCTTCCTGATAGGGCTGCAATTCCTCTAACTTCGGGCGGCGGTAATTAGTGGCATGGCTCCGTGCGCCGGTAAACACCACCGTAGGAGCCGGAGCGGCTTCACCTCCCGCGTGGTCGTACACCTCTCCTTTTATATATACCTCCGTAGCACGGGTGTTCCAATACATCTGCAAGCGCGAGGACAGCCAGTCTTCGCCCCGGTCGGCATAGCGGTCGGTACGTTGTTTCAATTTATCGAACACATCTTGTGCCCACGCTTCTTCCTTTATCAATCTTAATGTCTCTTGCTTGCCATCGGCATTCGTCAAGTATCGGGGATGCCCTTGCGGCAAGCCTTCTGTCTGTCCCATTGCGGATAAGCAAATGCCCGTCCACAAAAGAATCATATACCAAAATCTCATTTTCATAACAACATTCGTTTTTATTTTTACACTAAGATACGGATAAGAGACGGCATTTACTCAATAGAAAGATGTTTTTTTATCCTGCGAAGCAAGAAATAAATGCACATTGAAGAAAACGATTCAGAACAACTATTTTTTCGGGTCAAATCGGTTGCACAATCCTTCCAAAAGACTATCTTTGCCTTATCATAAGAATTTATCTAACCCGAAATAAAAACAAAACGTATGAAAAAAACAATCTTTGCCGCAACAACATGCGCCGCCATTTGCTTATGCGGATGCGGAAATCCCGAATCGGTAACAATAACCGTAACCAACCTTCTTGACTTTAACCGTGCAGGTGAAATGGTAGAAATACCTATTACCCAAATCTACCAGCGGCTCCATCTGCCCGATACAGCCCAGCTTGTCATTTACAATGAACAGGCACAAGAAATCCCCTATCAATTGACTTACGATGACCAACTTATTTTCCCGGCTTCGGTAAGCGCAAATGCATCCTGCAATTATACGATACAGCAAGGAACACCTTCGCAAGTGACTACAACCGTATTTGGACGCCAATATCCGGAAAGACTGGACGACATCGCTTGGGAAAACGACCGGGCGGCTTACCGCGCTTATGGTCCTGCTCTGCAAAAGACCGGAGAAAAAGCATACGGGTATGATGTTTTCACCAAAAGCACCGAAAACTTAGTCGTAGAAGACCGCTATGCATTGGAACTGGATTCTGCGTCTTGGGCACAAATCCACGCTCTGCAGAAAGCAGGCAAGAAAAAAGAAGCAAACGAACTGATAAACAAGATTTCCTATCACGTAGATCACGGCAACGGTATGGATTGCTATGCCGTAGGACCTACATTGGGAGGAGGAACATCTGCCCTGATGCCGGATTCCAGCATCGTTTATCCGTATTGCTACAAAGAATATGAAATACTGGATAACGGCCCTTTGCGTTTCACCATGAAACTTACCTTTAACCCGTTAATCATCAAAAACGATTCGAATGTCATCGAAACCCGCATCATCCAGTTGGATAAAGGCTCGCAACTGAACAAGACAATCGTAACTTACGCCAACTTATCCCAACCCACTCCCGTAACGGGCGGACTGGTCATCCATGCGGCTAACCCGGAAGGCTATTCCCATAGCGCAGAAGAAGGCTACACGGCGTATGCAGACCCTACCACCGATGCCAAAGCGGATAACGGCATTGTTTACGTAGGAGCCGTATTCCCCGACTCAGACCTCGAAACCAAAGTGCAGCTTTTCGATAAGCCCATAGGAGACGCTTTAGGACACGTATTGGGAGTCTGTACGTATCAACCCAATGACACCTTTGTTTATTATTGGGGGTCGGGCTGGAGCAAATACGGCTTCCCCAGTGATAAAGACTGGACCGATTACCTGAAATCATTCAGCCAACAAGTGCGCAATCCGTTAGAAGTCAGCATTGCAGAATAAGAGATTACCGCCGATACACCGCCTCAACCCCGACTCTTCGGGCATCGGCGCCCATCGGCGGATTCTGCTTATAGACACCGACTTGCACTTCGGTCAAAGCCGGAAAATCGTGAAGGAGCCTTCGGGCGATACGGTAAGCGACATGTTCCAATAGCTTGGAAGGAATCTCCATTTCTGCCTTTACGCGCTCGAACACTTCCGCGTAATTGAGCGTGCCTTCCAATTCGTCCGTCTCCGCGGCACAAGAGAAATCAGCAGCAAGGCGCAAATCTACGGTAAATTCCGCGCCGACCTTCGTTTCTTGAGGCAAAACGCCGTGGCGGGCATAAAATCTTAATCCGTCCAAGCGGACATACATCTGAGTAGGTTTCATTTTCTGGGTGTTTTCATTTATCGAACGAAGAGACGCAAAAGCCAATTGTGTGAAATGCAAACATTCATATTAAATTATTCCTCTGCGCTTTTGCGTCTCTGCGTTTTTATTATCTCTTATCCGCAACGCGAAGAGCCGCACGTCTTGCATATCAGGCAACCTTCCTGATAAACCAACGTCTCATTGCCGCAATTCGGACATTTCACGCCTTTGGCTTCGGTACCGTCCAATACATATTTCTTCAACGCGCGCGACACACCATTCTTCCACGTATTGATATTCTCACTATCCAGCTGGAGCGAATTGACCAACTTGATTACCTGCTCAATCGGCATCCGGTAACGCAACACGCCCGATATCAGCTTCGCATAATTCCAATATTCTTTATTGAAACGCTCGGACAAGCCTTCTACCGTCATCTTATAGCCACGTTTGTTCTCAAACTGGAAATCGTAACGCTTCACACCGTTCTCGTCATAGTTCTTGATGATGCGCCCACGAGTGACCGACTTCGGAAGCACGATGCCTTCATCGTCATCCTGCAAACCGGTAAAGATTTCATACGGATACCCATCAAGCAAACCGACAAATGCCACCCACTTGTCTTTGTTGTTCTGGAAACGCACCACGTCGGCTTCCAACACGCGGGGACGTACTTCGGTTACTTGAGGCGGCTTGCAATGGCATTCCTCTTCTTCTTTCTTATCGTCTTTCTTCTTGGCGGAGAGCAGCACGCCGGCACGCGAACCGTCGCGGTACACCGTACATCCCTTGCAGCCCGAACGCCATGCCTCTACATACAGGCGGTTCACCAAATCCTCATCCACGTTGTTCGGCAGGTTAATGGTCACGCTAATCGAATGGTCTACCCACTTCTGGATGCGTCCTTGCATCTTCACCTTCATCAGCCAGTCTACATCGTTCGAAGTTGCTTTATAATAAGGAGATTTCGCCACTAATTCGTCAATCTCTTCTTGCGTATAATGCTTATCGGGGTCGTAACCGTTCATTTTCATCCACGTCAGGAACTTATGGTGGAACACCAAGTATTCTTCGAAAGCGTCGCCCGTCTCGTCCACGAAGTCGATACGCACATTCTCGTCATTCGGGTTCACCTTGCGGCGGCGTTTATAGACCGGCATAAATACCGGCTCGATGCCCGACGTGGTCTGTGTCATCAGGCTGGTCGTACCCGTAGGAGCAATAGTCAGACACGCGATGTTGCGGCGTCCGTATTTCTTCATCTCCTCGTAAAGTTCCGGGTCGGCTTCACGGATGCGGCTCACGAACGGATTGTTCTTTTCGCGTTCCGTATCATATATCTCGAATGCGCCGCGTTCTTTCGCCATATTGACCGAAGAACGGTAGGCTTCCAACGCAATGGTTTTCTGTACCTGTTCAGCAAACTCGGTGGCTTCTTCTGTCCCGTAACGCAATCCCATGGCAGCTAACATGTCACCCTCGGCGGTGATGCCCACACCGGTGCGGCGTCCCATGCCCGACTTGCGGTAAATCTTTTCCCACAAGTGGCGTTCCGTCCCTTTCACTTCCTCGCTTTCGGGGTCGGAATCAATCTTCTCCATGATTTTTTCAATCTTCTCCAGTTCGAGGTCGATGATGTCGTCCATAATCCGCTGGGCAAGCCCGACATGCTTCTTGAACAAGTCGAAGTCGAAATACGCTTCGGGCGTAAACGGATTGACCACGTATGAATACAGGTTGATGGCAAGCAAGCGGCACGAATCGTACGGACACAAAGGAATCTCGCCACACGGGTTGGTAGATACGGTGCGGAAACCCAAATCGGCATAACAATCGGGCACCGACTCGTGGATAATCGTATCCCAGAACAGCACGCCCGGCTCTGCCGACTTCCACGCGTTGTGTACAATCTTCTTCCACAAAGCCGAAGCGTCGATTTCCTTCTTCACTTTCGGGTCTGCCGAGTCAATCGGGAACTGCTGCATATACGGACGGTTCTCTACGGCTGCCCGCATAAACTCATCGTCTATCTTCACCGACACATTGGCTCCGGTCACCTTCCCCTCGGTCATCTTGGCGTCGATGAACGCTTCCGAGTCGGGATGTTTGATAGACACCGTCATCATCAACGCCCCGCGGCGTCCGTCTTGAGCCACCTCACGGGTAGAGTTGGAGTAACGCTCCATAAACGGAACCAAACCCGTAGAAGTCAACGCCGAGTTCTTTACCGGCGAACCTTTCGGACGGATGTGGGAAAGGTCGTGCCCTACCCCGCCCCGGCGTTTCATCAGCTGCACCTGCTCTTCGTCGATACGGATAATGGCACCATACGAATCGGCTTCCCCATCCAGCCCGATAACGAAACAATTCGACAAAGAAGCAATCTGATAGTCATTCCCGATGCCCGTCATCGGACTCCCCTGCGGAATGATGTACTTGAAATGGTCGAACAGGCCGAACAACTCCTGTGCGCTCAATCCGTTCGGATACTTGGCTTCGATGCGAGCCACTTCGTTTGCAATGCGCCAGTGCATGTCCTCCGGAGACTTTTCATAGATATGCCCGAAAGAATCTTTCACCGCATACTTGTTCACCCATACGCGGGCAGCAAGCTCGTCTCCTTTAAAATAATCCAACGAGGCATCATACGCTTCGTCGTAACTGTACGTTTGTTTTTCCACGATTAATGAGTATTTTTTGATTAAAATCTTTAGCCGTTCATAAAGCGATACAAAGCTAAAGATGTTTTTTCAATCTACAAAACAAAAAAGAAAGTTTTCCAAAACAAAATCACAACACACTGGTATACAAAACCTTATTAATATCCAAACATTCCGAAAGTTTTCTTTTTTGAAAACCCTGCTTTTAACATAGCTTATATTATGGCACACAGAAGACACAGAGGAAACACAGATTTACACAGATGATTTTATTCGCCGGATTTGCAATCATGAGTGGTTGAAAAGATTTTGTCGGATACGCTTTATCATAAACAGAGCCTTGAAGAGGCTCAATGATACGTAACCGCTGGTAAGCGAGCGAACCTACGGTTACATATTGTTGGACGGTTTTCACCGCCTTTATCAAATCTTCCGACCACTCATGATTGCAAATCCGCAGCTCGTTTACGCTAGATTGCAAGCCAGGGTGACAAGGAACGAGGTTATCTCCCGAAGGGGTGTTAGCCAAACTTACACCCCTCCATCCGATGGGATAATTTGAAATTATATCATCTCCGGAGATGAGGTAGTTTGAAACTACCTTATCTATTGTAACTAACTGGATTACAAAGCAAAACGGAAAAGCGATAAGAGTCAGGAATTGGTCGGATAGTGTCATAGCATTAGTTTTTGGTTTACCTTACAAAAGTACGAAAAAGTTTTGAATTATGCAATACCCTGACGCATCGGTTTGCGCGGCGCAATTATTTTCGAAGGCATACGCAAATATCCGAGTCAGTTCATGTATTTATATGCACTTTTTATAGAAATCTTACGCCTTACAGATTACAGTTTATGAAAAATGCAAAATTGACGGATGAAAAAATATTACATATAATATATTATATATATAAATATATATATAATAATTTTTAGTAAGTTCTCCATTGCCAAATGATGAAAATCGAATTTACTAAACTGTAATCTGTAAGGCGTAAGATTTCCGTGTGTCTTTTCCTAATGAAGCAGACCTGCACTAAAATTTTGTCTTACGCCTTACAGATTACAGTTAGCAAAACAGGAAAACAGAAACAAATACCTTAACAATACATTGATTCTATTTGTAAACAACATATATTCAGCAGGTTAGCATGAAAACATGTAAATATCACCCAATCCGTTAACAGATTTTTACATCCACCCGTTTCAAATCCATTGCCATGCGGAGCGGAATGCGTAAATTTGCGTTATGAAAATTTTCATTTACCAACCATTGTCATGCTGAACGGAGTGAAGCATCTCGAATGCATACACGTGGATGTAAACGAGATCCTTCACTTTGCTCAGGATGACAAACGAGAGAGAACTATTAATTATTAACTATTAACTAAACTAAGACTATGATTGACTATTCTGTTTATTTGACTGGGAACCCGATGGACGAAATGGCACCGGAGAAGGTGCAGATGCCGTTCAACCCGCATTCGGTACATTTGGGATTGCGCGCCGTGCAAACGTAACGACCGTGAAGGATGAGCCAATGGTGGGCTTTCGGTATCAGCTGTTCGGGAATATTCTTCACCAGCTCACGCTCGGTGGCGAGCGGGGTAGTACAGGAAGGGGGCACGAGCCCGATGCGGTGGCTTACGCGGAACACGTGAGTGTCGACCGCCATTGTGGCTTTATGGAACACCACGCTTTGGACTACGTTTGCTGTCTTCCGTCCTACACCGGGGAGCTTCACCAGTTCTTCCAACGTATCGGGCACCTGCCCTCCGTAATCGCGCACTAGCATCTGCGCCGCGCCTACAAGGTGGCGTGCCTTGTTGTTGGGATAGCTCACGCTGCGAATGTATTCGTAAATCACTTCGGGCGTGGCGGAAGCCATCGCTTCGGGCGTGGGATAATCACGGAACAAGGGCGGGGTAATCAGATTGACGCGCTTGTCGGTGCATTGCGCACTGAGGATAACCGCTACGAGCAGTTGGAACGGGTCGTCGTAATGGAGTTCGGTCTCTGCCACGGGCATCGCCTGCTCAAAATAGGCAATTACCTGCTGATATAATTCTTTCTTTCTCATACGCTTTCTTTTATTAAAACATTAACTCATTCAGTACCACTTCTTCCGCCGGATATATATGCATACACCTACCGCCGTCATCAACATCAGCCCCCAGGCGTAGAGGTAACCGTACTCCCACTCCAATTCGGGCATCACACGGAAGTTCATTCCCCAAATCCCTGACAAAAAGGTAAGCGGAATAAAGATGGTGGACACTACGGTGAGTTGCTTCATGATGCCGTTCATCCGGCGGTCGTTCCCCGAAAGAATCATGTCGACCAATGCCTCCAAGAGGTCCCGGCATCCTTCCAAAGTCTGAAGGACGAACTGCAAGTGGTCGTTCACATCGCTGAAGAAAGGATGGTTTGCCTTGTGGAGCAGGCGGCTGTTCCCCGAATGGAAAAGCTTTGTTATCTGTTCTTTTAAGGGAAGGACACATTTCTTTATCAGGCGGTAATTGCGGCGGTATGCGTGAAGGTCGCCTATCGTAGGGTCTTCCATTTCAGGCGAGAGCAGCCTCTCTTCTAAATCCTCCAACCGGTCTTCCATTTCGGAAATGATGGACATGAAGTTGGTCATTACGCTATTCAAGATAACGCTTAACAAGAAATCGGACGAACGGGAGCGGATGTTCAGCACATTGTCTTTTATTGCCGTATAAATTTCATCGAAGAAGTCGGTGTCGTTTTCGGTGAAGGTAAGCAAATAGTTTTCGCCTTGCACCACGCAAAGCTGCTGGGGCTGGTATTCGTTGCTTTCTCCGGAGGGGGAAAGCAACTTCAGGATAACGACATTGTAAGCATCGTGTTCTTCTATCTTAGTGAGGTGAAGCGAATTGAGGATGTCCTGCTCGGTGAGGAAACCGATATTGAAATGCTGGCACACCTTCCGTACCTCCTCTGTATCCTTCAGCCCGTGCACCTGAATCCAGTGCATCGCTCCCGACTTGAAATGGGGCAGTATGTCGTCTATCGTGTCACCGTCGTGGCTTTCCACCGCCGTAGGTGTATAAGTGCACAGATGCAGATGTGTAGGAGTCTTGCTCCCCCCGATGTAATTCAGTTCTTCCGTCAAAAGATTGTTCTTTGCCATAGTTAAGCAATAAAAAAGTGACGTACAAAGATAAAGTTTTCTTGGCGAATCGGCAAATAATACGTAATTTTGCACCCAAAACCCGTGTATTCTAGGACAACCACGTAAAAAACAGGAGCAAAATGAAACAAGAAAACCTCGTATCGGTGCCCTTTATGGTTTTGGGCATCGTGTTTTGTGTCTGCCTCGTAGCAGCAAACCTCTTAGAAACCAAAGTCATTCAGGCAGGTCCCGTAGCGGTCACCGCAGGGCTGATTGTCTTCCCTATCTCTTACATCATCAACGATTGCATCGCCGAAGTGTGGGGCTTCCGCAAGGCGCGCCTTATTATATGGCTGGGCTTCGCGATGAACTTCATGACCGTAGCCATGGGCCAGCTTGCCGTGGCACTCCCCGCCGCTCCGTTTTGGGAAGGCGAAGAAGGGTTCAACTTCGTGTTCGGCATGGCTCCCCGCATCGCCATAGCCAGCCTGTTAGCTTTTTTGGCTGGTTCGTTCATCAATGCTTACGTGATGAGCCGCATGAAGATAGCATCGGGAGGCAAGCATTTTTCGATGCGTGCTATCTTCTCTACCGTGCTGGGCGAAAGTGCCGACTCGCTCATCTTCTTCCCGTTAGCATTCGGCGGGCTGATGCCTGTGAATGAATTAGGCAAGATGATGCTGGTGCAGGTTGTGCTCAAAACGGCATACGAAATCATCGTGTTGCCCGTCACCGTGCGTGTGGTGCGCTACATCAAGCGGATAGACCATACCGACGTATTCGATGAAGGCATCTCCTATAATATTCTCCGGATTAAGGAAATCTGAATTTATATAATTGAACGCAGAGACGCAAAAGCGCAGAGTTCTTATATTTATTTAACTCCTTAAAAAGATATTCTCCGCGATTTTGCGTCTCTGCGTTGAAATAAAAATCAACGAACATGAATCCAAACAAAGCATTAGTCGTATTCAGTGGGGGGCAAGACTCTACCACCTGCCTGTTTTGGGCAAAGAAACATTTCGAGGAAGTGTATGCACTCAGTTTCCTCTACGGGCAAAAACACGTGAAGGAAGTGGAAATCGCACGCGAAATCGCACGAAAGGCGGAAGTGCATTTCGATGTGATGGACGTGCCTCTTATCGGGCAACTGGGCAAAAACTCGCTCACCGACACTTCCATTCCGATGGACGAAACGAAACCCGAAGACACCTTCCCGAACACGTTCGTACCCGGGCGCAACCTGTTCTTCTTGAGCATCGCCGCCGTATATGCCCGCGAACGAGGCATCCGGCATCTCGTGACGGGCGTATCGCAGACCGACTTCAGCGGCTATCCCGATTGCAGGGATTCGTTCATCAAATCGCTCAACGTCACGCTCAACCTCGCCATGGACGAGCAATTCGTTATCCATACCCCCTTGATGTGGATAGACAAAGCGCAGACATGGGCATTGGCGGACGAACTGGGCGTGCTCGACTTAGTGCGCCACGAAACCCTGACATGCTACAACGGAATCCCCGGAGACGGATGCGGACATTGCCCCGCCTGCAAATTGCGCCGCGAAGGATTAGAGAAATACTTGAACCAATTAAAAATGAATAGTTAAAAATTAAAAGTTATCCGTGCGGCATTCTAACTTTTAATTTTCAATTCTCAATTTTAATATGAATATCCGCAAAAAGTCAATGTAGGGGCGTATTGCATACGCCCGAATGCACTAATTATACAAGTGGATGTTTTCGGGGCGTATACAATACGCCCCTACAGGTAATTTAATGAAATACGAACATTCATATTTTTAATTTAAAAATCTGTGTAATCTGTGGTGAAAAAATCACATACATTAGCAAATTGAACATGGAAAGAAAAGACGAACTGACTATCTTGGGCAAGACCACCGCCTACCGGCAGGACTATGCCCCCGAAGTATTAGAAGCATTCACCAACAAGCATCCCGAAAACGATTATTGGGTGCGCTTTAATTGTCCTGAATTCACCAGCCTTTGCCCTATTACGGGCCAGCCTGATTTTGCGGAAATCCGCATCAGCTACCTGCCCGATGTGAAAATGGTGGAAAGCAAAAGCTTAAAGCTGTATCTCTTCAGCTTCCGCAATCACGGGGATTTCCACGAAGATTGCGTAAACATCATCATGAAAGACCTTATCCGCCTAATGGATCCGAAATACATCGAAGTGACGGGTATCTTTACTCCGCGCGGGGGCATTTCCATCTATCCGTATTGCAACTACGGACGTCCGGGAACCAAGTATGAGGAATTGGCGGAGTATCGGATGAGGAATCACGATATTTAGTTAATAGTTAATAATTAAAAGTTAATAACGAAGAATACATCTCCCACTATTCATTACTCTGTGTGGTGATAAATGTACTAAAATCTGTTAAGTCCGATGGTGCAGCTTTTCTAATGGAATGAAAGCCACTAAATTTGCAAGAAAAGCCATATGCTGCTAAG